>NZ_JBIPDG010000001.1:0-1094822 GCF_044006275.1 Providencia sp. 2024EL-00732 | reverse complement strand
TTACTTGAAATTTATTTAGGTATTCTACTTGTACTTTATTTAGGGATGTAGCGTTGTTGGCTTCACACACTCGCCCTAGTCACATACTGATGTATGCTCCTAGGGCCTCGTTTAGTTTGCCGCCTAGGGACAAGTCGAACTATATAGAGGATTAATTTACTTGAAATTTATTTAGGTATTCTACTTGTACTTTATTTAGGGATGTAGCGTTGTTGGCTTCACACACTCGCCCTAGTCACATACTGATGTATGCTCCTAGGGCCTCGTTTAGTTTGCCGCCTAGCTACAAGTCGAACTATATAGAGGATTAATTTACTTGAAATTTATCTAGGTATTCTACTTGTACTTTATTTAGGGATGTAGCGTTGTTGGTTTCACATACTCGCCCTAGTCACATACTGATGTATGCTCCTAGGGCCTCGTTTAGTTTGCCGCCTAGGTCATCGTAAGTATTAAAAACTTCTTTATAAAAATCAGCTGTAAATAAGAAAAGCCTTGATAGTTTCCTATCAAGGCTTTTATGTTTACAGCTAGCTAGTTCTTAGAAATCAGCAGGTTTTGCCATTTCAGAGGTTGCGACGTTTGAAGCAACATGGCCACCTGCGCCACCTTTACCTTCAAAGGTTGAGGCATCGCGTAGGTATTCTTTAATTTCAAATGGCGCACCCGAGGTTTCAGGGGCAGGCGCTTTAGTCATTGGTGAATACGCATGGCGTTTATGTAAGCTTACAGCGACAACAGTTGATTCGGTGACCTTAACGGGTTCAACCTCTTTAACTATTACGGGCTCTTTTGCTGTCTCAACGATAACCTCAGACGTTGATGTTTCTTCAACGAATTGAGTCACAGTTTCATCAACAGCTTCAGTTTGAGCGGAAGCTTCTTCTACAACGAGCTCAGTTGTTTCTGACTTAACAACAGATTCAACAGGAGACTCAATCACTTGCTCTGTTGTTTCAGGCGCTTTCTCGACGATTGCTGTAGTTTCAGTTAGTGTGTTTTCAGATTGAGTCACTTCAACGGCCTCAATCTCAACAGGTACTGCTTCTACTGGTTGTTCATCGATAGGGGCTTTAACTTCAGCTTCCACAACAGGAGATGCAACCGTTTCTGATACTTCTACCTGAGCAACCTCAACAGCGGTAGCCGTTACAGCAGGAACAATAACCTCTGATTGTGACGCTGTCACTTTTGTTTTTTCAGCCGAAGAGGCTTCATCAACACTTTGTTGTTCCAGCATTTCTTCATTAGTAATGATCGCCATACCTTCTTGTTGTGGTTGGGCGATAGGATAATGAATAAATACTTTACCTGATGCTAGTTCAGGTGAGGCAACCGCAGCGATTAATGGCATTGGCGACTTATTCAAATGACGCTCATCACGGTAGCGACGACGACGTTGCCCACTTACGCGTAAGTGGCGTGGCGAACGACGTGAACGACGAGGAATGATGGTGTCTTGCTTTTCTTCGTCATCTGCTTGAGTGTTTACGCCTTGCAGGTCTTCTGTTTTAACTTCACCTTCAGACTGATTGACAGGCGTTACAACGACAGGCAATGCGGCAAGAGGTTGCGTAGCCACCACTTCCTGTGATGTTTCAACCGAATCTACAACTTGGTCGTTATCGGTAACACGGATTTTCTGTGATAACTGGCGACGTTGGCGACGAGGTGTAACAGGGCGTTGTTGTTCCTCTTTCTCCGCAACATTTTCGACGTTATCTTGTTGAGCATCTTGTTGTGCTTTTGCAGCTTGTTGCTGACGTTTTTCGTCCTGACGGCGACGACGCTCTGCACGTTGCTCACGACGTTGTTGCTGATTATCGCGATTGTTGCTATCAGTTGTTTGCTCATCTTGTTGGCTCGTATTTTTATTATTACGGCCTTTATTACGATTGTTGGTTTCATCCGCAGTCGCATTACGATTATTGCGATTGTCGCGAGTTTCGCGATTTTCATTATCATCGCGGTCACGACGGTTATTATTACGGCGATCATTGTTACGACGACGATCGTTATTACGGCGGCGGTCATTATTATTGCGAGGCTTCGGTGCTGGTTTCTCAACCACCTTTTCTTCTTCCTCACCAAATAGCTTCTTGAAGAAGGCCGCAATTTTACTGAATAAGCCTGGCGTTGCCTGCTCTGTTGTCACGGGTTTTGCTGGGGTTTTTGAAACGGTTTCTTTAGGTTTCACCGCAGGCATGTCGACAGGTTCTTGCAGGGCAAAAGCCGAAATCGCTGGTTGCTCAGGAAGTTTACGCTCTGCAGTCGTTTCATCAATTTGATTTAACGTTTCTGTCTCATGATATTGCGCTAAATTGTAGCTTAGAGTGTTAACTTCTTCGCCTTTACGAATACGGATCACATGGAAGTGAGGCGTTTGCATTTGGTCATTAGGGACAATCACCACACGCACATGGCTTTGGCGTTGTTCAATATCACTGACTGCTTTGCGTTTTTCGTTTAGTAGATAAGACGCGATTTGGACTGGCACAATCGCGTGTACTTCATGGGTATTCTCTTTTAAGGCTTCTTCTTCAATAAGACGAAGCACAGACAACGATAGTGACTCGTTATCACGAATTGTCCCTGTCCCCATGCAACGAGGGCAGACGTGATGGCTTGACTCACCAAGAGAAGGGCTCAAACGTTGACGTGACATCTCCAGTAAACCGAAACGAGAAATACGTGCAATTTGAATGCGCGCACGGTCTTGTCGTACGGCTTCACGTAGACGATTTTCAACTTCACGCTGATGGCGAACCGGTGTCATATCGATAAAGTCAATGACAATCAAACCGCCCAAGTCACGTAGACGTAGCTGGCGAGCAATCTCATCAGCCGCTTCTAAGTTGGTATTGAATGCAGTTTCTTCGATATCACCGCCACGGGTTGACCGTGAGGAGTTGATATCGATAGCGGTTAATGCTTCAGTCGTATCGATGACTAATGCGCCACCTGAAGGCAAACGAACTTCACGTTGGAATGCCGACTCAATTTGCGACTCGATTTGATAATGGCTAAATAAAGGAACATCACCACTATAGTGTTTAATTTTGCTGGCGAAATCACCGCGACCGATAGCTTCAATATGGTTACGAGCCATTTCGACCACTTTCGGGTTATCAATAAGAATTTCACCAATGTCAGGGCGTAGATAATCACGGAACGCACGAACAATAACGTTACTTTCTTGATGAATAAGGAACGGTGCAGGGCGGTTTTCAGCCGCTTTTTGGATAGCATCCCAATGGCGTAAGCGATAAAGTAAATCTTGTTGCAGTGATTCTGCTGATTTGCCTACACCTGCTGTACGGACAATTAACCCCATACCGTCTGGAATTTCTAAAGAAGACAAAGCTTCTTTAAGTTCTGTACGGTCTTCACCTTCAATACGACGGGAAATCCCCCCTGCGCGAGGGTTATTTGGCATTAAAACTAAATAGCTCCCAGCCAAACTAATAAAGGTCGTTAGTGCTGCACCTTTATTGCCTCGTTCTTCTTTATCAACTTGGACAATAACTTCTTGGCCTTCCTTTAACACATCTTTAATGTTAGGACGGCCCTGAGAGTGGTAGTTGCTTGGGAAGTATTCACGAGCGATTTCTTTGATAGGAAGGAAACCGTGCCTTTCAGCGCCGTAGTCAACAAATGCGGCTTCAAGACTGGGTTCAATGCGGGTGATTTTACCTTTGTAAATATTGGCCTTTTTTTGCTCATGACCTGGACTTTCGATATCCAGATCATAAAGACGTTGCCCGTCAACAAGGGCAACACGCAACTCTTCCTGTTGAGTTGCGTTTATTAGCATTCTTTTCATGTTATTACTTACTCAATTATTTTCTTTAAATAAAGAGCAGCGAAAGAATGAGCTACTGTAAACCGATGGCCTCGTGATTTTTACAAAACCGTCTGCCTCGCGGCAGTCGTTCGTATAGAGACGCGCAGTATTCGGTGAACCTGATTTTTAGATTAAAAATTCAGCGTTCTTAATCAGGATGCCGTATGTTATTGAAAACGGAAGTTCCTAACCCAATAAGCTAAAATTCGTTGCTCGCTAATTTATTTGATGTTGCTAAATGTCTTACGCCATTGCTGCATTGTTACGTCATCAAATAAGAAATCCTATATAACGCCAATTTTCGTTTTTTAAACATTTCGGCGACTTCGTATTATTCCATTGCCATAGACATTATAGCAAGTCGATACGGAAGTTATATGGAAATTTTATTTAGAAATAGGATAAATCAGGCAGAAAATAGACAAATTAAAAAAAAAGATAAAAAATTTTGTGGAGTCGGTATGATAGAGAGAGCGAATAAGAGCATATTTTAATCAATTAGAGTTAACGCATTCCCGAATGAATATACAAAACCAAGTTCAATTTATTGAGATCAGCGATGACGAAGCTGGGCAACGCATCGACAATTTTTTGCTCACCAAACTCAAAGGTGTGCCAAAAAGTATGATTTATCGCATTATCCGTAAAGGGGAAGTGCGTGTTAACAAAGGGCGGATAAAACCAGAATATAAATTGCTGGAAGGGGACCAAGTTCGCGTACCGCCAGTTAGGGTTGCTGAGCGTGAAACAGCGCCAGTATCAGCTAAATTAGGGAAAGTGGCAGCGCTTGCTGACTGTATTTTATTTGAAGATGATTATATCTTAGTGCTGAACAAACCTTCTGGAACGGCGGTACATGGCGGAAGTGGGCTCAGTTTTGGGGTGATTGAAGGGCTTAGAGCGCTACGCCCAGAAGCTCGTTTTCTTGAGTTAGTTCATCGCCTTGATAGGGATACATCAGGTATTTTATTGGTGGCCAAAAAACGCTCAGCCCTTAGGGCATTACACGAACAATTGCGCTTAAAGCAAATGCAAAAAGATTATTTAGCGCTAGTTCGAGGAAATTGGCAGTCGCATACTAAGGTCGTTCAAGCGCCGCTACTAAAAAATATCCTCCAAAGTGGTGAGCGAGTAGTAAAAGTTAACAGTGAAGGTAAGCCTTCAGAAACGCGTTTCAAAGTTGAAGAGCGCTTTGAAAATGCAACCTTAATTAAGGCTAGCCCAGTGACAGGGCGTACTCACCAAATCCGTGTACATACTTTATACGCGGGGCATCCCATTGCATTTGATGACCGCTATGGTGACAGGCAATTTGATAGCCAATTGGCGGATACAGGTTTAAACCGTTTATTTCTGCACGCCAGTGCGCTGAAATTCACACACCCAAATACAGGGGAAGAAATGCGCTTACAGGCACCTATGGATGCAGGGTTAACCCGTTGCTTAAAAGTGTTGCGTAACCGTAAAACAGCAATTTAATAGTTTTGGCAGTGACAGAGAGTGAACCCCTGTCACTGCGCCATGCTCTATTTAGTTAGTCGCTTAGGGGGTTAACACCGCACTTTCTCAACATTTCTAATAACAATATGATAGGTAACCCGATTAATGTATTAGGGTCTCTTCCTTCGAGCCGTTCAAACAAAGCAATACCCAATCCTTCAGATTTAAAACTACCAGCACACTGGAAAGGTTCTTCTTTATGCAAATAATGAGTGATTTCGTCATCCGTTAGTTGGCGAAAATAGACATCGAATAATTCACATTGCACATCAAACTTACCTATTTCAGTATCAAGTAAACACAAACCGGTATAAAAGGTAATTTTATTTCCTGATGCGGCTTGTAATTGTTTGAAGGCGTTATCAAAGCTATGAGGTTTGCCAACTATTTTTCCATCAATGACACAGACTTGGTCGGAACCAATGATGAGGTGTTGTGGGTATTGGTTCGCCAAAGCGGCGGCTTTTGCATGGGCTAACCGCATGACCAGTTCTTGAGCCGACTCATGTAAAATAGGCGATTCATCAATGTTAGGTGGAACCGCTAAAAAAGGTAATCCTAATTTTTTTAGCAAGGTTTGTCGGAACTCTGAAGTTGACGCCAAAATAATCGATTTCATGATTTTTCTCGAAACTCGTAGCCAAAAGGGTTAACTCATTTTAAACTATAAAACGCAAAACCTGCGATTTTTTGGTGAAAAGGCGAGTTTACCCCGCCTTTTTCTTTGACTATAGCTCATTACAAAGTTAATATGCGCGCCTTATGCAAAAGGTAAAATTACCCCTGACTATCGATGCGCAGCGTGCAGCTCAGAAAAACCTCGACTATGTCGGGAGTTATACACCTGAGCAAGTTACACGTATTGCCGAATCAGTAGTCAGTGTAGATAGTGATGTAGAAACCGAATTATCATTTAAAATTGATAATCAGCGTTTGACTGTCATTGAGGGGAAATCCCAAGTGGATGTCACCTTAAAATGTCAACGTTGCAGAACTGATTTCAAGCATCATGTCTACGTATCGTATTGTTTTAGTCCTGTCGTCAATGACGAAAAGGCCGAAGCATTACCGGAGCTCTACGAGCCAATTCAAATTGATGAATTTGGTGAAATAGATTTGCTGGGAATGATAGAAGATGAAATAATTCTTTCCTTACCAGTGGTTCCGGTTCATGATTCTGAACACTGTGAAGTGTCCGAAGCGGATATGGTCTTTGGTGAACTGCCTCCTGAGGCAGAAAAACCAAACCCATTTGCCGTATTAGCCAGTTTAAAGAAAAGTACTTAAGGAGTAAGGTCAATGGCCGTACAACAGAATAAACCAACTCGTTCAAAACGCGGTATGCGTCGTTCACATGATGCACTGACTGCTACCCTAGTTTCTGTAGATAAAACTTCCGGTGAAACTCACCTGCGTCACCACGTGACTGCAGATGGTTACTACCGTGGCCGTAAGGTTATCAGCAAGTAATTTGTTGTTACCTTGGCTAATCTAACCATTGCGTTAGATGCTATGGGCGGGGATGTTGGTCCCCGCGTCACGGTGCCTGCTGCATTGCAGGCACTGGCATCTAATCCAGCGCTAAAATTACTGCTAGTCGGTCAACCCGATGCCATTCAACCTTTGCTTGCACAATGCCGTGCAGAGCAACTTTCGCGTGTCGAAATAATCCCTGCGGACGGTGTTATCGCAAATGATGCTAAGCCATCGAATGCCATAAGACAAAGTAAGGGGACGTCAATGCGAGTGGCTTTGGAGTTGGTAAAAACTGGGCAGGCACAAGCGTGCGTGAGTGCAGGCAATACCGGTGCACTGATGGGGTTAGCTAAATTGATGTTAAAGTCGATAGACGGCATTGAACGTCCTGCGTTAATGACCATCTTACCTAATCAGCAAAAAAGCCAAACAGTTGTGCTTGATTTAGGCGCTAATGTCAATTGTAGTAGTGATATGTTAGTGCAATTTGCTGTAATGGGTTCAGTTATGGCCGAAGAAGTGGTCAATATTTCTAAACCTAGAGTCGCTTTGCTCAATATTGGCGAAGAAGAGAGCAAGGGGCTAGATAATATCCGCGAAGCCGCCTCCGTGTTAAAAGAAACAACGTCAATTAACTATATTGGTTATGTAGAAGGTAATGAATTACTGACAGGCAAAACTGATGTATTAGTATGTGACGGCTTCGCAGGTAACGTCTCTTTAAAAACAATGGAAGGTGTCATCCGAGTGATCCTTTCATTGATAAAATCATCAAGTGATCAAAATAAAAAACGCAGTTGGTTGATGCAACTGGCGAAAAAATGGCTAAAAAAACGTTTAATGAAGCGTTTTGGGGATATGAACCCCGACCAGTATAATGGTGCGACTCTGTTAGGATTAAAAGGTATTGTCATCAAGAGTCATGGTGCAGCGAATGAAGGCGCTTTTAAAGCCGCAATTGACCGCGCAGTACAAGCTGTTGAAAAGCAAGTCCCAGAAAGAATAACAGCGCGACTAAATATTGTTTTACCCAGGAGTGATCAATAACCTATGGCTATGTACAGTAAAATCTTAGGAACAGGCAGCTACTTGCCAGCGCAAGTGCGCACCAATGCTGATCTGGAGAAAATGGTTGATACTTCTGATGAGTGGATTGTGACACGCACTGGAATACACGAAAGAAGAATTGCAAACGAAGACGAAAGTGTCTCAGTGATGGGGTTACATGCTGCAAAAAATGCGCTAGAAATGGCTCAAATTGAGGCGGCTGAAATAGGCTTGATTATTGTTGCAACAACATCAGCGACGCATGCCTTTCCAAGCGCAGCTTGCCAAATCCAGCAACTGTTAGGTATTAATGATTGCGCTGCTTTTGATGTCGCCGCAGCTTGTGCTGGTTTTACTTATGCAATCAGCATTGCGGATCAGTTTGTCAAAACAGGTATGACGAAGAAAGCCTTGGTGATTGGCGCTGATGCATTATCAAAAACATTAGACCCTGAAGACCGTGGTACTATTATTTTATTCGGTGATGCAGCAGGGGCTGTAGTTATTGGTGCATCTGAAGAGCCGGGTATTATTTCTACTCATCTGCATGCGGATGGTCGTTATGGTGATTTATTAACATTGCCTAACCGCAGTCGCTGTTCTGAAGACCCAGCGTATTTAACGATGACGGGTAATGAAGTATTTAAAGTTGCAGTGCGCGAATTAGCCCATATTGTTGATGAAACATTGACTGAAAGTGGTATTGCAAAAGAAGAACTTGATTGGTTAGTGCCACATCAAGCAAATTTAAGAATTATATCTGCGACGGCTAAAAAGTTAGATATGACAATGGATAAAGTTGTTGTCACCCTTGACCGTCATGGTAATACTTCTGCAGCATCAGTTCCAACCGCTTTGGATGAAGCGGTTCGAGATGGCCGTATTCAACGTGGTCAACTGGTGCTTTTAGAGGCCTTTGGTGGTGGTTTCACTTGGGGCTCTGCATTAGTTCGTTTTTAATTAACTGAGAAAATAGACATGACACAATTTGCTATGGTATTTCCCGGACAGGGTTCTCAGTCTTTAGGTATGTTAGCGGCACTGGCTGAGGAAAATCAGCTAGTTGAGCAGACATTCGCTGAAGCATCGGAAGCATTGGGTTACGATCTTTGGGCACTAGTACAAAATGGGCCAGAAGAAGAATTAAATAAAACATGGCAGACTCAGCCCGCATTGTTAGCTGCATCCGTGGCTATCTTCCGTGTTTGGAAAGACAAAAATGGTGCGATGCCAGCGATTATGGCGGGTCATAGCTTAGGTGAATACTCCGCGTTGGTATGCGCAGGGGTTATTGATTTTAAACAAGCAATTAAACTTGTTGAATTACGTGGCAAATTAATGCAAGAAGCTGTTCCTGAAGGGACGGGTGCGATGTATGCCATTATCGGTTTAGATAACGAATCCATTGAAAAAGCTTGTCAAGAATCTGCACAAGGCCAAGTTGTTTCTCCGGTTAATTTTAATTCACCTGGGCAAGTCGTTATCGCCGGTGAAAAAGCTGCAGTAGAACGTGCAGGGGCTGCATGTAAAGAAGCAGGAGCAAAACGTGCATTGCCGTTATCTGTGAGTGTTCCTTCTCACTGTGCATTAATGAAGCCTGCTGCTGATAAATTAGCCGATGCGTTAGAAAAAATTGATTTTTGTGAGCCAGACTATCCAGTTATCAACAATGTTGATGTTAAAATAGAGCAATCGGCGCAAAATATTCGTGATGCTTTAGTCCGTCAGCTGTATAATCCAGTCCGTTGGACGGAAACAGTAGAATTGATGGCAGATCAAGGTGTTGAACACCTTATCGAAGTAGGGCCGGGTAAAGTATTGACTGGTCTTACCAAGCGAATTGTCTCTAATTTAACTGCCGTAGCAATCAATGATCCTGTATCATTGAGCACTGCTTTAGAAAATAGCTGAGGAAGACATGGGCTTTGAAGGAAAAATTGCACTGGTAACAGGTGCTAGCCGTGGGATAGGTAAAGCGATAGCTTTAACCTTAATCGCACGCGGTGCAACTGTTATTGGGACAGCAACAAGCGAAAAAGGCGCAGAAGCTATTACCGCTTACCTTGATGGTAAAGGTAAAGGTTTAGCGTTAAACGTGACTGATGCAGCATCAATCGAAGAAACTTTGACCAAGATCCGTAAAGAATTTGGTGAAATTGACATTTTGATTAATAATGCAGGTATCACACGTGATAACCTATTGATGCGTATGAAAGATGATGAATGGCAAGATGTTATTGACACCAATCTTTCATCCGTTTACCGTTTGTCTAAATCCGTTTTGCGTGCCATGATGAAAAAACGTTATGGTCGTATTATTTCTATCGCATCTGTTGTTGGGGTGATGGGAAATGCGGGGCAAACAAACTACGCGGCAGCGAAAGCTGGGCTGATTGGTTTTAGTAAATCATTAGCTCGTGAAATCGCTTCTCGTGGTATTACTGTCAACGTCGTTGCACCTGGTTTTATCGAAACTGATATGACTAAAGCATTGACAGATGAACAGCGTGCAGGCATTTTATCTCAGGTTCCTGCTGATAGACTGGGTGATGCACAAGAAATTGCCAGTGCTGTAGCGTTTTTAGCTTCTGACGAAGCGGCTTACATCACAGGTGAAACATTGCATGTCAATGGTGGCATGTACATGATCTAAAGAAATGATGGAACTATTTGCATTATTAGTGTTATCCAACGCTAAATAATGCAAAATAATGGTTCCAACAGTCGGGATTGGGTTGTATCTTTTCCTGTATTTCATAAACTACGAAAACCATCGCGAAAGCGAGTTTTGATAGGAATTTTAATAGTATGAGCACTATCGAAGAACGCGTTAAGAAAATCATCGTTGAACAACTGGGTGTTGAAGAGAAAGAAGTTGTAAATACAGCTTCATTTGTTGATGACTTGGGCGCTGATTCTCTTGACACAGTTGAGCTGGTTATGGCTCTAGAAGAAGAGTTCGATTGCGAAATCCCTGACGAAGAAGCTGAAAAGATCACAACAGTACAGGCAGCGTTGGATTACGTCGGCAACGCATCTAAATAATTGTACGAAAACTTATCTAGGCGATCACTCGATCGCCTATGTTTCCTTTGTAACTTTTCCCTCCTTGGAGGAAATACGTGTCTAAGCGTCGTGTAGTCGTAACCGGACTGGGCATGTTATCTCCTGTCGGCAACACAGTTGAGTCATCATGGAAAGCTGTTTGTGACGGACAGAGTGGTATCAGCCTAATTGAGCATTTTGATACTATTAACCACGCAACTAAATTTGCTGGCTTAGTAAAAGATTTCAATTACGAAGATTTTGGCATCTCTCGTAAAGATGCGAAAAAAATGGACCCATTTATCCAATACGGCATCGCAGCAGGCTTTCAGGCCTTTAAAGATGCAGGGTTGGAAGTAACAGAAGCCAATGCTACTCGGATTGGTGCAGCGATTGGTTCTGGTATTGGTGGGTTAGGGTTAATTCAGGATAACTGTGAATCTCTATTACACGGTGGTCCTCGAAAAGTTAGCCCATTCTTCGTACCGTCAACCATCATTAATATGGTGGCTGGTCATTTAAGTATTATGTACGGTTTCCGTGGTCCCAGTATTTCTATTGCTACAGCCTGTACATCGGGTGTGCATAATATTGGTCATGCGGCGCGTATGATTGCTTATGGTGATGCAGAAGTAATGGTTGCAGGCGGTGCTGAAAAAGCAACAACCCCGCTTGGTGTTGCGGGTTTTGGCGCAGCAAGAGCGTTATCAACTCGTAATGATGACCCACAAGCAGCAAGTCGCCCTTGGGATAAAGACCGTGATGGTTTTGTTCTTGGTGATGGTGCAGGTATCATTATTCTTGAAGAATATGAACATGCCAAAGCGCGTGGTGCGAAAATTTATGCCGAAATTGCAGGCTTTGGGATGAGCAGTGATGCCTACCATATGACTTCGCCTCCAGAAAATGGGGAAGGCGCAGCGCTTGCAATGGAAAACGCACTGAAAGATGCAGGTATTCAAGCAAGTGACGTAGGGTATATTAATGCTCACGGTACTTCGACACCTGCGGGTGACTTAGCCGAAGCACAGGCTGTTGTGTCTGTATTTGGTGAGGGTACTGATGTACTCGTTAGCTCAACCAAATCCATGACAGGGCATCTTTTAGGTGCAGCGGGTGCTATTGAGTCAATCTTTACCATCTTATCATTGTGTGATCAAACTGTTCCACCAACCATTAATCTGGATAACCCAGATGAAGCATGCAAACTGGACTTTGTCCCAGGTCATGCACGCAAGGTTGAGAACATGGAGTATGCTCTGTGTAACTCATTTGGTTTTGGTGGTACAAACGGTTCATTGATTTTCCGTCGTTATCACGGCGAGTAAATAATCTATCACCGTTATTAATTAGCCCTAGTCGCTGAAAGTGACTAGGGCTTTATTTTGCCCATCTCTTTGCACAGCCATTCGCTTTAGTTTATGATGACTCATCTTGTTTACTGTCTGATTTATCAGCTTTTATTATAAGTATTATCAATGTCATATTGGGTTAATGGGCAAGTTTGCCAGCAAATAAGCGTAACTGATCGCGCAGTCTCTTTTGGGGACGGCTGCTTTACGACCGTACATGTCGTTAATCAGCAAGCTAAAATGTTAGATGAGCACATTGCACGTTTGCAGCATGACAGCCAGCGGTTGAAAATAACTCAGCCTGACTGGGGTATGCTGAAACAGCATTTATTGCATATTTGCGCGCAGCAAGTAGAAGATGAACTGGTGCTAAAGGTGATAATTAGCCGTGGTGCAGGGGGGCGGGGTTATAGTTCTAGAGGCTTTAATTCACCAACAGTGATTGTCAGTGTTTCTCCCTTTCCACAAAACTATGTTCAACTACAATGTAAAGGGGCTGCGTTAATCTTAAGTGAGATCCCATTGGCACGTAGCCCATTATTAGCAGGTATGAAACACCTCAACCGGTTAGAGCAAGTTCTTATCAGACAAGAAATTGATGAGTATAACGCGGATGAGGCCATCGTACTTGATACCAACGGCGTTATCGTTGAATGTTGTAGTGCCAATGTCTTTTGGCGAGTTGGTCAAACAGTCTACACCCCAAAATTATCTCATTGTGGTGTGAATGGATTAATGAGACAAAAGATCATAGCACTACTGCAAGATAGTCAGTACCATTTTCAAGAAGTTGAGCGGTTTGCCTCTATTTTGAATTATTGTGATGAAGTGATTATTTGTAATGCATTGATGCCAGTGTTACCTGTACAAAGCATTCAGTTAAGCAAAGGGCAGTCGCCATTACAATTCATGTCGCGTGAATTATTTGAGTATCTCTTTTTGCGCTGCAAAATCTAGTATCTAAAAACTATATCACTATTACCTAAACACTTATTGAAATGGTCAATAAATGAAATTAGCCAAAAAAATCATTCTGATTACTGTGACTCTTACTGCTGTTGTAGCCGTTGCCGTATATTTACAATATCGTCAAGTCATGAACTATGCGAAAACCCCCATTAACTTGACTCAAGAGAAAATTTTAACGGTTCCTACAGGGACCGGGCGAGTTGCATTTGAAGCCTTGCTAGTCAAAGAAAATATGATTGAGCAGGGGAATGAGTTTCAATGGTTATTAAAATTACGGCCGGAACTCGCTCAATTAAAAGCGGGGACATACCGTTTACAACCTGACATGACCGTAGAACAATTATTATCGTTAGTGGTTAGCGGTAAAGAAGCTCAATTTTCTATTCGTTTTATTGAAGGTAACCGATTGAATGATTGGGGTAACATTTTACGTGATGCCCCTTACTTAGAACATACATCGACAGAGATGACACCAGCAGAACTTCATGCGTTTATCGGGTTCAAAGGTGAAGGTACACTAGAAGGGTGGTTATACCCTGACACCTATTTATATACGGCGGGGACAAAAGATACGGAAATTTTAAAGCGTGCATATAAGCGCATGCAAAGTAGCCTTGAAGAAGAATGGCAAGGGCGAGATAGAGACCTACCTTATAAAAATGCTTATGAAATGCTGATTATGGCTTCAATTATTGAAAAAGAAACCGGTGTAGAGAGTGAAAGGTCGCAAGTTGCATCGGTGTTTGTTAATCGTTTGAAGAAAAATATGCGCTTACAAACCGACCCAACAGTTATTTACGGCCTAGGTGATAAGTATGATGGTAAGATTTATCGTAGTGATTTAGACAATTACACACCGTACAATACTTATAAAATTGATGGGTTGCCGCCAACACCGATAGCAATGCCAAGTTTGGCATCAATAAAAGCGGCTGCGCACCCAGCTAAAACGGATTACCTCTATTTTGTCGCAGATGGTAAAGGCGGTCATACTTTTAGTCGCAACTTGAATGAACACAATCGGGCGGTCAAAGTTTATCGCCAATTTGAACAGCAAAAATGATAAAAAAATGAAAAATCAATTTATTGTTATTGAAGGATTAGAAGGTGCAGGCAAAACGACTGCAATCAATACGGTGGTAGATACACTTAATCAGGCGGGTATTACGGATATCGTTTTCACTCGGGAACCAGGTGGGACGCCACTAGCCGAAAAGCTACGAGAGCTGATCAAACAAGGGATTGAAGGCGATAAAGTCACCGATAAAGCTGAGTTATTAATGTTATATGCAGCGCGAGTTCAACTCGTTGAAACAGTGATTAAACCGGCTTTAGCCGCAGGTAAATGGGTTGTTGGTGACCGCCATGATTTGTCATCACAGGCGTACCAAGGCGGCGGAAGGGAAATCGACCACCAGTTAATGAAGTCGTTACGTGATTTGGTACTTGGTGAGTTTAAACCATCATTAACCTTGTATCTTGATTTATCGCCAGAATTGGGCTTACAACGTGCAAGGTCCCGCGGTGAGTTAGATAGAATCGAAAAAGAATCGTTAGCCTTTTTTGAAAGGACCCGTCACCGCTACCTTGAACTGGCAGCGGAAGATGAAACAATACTGACGGTTGATGCGAGCCAAAATATTGAGCAAGTACAATATGATATTCGCCAAACACTGACCCAATGGCTAGCTAAATAATGATAGGCAAAAAGTAAGGTGTTAATAACATGAATTGGTATCCTTGGTTAAATGAACCTTACCGGCAAATTATAGCGAACTATCAAAGTGGGCGAGGGCACCATGCCTTACTACTTCATTCTTTGCCTGGAAATGGGGCCGATGCACTTTGCTATGGTATTGGTCGTTGGCTTATTTGCCAAGATCGTGAAGGGCTGAAAAGTTGTGGGAAGTGCCATAGCTGCAGATTAATGCTAGCAGGAACACACCCCGATTATCATGTTATTGACGTTGAAAAAGGTAAATCAACGGTCAGTGTTGATGCTGTTAGGAAATTAATTGAAACCTTGAGTAGTCATTCTCAACAAGGTGGCAATAAAGTGGTGTATATTCCTAGAATTGAAGCTTTCACTGATGCTGCGGCGAATGCGTTACTAAAAACGCTGGAAGAGCCTGCAAAAGACACTTATTTTCTATTAAGTAGTGACAAACCAGAGAATTTACTTGCCACAACTCGTAGCCGTTGTTTAAGTCATTTTTTGCCAGCTCCTGACCCACAAATTGCGTTGTATTGGTTACAAAAACAACAGCCAAATGTAGTTGTTGATCACGCAATAACCGCATTGAAACTTTGTCAAGGTGCTCCAGTAGCCGCTCTGGCTCTGTTAGAAGAACATCTTTGGCAAAAACGGAATGCATTATGCCAAAGTATCTCTACAGCATTACAAACGCGGGATATGCTAAGTTTATTGCCACGATTGAATATTGAAGAAGCTTCAGCTGCCCTAAGTTGGTTATTAACCTTACTTTCCGATGCAGTTAAAGTACAGCAAGGTGCGACAACGTTCTGTATTAACCAAGATCATCTTGCACAAGTTATGCAATTGGCCAGTACCATGAACCGTTCTCAATTATTGGAGGCTTATGAACAGTGGCTACATTGTCGTTATCAATTATTGACAGTTCCTGCGCTTAATCAGGAACTTATTCTGACCAATCAATTATTACAATGGGAAGCCTTATTGGCTTCACCTTCATTTTAAAAAGAGTTAAATATGTTTGTTGTTGATTCACACTGCCATCTCGACTGTTTAGATTATGAAAAATTACACACTAATGTCGATGATGTTATCGCTAAGGCATCGGCTCGTGATGTCCGTTTCATGCTTGCCGTGGCAACAACGCTGCCCGGTTTTGAACAGATGAAAAAGCTCATTGGGTTACGTGACAATATTGCTTTTTCATGTGGTATTCATCCACTTAATTTAGACGAAGGCTATGACTTTGAGCGCTTAGCACAATTAGCCGCCGGCCCTGAGGTTGTGGCACTGGGTGAGACAGGGCTTGATTACTACTATCAACAAGAGAATGCTGCATTGCAGCAAGAGTCTTTTCGTCAGCATATCCGTATCGGCCGAGCAGTAAATAAACCCGTGATCGTACATACGCGTGCTGCGCAAAAGGATACGCTAACAATTTTACGTGAAGAACAAGTTAGTGAGTGTGGTGGGGTATTACACTGTTTCACTGAAGACAAAGCGACAGCTAGCGAATTGCTCGATTTAGGAATGTATATTTCATTTTCAGGGATTGTGACATTCCGCAATGCTGAACAAATCAGAGAAGCGGCGCGTATTGTGCCCCTAGATAGAATCTTGGTCGAAACAGACTCCCCATATTTGGCCCCAGTACCGCATCGTGGAAAAGAAAATCAGCCTGCATACGTACGTGATGTGGCTGAATACATGGCGGTGCTGAAAGGGGTTAGCGTTGAACAAATGGCTGAAATTACAACACAAAATTTCAATCGTTTATTTCATTTGAATGTTGGCTCGAATAACGGGTAACTTGTTAACAATATATAAACTAACTATTGGATTAGTAAGGGAATTGATATGGCAGAAGAAACAATTTTTAGTAAAATCATTCGTCGCGAAATCCCTGCGGATGTCGTTTACCAAGATGAGCTTGTCACGGCATTTCGTGATATATCGCCACAAGCGCCTTCACATATTTTAATTATCCCCAATAAATTAATCCCCACAGTAAACGATGTGACGGTGGATGACGAACTGGCGTTAGGGCGTTTATTTACGGTGGCAGCTAAAATTGCCAAAGAAGAAGGCATTGCTGAAAATGGCTATCGTTTGATTATGAATTGTAATGAGCATTCTGGACAAGAGGTATTCCATATTCATATGCATTTAGTGGGTGGTCGCCCATTAGGGCCTTTATTGGCTAAATCATAATAGGAAGGGGCTCATACAATGAACCGCATAGTAATACTTGGGCTGATGGCTGTGTTATTAACTGGCTGTTTAAATAACAAACCTCAAGGGTTAGTTTTTAATGAGCAGCAGCGCGTTATTATGGAACCAGCAGTTTTAGCCCAAGGGGTCATTGTTGAGTCCCCCGTGATTAGTGTTGAAAACCACCAAACTGTTGCCACGCTTAGTATGAGTAATTTGCAGCCTGATGCCGTAGAGATTGCGTATCGTTTATATTGGTACGATAAACAAGGGTTGAAGGTGGATACTTCGAGTATCTTACATCAGCAAATTGCAGCGAATTCAACAGAAACTATTCAAGCCATGACCTCCTCATCACGCGCTAGCAATGTGCGTGTCCATGTGTTTTTATCACCTAAGGCTGGAGAAAAACAATGAAACGGATCTTAATGGTTGCGGTAGCAGCTTTAATCTTAGCAGGTTGCCCATCATACCCACCTCAACAGCCGGGAACACAACCACCGATTGTTCCTGTTGAGCCGGATCAACCACCAGAAGTGACACCACCGCCAACGGATGTCGTTCCGACACCGCCAAAACAGCAAACAACTGATTGGGCTGCATCGATAACACCTTTGGTTGGTCAAATGGTTGCTGCGGATGGAGTGGAAAGTGGCAAAGTGTTATTAGTTGATTCAGTGAAAAACAATACGAATGGCTCATTGCCTGTACAGACTATTACATCAACAATGGCTAGCGCAGTTGAAAATACCAATCGTTTCAAAGTAGTCCCTCAAAGTGTGGTAAGTTCTGCACGTAAAACATTAGGTTTATCACAAGAAGATAGCTTAGTGACGCGTAGTAAGGCGATTGGTCTAGGGCGTTATGTACAAGCTGATTATGTGATTTACAGTGTTATGTCAGGTTCAAATAAAGATAAGAGCCTTGAAATGCAACTAATGGAAGTGCAAACAGGCGAAATTATTTGGACTGGAAAGCACAGTATTGATTAACAGACAGTCACTTATTACGCTGTTATCTACCTATTTCCCAGAGATTAAATCAAGTCACTGGGAAATAACGCCGTTAACAGGGTTGTCAGGCGGGAGTTATTTATTGCAGTGTGTGCAGTCTAATCGCACACTTCAATTAGTGGCTCGTGCTAATGGTGAGACTCAGTCTTGTCTATATGTGGATCGCCGGAAAGAAGCGCGTATATTAAGACAATTGCAACCATACACATTTGCACCGACTGTCGTTGGTTATAACGCTCAATGGTTATTGTTGGCGTGGTGTGAAGGCTTGCATCCGGGCCCATCCACATTTTTATCCGCTGATTTTCAATGCCAACTAGCAAATACGCTTGCACAATTACATTGCAGCGCACTATTCGGCTACCGCTTGCAACTGCGCGATGAAATTGCGCATTATGGTTATTTGGTTGATACCAAACGTTTGTCACCACGTTGGAAAAAACTACATCGTCATTTCCTCTCTACTGCATTGCCAAAAACGTTGAAGTTGGCCCCTGCACATATGGATGTTCATCCTAAAAATATCATTAGTACTCATACAGGGGAGTTAATGCTATTGGATTGGGAATATGCCGCAAATACTGATATTGCATTTTCGTTAGAAACCTATTTTCAATTTAATAGTCTGACAGATAAACAGCGTCATTTTTTTCTCATGCAATACTGTGATGTGCAAAGTGCTTATCGGGATAAACAACAATTAGCTCAGCACTGCCAGTTATGGGAACCATGGGTAAAATATATGACGTTAATGTGGTATGAAGTGCAGTGGAATAAAAGTCAATTATCGCATTTTTTGGTACACTCGCAGTCATTACGCCACTACTTCGGTTTGTTGGGTTGATAATAAAGTTATCAACGAATAATTTTTGATTTAGTTAAATAAGTGAGGCATGTTATGGGTCCGATAATGCTGGATGTTCAAAGTTATGAATTAGATAACGAAGAGCGCGAAATATTGGCTCACCCATTAGTGGGGGGCTTGATTTTATTTACCCGTAACTTTCATGATGCTGCACAATTACGAGAGCTTGTGCGCCAAATACGTGATGCGTCAAGGCACCGTCTGCTGGTTGCTGTTGACCAAGAAGGTGGGCGAGTACAACGCTTTCGTGATGGTTTTACCGCGCTACCTTCGGCACAGGCTTTTGCTGAGCTAAATAACCCTATGGACGGTGCTAAGTTGGCACAAGAAGCGGGGTGGTTAATGGCAGCAGAAATGATAGCGATGGATATTGACATTAGTTTTGCCCCAGTGTTGGATCTTGGCCATCAAAGTATCGCGATTGGGGAGCGTTCGTTCCATAAAGATCCTGAAATGGCAATGATGATGGCAGAACGTTTTATTAAAGGAATGCACAGTGCGGGGATGAAGACAACAGGGAAACATTTCCCTGGGCATGGTGCAGTTAAAGCTGATTCGCATAAAGAAACACCTCGTGATGACCGTACATTGGAAACTATCCGAGGTAAAGATATGTCGATTTTTAAAGATTTTATCCAACGTGAATTACTTGATGCAATTATGCCAGCGCATGTCATTTACACTCAAGCTGATGAACGCCCTGCGAGTGGTTCGCCATTTTGGTTAAAATCAGTGCTACGGGAACAGCTTGGTTTTAATGGTGTCATTTTTTCTGATGATTTATCGATGGAAGGGGCAGCAATTATGGGGAGCTATCCAGAAAGAGCACAAGCGTCTTTAAATGCTGGGTGTGATATGGTTTTGGTGTGCAATAACCGCGAAGGTGCGGTAAGTGTACTTGATAACTTACCTAAACAGCATGATAGCCAAGCCTCTAAGTTATATCACAGTGGCCGTCAATACAGTTTGACCGAGTTACAAGGGTTGGCTCGTTGGCAAGAAAGTCATCGGCAATTAGTGGATTTACACCAAAGATGGCAAGCACACCGTCAATAACATTAAGGTGAATAAAATATAGCCGGTAAATTAAACTATTTACCGGCTATTTTGCATAAATACGCATTGAAGTGAAAAATAACGACGTATAAATAGTATGAAAGGGAAGTATAACCACTTTGAAAGTTACCCGTAACGTTATTAATATAATGATTAAATCATCATATTATTATATTAAAAATGTGATGGTAAAGTATCTAGCATAATGGTTACATTCAAAAAAATAATTAATTATTCTATTCATTTAAGCTGTAGTCTTTTAAAGGTCAACTCAAAATAATAATCCATAGTTTATTTGTAATGGATACATATATTGATATTGCTAGGTGTTTTTTCAATATAAACAGCCGGATATTTGTCTTATGTATCACTTTATTTTGGTGAGAGCGCCTATAAGTAAAAAGAAAATGATAATAGCTATTAATGATAAAAGTTAAGATAAATTTAAATTAGTGGATAGCTAAATAAAATCGATTAACCTTAATGCTTAAATACTCTTATCTTTTTTGTAATATTATTAACATTAATTTTAATGTATAAAAAAACAGTTTCATTCAAATTTTTCATGTCTAGATAAATTAACAGTAAATTAATTATACAAGTATTAAAAAAATCTATGCATATGAGTTTTTTTTAATCAGTATCTAAAGGTTATTTAGGGGTAATGTCTATTTTTTAACTATTCACGGTGTACTGCGCTATCAAATGTTCCCTCATCTTTATTGTCAGTAATGCTTACAGTGATAAATAAACACCAAAACAAGTGTGATCTTAATCACTATTAGTTGGTTTAAATAATGCAACTTATGTAACGTGTTGTGACAGTGATCGTTTTAATTGACGTAAAATTACGTTAGCATCCACATTATGAATTTTTTATGACAATTTAGAGCAATAACTAATCGATTATAAAAATAACAATAAACTGGATGGTGGCGTTTTAAGTTAAATAATGTTCCTTTGATTGAGATAAGCATTTCTCAGACTATGACTCTGCCTATTAAATAAGAAAATAGAAGCACAACATATAGTGGCGTGTGTATTAACGCTTGTTTAAATAATATCTGAAATATTGTTTCTTAACTAAAATTAACGCGGAATTTGAGTAAAGTAATGGTAGTGAATTATTAAAGGCTATTAGGTCTTTACTATAAGTAGAACGCCTTATTTATGGTAATTAAGTAAACACTAATGCAGTGAAATATCTGTATTGAATTTTTTATTTTAAAAATTGACTTATGTGTTTGAAAGGGATGTATCAGTTTGACTTTAAGTAAAGTTGTTTTATTAAGCTAAAAATAAAAATGGTGTTTTGTTGTTCATGGTTACATGAGGCAGCATAAAATTAATTCAAATAATCATTAACTAGGTTAATTTCAATGAAAGTTAAAAATATTGCGCTATTAATGCTTTCTCCTTGCTGTTTAGCAGTCGCAATGGCAAATGCCAGCAATTGGGAAAACACAATTAAAGAAAATTCATTTATTGCGGATTCTGAGTTAGAACTGTCAACTCGTAACATGTGGAAGTACTTAAAAACCGAAAATCGTTTTGATAAAAATGAGCAACGCTATAGAAAACAAGTTGCTAACGCTTGGGGTCAAAACTTCCAAGCTGATTTCAAATCAGGTTATTTTGCTGACGTAATCGGGTTTGATGCTTCTTACTATGGTGGTATTAAACTCGGTGCAAGTAAAGACTTCGCCTCCCGTGCAATTTTATATAACGACGATGGTCACGCTAAAGGCTATAACAAAATCGGACAACGTTATGCGAAAGTAAAATTCGACCTTGACCCTGTTCAATTCCACGGTAAAGCGGGTTGGTTCACACTGAAAAACAAAGGTATTTTTACTAATTCACAACGTCTTTCATTAAACAGTTATAGCGGTTATTACACCAATACAGCAATTGATGACTGGAGCCTAGATTTACTCTATCTCGACAAAAAAGTAATGCGTCGTGATAGTCCAAATATTGATGCTATGTATTTTACTGATGCTAATGGTAAACGACATAAGGTTAATCATGTGATCACTGGTGGTATTAATTACAATACTAAGCCATTGACTGTTCACTATTTCTATGGGCAGGCAGATGATTTATTTCGTCAGCAAGGTCTCGAAGCTAAATATAAGTTAACTTCAGATGTTACGCTTGGAACGCAAATTTACAATCATGAATATGGTAGTGATGGTAAGCGCACCGAAAAAAATGATGCTATCGGTAAGCGTAATTTCGACAAACGAGCATGGCACTATGCAGGAACCGCTGACTGGCGTATTCCAGAATCACCTTGGACACTCCGCGCTGGTTTAACTTACACTCAAGCAAAAAAAGCAAATGGTGTCGGTCAATTCGCACGTAACCCAATTGGTAATACGCGTGGTCGTTTTAACTCGCCAGCTTATGCGGATATCGATTACGTTCGTGATGGGGAAACTATGGTCGCGATGGCTGCCGAATATCGTGTAAGTAAAGAGCTTTCTGTTGGTGCTCGTACCAATTACTCAGAATTTAAATATGAAGGTGAAAGGTTAAAACAAGGTCAATTGGGTCTGTTCAGCTATTGGAAACCAACTGAAAACCTATCCGTGTCATTGAGCGGAGGTTTAGGTTGGCATCACCGCCAAGAGAACGATTATACAACGCCTAAGCTATATGATGGCCATTCACGCCGTGCGCACTCCTTATCTGGTTCAATGACAACCACTTATCGGTTCAAAATGTAGTTGCCAGCAGAGTGAAATTTACAATAAAAGGTAAGATAAATGAAACATAAAATTGGGCTACTCACACTGTTAATTTCAGGTGCTTTACTGGCCGGTTGTGCTCAGAAAACATCGGATACGGTTAAAGTTCAGGTCATTGGTATCAATGATTTCCATGGCGCACTAAAAGCGCCAGGAGATGGTAAGTTAGGTGGAATAGAATCAATCGCCACCTTAGTAAACCAGTTAAGAGCGCAGAATGATAAAACTATTGTTGTTGGTGCAGGGGATTTAGTTGGTGCAAGCCCATTATTGTCATCGATGTTCTATGATGAGCCTACTATTGAAGCATTAAGTGCAATAGGCATGGAAACCAGTGCAGTTGGTAACCATGAGTTTGACAAAGGCAAAGAAGAGCTATTAAGAAAGCAAAATGGTGGCTGTCATCCAACCGCGGGTTGTGTTGGTAAAGACTCATTTGCAGGTGCCGATTTTAACTATTTAGCGGCTAACGTTATTGTAAAAGAAACAGGTGAAACTCTGTTCCCATCATATTTCATTAAAGAATTTGATGGTATTCCAATGGCGTTTATTGGCCTAACTTTAGAAGGCACACCTGCTATTGTAACGCCAAGCGGTACCGCTGGATTAGAGTTTAAAAACGAAGTTGAAACTATTAATAACCAAGTGAAGCTATTGAAGGCACAAGGTATTAATAGCATCGGTGTTCTGATCCATGAAGGGGCGACACAGCAAGTTGATACGAAAGTTAAAGATATTAACCGTTGTGATAATATCAAAGGCCCAATTGTTGATATTGTAAACCAACTAGATGGCGCTGTAGACTTTGTGGTCAGTGGTCATACGCATCAAGCGTACAATTGTGAAATCAATGGTAAAACCGTGATTTCTGCACAATCAAATGGCGCATTGCTTTCTCAGTTAAATATTGAAATTGATAGAAATACAAAAGATATTGTTAGCATCAATGCGAAAAATATTCCTGTTGAAACAAAACGTTATGAGAAAAACCCAGAGTTAACGACTTTTGTTCAAAGATATGAACAAATTGCGTTACCTATTTCACAACAAGTGATGGGAACTTTGACGGAGAGTTCAGACAAAAAATTATTGCCAGCGGGTGACTCTACATTAGGTAAAATTATCGCTGATGGTCAACTCTATGCCGCTTCAAGTAAAGAAGCTGGTGGTGCGCAAATCGCCTTTATGAATAGTGGTGGTATTCGTGCTGATCTGAAAGCCGGTGAACTGACCTATGGTGATATTTTTACTGTTCAACCATTCTCAAATGTTGTCGTGACTCAATCTTTAACGGGTGAGCAAATCAAACAGGCGTTAGAACAACAATGGGATCGTGCGCGTCCACAAGTAATGCCTGTTTCTAAAGGTTTTTATTACGAATGGGATGATAGCCGACCTGTTGGTGATAAAGTCATTCAAAAATCAATGAAGTTAAATGGTAAACCGTTAGACATGAAAAAAAGCTATCGAGTTGCAGCCAATGAGTTTTTAGCAACGGGTGGTAGCCGATTCAGCGCGTTTAATCAAGGTAAAGACCGTGTTTACAGTGTGCCTGATAACGAAGCATTGATGCATTATTTTAAAGATAACTCACCAGTTTCAGTCCCAACTGATGTACGTATCAAAAAAATTAACTAGTTAAATCGAACGATATAACAACTAAAAACCCGAAGTGTTTAATCTCTTCGGGTTTTTTCTTTGTTTCAGCATTTATCTCAACCCTTTTTCTTTGGGTTAACAATTAACGGTAGCGTCTATATCAAAAACAATGAGATAATAATTCTCATTATCGTTAATTCGTTGTGAACTTAACTGTTTGAACGATCTCAAGCTGATTCGATTCATTCCTCGTTAAAAATGATTTGACGAATGTGATGGTTGTCATAATAATCAACTAAATTGATATGGATCAACATTTGGTATTACCAATTACCCAGTCATGTTATTCTATTTCATTCATAGTGTAAGGCATGGCTAATTAATGTTATCTAAGTTTTTTATCATAAAAGTGCTTAGATAACATTAATATATTTTGTTTCGAGGGATTTATGACCTTATCTCAACCAAAAATCATCGTCGTCGGGGGTGGTGCCGGTGGTTTGGAACTGGCAACACGTTTAGGGCGCAAATTAGGCCGGAAAAAACGAGCACATATCACACTCGTTGACCGTAATCCAAGCCATTTATGGAAGCCATTGTTACATGAAGTTGCTACTGGTTCATTGGATGATGGGGTTGATGCGATTAGCTATCTTGCCCATGCGCGCCATAATGCATTTAATTTCCAGTTAGGTTCATTGACTAATATTGACCGTGATAATAAAAAAATAGTGCTTGGTGAGCTATATGATAAACATGGTGAATTATTAGTTCCTTTACGTGAGCTTGAATATGATATTTTAGTGATGGCACTGGGAAGCAAGTCGAATGATTTTGGTACCCCAGGTGTGAAAGAACATTGTATTTTCTTAGATAATCCACAGCAGGCTCATCGCTTTCATGATGAAATGCTAAACCTGTTCTTACGCTATTCTGTACGTGATAATGCAGAAGAAAAAGTGAATATTGCCATAGTTGGGGGCGGGGCTACAGGTGTTGAGCTATCCGCTGAATTATATAATGCGGTTGAGCAACTCACTAGTTATGGGTTTAAAGGGCTAGATACCGATGCTCTCAATGTTACTCTGATTGAGGCTGGGGAGCGTATTTTACCTGCTTTACCTCCGCGGATCTCTAGCGCTGCGCATCAGGAGTTAAACAAGCTTGGTGTCAATGTATTGACTAAAACTATGGTCACTAGCGCTGATGCTGATGGTTTGAATACTAAACAAGACGGCAAAGTATTTGCTGATCTAATGGTTTGGGCTGCTGGCATCAAAGCGCCGGATTTCATGAAAGACATCGCAGGTTTAGAAACAAATCGTATAAATCAACTGGTAGTTAAGCCTACGTTGCAAACTACACGCGATGATATGATTTTTGCGATTGGCGATTGCGCCTCATGTGCTAAACCTGAAGGGGGCTTTGTACCGCCAAGGGCGCAGTCTGCACATCAAATGGCAAGTCGTTGTTATGACAATATTTTAGCCATGATGAAAGAAAAACCATTAAAAGATTATGTTTATAAAGACCATGGCTCATTAGTCTCACTATCACGCTTTAGTACCGTGGGCAGTTTGATGGGGAATTTGATGCGTGGAGATATGATGGTCGAAGGGCGTATTGCACGTTTTGTGTATATTTCTTTGTATCGTATGCACCAGATAGCTTTGCATGGTTATATCAAAACGGGCTTAATGATGTTAGTAGGGAGTATTAACCGAATTATACGACCCAAGTTGAAATTACACTAGCCGCGATTTGTTAACATATCTAATTGATCTTCATCAAATTTTATGCACCTAGTTATTAATTTGATTAGGTGCATTATTTTTTAATGTGGTTAAAATAACCAATAAAATCAATGATAAAAGAATCATATTGATATCGTATATGAGAGTATTTTTATTTAGTAACGTTAATATTTGTAATAAAAACTATTTAGATCAATTTTAGTTGGTTGGTGATCGATTATATTACAGGCATTACTTATAGAGGTCTAAGTTACTTTATACGGATAATAAAGATGAGTTTAAAACCATATATTGAGCTCATATTATAATCAGTTACGGTAACATTTTTTATTGATGAAAGATGTATGTTGTAAATATATTGGTATAACTCAGAAAATTTAGAAATCAATAAACTATAATATATTGATTAATATAGTTAATTTAACCTATTTTATTTATCGCTGAGTCATATCATGGATATTAAACCTCACATTTAATTAATTTAAATCTTATATTAAGTAAAATTTAACAATTATAATTTCGGATAAATCTAAAAAATATATCTAATGCATGTAATGCATCGAATTATCTTGAGTAGCCGTTACAATAGGTCAGTATTAATTTAATAAGGATTGTACTATGAAGCTAAAATTTAAGTTGTTATTAGCAGCTATAGTGGCATGCCTTATTGTATTGTTAGTTGTTATCTTCACGCGTGAGCCTGAAATTAAATTAGCAACCGTATTATCGGTTGAGCCTATCAAATCTAACCGGCTTGTTGAGTACCAAAATTGTACGGTAACTGGGGTTTTAGGTACTTTTGACCAACAATCACTTTCTCGTTTTCACCCTGCGCAAAGCGAATGTAAAATGGTCTTTATGATAGAAGCGCTACAAGGTAAGGGGTTCCCATCCTTGTTTTATGAGCGTGACCCAACCTGTGTACCAGCGCAAAAAATGGAATTAGTTGTGGTTGGCTATGATGTTGTCTACCAAATTGGTAAAACAGTGGGGAAAGTGAGAACTTCCTATGCACCTTCTATGTTTATTCCGTTAAATGAGGAGGGGCGTTTGGTTTTGACATCATCAGCTTCTGTATGCGAAACAATCCGCAGTGATGTCAAAAGCTTATTGCCATTTTATTGTTTACAACCAAATAATTTACCAATTACTGGAAACCCGTCTGCAATATTAGAATTGCAACCAAACCAAAATACTTTTGGTTTTATGGAATAGGTTTAACCAATTTGAATATTCTATTACAGGCAATCTTAATTGATTGCCTGTAACATTTTTACACCTTGAGTTTTTTAGGTTAATTGGTGTTCTTCAAAACTGGTTAATAGTTGTTTTATAAACTCAAGCCGAGTTGTCCTTTCCGCTAAATCATGGAAAAACTTCAGTCGGACGGGACCCTCTAAGCGATAAGTTTGTGGTTGATTTTGTAACAAGCTGATCAAGAAGCCCGGTTCGACTTTATTTTTCTCACTAAACTCAATAAACCCCCCTTTCTCATGGGCTTCAATGCGCTTAATACCTAAAGCTTGAGCTTGCAAACGAATTGCAGCAGACGTTAAAAGGAACTTGCCTGCATCAGGGAGGGTGCCAAAACGGTCAATTAACTCGGTACGTAATTCGTTTAATTCTTGATTATCTTTTGCACTGGCTATCCGTTTATAAAAAGACAGTCGCATATTTACATCGTGTATATAATCGTCAGGCAAAAGAACCGGCATCCGTAGCTCAACTTCAGTTTGTTGGCTAGTTAAGTCTTCCAGTGAAGGTTCACGCCCTTCTTTTAGGGCCTCGACCGCGCTTTCTAACAGTTCCATATATAAGGTAAAGCCAACAGTTGTCATCTGCCCGCTTTGGTCTTCGCCAAGTAATTCTCCTGCACCTCGAATTTCTAAATCATGAGTCGCTAGTGCGAACCCAGCCCCTAAATCTTCAAGTGAAGAAATGGCTTCGAGACGCTTGTGGGCATCTGTTGTCATTGCTTTAGGATGCGGTGTGAGTAAGTAAGCATAAGCTTGGTGGTGTGACCGGCCGACTCGACCACGTAATTGATGCAATTGTGCTAACCCAAAATGGTCAGCTCGTTCAATGATAATGGTATTTGCAGTAGGAATATCGATACCCGTTTCGATAATAGTCGTACATATCAAGACATTAAAACGTTGATGATGGAAGTCGGTCATCACCCGTTCTAATTCCCGCTCCCGCATTTGGCCATGACCAACAACGAAACGAGCCTCAGGGACTAGTTCTTCAAGGCGCGCTTTGGCTTTTTCAATATTTTCAACATCATTGTATAAGTAGTAAACTTGGCCCCCACGTAGTGTTTCACGTAAAATGGCTTCACGTACCACGAGCTCGTCATATTGGCGAACAAAGGTTTTTACAGCTAAACGGCGTGCTGGCGGCGTGGCAATAATGGATAGATCGCGCATACCACTCATTGCCATATTCAGTGTCCGAGGAATAGGGGTTGCTGTAAGTGTTAAAATATCAACGTCTGCACGCATAGCTTTTATTCGTTCTTTATGACGGACGCCAAAGCGGTGCTCTTCATCTACTACCAATAAGCCCAAATCTTTCCATACTAAATCACTTTGTAGCAGTTTATGAGTACCAATTAAAATATCAACTTTGCCTTCTGCAGTCTCAGCAATAATCTGTTGCTGCTCTTTCGCCGTTTTAAAGCGAGACAACATTTCTATACGCACAGGCCAATTGGCGAATCGGTCTTTGAAATTATCATAATGCTGTTGTGCAAGTAAGGTGGTTGGAACTAAAACAGCTACCTGCTTATTATTGTTGATAGCTAGGAATGCTGCACGCATAGCCACCTCGGTTTTACCGAACCCAACATCACCGCATACCAACCTATCCATAGCTAATGGTTGGCACATATCACTGAGTACAGCATTAATTGCCATCTCTTGGTCAGGGGTTGTTTCGAAAGGAAAACCTTGGCAAAACTCTTGGTACTGTTCTTTATCATGTTTGAAGGCAAAGCCCGCTTTGGCTGCACGCTGTGCGTAAATATCCAGCAGCTCTGCTGCAACATCACGTACTTTTTCAGCCGCTTTTTGGCGGGCACGTCCCCAGCTATCACTGCCTAGCTTATGTAATGGCGCATTTTCATCCGCACCACCTGCATAGCGGCTAATTAAATGCAGTGACGAGACCGGAACATAGAGTTTATCTTCACCTGCATAAGTTAAGATTAAGTATTCTGCTTTAATGCCACCGGCTTCTAGGGTGATTAACCCTTGATAGCGACCAACGCCGTGTTCAATATGGACGACGGGTTGCCCCGGACGTAATTCAGCTAAGTTACGGATCAGTGTATCGGTATTAATTGTTCGGCGGTTATCAGTACGACGACGAACAACGCGTTCACCTAACAGGTCGCTTTCGCATATCAACGCTTTATGGGCATCGACTTGAATAAAACCATGCTCAGCTGCGCCGATAGTAATAGCAAAACGGCTATCAATGTGACTTGCGTAATGATCAATAATTTCAGGGCGAATTTTCAAGCGAGCTAACAGTTCCGTGACTGTTTCACGGCGACCTTCACTTTCCACAGAAAAGATGATCTTGCCATCAAACTGTTCCGTGAATTGACGAAGTTTGTCTAAAGGGGTCTTGCTTTGGCCTTGAGTACTGATGTCCGGTAGCGGTAAATAGTCTAAATTCGTATTAGCAGCTTTGGGAGCTAAAGATTCAGCGGATAATTGAACACGAGGCCATTGTTTTAATGATTGGTTGAGCTGTTCAACGGTTAACCATAAGTCTGTAGGGGGGAGTAATGGCCGCATTGGGTCAACCCTACGGCTATCGTAACGTTGCAACGTATCGAGTTGAAAGCGTTCTGCGGCTTCTTGTAGATTTTGTGAAACCAATAAACTAGATGACGGTAAATAATCAAATAACGAGGGCAGAGGCTGTGAAAAAAATAAAGGCTGCCAATATTCGATACCAGTTGGTAACGTATTTTTACTGACTTGCTGGTAAATGTGCTCTGGGTCACGGCGAACGTCAAAGCGTTCCCGCCACTGGCTACGGAAACGTTCAATTGCGTCTTTATCTGTTGGAAACTCGTGAGCAGGGAGGAGATTGATATGGCTAACTTCCTCAAGTGTTCGTTGTGAGTCAACGTCAAAAGTTCGCAAACTATCAATTTCATCATCAAAGAAATCAATACGAAATGGTAATGTACTGCCCATTGGGAATAAATCTAATAACGCCCCACGGGTTGCATACTCGCCATGCTCTAGAACTTGCTCAACATGGCGATAGCCTGCTTTGTCTAATTCGGCACGTAAATTATCACGGGAAAGTTTATCGCCTTTTGCCATGACCAATGCATGGCTAGTTAAAAAATCAGGGGGACAAACTTTCTGCATAAGCGTATTAACCGGAAGGATTAATGCGCCTTTTTGCATAGATGGTAAGCGGTATAGTGTTGATAAACGATGAGAAATGATTTCTTGATGTGGGGAGAAATTGTCATAAGGCAATGTTTCCCAATCAGAAAGGGTTTCAATAGGGTGATGTGTAAACTGTTGAATTTCATCACGTAAGCGCAAAGTATTTTGCATATCACGAGTGACAATAACAACAGGCCCTTGATGACGTTGGATCATTTCTCCACATTCAAGCGCACCAGCCGCCCCGATAAGGCAACCTAAATGGCGGACATCGCCACTACGACTAGGGAGTTCATAACGAAATTTTGACGACATAGAAATCTTTGGTATCTCACAGCGATTAGTTAAGCAATTAAACAAAATTCAATATAATGATAGCCAGTTTTTTTATGATTAATACTTAAATTAACCAATAGATAGTTAAACAATAAAATTCACAATAATACAATCGGTTTTAACTCGTAATTTGTCTGAAAGTCAGACAAAAAGGCACTCAAATAAGAAAAAATACCCGTGAGTGGTTCCATTCATCAATCGTACCCTTTATTATCGCTGAACACTTCGCTTTGGCAACAGGGGCATCATAGACTTCATGCACCAATCTGTCTCATTATTTATAGGTCTACGCTATTTACGTGGACGCGCTGCCGATAAATTCGGGCGCTTTGTTTCCAGTTTGTCAGCAATCGGCATCACACTGGGCGTTACGGCATTAATTACGGTTACATCAGTGATGAATGGTTTCGAGCGATCGCTACAAGATAGCATACTTGCTTATATGCCGCAGGCAATTTTAACCTCAGCATCTGGAAATATCGACCCAGCCCAACACCCCATAAAGGCCTTACAGAATTTAAAAGGGGTTAACCACATAGCTCCCATTGTACAATCTGATGTCGTACTACAAAGCCGCACCAATGTTGGTGTTGGAATGATGGGGGGAATCGAACCAACAGAACCTTCTTTGCTATTAGACAAACTGATTAGTGGCCAACGAGAGGACCTAAAAGCAGGTAGCTACAATGTGTTTTTGGGGAATAAACTGGCGGAAAATTTAGGAGTTAAGCGGGGGGATGAAGTCCGTTTAATCATTCCGGGTGTGAGCCAGTTAACGCCAATGGGGCGTATTCCAAGTCAGCGTTTGTTTAACGTCGCAGGTATTTTCCAAACCAATGGCGAAGCGGATACCAGTGAATTGATTGTTGCGCAGCAAGATGCAGCACGTATGTTGCGTTATCCAGCTGGTCGTATTACTGGGTGGCGTTTGTATTTAGATGAACCTTTAAAAGTGGATGAACTAAGTAAGCAAGCATTGCCTAGCGGGTTGGTATGGACGGATTGGCGAGAACGCAAAGGGGAGTTTTTTCAAGCTGTACGCATGGAAAAAAATATGATGGGTTTACTACTTAGCCTAATTATTGCGGTGGCAGCTTTTAATATTATCACTTCGTTATCACTTCTGGTGATGGAAAAACAAGGTGAAGTTGCAATATTAAAAACCCTCGGTCTAAAACGCTGGCGTATTTTAGCCATCTTTATGATCCAAGGCGCAGGCGCAGGGGTGATTGGCTCATTAGTGGGGACGGTACTTGGTACACTATTGTCTAGTCAGTTAAATTTTATCATGCCACTGATTGGTTTATTACCAAAAGGTGTATCTCTACCGATTGTACTTGATTACTCAGGTATTTTAATTATTGCACTAAGTGCGATGCTGATTTCACTGCTTGCGACGCTTTATCCTTCTTGGCGTGCAGCAGCGGTCCAACCTGCTGAGGCTTTACGTTATGAATAAACAACCACTTCTTGTCTGTGAAAATTTAAATAAAACCTATCAAGAAGGGGCATTGTCTACGCAAGTGCTAAAAAATGTCAGCTTTTCTATGGGGCTTGGCGAAATGATGGCCATTGTGGGGAGCTCCGGGTCTGGTAAAAGTACCTTATTACATTTACTTGGTGGTTTAGATACGCCATCTGAAGGGAATGTAATTTTTCGTGGGCAGCATATTAATCAATTGTCTTCTGATGAACGCGCTGCTATTCGAAATAAGGATTTAGGCTTTATTTATCAGTTCCACCACCTACTACCTGACTTTACGGCTCTTGAAAATGTGGCTATGCCACTGTTAATTGGTGGTGCTGCAAAAGAATTGGCATTGACTAAAGCGACAGAAATGTTAGAAGCGGTAGGTTTGGCACATCGTGCAGGGCATAGGCCATCTGAGTTATCAGGGGGGGAGCGTCAACGGGTGGCAATCGCCAGAGCGTTGGTTAATGAGCCCGCTTTAGTATTAGCTGATGAACCAACGGGGAATCTTGATTTACGTAACGCAGATGCCATTTTTGAGTTATTGGGGGAGCTAAATCGTACACAACGTACTGCTTTTTTAGTTGTCACTCATGATATGACATTGGCGCGCCGTTTATCCCGCCAATTGGAAATGCGTGACGGGCACTTACAACAGGAAGTTACCTTGGGGGCTCGGTAATGTTTAAAATGCCTCTTACATTATTAACAGCGTTACGCTTTAGTCGTGGTCGCCGTCGGACGGGGTTGGTTTCTTTGGTGTCGATAGTGTCGACATTGGGTATTGTGCTTGGCGTTGCTGTTTTAGTCATCGGCTTGAGTGCCATGAATGGTTTTGAGCGCGAATTAAATAACCGTGTGCTATCTGTGGTCCCACATGGCCAGATATATGCAGTAAAGCCCCCTTATAAAGATTTAGATTTTGCTGAACAAGTCATTCGCAAAACCCCAGGTGTGGAAGCCGTGAGCCCATACATCAATTTTACAGGGTTGCTTGAGCGGGGGACGAATTTAAAAGCAATCCAAGTGATGGGAGTTTCTCGCGAAACGCAATCGCAAGTTAGTGCATTGCCACAGTTTATCCTTAACGATGCATGGGAGCATTTTGAAGCAGGGAAACAATCCATTATTTTGGGGCAAGGCGTTGCTAATGCATTGAATGTTAAGGAAGGGGACTGGGTTACAATCATGATCCCCAATACGGATGAAAGTTTGAAAATCCAACAGCCTAAACGTATTCGTGTTCAGGTAACGGGGGTGTTTAAGCTTAGTGGTTTATTGGATCACCAACTTGCTTTAGTGCCGCTTGCGGATGCTCAAGAATACCTTGATTACGGTGATGGCGTGACAGGTTTCGAAATTAAAGCAACAGATCCTTTTATCGCCGATAAGGTGGTTTATGATGCTGGGTTAAAGACAATGCATCATGTCATCGTTAAAAGCTGGATTGGTGATTACGGCTATATGTACAATGATATTCAAATGGTTAGAAGTATTATGTACTTAGCTATGATCCTAGTGATTGGCGTTGCATGCTTTAATATTGTATCGACTCTTGTGATGGCAGTTAAAGATAAAAGCAGTGATATTGCTGTACTACGGACGCTAGGGGCTAAGGATGGGCAAATCCGTGCTATTTTCTTATGGTATGGGTTGTTAGGTGGCTTAGTTGGCTCTTTGATTGGTGTTGTATTAGGTATAACGATATCCTTAAATTTAACAACTATAATCAAAGGGATAGAAAAAGTAGTCGGTCACCCAATTCTATCTGGAGATGTTTACTTTATCGATTTTCTGCCTTCTGAATTGCATATGATGGATGTGGTCTATGTTTTAATCACAACGATTATTTTAAGTTTGGTGGCAAGTTGGTACCCAGCTCGCCGAGCAAGCAAATTAGACCCAGCTCGCATCCTTAGTGGTCAATAATCAGTGCACACTCAGCCAATCACCTTAGCAATAGGCTTTAAGGTGATTGGCTTCTTTATTGGGTTTGTGTTTCTAAGAACATTTGTTTATAGCTACGCTTTTCAATCATCGCTTCCGTGAAACCATATGTCATCGCAACACTTAATAATTTGTTATATAAGTGTTTGAGTAAACGACTATCGTCCGTCATGATAGCGAATTCGGCAAACCAACCGATGCCAGCAAGATGGTCTATGGTGATATGAACATCATTCAGGAAGTAAATACTACGAACTTTTGTTGTCACCAAACTACAGTGATAACCTAGTGTTACTAACATATTTTGCACATGTTGGCAGTCATCAATATTAATTGCTTTACATTCGGAAGAACCTGGGCCCTTGACTATCCATAACTTAATCCCTGACGGAACCATCTCACGAACACACATGCTAATATTATTCGCTGCAAGTGGCGAATTTTCACTGTCATAGAAATAATCAGTTTCTGAATTATTTTCAGTAAATGGTTCAGCTTGGTCGGCTTTTATTTTTTGTAGAAAACTCTCAGGGTTTGGTAACCGAAATTTAATTTCAGCTTCATATTTACCGACAAAGTGCTCGCTCATTAAAATATTCCTTATAATCAATAGGCAAGTAGGTGGTTAGGATAGCATAAATGGCGAGTATTCAGTGTGTTAAAGATGCGTTAGAGGGGGCGTTTAATAGCCTATTATTGATAAAATAGGCTATTAAATTAGTTTTAATCAGAGCTGTAGCTATAGGCGGTCATGTTGCTATTTTTTAGTCATTTTATCTAAATAGCCCATGACAAAAGCAGATAAAACAAAGGTTAAATGAATGATCACATACCACATTAGTTTATCGTTCGAAACGCTTTTTAAGTCCATAAAAATTTTCAATAAGTGAATTGATGAAATTGCGACAATAGATGCAGCCACTTTATTCTTCAGTGACGAGGCATCCATTTTACCTAGCCAACCTAACTTTTCACTTTCTTCTGGGATATCCATTTGGGAGACAAAGTTTTCATATCCTGAAAACATCACCATCACTAATAACCCACCGACTAATGCCATATCAATTAATGAGAGCAATGTGAGGATGAGATCTGCCTCTGGTATTGCTAAAATATTCGGCAAAATATGGAACAGTTCTTGAAAGAACTTAATAGTTAATGCCAACAGTGTCAGTGAAAGCCCGAAATAAATTGGCGCTAAAATCCAGCGTGAAGCATACATTGTTTTTTCGAAAAACTTTTCCATGCAATCCCTTTTAATGGTGAATAATCATTACAGCAAAATCGACGAGCGGTATATTAACCGTAGGTAGTCATATCAAGAAGGTTTTTTTTATTGTTTTACAGTTCTAGGGATATTGGGGATTAATATGAAAGAAAGATGTCAGTTTTATGAAGAAAAAGTGACAAGTTCGATGCCCTCGATATTTTTATTTGCATTCGTCATTGTGATGAGTTCTAGTGTGTTAACATTAAGATAGTGCAAAGTTGAATATGTAAATGTGAGATATACTAATAAAAATATATAGAAGCATATTTATTTGTACACTAATGATAAATCAGAGAGTAGAGCCGCTAAATACAGCGTTAAACAAGTACTCGGCCTCGTCTAGGTGTCAAGTTTATTAGTTACATGGATGAAAGGAAGTTTTTGATGTTGCGATTTCGTTATAGATTAAAAAAAGCTCGTAAAAATAAATGTGTACGTCGCCAGCGACTTCGCAACCGGTCTTTTTATATAGATAACAGATTAAATAATATGAAAAATGTGAATATTGTCGTATTGACTGGTGCGGGGATTTCAGCTGAGTCAGGGATCCAAACATTTCGTTCTGCGGATGGTTTATGGGAAGAGCACCGCGTTGAAGACGTTGCAACGCCGGAAGGTTTCGAACGTAACCCTAAACTGGTTCAACGTTTTTATAATGAGCGTCGTCGGCAATTACAGCAAGAAAATATCAAGCCTAATGCGGCGCATTATGCTTTAGCTCAGCTTGAAGAGTTACTTGGCGATCGCTTTTTATTGATCACTCAAAATATTGATAATTTACATGAAAGAGCCGGGAGTCAGCGTATCATCCATATGCATGGTGAATTATTAAAGGTACGTTGTAACTGGTCAAATCAGGTTGTCGAGTGGAAAGGGGATTTATCAGTGGAAGACCGTTGCCACTGCTGTCAGTTTCCACAGCCATTACGTCCACATATTGTTTGGTTTGGTGAAATGCCTATTGGCATGGATTATATTTATCAATCTATTGAATCAGCGACTATTTTTATTTCAATTGGTACATCAGGCCATGTGTATCCGGCAGCGGGCTTTGTTCATGAAGCGAAGTTACATGGTGCACATACAGTTGAATTAAATTTAGAACCGAGTCAGGTAGAAAGTGAGTTTGATGAAAAGCACTACGGCTTAGCCAGTAAAATTGTAGTGGAATATATTAATAAGCTTATTACAGAATTACAGGTAAAAAGCACAACGAAATAAGTCAACTTCAGGCTAAGGGAAACGGTCATTTCCCTTAGCTATTCCTCTTTATACATTTAAATCCATCATCGCCGGCATTGTGATTTCCTTAACACAGGTAGCATTACTGGTGCTTAGGATAAAACGTACTGCATTGACAACATCTTGTAATGGGATCAATTGCCCGTGACTCTTCTCAATAACCTCAGCCACAGGGACAGACAATGGGTATTCTGTAGCAAGATAACCTAAGTTTATGATAGAAATGCCAATTTTATCTTCACGTAATGTTTCCCTTAGCGATTGTACTATTCCCCTTAAGGCATATTTTGTGGCGGAAAATGCAACTTCTTTACCATTATGATTATCTAGCCCCCATGTAGAGCCAATTAAAATTATTTTACTGTTTTCAGCTGAGCGTAAATTAGGTAATAGCATTTTTAAATTTAATAAACAGGCGCTGATATTCGTCTGGATAATATTGAGTAACTCAAGGTCATCAGTTGTTTCAAACTGGTAATCGTCACTAAAAGCCAAGTTTTCCCAAATTCCTACATTGTAAATTAAGGTGTTAATCGGTTGTTCTTTAACCTTATCTTTAATGATATTAGCAGACTGGCTATCATTTAGGTCAGCGGGGAGCCAAGTAAAATTACTTTGCTCAAACGGGGGTTTGGAACGAGAGACGCCGTAAACCAGCTCTTCATTTGTGGGAATACCTTCAACAAGTGCTTTGCCCAATCCTTTACTCACACCATAAATCAAATATGTTTTTGACATAAACGTCCCGATAACTTGAATAAAAATTACATTAATTATTATAAAAAATAATAAACGAAATAATAATGCGTCAGATATAGCACAGTATTAATAAATAATAATAGGTAATTAGTGCAATTGATAAATGATATCTAACTTAATTCACTGTTTTAACTAACAAATATAGGGGCTAATAAAATAATACAATTTAATTATTCCCCTAACTAGTCTTAGGTATTAAAAATGGTTAGTTGCAAGAGAAAATCAAAATAGTGTGTAAAAAATAAATTTCATTAAAGATTTATTGCGAAAACCTGCAAGCATTAACAGCAAAGCTGATTTGAGACAATAATTGAATCTGTGATCTTTCCCATAATACAGACATTGATATTTGAGGGGGAAGGGTATGGACAAACTCTTGGAGCGGTTTTTTGAATATACGGCTTTTGATACGCAATCAAAATTGAATGCTAAAACAGTGCCTAGTAGTGCCGGTCAGCTAAAGTTTGCACGCGCATTAATGAAAGAACTGATTGACTTAGGTTTCGAAAAGGTAACACTCAGTGATCAAGGTTGCTTGATGGCCTATTTGCCGTCAAACGTTGATTGGGATGTTCCAACTATTGGTTTTATTTCACACTTAGATACGGCACCTGATTTTTCGGGGAAAAATGTTTGCCCACAAGTACTCGAAAATTACCGAGGTGGTGATATTGCCCTTGGGATTGGTGATGAAGTGTTATCCCCTGTCATGTTCCCAGTTTTACATGAAATGATTGGGAAAACATTAATTATGACTGATGGTAAGACGCTACTTGGTGCTGATGATAAGGCGGGTATTGCGGAGATTATTACAGCATTAGTGCGCCTAAAAGGAAACAATATTCCACATGGTAAAATTTGTTTAGCATTTACCCCTGATGAAGAAATTGGGCGTGGCGCTCGCCATATTGATTTCAAGCAATTTGATGCATTGTGGGCTTATACTGTCGATGGCGGTGGTGTTGGTGAATTAGAATATGAAAACTTCAATGCGGCGAATGTATCAATCAAAATAGTCGGGAACAATACACACCCTGGAAATGCTAAAGGGGTGATGGTAAATGCTTTAGGGCTAGCTAACCGTATTCATTCGATGTTACCCGCAGATGAAACTCCCGAAAAGACGGATGGATATGAAGGTTTCTATCATTTAACATCGATGAAGGGAACGGTAGAAAAAGCAGAACTGAACTATATTATTCGTGACTTTGACTTGGTAAGCTTCGAAGCAAGAAAGAAAAACATTATTCGAATTGCTGAAAAAGTAGGGGAAGGCTTACACCCGAGCTGTTATATCGAGCTGACATTGGACGATACCTACTACAATATGCACAAAGAAGTAATGAAATACCCACATGTGGTTGAATTAGCAAAACAGGCCATGATTGATTGTGATATTAACCCTATTATTCAACCTATCCGCGGTGGAACTGATGGTGCTCAGCTTTCACATCGTGGCTTGCCGTGCCCAAATATTTTTACTGGGGGGTATAATTTTCATAGTAAACATGAGTTTATCACCCAAGAAGGCATGGAGCAGGCCGTTAGTGTCATTATGCGTATTGCTGAACTTACCGCAATACACGCCCGCCAGTCATGAGGGGCTTAATGAACCTGTTAAGCTCAGTACAATAAGTACTGAGCTGAGGTTATTGAGCAAGCGGGATAATTTCCGTTTTATGTTATGGGTATTTCATTGCAATAGCACGGATATACCACTTAGTGCGAGTAAAATACCCATCACTAAGTTAAAACGTTTTAATGTACTAGGTTGCTTCAGTTTTTCTCTTAATTTACTACCAAACATTGCCCAAATAGCCACACATGGCCAGTTTATCAAAGCAAATATGATGGCAACTAATAATATTGAGATATAAGGTTCTATCGTATTGGTATACATTGCCATCCCTGATATCGCCATCATCCATGCTTTAGGGTTAATCCATTGAAATAATGAAGCCTCAAGTAATGTTAATGGCTTTATGTCTTGCTGATTTACTTGAGCAATAGAATGGCTGATGGTTGTTTTCCATGCGAGCCAAAATAAATAAATAATACCAATGTATTTTAATGTTGAATAAACAAGTGGTAATGATTGAATGAGTGCACCAACACCTAAGCCAACAGCAATAAGCATGATGAAAAAGCCAATTGAAACACCAAGCGAATGTGGTAACGTTTTTTGAAAACCAAAGTTGACCCCTGAAGCAAGTAACATAATATTATTAGGGCCTGGGGTAATGGATGTTACAAATGAAAACAGGGATAAAGCTAAAAAAGTTTCTATATTCATAAAGTTATAATCATTGAAAGGTTATTAATTATTCGCCCAAGCTTAATCGGTCTAAGCAAAAATATTCTAGAATTAAATTTTAAAAACACTTTATCTTTGAGTGCCTATTTGTGAGGCTTAATTTTTTATCAATGTTATTGATACGGAAGTAAAATAAACAGGAAAGCAAACTTTATAGATATTCATAAAGATATCTAAAGGGAAAGGGGGTGGCTTCGGTTTAACTGGGAATGATAATAAAAGTTATATGCTAACTAGAATGTAATGAATAAAATTTAACCCCCAATAATTGTTTTACCAATATTGGGGGTGTTTTCGGTAAATTTAATGTTTATAAAATGGACTAATCATCAAAATACCAATAACCATTATTCACTAATGCGGTAATGAGCGCGATAAAGTTAACGTCATCGATAGCATCAGCTAAAATTTTGCTGTTTACCGCATCATAACGACATAGGCTATCAGCAGCTTCATAGCACTGGGTCTCTAAACATTCACCATTAACAAAAAATTGGTCACCAACACGCAATGCTCGGAGCCCGTTTAGTTTGTATAGGGTTTCCTGTTGTGTTTTTAGCAAGTCATAGATTTCGTCATGCTCATAAGGCGGTTCTGGTGGTGCAATGTCTAGTTCATGGCGAGATTGTGAAATGAATTCACCAAGCCATTTACGGAACAGGTCAGGGTCATTAATCAGAGACTCCATCATTTCGCGTAATTTAATTTGTTCCCCTTGTAAAATTTCCGCAGGGTTATCACGGAATGATAAATCAGGGTCGCTGTAACGGTAGCTGCCTAAATCATTCGAAATTAAATGGTCGGCAAAACTACTGATTAACTCACGCGTATTAGGGGCTCGAAAGCCTACTGAATAGTTTAATGATGGCTCAATTGCATAGCCTTCATGCGGGAACCCTGGTGGGATATACAAAATATCACCGGGCTCCATTTCTTCATCAATGATGGCATCAAAAGGTTGAACTTGTAGTAAGTCAGGGTGAGGGCAATGTTGTTTCATCGGGATTTTTTCCCCAACACGCCAACGACGACGACCTTCACCTTGAATAATAAATACATCGTATTGGTCAAGATGAGGGCCTACACCACCACCAGGAACCGAATAGGAGATCATTAAGTCATCCATTCGCCAATCAGAGAGAACACGAAATGGCTTCATTAGAGCGGAACTTGGATAGTGCCAATGGTCAACGGCTTGGACTAAAATAGACCAATTTTTCTCACCGAGATGATCATAACTCTCAAATGGGCCATGACTTACTTGCCAAATTCCTTCTTTATGGCTGACTAAACGGCTATCAACCTCATCTTCCATCGCCAAACCTGCAAGTTCATCAGGTGAGATAGGATCAATAAAATTTGCAAACCCTTTTTTGATAAGCAGTGGGCGCTTCTGCCAGTGGCTATCCAGAAAACTTTGCCAGTCTAGATTTAGTTTGTAATCCATCTTATTGTCCCTTGGAGCTGTTGAATATTGCGGATGGTGTTACGGCAATACCACAGGCCATAATGGTACGAAATGACCTTTATATATGAAGTAAGTCACTTAGTACTTCTTTTAAATAAATTAGGTTAGCCATAATTATTGAGGGCTGCTATTTATATGAATATAGATAGCAGTATTGGAGCAGCCCCTAGTAATAAGACTCCCTAAATAGTATACCGGAAACGTATCATAAAATAGGGAATAAGTGGGTTAATATCACAGATTAACTATCTTCGATCATAGATTGCTGCCTAAATGTGACGGCTAAGCGAGCACCACCGAGCGGGCTATCACTAATTGTGATCTCCCCATCATATTGGTCAATAATGTCGACCGCGATGGATAAGCCGAGACCTTGGCCTGGACGAAGGGTATCGGCACGTTGGCCTCGAACGAAAATTAAACTGCGTTTGCTTTCCGGGACGCCAGGGCCGTCATCATCAACAATTAACGTTAGGCTATCAGGCCCAGTCACCGCAGTGACTTCGACAAATTCTAGGCAATATTTGCATGCATTTTCCATAATATTACCCATGACTTCCATAAAGTCATTAGGCTGACCGAGCCAAGTGATTTCTGGAGAAACTTCTACTGTGATAGCAACTCCTTTGTGCTGGTAAACTTTATGCAAGGCGCTCGCTAAGCTATCTAATATTGATGGAACAGATGAAATTTCACGCAACATCATGTTTTCATCACCTTGTGTAGAAGCGCGGTGCAAATAGTAGCCGACCTGTTGTGAGATCCTGCCAATTTGTTCAAGCATAATAGGTTCTGCTTGGTCAATATTCATCTGTTTACCCGAACGTAACAAGCGTAGGGTCGATTGTAATACTGCCAATGGGGTTTTAAGGCTATGGGTCAGGTCAGAAAGCGTGGTTCGGTATTTACTATAACGTTTCCGCTCGTTAGTTAATAAAATATTGAGGTTACGGACTAACCCTCGAAGTTCTGAAGGCGGGTTTTCATCGAGTGTATCTCGTTCCCCCTTTTCTAAGCTACCAAGCTGTGAAACTAATGATTTAATTGGGCGTAAGCTCCAATAAGCCGCTAGCCATAATAATGGGATAACTAAAATTAAATTAGCAAGTAACACATAGCCAAACCATTCCCAGACTAGACCTGTATTTTGCAAGTCTTGTGGAAGTGTATCCACCACGACAATGGTTAGGTTTGGTAGGTTTTCGCTGGCGGCATATTGGCTGACTGATACAGAATGGGTGAGTGGCTCATCATCATTGTCCATATCATCCAGTTTATTATTTAGCTCAGGGTTATCATTAAGCAGTTGACGGGTTTCACGGATGTCAGTATCAATCTCATATAACCCTTCCTTTTTTAGCCAATCATTTCGGATCAGCCTTTCAACGCTAGGCACATCGCGTTGACGCCATAATACTTGCCCTTGATCATCATAAATAATCACTAATGTGGGGTTATTTAACGTGAAGTTAGGGGGAACACGGATATCAATTTTATTATTTTGCCACTGTGCCAAGCTATAAATTAAGTTACTTTGACTACGCAAAAGGGTGTAAGTTGTTTTATCAAAGCTAATTAAATAGCCCAATATGGCAACGATACCGTAAGACAAAGTGAGTGCCAAAATGACCGCAGAGGTTGCACATAAAAAACGTGCTCGAAGCGAAAGGGGCTTAAATTTAAATTTACCTAACTGCATATTAGCCATTCACATCAAAACGATAGCCTTGACCACGAACGGTGACAATTACATCATCACTATGAAATTGCTGTATTTTTTTTCTTAATCGCCCCATTAACACATCGATTGTATGGCTTTCTCTTAGTTCAGCATCGGGGTAAAGTTGGCGCATTAATGAATCTTTGCTGACGACTTTGCCATTGTTGCGTAGTAAGGTTTCGATGATGGTATATTCAAAAGCGGTTAATTTGACGGCTTCACCGTTAACGGTGAATTCTTTGCGTGATAAATCAATAACAAAATTACCTAGTTCTAATACCTGTGAGGCTAGGCCGCTATTTCTTCGCATCAGTGCCTGCATTCTTGCGACGAGTTCTTCTAGTTGGAAAGGTTTAGTGACGTAATCATCAGCGCCGCTGTTTAAAGCTTGAACTTTTTCTTGCCAGCTTTCACGTGCAGTGAGAACTAAAATTGGGATATTTACATGCGCACCGCGCCAGCGTTTGATCATTGAAAGGCCGTCTTCTTCAGGTAAACCTAAGTCGACAACTGCAATATCAGGGCAACTTTCATGCAAAAAGTAATCCGCTTCTTTTGCGTCTTCAGCGGAATCAACTTGATGACCAAGCTCTTTCAGCTGAACCGTTAGATGGTGGCGAAGTAATGCATTGTCTTCGACGATTAAAATACGCATCTGAAACCCTCACAGTAAGGAAATGATAGTTGCTATTAATGATAATAGTAGCACTATGGTAAAAAGAGTTCTGAATAACAACAAGCGTTTAAGTAAATATAAGTCAAACAAACCCTAAAAATAGCGTATTCTTAGTAAGTCAGCGCGTTTTTGACGTAGGTTATCGACGAAGTTGGCTTTTGGAATTAAGAGGTAAGACAAATCAGTAAAAAAAGGCGGCACAGAGGCCGCCGAAATAGTCTAAATCAGTTTTATTTAAGCTCATCAATAAAAGTGACAGCGTAACCAATATAGTTAGCAGGTGTCATTTCTTTGAGGCGCGCTTTTTCATGCTCTGGCAGTTCTAAACCATCAATAAACTGTTTCATCCCCTCAGCGGTAACACGCTTACCTCGGGTAAGTTCTTTCAGTTTTTCATAAGGTTTTTCAATGCCATAGCGGCGCATAACGGTTTGAATTGGCTCGGCTAAGACTTCCCAATTTTGGTTTAATTCATCCAACAGGTGCTGTTCGTTCACTTCCAGTTTGTTTAAACCTTTCATGGTCGATTGATAGGCTATTAAAGCATAGCCTAAACCTACACCTAAGTTACGTAATACTGTGGAGTCTGTTAAGTCACGTTGCCAACGAGAAACTGGCAGTTTACTGGCTAGGTGACCTAATACAGCATTAGCTAAACCTAAGTTACCTTCAGAATTTTCGAAATCGATAGGGTTGACTTTATGTGGCATTGTAGAAGAACCGATTTCACCAGCTACTGTTTTTTGTTTGAAATGGTTTAATGCGATGTAACCCCAAATGTCACGGTCGAAATCTAACACAATCGTGTTAAAACGTGCGACACAATCAAATAGTTCCGCAATATAGTCATGAGGTTCGATTTGTGTGGTGAATGGGTTCCACTGGATACCTAAAGAGGTTACGAAGGTTTCACTAAACTCGTGCCAGTTAACTTCAGGGTAAGCGACCATATGGGCATTATAGTTACCGACAGCACCGTTAATTTTACCTAAAATCTCAACCTGTTGTAACTGACGATATTGGCGCTCTAAACGATAGGCGACGTTGGCGAATTCTTTACCAATAGTCGATGGTGTTGCTGGCTGGCCATGGGTGCGAGATAGCAACGGCAAGTTGCGGTACTCATGTGCCATCGCTTTAACTTTATCAATTATTTGGCGCCATTGTGGTAATAAGACTTCTTCACGCGCTGTTTTTAACATTAAAGCATGAGAAAGGTTATTGATATCTTCTGATGTACAAGCAAAGTGAATAAATTCAGAGACGGCGTGTAGTGCAGGGATATTTGCCACTTTTTCTTTTAGGAAATATTCTACTGCTTTAACGTCATGGTTAGTTGTACGCTCAATCTCTTTAATGCGCATTGCGTCTTTTTCACAGAAGTTCGCGACAATTTCATCTAAGTAAGCGATTGCGTCATTATCAAATGAAGGAACTTCTTTGATTTCAGCGGTTGCAGCCAGTTTTTGTAGCCAACGAACTTCAACTTGCACACGAAATTTCAGTAAGCCAAACTCACTAAATATAGTGCGTAAAGCGCTGACTTTATCACCGTAACGGCCGTCAATCGGGGATACAGCGGTCAGTGAGGATAATTCCATTGGTAGCAACTCCAGATTTAAAGGTGAGACAAAATATCTTTCGCCTGATTAGCCAGACGATTGCGAGAGAACATTAGTTGGATACGGCTTCCACCTACTTGCTGCCAAAGTACTGCGCAACGAATACCCGCGAGTAAAGTGGCTCTAACTTTAGCCTGTACTAAGGTATTTTTCAGGATGTCAGGGGAGCCTGTAACTTGAATTCGTGGGCCAGCAGGGCTGACAACATCGACATAAATACCAGCAAGCGCATTAAATACACCTTCTGATAGAGGCTCAAAATAGCTAGCTTGCCGTTCAAATTGCTCAATACGTTGACCCAGTTGATTCATCGCTTCCTGGTTTTTATTGAGACGGCGTTCAAGCACCATAATGCTCAACATATAGCGGGTCATTTCAGCAGATAAACCACTATTTCCACCCGTTAACATGCCCAACATAGCATTTAGACCAGTTTTTAAGTTTGCTTCATCATTACCAAATACATCCAATGTTGATTTTGGATTCATATTGGTGAGGCAATTGACCATGGTTTCGGTGTCTTGGTCTTGACTAATGCCTTCGTGAGCAAGCTTCTGAACCATTGCGCTTGCTTGGCAGATACCCGCTAACGCAAGCGTGATATCATAGTAGTTTTTAGCCACATTTACTCCTGAATACGGGCTTCAATGATGCCGCCGCCGAGACAAACTTCATTTAGGTAAAAGACAGCAGATTGCCCTGGCGTAACGGCTGCTACAGGGGCTTCAAATATAACCTCTATGCGGTCTTCGCTTAATGGTGTAATAGTACAAGGGATATCCGCTTGGCGATAACGGGTTTTTACTACACAGCGTAAAGGCTGGGTTAATGTTTCTCTGTCAACCCAATGCAATTGTTGGGCGATTAACCCGACGGACATTAGACGAGGGTGTTCATGCCCTTGTGCAACGATAAGGACATTATTTTGAACGTCTTTATCGACGACATACCAAGGTTCTTCAGAACCTTCTTTAGTCCCACCAATGCCTAAGCCTTTACGTTGCCCTAATGTATGATACATCAAGCCTTCATGCTGACCTATGGTTTCACCATCTACTGTAACGATAGGGCCAGGCTGTGCGGGCAGGTAGCGGCCTAGGAAATCACGGAATTTGCGTTCACCAATAAAGCAGATCCCTGTAGAGTCTTTTTTCTTTGCAGTAATTAAACCAATTTCCTCTGCGATGCGACGTACTTCAGGCTTTTCAAGTTCACCTACTGGGAACAAGCTTTTAGCAACTTGTTGGTGACTTAAGGTATATAAAAAATAACTTTGGTCTTTATTGCCATCTAAACCACGTAATAACTGGCTTTTGCCTGCAATATCACGACGACGGACATAATGGCCCGTAGCGATGTAATCTGCCCCTAAATCTTCAGCGGCAAATTCTAGAAATGCTTTAAATTTGATTTCTTTATTACATAAGATATCTGGGTTTGGTGTACGACCAGCTTTATATTCAGTCAAAAAATGTTCGAATACGTTATCCCAATATTCTGCTGCAAAATTGATGGTATGTAATTCAATGCCTAATTTGTCACAAACGGCTTGGGCATCGGCGAGGTCGGCTGCGGCAGAACAATATTCCGTGTCGTCATCTTCTTCCCAGTTCTTCATAAACAACCCTTCAACCTGATACCCTTGCTGTTGCAGCAAATAGGCGGATACAGAGGAGTCAACACCACCGGACATACCGACGATGACTTTTTTTAGGCTGTTGTCTGACATGGTACTGTTATTTGACATGGAAATAGTCTCAATGCGGAAAAATCAAGCCCCATACTTTAGCATGTTGTGACCTTGTTGCACCAGCGTTTGAGGGGAATATTATTGCTTGATGAAGATTTCACCAAGCAATTTGTGGGGCGTTAAAGGTAGTCCTCACCATATGCAGCCAAGATATCAAGGGGGTAGTGGGTTCCTGTCAAGAAACAGCGTAGACTTTCTGCAACTAAGGGCGAACGCAGATATTGGCTTTCTAATATTTCCTGAGCACTAACCCAGTGACAAGCGCTAATATCGCTATCTTGTGGTTGTGTTTCACATATGGACTCTAGCTCGACAGCAAATAAAACACGGATAAACTGAGTCTTATCAGGTGCAATCCATTGGTGGATTTTAATTAACTGTGAGGGGCAAGCGTCAATTCCTGTTTCTTCATATAATTCACGTTTTGCGGCTTGTAAAAGTGTTTCATTTGCTTCTAAGTGCCCAGCGGGTTGGTTCCACGTTGGCTTTTCATTTACCCATTCTTCAACGACTAAATATTTGCCTTGAGCATGTACGATAGTTGCAACAGTGACATTAGGTTTAAACAACATTTACCTCCTTCCATTCACCAACAGAAAGGTTCCCCAAACTGAATTCACCCACTTGGTAGCGGATCAGTCGTAATGTAGGGTAACCAATATTTGCTGTCATTCGGCGGACTTGTCGATTTCGTCCTTCATATAAAGTGATTTTTAGCCAACTTGTTGGGATGTTTTTTCGTTCTCTGATTGGTGGGTTTCTTGGCCATAACCAATCTGGTTCGTTGACGAGTTCGACCCCCGCAGGCTGAGTTAGCCCATCATTTAACTGTAAACCTTGGCGAAATTTGATTAATGCGGTTTCCTCGGGGATACCTTCGACTTGAGCATAGTATATTTTCCCTGTTTTTTTCTCAGGCTGTGTTAAGCGTGCTTGCAATTTGCCATCGTTAGTTAAAATTAATAACCCTTCGCTATCCCTATCTAAGCGGCCCGCAGCATAAATGCCAGTAATAGGAATATAGTTTTTTAATGTGTCTCGACCTTGTTCATCAGTAAATTGAGGCAAAACATCAAAGGGTTTATTAAATAAAATAACTTTACGAGGAGACTGATGGGAAAATGCGTTAACTGAAGTTGATTTTCGTTTATGCCTTAAATCAGTTGGGCGTTGATTGTATTTATACTTGTTCGTCGCTGATTTATTATTTGGCTTATTCATAATGGCTTTATGGCAGTTTATTGGCATGAATTGGTTCAATGGATATTGATTAACATTAGTGTAGGGGATTTACCCGTAAAAGCCTAGGGATGGATTTTACGTTTTAATGCAATATTTAATTAACAACTTTAAAATCATTTAAAACGATAAAGCCAATTTTCCATTTAAAAATAAACACCTATGATATAATTAAGGTGGCAATTGTGTGATGAGAGCGTGTTTTTAATTTCGGTTAATTTGTTAGTATTAATTAGGTTAAAGAAAGCGTTTATAGCATATTAAGCTATTAGAATTAGTTACCTTAAAAGAACTTTTATCATAATCAATTTTTTCTTTAAATAGGGATAATAAAACTAATCAATTGATTTCAAAGTAGTTATAAATATGTATCCCTTCAACTTATAGGATTGAGCAGTACGTTAAATGCGATCCGCATTGAAGCTTAGATGAGTAATCATTGGCGTTCGACGCAGATTGAAGTAGTATTGACACGTCTCTTACAAAAAATTAACAAGCAAAATACGCAAGTGAAAGGAGAGGTTAATGGAAAGCAAAGTAGTAGTTCCGGCAGAAGGCGCTAAAATTACCATTGATGCAAAAGGCAAACTGAACGTTCCAAACAATCCAATTATCCCTTACATTGAAGGTGATGGTATTGGTGTTGATGTGACACCCGCAATGTTAAAAGTGGTTGATGCGGCAGTTAAAAAAGCCTACAACGGTGAGCGCAAAATTTCGTGGATGGAAATTTACACCGGTGAAAAATCTACACAAATTTATGGTAAAGATGTTTGGTTACCAGAAGAAACCCTCGATTTAATCCGTGATTACCGTGTTTCAATTAAAGGTCCTTTAACAACTCCAGTTGGTGGTGGTATTCGTTCACTGAACGTTGCTCTACGTCAGCAACTTGATCTGTATATCTGTTTGCGTCCAGTTCGTTATTACAAAGGAACGCCTAGCCCTGTTAAGCAACCTGAACTGACTGATATGGTTATCTTCCGTGAAAACTCCGAAGATATCTATGCAGGTATTGAGTGGAAAGCAGGTTCAGCAGAAGCTGATAAAGTTATCAAATTCCTAAAAGATGAAATGGGTGTAACGAAAATCCGTTTCCCACAAGACTGCGGTATTGGCATCAAACCTTGTTCAGAAGAAGGAACAAAACGTTTAGTGCGTGCAGCGATTGAATATGCAATTGATAATGACCGTGATTCAGTGACCTTAGTTCATAAAGGTAACATTATGAAGTTCACTGAAGGTGCATTTAAAGATTGGGGTTACCAATTAGCACAAGAAGAATTCGGCGGTGAATTATTAGATGGCGGCCCATGGGTTAAAATTAAAAACCCTAAAAACGGTAAAGATATTATCGTTAAAGATGTGATTGCAGATGCTTTCTTGCAGCAAATCTTACTGCGTCCAGCAGAATATGATGTTATTGCTTGTATGAACCTGAATGGTGACTATATTTCTGATGCATTAGCTGCTCAAGTTGGTGGTATCGGGATCGCGCCAGGAGCAAACATTGGTTCTGAATGTGCATTATTCGAAGCAACACACGGTACTGCACCAAAATATGCGGGTCAAGATAAAGTAAACCCAGGGTCTATCATTCTTTCTGCTGAAATGATGTTACGCCATATGGGTTGGACTGAAGCCGCTGACTTAATCGTTAAAGGTATGGAAGGCGCAATCGCGGCTAAGACTGTAACTTACGATTTCGAACGCCAGTTAGAAGGCGCTAAATTACTGAAATGTAGCGAATTCGGCGATGCAATGATCGCACACATGTAATTTATTACGTGGTGTGATTAACAACGGGAGCCTAAAAACTCCCGTTTATTTTTTGTTCAATTAAAATCTTCCCCAAAACTCCCCCAAAATCCCTCCCCAAAACGGCTCAAAAAATAGGCTATTTATATCGCGATAATTTGCCATTCCTTGCCCCGGTCATCATTATATTTATCAGTCATTTTTTGCGATTTATGGCCCAGTAAATCTTTTGTATTAATTCCCTGATCCCGATACAGCCTTTCAGATAAAGAGCGTTGTTCATGGAATGATGCCGGCGTTCCTTCACCCCAATCAATATCAGTTTTATTTCGTGCCTTCTTGAAGTTTGTTGTTATTGTATTTGCTGTAACTTGCTCACCTCTATTTGCTTGAGATGTTGTTCTAAAATAATGAATCAGATACAGACTGAGAAGAGCCAGCCATTATCGTCTGGGAAAATGTCCCGGTGTCCTCAGCAGTAAAGATAATGCCTTTGGATGCTTTCTTGCTGGACTTGCCGGGGAAAGTGAAGAACTTAAGTCAGCAGGGGGAAAATGGTCAAACGCTGGTGTTGTGTCTGGACCACAAAGAATTATTAGCTGGAGAATCCTCGATGCTCAATATTTCGGAGTGCCCCAACGCCGTCGTCGTGTCTTCGTTGTCGCAACTGCTAGAAAAGACATCAGTGTCGCCGAAATTCTATTTGAGCAAGCAGGCATGCGAGGGGATATTGAGACGAGCGGAGCGCAGGCAGAAACAATTACCAGCGATGCTGGAGAATGCCTTGCTAGCGGCAATCAAACAACAGGAACAATCTTAGCAAATTGCGGTGCTAAACACTGGCTAGGCAACCAAGAAGCATTCACTGGCGATTTTCATGCGGTTGATATATTCCGATTACTCGCGTTTGGGAAGTACACGCAAGACAAAACAGCATGTACGATAAACGGTAGGGATGGGAAAAGCGCCACTGACTTAATAGTAATAAACCACCAGCAACCTGCTATTGCATTAGCTGGTAATACAATTGTTCGCAAGCCTGAAAATGGCGGTAATGGAAATGGCTATAACGAAAGCGATATCTCATACACATTAACGAAAGTAGATCGCCACGGTGTTAGCGTAAATAACATCGTACGCAGATTAACACCAATTGATTGTGAGCGCCTACAGGGCTTTCCTGATAATCACACTAATTTACCCCGGCAAACATCCATGTGAGAAACCTGCTGAGATGATGGAACACATTATCAATAGTAGTAGCCGAGAGGGTGATATTGTCGCTGATTTTTTCATGGGGTCTGGCACAACAATAAAAGCGGCATTAAAACTTAATCGTCAAGTGATTGGGTTGGAGCTCGAAACTGAGCGGTTTGAACAAACTAAGTTAGAAGTTTGTAATATGAAACAATAGTAAAATAATAAGCCCCCACTTCATCGGGGCTTATTTGGGTTTAGAGGGCTATTTAATGGAATCTCAAGCCATTGATTGATGCAAGCCATCCAAAAAGAATAGCTGATAGAATCATTACTGCATAAGAAAACACAACACATGGCGAGTCATCATTGTCACCCATTTTGTGGAGCGTGTACGCTAGTAATATTGAACCAAAAAAACCGACCAGTGATGACAATGTTAAAAAACGTTCTAAGTCATTCAGCATAGCTAATTCCATTTAAGTTAAGTTGCTATGTTTTAGCACGTGTGAACTCTAATTCCAACTCTCCGGTATTTCCGGATAGTTCATATATAACTTAAGTATATTGAGAATATTATCGTACGTAATATTTTTAAGTTAAATCTCACATATTCGGTTATTCCGAACAACTTATTTCAAGGCTGCGCATTGTGTGGCCTTTTTCTATTTAAGAGAGGTAGTTATGAGTAAGAAGTATGAATATAGCGCAAATAACTTCACCCACACTAATTTAGCTATTAATGTTAAGGTTTGTGTTGCACCAAGTGATTTTAATCTACTGCCAATTTTCACGCTTTCAGTGCCGGTTGAAAAGAAAGATGGTGAAGATATTGATTATTACCGTGCTGAAGCAATTAAGAAGGCAAAAGAAGTAATTGCTGATATTGCAGAAGATGCTGCATTAAGTGATCCGCACCAAAATACACTACAGGAACGAGTAGCAGTATTAGAAGAACAGCTCACTGACATGCAAGCGGCAATGAGCTGTGGGAATAACTCAGTTAATTATGAAATAAAATCAAACTTATCTTCTGAGGGATAATTTGAAATTCTCAACCATATTTTCAACTACCGGGTCGTTAATTGTTGATAACTCTTTTACTAAATGCTCTCTAGAGGACTCATCTAGTTTGTTGACTACACAGCAAATTATAAATTTAAGTGCTGATATTTCCTTATTTACATCACCCGGTGTCGCTGCCTTTGTATCGAATTTATATGTCATATCTTGTTCTGTGATCATGAGTTCCTCACACCGAAGTTAATCAGCCATCCCTTCGGTAAGTCACATAGGGCTGAACCTCTAACTTATCTAAAATACTGATTAAATTCATTAATCTAAATCTAGCTGCTATTGCTGGTGGCTTTCTATTAACTAATTTCGGGTACTCCGTAGGGGGTGGTATATGCGTATGGACAAATTAACAACTGGCGCCTCCTATGCTGCCTCGACAGGCTCAACATTCTATTGGCTAAAACAATTATTAGATGGTTTCTCATCTGAGCAGTGGGCAGCGATTGGGGTGTTGGGAAGCCTGCTTTTAGGTGTAGCTACATTTTTGACAAATTTATATTTCAAACGAAAAGAAGATAAGCGCAAAGAGGCGGCTCATGCCAAAGATACCAAATAAAGTTCAAATGGCTGCTGCTGGTGGAACTATAGCCTTAACTGTCGCAATGCTTTCTTTTTTTGAAGGTGTCAAATATAAGCCATACGAAGATGTAGTTGGTGTGCTTACGGTTTGTTTTGGGCACACGGGTACTGACATTATCCCCACCAAAACTTATTCAGAATCAGAATGTTTAACTTTGCTTGAAAAAGGCCTCAACAAAGTCAGAAAGGGTGTAGATCCCCTAATCAAAGTTGATATCGACGATAACACCCGAGCCGCTATTTATTCCTTTGCTTACAACGTAGGCACAGGTGCTTTTGCGCGTTCTACGATGCTGAAGAAACTGAATGCAGGTGATATCGCTGGTGCTTGCAATGAATTAAAACGCTGGACTTATGCAGGGGGTAAAGAGTGGAAAGGCCTAATAACACGCAGAGAGATAGAAAAAGCCGTATGCCTTGGCGAGTTCGCTTATGCATATCCGCTTTCATTATCGGAATCCCCATCCACTTGGCAGCTGGCGTATATGTACTCAGAGACGATACCTGCGGTATTGACAAGGTAAGTTTAGAAAAGCGATGCCAAAAAGCCCTGGATCACTACCGAGGTAAGCAGGTGAATTTATGAAAACCGATAATTCATTCTGGTTATTTTTGGCGCTATTTGCTGTGAGCTGGTGGGCGGTAACGCTTTATGACAGCAATGTTTTAGTAAAAAAAGATATTGAGCGATTAGAAAATGAGGCGGCTGCAAGCCAATTCACATTGTCCACTGTTTTAGAACTCTCGGTAACGTTTAATGAAATTTCACGAAATAACCTTAGGGAGCGTGACGCGGCGGCAGTGGCCTCTGAAACGGTTAAAACTATTATCAAAACCGTTACTGCGGATGATAAGTGTGCTGCTATTGATGCTCCTCGTGATGCTACTCTCGAGCTGCACAACCACGCGAATAGAATACGTTCAAACGCCATCAGTGCCCATTCCAGCCCATCTACTCAATGATTGTTTGCCTGAGTACATCCCTGAGACATTTCCTTGGGGTGACTCTCTATTGATAAATGAGTCGCTACTCACAGTTATCGAGCAATGTAATTTAGATAAAAAGGCCATTCGAGAGATCGAGGCGTCTAGGCGTAGTAAATTACAAGGTGGTAATTATGTTTAATAATTTACCCAGACCAGGGGCATTTCTTTTCCTTGGGGTTGTGTGTGCGGTGTTCGGATGGGGAGCAATTGAAGGTCTGATTTATCTCTGCAAGTCGATATTTTAGACAAGAAAACAAGATGAGGAATTGAAGTGATACCAGAAAAATAAGCACCGCTTCAATTTTTAATTAATCATAGAACTATTATTTCAATTCTTCTATAGAGGATTTAATTATTGGACCAGACCCAACATAAATACAAGTGAGCGCATAATATGTATTTGCCTTGAAGGTTTGTGTAAGTGAATGATTTGAAAAATAACCTCCCCCAGGAGGAGTCATTGTACGACAATGGGTTGTTATTTTATACGTTCCTGGCGGAATAATTAGAGTGTCTCTTAATGTTTCTAATTTTACAGGTGGTCTACCATTGTCTATAGGTTCAAACTCCCAAGCACTTGAGTACATTGGGGTATCTACAACTTGATTAAACATAAATGTTTGTGGGATGGTTGATTTTTTATAGATTTCGTCAAATTTATTTTTATTTTTTTCATAGACCAGAGGGTTGATGCTTTTGACATATGACCAGTCACTACCACCAACAATGAGCACTGCATTATTAATAGTATCGTCTTTTGTATCTTCATAAATATTAGGGTTTGATGCACAACCGTATAAAGTTATTAATGAACATGCAATTAGCGCTTTTTTAAGAGTTTCCATTTGAGTTATCCCTATCATATTTTATTTATCAATTTACCTTAATTTAATTTTTATAGCCATCAGCTAATCACTGGTGGCTTTTTCATTTATGGAGACAGTCATGTCAGATAAAAAAGAAATAGCCACCCTATCTATAAAGATCTCAGTCGATAGCGCTGACTTAGACAAGTTGGAAGCGCAACTAAAGCGCATTGAAGGGCTGATGGTTAGCACGGGATTAAAACAGCCAGCAAGTGGTGGGTTTGTTGCGAGCCCGTTCTTTGTTAAAAATGGTCAGTTATCTATTAAAACAAATGCAATGCTTGAACTCAATCAGTCATAACGCCATTTCAAACAACAAAATATTCCAAGGGCTACGTACTGCACGGCCTTTTTTTGTATTATAGCCACCGCAAATCATCAAATCACATAGTCACTTTAATGAAATTGCGGTTGGCTACATTGATACTGTCTATCAATTTAGTGAATTTTAAGGGGTAAGTAGCACTAATGTGTTAACTTGTTGAAACCTAACTTAGGTTCAATAAACCAGTGAATGGTTGAGTTAAAGGTTAATAAAAGAGCGATGCTGATAGTTGATAGCGTTAGTAGTATGACGACTAATGAGCTATATTCCACATGGAAATAAGTTAGGGTTTGTAAAAAAATAAAACAAATAATAGGATGAATCAAATAAACACCTAAAGCATTGCTTGATAGTTTAGCATATTTATCTGTTGATGAAGCGAAATAAATAATACTAGAACCTAAAACTATACTTATACAGAATTTTAAAATATAAATAACAAAAAAAGATGATAAAAAATCAGAGTGAGTATTGTTTATGATTAATCTATTGATACTTTCCTCATAATAAAGTGCGGCTATAGCCAAGGTTGTGCTGATTACAATTATCAAGTAAGGTTTTTTTCTAAGTGAGGATACTTTTTCATTATTAATAAAATAAGCGATGATAAAGAATGGGAAGTATATAATAATAGAGGAAAATTTTGATAAGTTAATTAAATAATTGTTGGCTAAATAAGAAAGAACCAACGATACCATCAAAATACAAGATAATATTGAAATGTTAGATTTTAATCTTGGTGGTAATAATAAAAAAAAAGCTTGCCAAACAGGAGTGGCTAAAAAAAACCATACTCCATTTTGAGGATCAAGGATATAAACTTTCAAACTTAATTCGCCTGAAAAGTACAATGGAATTGCATCAACCGTTTGAAATGTTAAGTAAATTATAAAGGATGAAAGTAAGCTAAACTTCAAAGATTTCCACGTAGTATTTTTCGTTACAAATGCAACTATAAATACAAACATAGGAATTAATGTTAAGTCGAAAATATCAATAAGAAATGAAACCTTACTTTTATCAGCTAAATTTAAGTAGAAACTAAAAACAATAAAAGAACTCAATATGAGCTTCAAAGTAGGCCAATGTGGTTGGGTAATGTCATTTGACTCTGGCTTGATTTGTTGTTTCATATGGGCGCTCTTAATAGAAATTAGTTCATTATACTGCATTGATATACTTATTTAAAATGAATTCATTGGGTTAATTCAAAAACAGTTTCAATTTATCTTGAATAAATATTAGCTCTATGAATTTAAACCTAAGCTACTGTAATTGATTATTTTTTATTGCCTGAAATCTACATCTATCCTAATATTTACCCTCTACACGCTGAGGGGGATTGATATGCGTAATTGGCTTGGGTACTTAATCTATTTTTCTATTATATTTGCTATAGCAAAATGCTCTATGACTATAGCTCCAAATGCCAACTTCCCGGGTTGATGTTTACCCTAGGAAACATGGGGTTCTTGGCTTGGGGTGACAGTGTTAATTGTCATCATATTTCTAATAACGTATTGCACTTTTACTGTATTCCCACACTATGTGCCACCAACTAATTAACTTCAATTTGCACTCCCTCTAAGCTAATATCATTGAAACTAATTGATGGGATGGTGAGATGAAAGGATACATAGTTACTACCTTGCTAATGATTACTAGCTTTGGTTTTAATGCACATTCGAGCAATAGCATTGACTCATTAGTAGCAGATACAAAAAGGTCTAATTATGGTGATTGGGATTTTATTTATGCTGAAAAAATGAACTATGACTTATGTAAGCTATCAGTAGAGGCTATTTATACGTCTGGTGCAATGGAGCATAAATTAACATCAATAAGTAACCTTAAATACACGTACACATTAACAACATGGACACCAAAACATGTAGTCAGGATTGATTGCAACGGACATGGTGGAAATATAATGATATTGACTGCTGATTATATTGTTCAATAGTTAATCTAGCCTGTCCTTGGTCTGGGTGGTTAAAGATATTTACTGCTCGATATCTAAAAACAGGCGCTTTAAATCGTAAGAATTTGCCATTGTTTACCTCTGCCATCATGATATTTATCAGTTATTTTTTGAGACTTATTCCCCTTAGCGCTTTCTCTTTCAATATAAGTTATACCGTTAGGCGGGGTAGGCTCACCTGAATTCACATCTCTATAATATAAAAATAGGTAAAAATCATGTCATGGGGTTGAAAAATGACAATTCGTTCTTATCTATATTGTGGGTAAGTCACCTTTACCCTAGTTCAATTAATATTGGAGGAGGAATTATGACTAACATTAGACCTTTTTCACTATTTCCAGCAATTTCTGACAATATGTTGTCGAATCGGTTTGATCAGATAGATCGCTTATTTAGCCAATTAACCGGAAGTAAGCCTGTATCAGTACCAGCCCAGACTTATAATCTAAAACAAATTGATGATAACCATTATGAGTTGACGGTTAGCGTTCCCGGATATCAGGAAAGTGATTTAACGGTATCATTGAAAGGAGGGCGCTTACTGGTAGAGGGGAAAAAAGAGGAAAAAATACAGGAGGATAATGAAAAATGGCTCCATCGTGGAATATCACAAGGGCAATTCACTTTGCAATTCGATCTTGGTAAAAATGTAAAAATAGAGAAAGCTAATCTATCCAGTGGGTTACTGGCTATTAATATTGAATATGAACTGCCAGAAGAAGAGAAACCACAAATGATAGCGATTGAGAATAAAGATAATAAATAATCAATCTTAGTTATGTTGATGCAACAGGGCTGCACGTTATGTGTAGCCCTCATTAATTGATAACATGTTAAGGTATAGGCTATTTTATCAACACTGATTTATACCAAACTGACTATAAGAAATCAGCGGCTTTAAACTTCTCTAATACTTTAGCCTTTTGTTCTACAGTTAATGGGCGTAGCGGGCGACGCGGGTTACCTACATCAATACCATGTAATTGCATGGCAACTTTTCCGGCAGCCACACCACCGTATTCCACTAATACACGAATAATTGCAATGACTTTATCCATACATGCGGCGACACCTTGGTAATCACCTATGTTAAATTTTTCAATGATTTCAAGATAGAGGGGTGCAGCATAATTATAGGTACTTCCAACTGCACTTAATGCGCCACATGCTAACCCAGCAGGTATGAATTCATCGACTCCAAATGGGATATCATATTTACCCTCATTAACGCGTATACAGCGTTGGAATTCATACATATCAGGAGAGTTGAATTTCATACCAGATAAATTTGGGATAGTTGTACCCGCGACTTGTAAAAAACTCTCCATATCAATGTTTAAACCAGACATTGTAGAGTGATAGTAATAAAAACCTTTAGATGGGGCATTCTCAGCGGCTAAACGACAATATTCGACTAAATCATCCACATTACTGGGTTTAAAGAAGCAAGGACCAATGACGGATGTGGCACGAATATCTAATGTATCTGCATGACGAGCCAAGTCTATGGTGTCAGCGATACTTAATGCACCAGTATGAATAATTAACTCTAATCTTCCTTGGCTAGCCTTAGCCCAGCGCTCAGCCACTTTTTTACGCTCTTCAACAGAACAATGAATACCTTCCCCCGTTGTTCCTAATACATAAGCACCGCTTACACCACTTGCAATAAGATGTTCTGCGATTTTATCAATGACAGGGTAGTTTACACTACCATCGGCGGCAAAAGGTGTATGAGGCGCAGCAATTAATCCAGAGAGTTTGTTCATAATAAGTCCTTTGGAGGTTAGCTTCTTAATTTTTTTGAATTTGGAGTTTAGCTCTATATTAGGGAGCATTAGCTGTGAACGCAATAACGAAATTCGCGTTGAAGGAAGATAAAAATGAAAGTGTGATCTTTAGCTGATTTCTGTTGAAAACCGATAAAAATGCATATTGAATTTAGGCGGAATTAATGCTCTTTAATGCATTGAGTGTCCGTAGTTTTTGTTCTTTTACCATATCAGGTTGAGCTTGAACAAGTAGGGTATACAATAAATCTAAAACAAACAATTGCGCCGTTTTTGTACCAATGGAGTCACCTTGTAATTTCCCTTGGCGATTACCATTAATCAAATGGTAATCAGCATATTCCATAATTTGTGATCCTAAATTATGTGTTAGTGCAATTGTGCATGCTCCTGCTTGTTGTGCAAGTTTTAATGCATGAACGGTTTCTGGAGAATTACCCGAATGGCTAATACCAATGGCGATATCACCTGGTTTTAAGAGGGACGCTTGCATATACATAAAATGGTTATTGGTAGCTGCATCAACACGATAGCCAATACGCATTAGCTTGTTTTTCAGATCTTCTGCGGTGATTCCCGAGGAACCGACACCACAAATAAAAATATAATTTGACGAAAGCAATGCATTTACTGCCCCCTGTACTTGTTTTATATCAAGTAAATTCAAGGTCTCTGACAGCACGTTGTTGATAGTTGCTTGTAATTTTAAACCAATAGTGTGGATGTCATCTTGCTCACTCACTTCTGCATCCAAAATTGGCGATTCTTCACTATCTGATGTCGCCATTTCTATCGCTAAGTCCATTTTAAAGTCTTGGAAGCCTTTATAACCAAGAGCACGACAAAAACGTACAACAGTGGCTTCACCTGCTTTTGTCGCTTGGGAAAGTTGAGCTATGGAAAATTGTGTCGTTTCAACAGGGTGAGACAAGATGTAATCAGCAATGCGCTGAGAAACACGCGTCAGGCTATTTTTCATCGCCCCTAACGTATCGAGTATTTTACCCGGTTTCAGTTTGGAAGCTGCCTGTGTTGTCATGTAAATTACCCTTGGTTGCAGAAGAGAGAGGTGAGACAAATTCTGCGAATAAGAGTACCAATTATAATCAGTTAAAAAAAGCCTTTAGTTTACAATTATGTGATGATGATAAAAACACTTTACTCTAAGAGTATTAATAGACAACTGATTGATACATTAGAAATAAAGTGTTTTCGTTAAAAGCAGACTAAATTAATTTGCTAATGTACTTAAGCGTACTTTGATAACTGCTTTCTTTACGGTGCTTTTTCCTCTTTTTGAAGTAATACCCGGTTTATGTGGTTCATAAGGCATAAAAATGACAAACATATTTGGTACTAACGATACTGTTTGGCAATATTCGATTGTATCAGCCAGTTGATAGTCATCCGCATCATTATAAGGTGTTACATTTTTAGCGGAATTTCGTATTCCATAATCTATTACTTCGTCACCGGATAGTAATATTTGCACGTCAATATAATGATGATGTAATTCAGCACTCTTTTGTTCACGGCCTTGGGTTTCGAATGTCATTACATTGACAAATGCATTATCACCATCAATAGGGTAGCTTCCCGGTTCTAAAGATGCAGGATTGAGTGCTAATGTTTTTTCGATTAGGTTGCGTAGGACTGAGTTTATTTCAGTCATTGTTGCCACATCGGATACATGACCAAACAACATAAGTAACTCCTATTAATTTTCGTGAATTTCACTATCATCTAGTGACACTTGTTTCGCAGCTGAGAAAAATGGCGCCGTAACCGCCCCCACAATAACCACTGACATTGCACCGATCACGCCATAGAAGAAAAAGTTAAGGTCACTAGCATAACGTGTCGCCAATACCGCAATGATACTTACAATAATACCTGCAACTGCACTGCCTGCATTCGCTCTTTTAATAAAAATACCTAGCATAAACAGCCCTGTCATGGGACCACCCATTAACCCAATTAGACTATTAAATGCATCCCATATTTCAGACTCATCAGATAAAACTAACCAAATAGTCGCTAAGCTGCTAAATACACCTGCAATAATAATTACCAACCTAGCAATTTTCATTTTCTGTTCAGCAAGGCGCTCAACTTTACTTAGGCGAATATAAATATCGGAATTAAAACAACTTGAAATACTATTTAAGCTACTGGATATACTCGATTGTGCGGCGGCAAAGATAGCTGCGATAATTAGCCCTGAAATACCGATAGGCATCTCTGTGACAATAAATAAGGGCAAAATTCCACCAGTATTAAAACCTTCAGGTAATAAGCTTGGGTTTTGTTTGTAATAGACAAATAGGGCTGAGCCAATGGCAAAGAAAAAAATAGGAACAATAGCAACTAATTTAGCATTAGTAATTAAAGTGCGCTTTGTTTGCTCAATAGAATCAGTAACAATGTAGCGTTGGACTACATCCTGACTTGCAGTAAATTGTTGAATATTTGCAAATAAAAAACCTATCATTAAAACTGGAATAGTACTGTCAGTCCAGCTCCATCGTAATTGTTCATCAGGGAAAAATTTATCGGCTTGAGCAGTTGCAGTATATATTTCACTTATCCCACCATCGACTTTAAAACAGATCACAATAAAGATTAAAACAGCACCGGCAGAGAGTAATAGCCCTTGGATAACATCAGTCCAAATAACACCTTCTATGCCGCCCATCCATGTATAAATAATACATAATAGGCTAATAAGGACAACTAATATAATAGGGTCAATCCCAATAAAAGGACGTAGTGCAAGTACAGTTAAATAAGTGATAATTGCAATTCGACCTATATGGAATAACATAAAGGATAAACTAGCAAATAAACGACTGCGTATATCAAAACGTGCTTCTAAATATTCATAAGCAGAAGTTATTTTTAATTTCCGAAAAAAAGGAATATAAAAATAAAATACTAAGGGCAAGATGGCGATTGCTAAATATTGACCAATAATAAAAGTCCAGTCTGAGGTATAAGCTTTTGCTGGAATTGACATGAAGGTAATTGAACTCAGAGTGGTTGCAAAAACAGAAACCCCAGCAGCCCAACCTGGAACTCGGCCTCCTGCACGGAAATAATCATCTGCTGTTTTTTGGCGTTTTGAAAAATAAACACCAACAAGTAGCATTGCTGCTAAATAACCAAACAGTACTGCATAATTAACGAAACCAAAATCATGTAATTGCATTTTTTAGTCCTGCCATATGTAAGGTAGTAGGTAAAATGTACGACAGTTTTTTTATTGTTCTCTAGCCCAGAGAGCTGCGCCCCAAAGCCCTGCATTATGATGATAGTGGGCTGGTAAAACCGGTACTTGTAGCGCAGAAGGTTGCTGTGCAATAGTTGTTTGAATCAGTTCAATATAGCCATTAGCTAACCCAACACTACCGCCAAGAACAACGCAGTCGGCATCTGTTATTGCTTTAATATCTACAATTAAATTAGCGATGGTATTTGCTGAACGTTGAATAATTTCTTTTGCTTGTTTATTTCCCTGGTGATAGGCAGTAAAAATAGCTTTGGCATCATGACCAGCAAGTTCATCGATAGCTTGTGAAGCGATTGCACGACCAGAAGCGATGGCTTCAACACACCCATAACGCCCACACCCACAAATAGGTCCGTAGGGGTCTGCAATGGTATGGCCTAGGTGGCCTGCAACACCTCGCTTTCCGAGTTGAAGTTTCCCTTGTTGAATAAGCCCACCACCAACACCGGTTGATACGGTAATAAATGCCATATCGGAGATGGTTTCATGACGATAATGATATTCAGCCCATGCAGCAGCTTGAGCATCATTTAGTATCCAGCAGGGTAAACCAGTTAATGTGGAAAGTGTTTGTTTCAAATGAAAATCTTTTAAGCCACCTAGATTAGCAGGATTCAATGCGGTCAATATACCGCCACAAATGATCCCTGTTGAAGCTACAGCAACAGCATCAGCATGCGCTTTAAGTGGTGAGGTTATGAGCTTTAATGCTTCATATAGTTGTCGTGGTGAAGCGCTAGCAGGAGTCGTTATTTGAGTATGTTGTGTGAGTTGGTTATTTGGGTTAATTAATGCAGCCGAAATTTTTGTTCCTCCAATATCAATCGCTAATATATTCATTTCACCAACTCCTGCTGTAACTTTAATGCCTGAGTAAACCAACTACAGACGTGCTCAAGGCGAGTTAATGCCGAACCGACAGTGACAGCCCAAGCCCCAGCATGCATGCCTCTCGCTGCAATAATTGGCGTGTTATAGCGGCCTTCAGCAATGACACGGCAGCCGTTTTCAGCTAAGGCTGTGACTAACTGTAAGTCAGGTAATTTGGGAGGTTCTCCGCCAGTGTAGCCTGACATAGTTGAACCGATAAATTCTGTACCTAATGCATGGCAATACATTCCTTCATTGAAATTTGAGCAATCGGCCATCGCTAATTTACCTAAGTGATGTATGCGAGCGAGTAATTCATTGACAGGAACTGGTCGTAGGCGGTCGGTGCCATCAAAAGCAATGATATCAGCACCTTCTAGCGCTAAGGCATCGACATCACTTAACCACGGGGTGATCCTTATAGGGCTATCCAGTAAATCACGTTTTACAATACCTATAATTGGAACATCAATAAGCGGGCGAGTGGCTTTTAGGTTTTCTATACCTTCGATTCGTACTGCGATAGCACCGGCATTTACTGCAGCTTGAGCCATTGCGGCCACAATTTCAGGCTTGTTCATTGGGCTATTATCAACAGGCTGACAAGATACAATTAGCCCACCTTTTTCTTGAATATCTTTAGTCATTTTTTCAATTAAGACCATATTGAGCTCACTTTTATGAAATTTAACTCCGATTGATATTATTTTATGGAGTTGGGTTTCTCAAATGAAAGAGTCGTAATCTGTGAATAAGATCAAATATTAATCCGGAATAATAAGCTCAAGATAAATAACCCAATAAATGAGAAATACATTATTTGGCTTATATTTCAATATGTTTTATGTGTTAAGGCAATACAACAACCCTTTACCATTGCGTATTTTAAATTGAAATAATACACAGTTGTATTCGGTAGGTGGCTTCTAGGTAGTGATATAACCATATAAAGATATAACGTGAGAATTGAGGTTAATAACGTAATGTATGCTCACGAATATCAATTGAAAGCGTTAAACATTGACGAAATTTTAGTTGTTTAGATAAGAAAAATAACTTCACTTATAGCTTGCGTGAAACTAGGGCTGGGGTTAAACCAACAGTTCTAGTCATCGCTTAGGTTCCTAGAATACAGCGATTTAATAGCTCAATTTTCACTCACAACACATGCTGTATTTTTGAAAGGTATAATAAATAACCTAGCTTTATGACAAGTTTAACAGGATGTCGAACAGTTATAACATTTGAAGAAAAACCAATACTACTCATAATAGTATTGGTTTTTAATTAATTATTATATTTAACAATAATTGTTACATTTAATATGGATATTGGGTCGTCAATATAGTCAGTGAAACCTAGCTTAAAATAAAAGTTTTGCTATTCTATTCATATTCTCACTGTTATTTAATTAGAAGTTAGGAAAGTAGGATGAAATTTAAGCTTGGTAAGGTATCTATATTAAGGGCAATCATTATTATTTTTCTAATGGTGATATCATTTATTTTTGGTATATCAATGACTAAAACGATAAATTTTGACCCTATTGAACAGTCTAAAATCAATGTTGCTAACGTATTAGCATATCCAGATGCCGCTAACTTTAGGAATATGGAATATTTTTTCAGTAAAAAAACACAAAACGGGGGGCGTTTAGGCTATATCTGTGGTGAGGTTTTTATGTTTAATAATGATGATCTACCAGATGGGTTTAAACGTTTTGTTGTCAAAGTATATGAGCCACCTAAGGGGTTAATTCTTCTATCTTTTCCTATTATAGAGGGTGGTGATGATGCCTTACTATCTGAACGAATTGATGATGTCTGGAAACTATTTTGCCATGCGTAAATGCGCCATTTTACCTCTTAATTTAGGGGGGGATGAGACAGCTTATGGTTCTAAGTTCTGAGAAAAAGTCGTATCTTGTTAAATTTAGCGTCTATTTATTGTTTATCATTCAAGCAAAAATATAACAAGGCTCATTTGTAGGCTGGGGGAGAGAAACTCTCTGGAAAAGATGAGAAACCGGTATATTACAAACTAAAAATGGTTCCCTAGGATGGGATGGGTTATTGAACCAAAGAAATAGGGCGAAAATAAGCTTATAATCGTTATGTACAATCTTAAATTTGCATTATAATATCTAGATATATTTTTTATAATGGATGCAGTTTAGTGAAAAATGTTGGTAAATTTCTTAGTTTTATGGTTGTACTGCAGTATTCCTTGACTGCTGTCGTTATTTCACTATCCGCATTACTAATACAAAATTGGTTTTTTTTGTAATGTTAGAATAGGTTTATACCCTATTTATATTAAGAATATAATTTACCTGCCTATTTTTTCCCCCATTGAGGGGGAAGGTCTTAGCAAAATAGACTTAGATATTGAATGAGTTTGCTGGGGTTCCTTCATATGAAGGATAGTGGTTTTATTAATGAGATAGTTCTAAAGTTTTGGCGATAATACATAAAAGTTAGCGATAATAAATATAGGTTTTATCTTTGTGTCTCTCATATTTGCTCATTAAACATGAATACGATATCAATAAATGCCTCTTTAAAAGAGGCATTTATTATTTGTAATTAGCGAATTTTCATAGAGTTAATAACAGATTGTACCCCAGCAACTTTTCTTGTTGTTTCAATCGCTTTATTGACATCTGCTTGTGAGTTAACAAAACCACTGAGTTGGACTTGCCCTTTAAATGTTTCTACACTAATTTGCGTTGACTTTAGGTTTTTTTCAGCAAGTAAAGCTGATTTTACCTTTGTGGTTATGACCGTATCATCAATATAGCCGCCAGTGCCTTCACTTTTAGACGATGGTGCACAAGCTGTTAATGTAATGCCCATAAAGATAACGACCAGTATAGATGATATTGCTTTGAAGGCTTTCATATCAACTTCCCCTTATCAGTAAGTAACATCAGTTTTGCATTGGTTTTGATGTGATACAGAGTAAATGTACAACACTTTATACTTTTGTTAAAACTAAGAACATAGATAACATTGTTAAATATAATTGATGACTATAATTATGGCAAAATTTCATGAGAATTTTTTATGTTTTTGATTACAGTAAACTAATATATTAATATTTTATATTTGTTGATCAGTTTATAGTTATCAATGTCAAGGAGTAAGCTAACCATTGGAGCAGTGTTCAAAACTATGCTTAGCCTGTTTAATAGCATGTTTTTCTATATCCCTTAATGTTAAATTCATTGTATCCAACCCCTTGATATCTATTTTGAAACTATGAGTTGAGTTGTCATCCCCAATTAACGTTATGTTTAAACCAATAATTTTTGTGTTTTCTTCTAAAATATTTATTTGTGTTAGGTTAAAACGCATAAGTTCACCTTTTTTATAATATAGCTTGATTATTTAATAACTAATTAAATAATCTACGTTAAGTAAACTTGTATTTCCTTAACAAAGGGTTAAATATTGTAACAAAAAGGAAGGGGGGATTAAAATAAGCACGAAAAAACAAGTTTTACACTGTATGGATAACGCCATTTACGGGTGAGTGAATAACAATTTTTTTGTAACGGTTATTATTGGCTATTTTGATTATAAAGAGAATATAAACATAAATTAGGTTTTATCGGCTGTTGCGTTACTTTTAATGGTGCAAGTAATAAAGCTTGGCGGCTATCTATGGATAATATTCTTCCTTGATGATTTTTGTATTTAACGCGTTGGTAAATTAGCCAACTTACCAAGAACAATGGCATATTCGAGAGATCCAATATTAAATTGAGGAGTACCTAGCTTGCTTACGCTGAGGGCGTTAGCTGAAAATGGTTACTAATTAACTAGATACAAAATGAGACTAAAGGGGGGATAAGGAGTGAAAAAAAGCCCCTGCAAGCAGGGGTATCTAATGGAAATGTACATTTATAGTTATTGTTATAGCTGCCTATAGTTTAAATGGGCAACTACAAGATGATACCAGTGATTATGTTTTAAACCAAATTAGAGTATGTGTTTAGATAGAAAAAATTTTGGGGGGATAATTTAGGGAGATTAATGTTGCAAAAACCCGTATTGTGCTGTGCAGTCAACAATAAATGCGACAAATTGGCCGTTATTTTAATGATGATTACCGTGCTATTGTTACAATAGGTGAGTAATAGCAGAACGATTGTTAACAGGAAGGTTGTGGTTAAAATATTACATATGTCAGTATGAAAGTTAATAACTCAGACTTTGGCTTGAAATGAAAAATAAAAGACCCATAACAATTAGGGAATAGCTTTTGTCACTAAGGAAAAATAATGAATAATATGCAACTAGTAAAACAAGCATTGAATGCAGTATTGGGAGAAGATATTGGTTCAAGGTCTGTTGCTCAAAAATACTTTTCAGATGAGTATATCCAAATTGTTGATGGTAAAAAAATTAATTTTAATGAGTTTATCGCGCATTTACAGGCACTGAAACAGGCAACTCAGTCTATAACTATAACCATTAAATCGATAGCGGAAGGGGAAAGTTGTGTACATACCCAGCATTTAGCAAAAGCGATTAAAAAAGATGGTTCAGTTAGCGAGTTCGAAGTATTTGCCTGTTTCCAGATTGCTAATAATAAGATCATACGTTGTGAAGAATTAACAAGAATGCTAAAAGGTGCCGGTGCAGACCAAGATTTAGGCTCAAGAACTTAACATTGATTATTTAAATACAAAATAAAGCTCAGTTTAAAAACTGAGCTTTATAAATTCTATGTATGCGATTAACTAGGGTAGGTTAGTTTTAACCCTGCGCCAACTTCTTGAACAGCAGCATATTGGGCTAGGTGTATTTTTGCATTGAGGTCAGTGCAGTGGCATGGGTGAATGTGCATTAAATCTTGCTGATTAAAGTAATTTCCGGTGCATTCTAAAACTTCTTTCGAGGCTTGTTGTAGATGGAACCCTCCGATTACAGTAACTATTTTATTAATCCCTGTTACCTTTTTAGCGTACTCTGTAATATTACAAATTCCTGAGTGCGAACAGCCTGTTATCACAATCAGTCCTTCAGTTGTTTTGATAGCAAGTGCAGAGTCATCAAGGACATAGTCATCAACCTCGTTGTTATCATTATCGAGGGTGGTTCCAATGGGCTCTTGCCCTTCAAAGTTATTTTCTCGGGGGATTTGCCCTAAAAACACGATATTGTTTGAAAGGTAATAAGGTTCAGTCGTTTCAATACAATCAAAATAGGCAGATAAAATATCTTTTGGAGTATTCGCTCCAATCACTTTGGACTGAAATTTTTTTTGTATAAGTGCATCAGGATGGTAAATAAGCTTTTTCGTTTGCTGTGCTTCAATATTACGACGGTCAAAATGTTGGATTAGGTGCCCTAAGCCCCATGTATGGTCATTATGCCCATGGGAAAGTACAAGATCAGTAATATTAGCAAGGTCGATATTTAAAATGTGTGCATTATCAATAAAGATGTTGGAATAGCCAGTGTCGAATAATATTTTTTTTCCATCGGCTTCGATATGGTAACAAACGCCGGGCTCCCCGCAAAAATAACTATCGATTAAGGTATTGTTGTCGACAAGGACAGTAATTTTTATTGTCATCATTAGCTCATTTTTATTAGTTCAGAAGTCATCGGGATATGTTATATCAGATAAAAAGTAAAAAATATTCAATGACTACTAAATTGACGCTTAGAAAGTAAAGTATTAAAGAGGAGGAACTATGGATAGGTATTGTCAAGGAAATTGCCCTATAAAGAGCAATTTCCTTGATGGCTGCTATTGTAAATGGTTAAGTTTAGATTAGTCTTTTACCTCACTAACATCACTAGTTTCTAATTCTTCCCCATCTTTAGGCTCAGTATGGAAAATAGAAATAATTTCTTCCAGTAAATCAGATTGAGATTCTAAGGCTTTTAATGATGACTGTAATTCACGGGTCATTGAAGCATTAGCTTGTGTTGTACTATCTAGCTCGTTAATAGCTAAATGAATTTGGCTAACACCGTGAGTTTGCTCGTTGGAGGCGAGAGCAACGCTTTGGATCATTTCATTAATGTTCGATGTATCTTGGGCAATCGAAACGATATTGTCATTTGCATCGGCTGCTAATTGGAAACAATGATTAATTTTATCATTTGAGTTATTAATCAAGAGCTTAATTTCTTTTGAAGCTTGAGTACAACTAATAGATAACTCACGCACTTCATTAGCAACCACAGCAAACCCTTTACCATGTTCACCTACTCGAGCAGCTTCAACTGCAGCATTCAAGGCTAATAAATTAGTTTGAAAGGCAATATTATCGATGGTGGAAGTGATTTTGCTAATCTCTTTAGAGAAATCGACGATATCATCCATATTTTCTACGACATCAGAAATCAGTTCATTACTTTTTTCAATTGTGACACTTGTCGCCGACATGAGCTGGCATGACTGGTTGGTATTAGCCGTATTTAATTTAAATGAGGAGTCCAGCTCTTCTACACTCGCCGCAGTTTCCACAATCGCAGCTGCTTGTTGGTCTGCACGAATGGAAAGGTCGTGATTCATTTGAGTAATATCACTCAGTTCAACTTTGATGTGGTGAGTGTTGTCATAAATATTTGTTACAATATCGACTAGCTTACTTTGCATGTTAGAAACATGCTGCTTTAATAGCTTTATTTCAAATAAGCCCCGATTATCAAAACTATGGTAGAGAATACCCTGACTTACTTTTTCAATGCCATCAATAACTTGGTTTAATGGTCGAATAAAGAAAAACTGTAAAATAAACCGGATAAACAAGGTTACAAGGGTAATTATCGTCATGATGACTATTAGCCCTATGATGCTTTGTTTATACAGCTGTTCACTCGCTACAGCAATATCGTGATAGTTTGCATTTAATTGCTGATGGTAATTAATGTAGTTTTTTTCGAACGTATCTTGGAACCCTTGGGTGGGCTGATTTAAAAAATCATACGTTTTACCTTGTACTAAAAAGACCGAGAGCTCATTTAAGGCGGCATAGAGTTCTTTATAAGCCTTTTCTAATTCAGAATAAGCTTCACTATTTTTATAGAGAGAAGATGTGGAAAACGCTTTCCAGTAACTATCAGTCTCTACCATTTTTTTATGATAAAACTCAATGAGACTATCAATATCAGTATTGGATGTTTTCATCTTGTTGATGATAAGTAAATGTCGAGAACTGGCGCGGTTTAAGGTGTTTCTAGCTTGTAATAACGATTGCCATGTGTTGTTTAATTCTGTTTGTTCGTTATAAATAGTATCGAGTTTAGTTAATGTGGTTTGATACTGCTTTAAAGAACTAAAGAAAAACCAGCAAGTTGAAAGCAATAGAACAATAAGAAGCCCTGAGATTAACCAAACAAGAGTAGTTGTTTTAAAACCGGATAAAGCAAATTTAGCTGAGCTAAATTTAGTTATTTTTGAAGTATCAGACATCATTAATTATTTCCTTTCATACCATCGAGTAGTATGTTTGCACACATACAAATTCCGACTTCTAAACATAACGTTGTTAACCTCGAGCATATTCAAGCAGTCCGATAGCTAAAAAGTTATATGTAGTCACGCGAAAGCATCAGGCGTAGGGACTAATTGAATGTATCGGCACCAATTCCGGATACTTTATATTCAACAATTTGACTTAGCTCATAAAATTGAATAAAAAATAAGTGTTTTTACGCATGCAGGAGGAGTGGTGTTACAAAAGGCAAATAATTTGTGCATTATTGGTAGCTAGAATGTAGTTATCATTCTTTTAATCGAAGATAATCACATTCTAAGCTTAATTTAACTTTTGAGTGTCTTATGTTGTCATTATTTTTTAAATGCATTTTAGGTGCTTTAGCGGTGCTAATTATTGCGTTATTATCTCGTAGTAAAATTTATTATATTGCTGGATTAGTTCCTTTATTTCCTACATTTGCCTTAATAGCTCATGTTATTGTGGTACAAGAACAAGGAACGGAAGCGCTAAAAAAAACAGCTTTATTTGGCTTATGGTCTCTCATCCCTTATGCAATGTACTTATTAACCGTGTATTTGTTTGCAACTAAAATGACGGCCTTGGCAAGCTTAAGTCTTGCTACGGTTGTATGGGTAATTACAGCGATAATATTAGTTTATATATGGCAACTTGCTCAGTGAATTATATTAAAAATAGCCACTAGGTTATTTAAATATATTGACATAAGGTTCCTATATTTAGTGTATTATGTGAAAAAAAGAATTCCATGATTTTAAGAGTCGCAAAATATTAAGGCTAAACTATAATGATATGCAGTGTTCTCCATAGAGCTTTAAGATAAAAATGTTATTAAGATCCTTAGTTTTACTATTAGTCGCTGGTTGTGCGTATATTGCGGGTATTATGACAGAACTCGCATTAGATCCTGAATTAGATACTGAAAGTCGAGTAAAAAGCTCTGTCGAGGATTTTCTTGCTTACCCATCAGCGGCAAATTATAAAAATGTTCAGTACTATGTATTAACAAAAAGTGATGAAGGGGACGAAACAGGTTATTACTGCGGTGAGGTTTTTGGCTTTGAGAATGAGCTACCTCATGGGTATAAAAGATTTATTATACGCTTACATAAAAATAGAGCTGGGAAGGTGATGGTATCCATTCCTTTCGTAGAAAAAACAGATGATATAATCCCCCCTGAACAATTTGAGGCAGTATGGGATAGATACTGCCATAGAGCTTAGCATCCTATTGCTCGTTAACGGTAAGTTAACGAGTTCTTGTAAAGCTAATTTGTTTTGATGGCCATAGTGGCTAAAAAAGTTGGTAAATAATTATCAATAACAAACCGTGGGTTGGGTTGCCAGTCTTCTTCAAAGCCCACAATATGAAAACCTACTTTCAGTTGCCCGCCAATTAAATCAGTTAATGAGTGACCAAAGACAAAAGCGTCTTGGTTAGCTTGTTTTTGTGCTATTTGTTCGGAGGATAAGGTGGCTAGCTCAGAAAATGGCATCTTATAGGATGGTTTAATAATACCTTGTTCATCGTAATGTTTATTTCGTTCTCCAACAAAAACTATTGGATTAAAGAAACTGGATAATAACCGGCCATTAGGTTTTAAAATGCGATAACACTCCTGCTAAACAGGTGTAACGTCCGGAATATACAGATTAGAGATGGGATGGAATATTATATCAAATGTTTCATTCGCAAAAATATCTAATGAGCGCATATCCCCTTGAACTGTTTTCAATGTTAAGTTATCTCTTTCGGCGACTTTTTGGTCTTTTTCAAGTTGCTTTTGAGATAAATCGAAAACAGTGACATCTGCCCCAGCAGCTGCTAATACAGGGGCCTGTTGCCCCCCTGCGGAGGCTAAACACAGGATCTTCTGACCTTTAATATTGCCTAACCAAGTTTCATCAACGGGGCTAGGTGTAAGATGGACTTTCCATTTCCCTTGTTTAGCGTCATTAATAGTCTGTGAGTCAACAGGAGTTGACCAAGCTAATTGTAATTCTGCTTGTTTATCCCAAGCTTGTTGATTTGTAGTTATGATATCAATCATAAAGTGTACTCCAAAATACAATAATTTGTTCTAGTGTAATAGATAGACGGAAAAACTGAAACAAAAAAGTGTACCAATTAGTACAATTTAATTTCCTATTACGAGATAATAGTGCGTCCCCTGAAAGTCAAAACTGGCAACGTTATGCATACCTATTTTTAAATGTGCGGCAAGAGACCTGTGGTTAGCCGCATTGATGAAAGCCACAGGTTTTCCGGTATTGAAAGCACATATGTTGTCGTAAAGAGATTTGAGAATATTGTTTCCTCTATAATTAATATCAATACATACAGGGCCATAGAACCAATTGCCATTCATTAGCCCACTGTTTTGTTCAAGAATTAAATGGGCGATAGGGGGTAATGCGGTAGATGTGCTGGCAAAGCTAAATACAACGCCAATAATTTTTTCAGCGTCACGTGCAACAAATGTTGATAAGCTATTGGCATACATTGCACCCACTTTGGGTAATGGGTACTCCCCTAAAAGACCACCTTGCTGAGATTCGGCATTAGCTTGTAATAATATTGCAACTTCAGGGCAATCTGCTTGTGTCATTAATTCATATTTAATCTTCATTATTACCTCTAACAGGGGAAAATAGGTTTGGGCAGATGGAATAAAACGCTTTGGGTGGGATAAGATTGTAATGTGATGTTATTCAACTCATAATAGCGGCCTCAAATTTCTGGCTTATTAAAATAGAATGCTAACTAAACTTTACCCCGTATTTTTACTTGTAATTTCAAATGTATTTATGATGTTTGCTTGGTATGGTCATTTGAAATTTACAACGAAGCCGTTGTATATAGTCATTTTTTTTAGTTGGTTAATTGCATTGGTAGAATATTGTTTCGCCGTACCAGCCAATCGGCTAGGGCATCAATATTATACTGCGGCTGAATTGAAAACGATGCAAGAGGTAATAACGCTCTGTGTTTTCGTTCTATTCTCAGTATTGTATTTGGGAGAAAGTTTTACGGTTAACCATGTGATTGGTTTTATTCTTATTTTTGCAGGAGCTTTTTTTATTTTTAAGGGGCCATTTTAATTAATAAAGTAATCGAAAGGCCCCATGAATCCGATAGGTGCTTAGTATTTAAACCCATCCTTTCTTATGAAATTGTTTTAATATAACAACAAATTGCAGCATTTCTTCTGGCGTTCCTAGAGTGAGCCGGTTCCACCCAATAATTGGAGGAAATTCGCGGCCAACCATCACATGAGCATCAGCCATACGTTGTTGATAAGTTTTCACATCACCGTTAACCTTATGAAAAATAAAATTGGCTTGTGAAGGCGCATATTCCAAACCTAATTCCTTGAACGCTTTTTCTACTATCATGCGAGATGTGTTATTAGATTTAAGACTATGTGCGATAAATGGTTTATCTTTTAACGACGCTATAGCAGCAACAGCCCCTGCCGTATTGGTATTATCGATGGATAAAAACTCATCAACAGCAGCAATGGTCGCTGGGGAAGCGACACCATAACCAATTCTTAAGCCTGCTAAGGCGAATATTTTTGAAAATGTACGAGTGACAATTAAATTATTTTGATCTTTTTTTACTAATTCTATCGCGCTAGTAAAATTAGGGTCTTCAACATATTCTGCATAAGCTTCATCGACAATAAAAAATAAATTATCAGACTGACTATTCATCCACTTTTCGAGTTGATTGTGAGGTGTAATCATCGCAGTAGGGTTATTGGGATTGCAAATATAAACTATAGATAATCCTTCAAAATCTTTTGTGGCTTGCTCCATTTTCGCTAAGTCAAAAGCAAGCTCTGCGGTTAGCGGGATTTTCGTAACTTTCACACTCAGTGAAAGAGAGTAAAGTTCTGCATAATTAAAGGTTGGGTCCGGCGTCACTAGTTGAATTTTTATTCCACGTTGGTTGGCTCGGTTTGCTAACATTGCGACAGCAGCTTGGATAATTTCTGATGAGCCGTTACCAATACTGATGTGCTTGTCAGATAAACGGTAAAGTTCTGCAATATTAGTTAAGAGTTCAGCACGTGCGGCATCTGGATAACGAAATGCACCCGGTAGTGCGTTAATAACAGCCTCTCTAGCTTTTACTGACATGCCTAACGAATTTTCATTAAAATTAAGCAATAGTGGATGTTGTTCGTCAGGCAAAACAGGGCTATTTGTTTGTGCAATAGATTGATTTGAAAAAGCATTAATTGCAATGCTACCTGCAATCAATGAAGTTGATTTAAGAAATGAACGACGATCCATGATTATTCCCTGAAATTATTATTTTTGAATCTGTTAGGTTACTTAAAATCGCATTAAAGTAAATAATTATTTACATTTTTTGATTTTTTATTCACCTGGCAGTTGAGGGAATGGTCAGGTTTTATCTATATTGATAACGCACTTAAGTGTATAGCATTATGGCTGGCTTTTAGGGGCTCATGTTGGTAATGCAAATATAATTAATTATGTAGTTATAAATTGGCCCTCGTAGTGATAAAAATGCGGTGTGAACCACCGCAAATATTTCTAGTCGAGTTATATCAAGGGGTGGCTTGATATAAAACATTATTGGCCTTGGACTGGTGTATTGGGTGTGATTTCAATAACGGCGACTTTGACCATATATTGTTTCCCGTTTTCTCCTTTAGGGGCATCAACTGCAATTTTTTTCAGTGCTTCATCTGGCTGAGTTGTTTGGATAGCAGTTGAATATTGCATCATTCCTTGATAACGACCGGTATTGTTAAATTGGCGAAAGTTATCACATGGTCTATTATTATATTGTTGTTGATTTTGATACCCACCACGGTGCCAAGAACCATTTCCGTAGCCATCCCCAGGATACGCAAATGTAGAAAAACTAACAGCGATTAAACTTGCACTGATAATTAATGGTTTTAATATATTCATGGCTTATCTCCTTTGGAATATTTATTAATTATCATTCTGCCAATATATTTAATTAGTTCAATCGGATTTACTTATCTAAATGAATAAATCACTATTGTGACAATATTTTTCCATTATTTATTCACAATGAAAATATATTGTTAAAACAATTAAGTTAAAGTTAATGTTTTCATCGGGTAATTTCTGGTTTTTTTATTCTATTGTTTTTCATAGAAAAATTTTGCTAGCTTGCTGAGTGATATAATAGAGGCGACAGCAATATCTTTATTATAATCATCACATAAAACTAATAACCTATCGATTGCATCTTGTTGTTCAATTGAACATTTATAATCACCTAATGCAGTAATTGCTGCTATTTTAACATCATTGTTGTTACCGTAGGTTAAATCAACTAGATTTTTTACAATTTTTTCTTTCATAAATGACTTAGAAAATAATAAGTAGGGGTAACTAGTATAAAACTGAGAAGAAAAATATAAAATGTTTTTTTTATCAATACTAAATATAAAAATATTAATATGAAAAATATTAGTTCTGTCGATTAATTTTGGTGTATCTGAAAAGTGAGGAGTTTTTGTCATTATCTTTCAGGTTTTATCATACTTTTAACGGTATTGAGGGCAGTGAATATCAAAGGCTCAAATTGTTCACAAAAATTGATATGATGCATTTATAATATTCTCAAATGTCATAAATGAAGAAGGGTAGTACGTTGAAACGTATAAAAACAAAATTGTTGATTGTTCTGTTGTTAGCACTTGGTGTGTTTGGCTACCATTCTTATACCAGTATCGGGGATTCTGATGTTAAGAATGAGGCGCAACGTTTGGTTGAAGCGAAGCTGGGTAATGCAAGCAATATTGAGTTTAATGATGTTGAAATAATGCAAAAAGGTGAGTTTAAAGAGGGAGAAAACTACCGTGTGTGTGGGAAATATCATTTACCTTCACAAGAAAACCCTTTGCCGTTTGTCGCAAATGTTATCATCAAGGATGGGCGTTTTTCTGAACATGAACAGTTGATTATAAGTGAAACGCAGGAATTACAACTTTCAATAGAAAGATTGTGTTCTAAAAAAGAAACAGATTAACAAAAGAGAGCTCAAAGCGAAATTTGAGCTCTTTGACTTTAGCCTAGTAATTAAGACTTATTTAATAATAGCTCAGTTTGTAGTTTACAAGCTGAGATTGAATCGTTCAGTGATTTTTGAAAATCTGCTTCGTTAGCAAAATTAGATTTGTTACTGCGTATAGCATCAATGGCAGTGGCTAGGTTTTGACGAAGATCGGATTCAAGAGTTTCTAATTGCTTCAGATCTACATTCTCACTTTTCAATTTAGCAATAGTTGCTTGGGTTAATTCACTATTGGTTTTGTTAGTGCTGTATGCTTCACTTAGCGTTTGACCGGTGATTTCGCAATAATCATTGGCTAATTCGCTTATATTTAAAGGGGCATTTTCTGCCATAGCAAGGACTGGAGTCAGGCAAAAAGCCAGTAATAAACGCTTCATAATCATACCTCTATTTTGCACACGATGAATAGTAACTCTATACAGTATCAGCGAAATACTATAGCAGATTAGACCTAAAACGGGGGGTATTGATAACTTTATAGCATGATTTCATAAAAAAGAGCCAGTATAAATACTGGCCGCTATAATCAGCAAAAGCAATGTAAATGAAAATTACGTTATATACTTTAGCATATAACGATAAAAAATAAAGCGATTTACCATAATTTTAAAAAAGTTAAGGAGAAGTATGACCTTGATCAGACTTTAAACTGCGATAAGGGTAGGGGTGAGTTGAGGCTACACAAATTGAAATCAAAAAATTAACCAGCTGAACACTTTTGTTAAGGTTACAGCTGGCTATGTAATAAAAGGCTTATTGATCAATTATTGCTGTAACCAGTGCCCATGCTTTAAGACATCTTCAACAAGTTCATGCAGCACTATATGGACTTTATTATCATCGTGAAATCCATTAGTTTGGAAAGTTGTTGGCCCACTGTCGTGGGTGATCAGCAAATAACTACCAGGATATACTTCCAAAACTCGGGCTTTTAGCTCATCTGTAAAAGCTTGGTATGATTTTTCTGAGAGTTGAGATGTAGAGTCATCAGACAGCTTTATCGTAATTTCCATATGTTAACCTCTTGTCTAAAAAGCGAAATTTCAATCAGTTTATTGTTAACGCAAAGTATAATCAACTATCTTATTTAGATGATACGAATTGGTCTGGTTGTTCATTGGTTGGTTGATATGATTTATTAAATTTTGATTTTAGATTAAAAATAAATATAGCTTAACAGACTCGTTTAATTATAAGCAATCGTGTTAGCTGTTATTGTATTTAAATTCATTTCTTGCTAATAAGTTAGCGGGAGTTATTAATCTCATTAGTTATGCGATTAAAAAAAAAGCTAAAAATCAAACGTTTGATTTTCTGTAAGTCAAATAGAGGAGGGGTATTTTATCTGTCTGTTTTGAAAGAATTTTGTTGCTATTCTCTCTAAAGAAATGAGTTCGGAATCTCCATTAATAGAAAATGAATGAATAATAAATCGAAAAAAAATTTACATTAAAGATAAAAAAATATAATTTCAAAAAACAAAAAGAAATATTTTATTTTATTTTTTGTTTTCTATTCTTTAATAATTATAAAGAGTAGATGCGTGCTAATTAGCAGCTAATTCTTTATTAGTTAATTTAATAAAAAGGAGAGCGATTTGATAGAACATATAAACACATTAACTAATTTTATTTGGGGTTATTTACTCATTTATTTACTGTTGGGAGCAGGGTTGTACTTTACTATTCGCTCAGGTTTTATCCAAATTAGGCATTTTAGGCATATGTTTGGGGTGTTAAAAAATAGTAAACAGACGGATAGTGCAGGTATTTCATCATTTCAAGCATTGTGTACCAGCCTAGCAGCCAGAGTCGGAACGGGCAATTTAACTGGAGTAGCAATCGCGCTAACCGCTGGTGGACCAGGTGCTATTTTTTGGATGTGGGTTGTCGCATTGCTGGGGATGGCAACTTCATTTGTTGAATGTACTTTAGCTCAACTATATAAAACTAAAGATGACCAAGGTAATTACCGTGGGGGGCCTTCTTATTACATGCAAAAAGGGCTAAATCAGCGTTGGATGGGGGTATTGTTTTCAATTTTCCTCATTATTGCATTTGGTTTAGTTTTTAATGCAGTCCAAGCCAATTCTATTGCACAAGCAACGGCTGTTGCTTTCGATTTTAATCCTGTTTATGTCGGAATTGGTTTAGTTTTATTAAGCGGCGTTATTATTTTTGGTGGGTTAAAATCTATTGCTAAGGTCGCTGAATTAGTTGTTCCTGTTATGGCTACAGCTTATTTATTATTGGCATTTTGGGTTGTGGGGCACCACATAGAGCGGTTACCTGAAGTATTTATGTTGATTATTAGAAATGCATTTGGTCTACAAGAGGCGGCTGGTGGGGCGATTGGGTATGGTGTTGCTCAGGCTATGACTCAAGGTATTCAACGTGGGTTATTTTCGAATGAGGCAGGGATGGGGTCAGCACCAAATGCAGCTGCATCGGCGTCACCTTATCCCCCTCATCCTGCTTCGCAGGGCTATGTACAGATGCTCGGTGTTTTCATGGATACGATAGTGATTTGCAGCGCGACTGCGATTATTATCCTTTCTTCAGGGGTTCTCGATGGTGGTGTCGAAAAAATTAATGGCATCGAATTGACACAGTTAGCGCTATCTTCAGCAGTCGGGAGTTGGGGAAGCACATTTATCGCGATTGCTATCTTCTTTTTCGCCTTTACTTCGATAATTGCAAATTATGCTTATGCAGAAAGTAACATGATTTTTCTAGAGAATAACCATACGGCTGGATTGTTTATTTTCCGTTTGGCGGCATTGGGGATGGTGATGTTTGGTGCTCTTGCAGAAATGCCATTTATTTGGAAATTAGCCGATTTGTCAATGGGGCTGATGGCAATCACAAATTTGATCGCTATTCTTTTGTTATCGGGTATCGCATTTAAATTAGCAAAAGATTATAAGCAGCAATTAGCGGCGGGGAAAATACCCACTTTTGACATTAATCAGCACCCTGAGTTGAAAAAACAATTTGAAGAAGGAATTTGGGAAAAAGAACAGGTTGATAAATGGGTTGAAAAAGAATCTTCGCGTTAGTGGTTAAAGCTTTATTATGAAATTCTTAGGTGAGAATCCTAAGAATTTTTTTATGTACGATTAGAACGTAATACCAGTAAAAGATCTTGCATTATAATTCTTTGAGCTATAAGGTTTTTTAAAATATTAAGCGCCACCATTTTTGGTATAAAACATTTTTAGAACTAAATAGCTGGGAATATTATGAAGTTAAATCAGTATGCTGCAACGTTTTACGGGGTCATTTCTATCTTATTATGGAGTACGATGGTTGGGCTGATCCGCAGTGTAAGTGAAAACTTTGGTCCTGTTGGTGGTGTTGCACTCGTTTATACGATTGGCTCAATAGTGTTAGTTCTTGTAATGGGGGTACCAAAAATAAAGCAGTACCCTAAACGCTACTTATTTTGGGGAACGATACTATTTGTATGCTATGAGCTTTGTTTTGTTTTAGCGTTGGGGTTAGCAAACAGTCGACAACAAGCGATTGAGCTGGGTATGGTGAATTATTTATGGCCAAGTTTTACAATTGCTCTCGCAGTTTTTTTTAATCGGCAACGTTTCACTCTATTATTAGCGATTGGGCTAATTTTAGCCTGTATGGGGCTTGTTTGGGTTATTTCAGGGGACCAACCGCTTTCAATTAATGCTGTTCTTGCAAATATTCAAAGTAACCCCCTTTGTTACTTTTTAGCCTTTAGCGGGGCGATTATTTGGTCTTTTTATAGTAATGTGACTAAGCGCATTTCGGGGGGCAATAATGGCATGGTGCTATTTTTTATTTTGACCTCAGTCGGCTTATGGGTGCTTTATTTTTTTAGCTCACCAACACCATTTATTATTACTAGCCAAAGTATTTCGCTTTTAGTCGTTGCCGCTATTGCAACAGGGGGAGCTAATGCCTTGTGGACACTGGCTGTGATTAAAGGCAATGTGGCATTTTTAGGAACACTTTCTTACTTTACTCCTGTTATTTCAACAGCTTTCGCTTCAGTATTATTGAGTACTGCATTGACATTCAGTTTTTGGCAGGGTGTTTTTATGGTCACAGTTGGTTCGATTGTCTGTTTTTGGGCGACTCGACAAAAGCGCGTATAGGAGCAGTAGACCGCAGCGCTTGCGACGTGCGAGCGCTGGTAAAGCCAATGAATTCTAAGCTAGTTAGACATTAATAAACTTATTAATAGCGATAGCAACACCGTCTTCATCATTTGTATTTGTGACAAATTTTGCCATTTTCTGGATAGGCTCTAAAGCATTAGCCATCGCAACTGAAACACTTGCATATTGTAGCATTTGGATATCATTATTTTGATCGCCAATACTCATCACTTTGTCGGGTGTAATTCCTAATTTTTCGCAAATACATTGTAAGGCGGCACCTTTACTTGAGGTTTTTGTCGATATTTCAAGAAAGTAAGGGCTGGTTCGGATTAATGAATAACTATCAAACACATTCTCAGGGATATAGCTAATGCCGACTTCCAGTTTTTCTGGGTGGTCGATGATCATAAACTTGGTAAAAGCGAGCGAGTTATCCATCTCATTAACAGGGCTATATATCAGCGGTGTGTTGGTTAAATAAGCATCGGCAACCGTGTAATGGCTAATATGACGGTTTGTGGTAAACATACAGTTATCTGCGAGGGCATGCATGTGAACGCCGATATTTCTAGCCAGCTCTTCAAAATATTGGAAGTCATCAAAATCTAGCAGGTTTTCAATGAGGTGGCTGCCATCATTTGCTTGATGGATAACACTACCATTATTACTAATACAATAATTGTCAGAGCTATTTAAACCTAATTCTTTTAAGTATGGGAATATGCCAGAGAAAGGGCGGCCTGATGCTAAGACAATATGAACACCCTTTTGTTGTGCTTGCTTGATAGCGTCTTTTACTGCGGGAGATATTTGGTGCTGGGAATTAAGTAACGTGCCATCTAAATCAATGGCGACCAGTTTGATTGACATCCAATGCCTCCTAAAATTAGTACTTTTCTCCCAGTACCTTACTCCAATTATTTAGAATGTAAATTACCTAACTCGATGTAACAGGTGTGATAAAGAGTATAAGACCGCAAGAAGATACTGGCGAACAGAACACAAGACAATGTGACTGTTCAGAAAACCGATTGAAATGACAATGTTTTATGGCATTAAAACTAAAAATAGTAATAAGCTTTTAATTAATGCGATAAAAACATACTCACTCATAATCACCAGTTAAGTGCAACGGTTGTTTGACATCAAGCTGAATTTGTTCATTTTGCCTGAAATCAAACGGCGTAATGCCATACTCTTTACGGAACATGTACGTAAAATGGGATTGTGAACCAAAACCGAAATCCAAAGCGATATCGAAGATTGATTGGTTGCTGTTACGCAGTAAGTTAACCGCACCAGCAAGGCGGCGTTGGCGTATGTATTTACCTAGTGAAATCCCGGTGACTTCTTTGAAAATTTTTTGCATATGCCAAAGTGAATAGCCAGAGTAAGCCGCGAGTTCTTCTAAGTGGATCACGCGTCCTAAGTGTTCTTCTATCCATTTACTCAAAGCATAAACAAGAGCTAAGTGGTTATCTTGTGGCATCTTATATTATTTCTAGTTTTACGGTAGCAGAAGTATACACAACTTCATTTCACCATGACAAAGGCTGCTTGTGCGGTATTTCTCATTTTTTGGGCAAAAAAAGCACAATCAGAATAAGTTAACGGGCAATAGTACTTAAAATGAGCAAGATTTTTGTAAAAACAGGTTAATTGCTTATTTTCCTCAAATTTGTGACCGCAAATTAGAGTAGTATTCATTCTGCGAATGTATTGCAGCTAATGTAATTAGCACAGTCAATGATAAAGCGACCGCGCCTTACCATTGTAATCATTTGAAAAATAAAATCATCATTGATATTTGAAGGAATGTTAGGTGTTTGGTCGTAAAATATTTATTGCTATTATCGTCATCTTAAGTTGCCTTTTTCTCTATCTTTTAGCGATGGACAGCCTTTGCGATCAAGGGGGAGAAAACTTTATTTTTGGTATTTGCGGTGTAACTGACTTGTTACCATTTTGAATTTGCTTTTTAATGCACAATACTTGATATTGAGTCGGGATAATTTTCTGCCAGTATCGTTATGTAATACGATGAAAAATAAAAACAACTAATAACACCTCCTGATGGGCTGTATTAATGTGAAACAGAGCCAGAAGAATGTAGTGTTAATAAGAAAATTCAAATAAACTTGTACGATTATCATAATTTTGGACGATAAAAAGCAAGTAATAGGACGAAAGGGTAAAGTTATGGCGCAACAGCAACAGACGCTAAAGCGGGGATTAAAAAATAGGCATATCCAGTTGATTGCTTTGGGGGGCGCTGTTGGTACAGGGTTATTCCTCGGGATTGCAACAACAATTCAAATGGCAGGGCCATCTGTTTTACTTGGTTATGCATTATGTGGGTTTATTGCTTTTCTCATTATGCGTCAGTTGGGCGAAATGATAGTTCAGGAGCCTGTGGCAGGTTCATTTAGTCATTTCGCATTTAAATATTGGGGCGGTTTTGCAGGCTTTCTGTCTGGGTGGAATTATTGGGTGATGTTTATCCTCGTTGGGATGACTGAACTGACTGCCGCAGGGAAATATATGCAACATTGGTGGCCTGAATTACCTATTTGGGTGTCAGCCGCGGTATTTTTTATCGCAGTAAATGCCATCAATTTAGTGAATGTGCGTTCTTATGGTGAAACAGAGTTCTGGTTTGCGTTAATTAAAGTTATTGCTGTTATTGCCATGATCATCTTTGGTTGTTATTTATTATTAAGCGGTCATGGTGGGCCACAGGCGAAAGTCAGTAACTTGTGGGAGTACGGTGGTTTCTTCGCGAATGGCTTTAATGGGCTAATTATGGCTCTTGCGATTATCATGTTTTCGTTTGGTGGCTTGGAATTGGTGGGTATTACGGCTGCTGAAGCAGAAAACCCAGATAAAAGTATACCCAAAGCGATCAATCAAGTGGTTTACCGTATATTGATTTTCTATATTGGATCATTAGCGGTGTTGTTAGCGTTATACCCTTGGGTTGACCTTGACGGAAAGACTAGCCCATTTGTGTTAATTTTCCACGAGTTAGGTGATTTACTGGTCGCAAACTCGTTGAATGTCGTTATTTTAATAGCTGCACTCTCCGTGTATAACAGTGGAGCATATGCGACTAGCCGTATGTTGTATGGCTTAGCGCAGCAAAACAATGCGCCAAAATTCCTTTCAAAAGTGAATAAGGGTGGTGTCCCTGTTATGGCTCTACTTGTTTCTGGTATTGCAACTTCAGGTGGGATCTTAATTAACTTTCTGATGGAAGGTAAGGCTTTTGAATTATTGATGTCTCTGGTGGTAACCACATTGGTTCTTAACTGGATTATGATTTGTGTGTCAAACTTGAAGTTTAGAGCTGCAATGAATAAACAGGGCATTGAAACGAAGTTCAAAAGTATTTGGTATCCATTTGGTAATTACCTGTGCCTAGCCTTTTTGTTGTTGATTCTAGGGATTATTTTGACGATGGATGGCTTACGTATTTCGGTATTAATTATTCCGTTGTGGATAGCCGTTCTATGGGTCGGTTACCAATTCTCTGGGGCTAAAAAGCAGGGGCTTGCTAAAAAACAACAAACAGAGCAAGCTTAGTTAATTGATTTATATATAAATGGCCGGCAGATAAAAATCTCCGGCCATTTTTTATGGTATCTCATCAGGTCACTAAAAAGGGTTAATCACCATTGCCAACGTAACCAAGCAAATAAGACGTTCCCGTTATTATAGGTCCCTGGGATATAAGTAGCTTGCAGTGAGAGCCTGTCATATTCCACTGACACTAAGGGAAGTGGCGCTGGGATGGGAATATAAAACATGTCCCGACGCGCCGTGACACTCAAGGTAAAACCAGCCCCCATGCGAAAACCATCTATGTCTCCAGGAACCCACATTTTTTGAAATGCATATCCAGCAATCGGTTCCCAGTCATTATGTGAATCTTTGAATGCCATTGCGTAGAGAGCATGCCAATCATTATCCTCATCATAACGATACTTACCCAGACCAAACCCCCAAGGCCTTTCGTTGTATTCGTCTGTTTTCTTTTTGTCATACATTGCACGGTTATGCCACGTGACAGCAGGAACATAGAGTTCATATTTATCGGAGTCCCATGTGTTACTCACGTTGTTGGTAAACTTGTTCCATAAGTTTGTTGATTGACCGTCGGCAATCGCGGGCGATGGTATGCTGATTGCAGCGCCTATAACGAATGATGCGCTTACCATAAATTGTATATTTTTATAAACTCTCATTGTAAATCCAGTTTTGTATCGCAAATATAATAATGACAATTAGCTCGCTAATAATCATAAAACTAGCATTATTATAATAATTTTGAGCCTAATTATTTTAATTAAGATATACGCAATATCATAGTATTTATTGCCTTGTTAAGGGGAATAACTCAATAGCCATATCAAAACGGTTTAATTTTGAAGGTCCAAAACCATAGGTATTTAACATGAAGTATAATTCTAGCTTATAAAACAACCATTCCAAGAGTCCAATTTTCCTAAAAAAAGCATCAATACTAAGTATAGATATTCTATTGACGAAGTATCAAGTGATAGAAGTGGTAGAAAACGGGATAAAAAATGCAGGAGACACCCGTAATGCGAGTGAGTAACAACTTGTAATCTCAAGAAAATAAGTGAATACAGCTAATAATGTAGATGGCGTAGACATTTATAGAAAAAACGATGTAAACAAATCAAAAAAGCATGATGAATGTCAAATAATCAGTAGGCGCAATGGGATGAAATGGAAGTTATAAATAGGAAATACAAACTGCCAAATAGGTGAATGATGATAGGGCTGATTTTCCTTTGATTTTCCTTTGATTTTTCAGATGATGAGTCTCATAAAATAGTAATTTTTAACCATTTTAGTGGTAATCATTTCTGGAACGTAGCAGGGAAAACCATCAGTGCCTTAAATAATGAGGACCATCACTATGATGAAGCGCCAGAAACAACTTACTGAATATCAAGCCAAATGTTTGGCGATTACGACGGATAAAATATTATCACCTAAACAAAAATCGAATTTTTTAGCGATAGAAGCGGATAGCCATATTCCTTACCTAGCAACCAGCCAAGCCTTAGCTGATGCATTAGAAAATGGTGTGATTTGCGATATGTATGAAGGGAATGCGCCGTATAAACCTCGCTATGTATTACCTGATTACGCTAAGTACCTTAAGCAAGGTTCCGATTATTTAGAGCTTCCTCCTGCTGCGGATTTTGATGATGCATTAAACCACTTGATGATTGTGTATCATCACGTCCCGTCGGTAACAAATTTCCCTGTATTTCTTGGGTATTTAGACCAACTATTGATGCCTTATGTTGGCGAGCTTACTGAGGAACAGCTGTATCCAAAATTAAAACGATTTTGGATACAGCTAGACCGGACTTTGCCGGATGCGTTTATGCATGCGAATATTGGCCCAGATGACAACCTAATTTGTCGTTTGATTCTACGTATTGACGCAGAGTTAAAACAAGTTGCACCGAACTTAACATTTGTGTACCACCCGCAGCGCACCCCTGAACCACTTTTCCTTCAAGTAATTGAAAATATTTGTGAATGTAGTAAGCCACATATTGCGAATGATATTATTCATAGTGCGGCATTTGATGGCCTAGGTTATGGTATTGTCAGTTGTTATAACTCACTACCGGTAGCGGGTGGTGGTAGCACTTTAGTACGGCTAAATTTACGGGAAGTTGCATTACGTAGCCAAAATGCGGCAGATTTTTTAACTGTCCAGTTGAAAAAGTACTGTGAATTGCAAATGGAGTTAATCGAAACGCGTAGTGCATTTTTATTTGAAGGATCTAATTTCTTCCAAACCAGTTTTCTTGTGCATGAAGGGTTAATTGAGCCGCAGCGTTTTACCCCGATGTTTGGGATTTATGGATTAGCAGAAGCCGTTAATATTTTGATGGAAAAAGACGGTATTCAAGGGCATTACGCACCAGATTCCCCTGCATTACCGCTAGCTTATCAAATTAGTGAGCAACTGGCGGATTTCGTTGAAACGACCCCCGTAAAATATGGTTATAAAAACCGAGCAATGCTGCATGCGCAATCAGGGATTAGCTCTGATACTGGAACCACACCTGGGGCGCGTATTCCATATGGGGAAGAGCCAGACCCAGTTTCACATATCCAAACGGTGGCACCTCATCACAAATACTATTTATCTGGCATCAGCGATATTTTGACTATCGATGAAACTATCAAACAAAATCCACAAGCACTATTACAACTATGCAAAGGGGCATTTAGCTGCGGAATGCGTGAATTTACCGCAAACGTAGCAAGTAATGATTTAGTCCGTGTCACCGGGTACATGGTGCGTTTATCTGATATTGAAAAGTATAAAACGGAAGGCTCTAGAAGTAATACAACGTGGTTAGGGGAAGAAGCGACTAAGAATTGTAATATTACCGCCCGTCAGCAACGAGTGATTAGCCATGAGCAATCGATGCGCTATACTGAATAAGGTTATTCCTTTTTCTTGCGTGGATGGCCCCGGTAATCGGCAAGTCATATTTTTGCAAGGGTGTAATTTACGGTGCTTAAACTGCCATAACCCCTATACCATGGCTATTTGTGATCACTGTGGGGACTGCGTTGTAACTTGCCCCCACGGTGCTTTATCACTCATTGATGGTCAAGTCGTTTGGGATAACGTAGCTTGCCAGCTTTGCGATACGTGTTTGCAGACTTGCAGTAAAAACGCGAGCCCAATGACCACGGTTCTTAGTGTTCATGATGCTATAAATAGCCTATCGAGAAATGTTGCCTTCCTCAATGGGGTCACGGTCAGTGGCGGGGAGGCGACCACTCAGTTGCCTTTTATTATTGATTTGTTTAAAACCATTAAAAACTCACCTGAACTGAATCATTTAACCTGCTTTATTGACAGTAATGGGCATCTTGCTTCTACAGGCTGGCGCAAAGTCATCGAATATACGGATGGTGTAATGATAGACCTGAAAGCATGGAGTGATGAATGTGCATTGCGGTTAACGGGTAGAGATAACCAACGGGTATTTCAAAGTATTCAATTGCTGGCTGAAGCAAATAAATTGTATGAATTGCGCCTATTATTTATTCCGCAGCAAACAGATTATTTACATCATATTGATGAATTAGCGAATTTTTTAACTAGGCTTCCTACGGATACACGGGTAAAAATTAATGCATTTCAGCAACATGGTGTAAAAAATGAAGCGGCTAATTGGCCGTCAGCAACCAAAGTGCAAGTAGACGATTTTGCCCAGCAACTTCAGCGCCGTGGTGTTAGGAATATTTATTTACCTAACGTATATTTATAAGATGAATTAATCCTTTTTATGTGAGATATACCTTTTTTAAATCTAAGTCATTCAATTTCACACACTAATTGCTGGTATTTGTTAAATGATATGAGACAATCATGGCAATTTATTGTCTGGTTTTAAGCACATTTCCAGTAACTGATAACGGCTAATAGATTTCTAGCGTGAATGTGATTGTTGCATTCATACGCTTTCACATAAAAAGGAGGGCACTCATGAGGATCAACGCATTAACCATCGCTGGGACAGACCCATCTGGTGGGGCAGGTATTCAAGCCGATTTAAAAACCTTCTCAGCATTAGAGGCCTACGGTACCAGTGTGATGACGGCATTAGTGGCTCAGAATACGAAAGGCGTCCAGTCAGTACAGGATTTGCCTGCTGAGTTTGTTGCAGCGCAGTTAGAGTCTGTACTTAGTGATGTCCGGATCGATAGCGCTAAGATTGGTATGTTGTTTAATCAACGTAACATCACCGTAGTGGCTGAGGCTCTGAAACAGTATAATATTCCATATGTTGTTTTGGATACTGTAATGGTAGCCAAAAGTGGCGATCCATTACTGCTACCTGATGCGGTTGACTCACTGAGGCAACAGTTAATTCCGTTAGTTTCACTCATCACACCAAATTTGCCAGAAGCGGCTGTATTGCTCGATGAAAAAATAGCGCAAAATGAAAGCCAAATGCTAGCTCAAGGTTATAAGTTACTTCAAAAAGGTTGCCAAGCGGTATTAATGAAAGGCGGGCATTTAAGCGATGCAGAAAGCCCTGACTGGTTGATTACCCCAGAAGGTGAGTGGCGGTTTACTTCTGTTCGTGTTAACACGAAAAATACCCATGGTACTGGTTGTACATTGTCCGCCGCATTGGCTGCATTACGACCTCGTTATGCAGATTGGCAGACGACTGTCACAGAAGCAAAGGCCTATTTGCAGGCCGCGTTAGAAAAAGCGGATAGTTTGGAAGTTGGAACAGGGATCGGCCCTGTACACCATTTCCATGCATGGTGGTGATTGCTAAGCCCTTCTTCAAGGGCTAATTCATTGTATTAAGCTAATAAGTTACATTGCGGCGGTAATCGGCATTGTATTGCACCAGCTTGTACTTTAAACGTAAATGTATCCCCTGAAAGGGGTTCACCGTCTAAGTTTAGTATCATGTCATGGGGAGAGGAAATTTTAATCCATGATAGTTTCTTTTCAATAAGATGCTCATTCTTATCGGTTGAAAATAAATTGGTGAAAAATGCGGGGATCACGTCTCTGGCAGGGATAATCAATAAATTAAGGGCACCATCGTTAATTAATGCTTGAGGGGTAAGTTGTTGCCCTCCACCAGCTTGTTTGCCATTACCAATAGCGATAACTAAAGTTTCGCCTTCCCAGCTAAAGTTGTTGCCTTCAATATGGCAAATATCTGTTTTTAGAGTGTCAGGGCGAAATAGGCCATTAATGACATAAGCCGCACCGCCTAATGCAGATTTTAGCGCTTCGGGAGTTTCTGTGGTGATCCGCGTACCAAAACCGCCTGTTGCCATGTTAAGAAAATAATACTTTTCATTAACCCGTATGATATCAATGGCGACCGACCTGCCTTTTATCGCAAGTGCTAATGCGGCCTCAACATCTAAAGGAATATTTGCGCTGGTGGCAAAGTCATTTGCCGTCCCCATGGGGAGTATACCCAAAGTAGGGCGTGTCTCTGAGGGGAATTGCATCAACGTGCTTGCAACCGCATTAATGGTGCCATCACCTCCAGCAGCGATAATGGTGTCAACACCGTTTTCTATCCCTTGGGCGATAAACTGGCGAGTGTCAGTTTTTTCCCACGGAATACGCACTTGTATTTGATGGCCTTCTTCGCGTAGGTGAGCAATTGCTTTGCGTAATTCTGGGTTATTAGATTGTTTACCATTAAGAATAAGCATAGCTGATTGATATTTACTCATAAATATTTATCCATGCGGCTAATATTTAAAATAAGTATAAAAGAGTTTTGCTTATTTTGTTACAGAAAAAGAGAGAGCAAGAGCATTATAGGAGAAAGAGAAAAAATAACAAAAAAGAAATGGCTAGCTCAAGGGAGATTGAGCCAGCCAAGGAGGTGGTTCCTAGTCTTATTTTATGACTTTCTAGTTCTTCGTTTTCGAGAGTGACTATACGATATTGAATAGCCAATTGATGTGATCTGTTGCATAAAATTGGATATTAGGTGCACTTTTTAATGAAAATGTCAATGACGAGAATGATTATCAAATGAGAAGAGCATGTAAAGTGAAATGAACAACGGTATTATTAGCAAAAAAAGCTAAGAATTTGAATAAATAACCTTCAAATTCTTAGCTTGTATATTATAGGATACTTTAGTAAACCTATCTTTATCTAACTAACCCGCAAGGTGGTTTTCTGACTGAGTTTGATGTGGGTCTCGCGTTGTCGCACCAGCAAGGTTGCGGATCAATAAACCAAAATTGACGTCGATATCTTCAGGAATTGGTAGATAAACAATATGACCATTACCCGGAGCGACTTCAACAGCGTCACCTTTGCGGTTTGTTAGTGCTTCTAAGGTAAAGACAATATTGCCAGCAGGTGTCATTATTTCTAGGCTATCACCGACACTAAATTTATTTTTAACGTCGACTTCTGCTAACCCATTAACACGTTTACCGGTAAATTCACCCACAAACTGTTGGGTGTCGGAGACGGAATAGCCATATTCGTAGGTTTGATAGGCGTCATGAGTATGGCGACGTAAGAACCCTTCGGTGTAACCGCGATGTGCTAACCCTTCTAAAGTGGAGAGCAAAGTCGGGTCAAAAGGTTTACCGGCAACAGCATCATCTATCGCACGGCGATAAACTTGTGCTGTTCGAGCACAATAATAGAATGACTTAGTCCTACCTTCAATTTTAAGCGAGTGAACACCCATTTTAGTGAGGTTTTCAACATGCTCAATCGCCCGTAAGTCTTTAGAGTTCATGATATAAGTACCATGCTCATCCTCAAAGGCAGTCATGTACTCCCCAGGGCGCTTAGCTTCTTCAATCATGAAGACTTTATCGGTTGGTGCGCCAGCACCCAGAGTTGGTGCGACATTCTGGACAGGGATCGGCTCATGGATATGAACAATGTTACCGACATCGTCTTCTTTGCCTTCTTGAACTTTATATTCCCAGCGGCAAGCATTAGTGCATGTGCCTTGATTTGGGTCACGCTTATTAATATAACCAGACAACAAACAACGACCAGAATAAGCCATGCATAATGCACCGTGGACAAAAACCTCAAGCTCGATTTCAGGGACTTGCTGGCGGATTTCTGCAATTTCTTCGAGTGATAATTCACGGGATAAAATAACGCGTGTTAAGCCCATTTGTTGCCAAAATTTCACCGATGCCCAGTTAACCGCATTGGCCTGTACGGATAAATGAATATCCATTGCAGGGAAGGCTTCGCGTACCATCATGATAAGACCCGGGTCTGACATAATTAACGCATCGGGGCCCATTTCAATGACTGGGGTTAAATCACGAATAAAGGTTTTTAATTTAGCATTATGTGGGGCGATATTAACGACCACATAAAACTTCTTACCAAGGTCATGAGCTTCTTGGATACCTTTGGCTAAGTTTTCGTGATTAAACTCGTTGTTACGTACGCGTAAGCTATAACGAGGTTGTCCTGCATATACTGCATCTGCGCCATAAGCAAAGGCATAGCGCATGTTCTTCAATGAACCGGCAGGGGATAAAAGCTCTGGTGTAAACATGGTTATTCTCTATCTGATGTCAAGTCAGCACTAACTCGGGAGAGATAGTGTTTTTAAGGGATGGCGATTTTAACTCTATTTCAGTCAAAATCCAAATATCCCACAAAAATAGTATGTCTATTGGTTAGTATTCATCCCACCGATAACCAAGACCATAGATTGAACGTATAAAAGTTTTTTCGCTATCAAGAGATTCTAATTTGCGGCGTAAGTTTTTTACATGGCTATCGATAGTACGGTCAGTAACAACACGGTGATCGTCATACAAAATATCAAGTAATTGGTCGCGCGAAAAAACCGTTCCCGCATTATCAGACATAAATTTCAGTAACCTAAATTCAGCAGGAGTTAACTCAAGTAACTGGGAGCCATAACGAACTTGAAATGCATTTTCATCAATAATCAGTTTGGTTTGGTGTTGTGGCGGAACAATGTTAGGTTGGCAGCGACGTAAAATCGTTTTAACACGAGCAACGACTTCGCGTGGGCTAAATGGTTTACAAATATAGTCGTCAGCGCCAATTTCTAGCCCTAATAAACGGTCTATTTCTTCTGTTTTGGCGGTGACCATAATAATAGGGATATCACTGAATTTACGTAATTCGCGGCAAATTGAAATACCATCTAAGCCGGGTAGCATCAGGTCTAATAAAATGAGCGCGGGCTGATGTTGTTGTACGTAAGGGAGCACTTCATCACCACGCGAAAGTAACGCGGGCTGGTAATTAGCAGCTTGTAAGTAATCATAAAGGAGTTGCCCAAGTTTAGGTTCATCTTCCACTATCAATACGGTCAAATTGCTATTTTCCACCATGGTCACGGCCTTTATCCTTTGATTGAATAGGTAAATTAATGGTTATTTTTACACCGCCTAATGAAGAAGGGGTGGCAGTAATTTCCCCATTATGGGCTTCAACAATATTATAGCAAATGGCAAGCCCTAAACCGGAGCCACCACTTGCGCGATTTCGTGAGCCTTCTGCACGATAAAAACGCTCAAACAAGTGCTGGCATTGTTCAGTGGTTAAGCCGGGGGCACTATCTTGCCAAACAATACAAAGTTGATGTGGGCCTTGTGTCACCTTAATGACTATTTTTCCTTGAGGGTCGGTATAACGCAGGCTATTTTCCATTAAATTATAAAACAATTGGGTTATGCGGTCTGGATCTGCAAACATAATTGCTTGTTCGCTTAATTGCTTTTCAACGGTTAATTGCCTTGTTTCTAAGCGCCAACGAGCTTGCCCAATAGCCATTTCAATCAATGGGATAATATCGGTTGATTGCTTGCGGTAAACTAACGAACCCCTGTCCGATAGGGAAAGTTGGTGCAGGTCATTGACTAACTTAATTAAAGTTTGAGTTTCATTTAGTAATGAATTAATGGTTTCAGGTGTCGCTTGGCGTACGCCATCTTGTACGGCCTCAAGTTCCCCACGAAGCACCGATAACGGTGTGCGCAATTCATGGGAAATATCCGCCATATAATCACGGCGCATTTGCTCGTTTTTTTCAAGAGTCGAAGCGAGATGGTTAAAATCTTTTGCTAATTGGCCGAGTTCATCACGGCCTGTATCAGGTACTCGAGTGGTAAAATCCCCATTGGCAAGTTGGTTGGTACCTTCTAACAAGCGCTTGATAGGCTTTAAAAAGCTGCGGGCAAGAAAGATAGTGGCTATCAGTGCGACAAATAGTGATAAGCCAGCGATAACCCAACTAGTATACATTTGTTTACTATCAAACCGTCGGTCCAGTGCACTGCTAATGCCATCTTCATAACTCGCCACTAACCAGCCAACAGTATTACCGTTATTAATGATGATAGGCTCACGGAGTACCTTGTTCGGTAAGGGGGTGTCCCGACCAAAGATCAGAGTATCTTGCGTGTCATAGACCCAAAATATGGTGCGCCAACGTTGGCGCATGGGTCCACGATGCTGTTGGTGTTCAACCGATCTCAAAATGCGAAAGAATGTCCTTTCATCACTAAGGAGAAAGCGCCAGTTACCCGTTTCTTCATACTGATCAGCGAGTGCCGCAGAGACGAGTTCGAGGCGTTGTTGATCGTTTTCTTTAATATAATCAATAAAGCCATGTTGGAAACTCATACGCACACCTTGGTGCATGATCACCACTAACAACAGGCAGGTTGCAAAAATAGCCACAAAAAGTCGGGTACTTACACTATTAAGCCTGATTTTCATGATTACTCTCCACTAACTGCCGTTGGAATTGTTCTTTTACGTTGCCAGTATTGTCTTAAACTATCAAAACTTAGGTATACAACGGGGGTGGTAAATAAAGTCAGTAGCTGACTCATAATGAGCCCTCCGACGATTGTGATACCAAGGGGTTGGCGCAATTCAGCACCGTCACCGCTACCTAACATCAGTGGAAGTGCACCGAAAATTGCGGCTAATGTTGTCATGAGTATTGGGCGAAAACGTAACAAACTAGCACGGAATATGGCTTCACGAGCGGTAAGTCCCGCGGTTCTTTGTGCTTGAATAGCAAAGTCGACCATGATGATGGCATTTTTCTTCACAATACCGATTAACAACATAATGCCAATTAAGGCGATTAAACTAAATGGGGTGTCAAATAATTCTAGGGCTAATAATGCACCTACACCTGCTGATGGCAGTGTTGATAAAATGGTCAGTGGGTGAATATAACTCTCATACAAAATTCCCAGAACTAAATACACCGTAACAATTGCGGCTAAAATGAGGAATAATTGTGATTTTAGCGTTTCTTGGAATATTTGTGCGGTACCCGCAAAACTCCCCCTGACTGTTGAAGGAACGCCAAGGGCGGTCATTGTTTTTTCAATTTCGACCATTGCGTCATCCAAGGTATAACCATCGGCTACGTTAAATGCAATGGTCGATGAAGCGGATAGCCCTTGGTGGTTAACACTTAATGGAGCATTGGCGGGTTGCCAACGCGCAAAGTAGGAAAGGGGGATCGCTTGTCCCTGATTATTAATCACAAACATTTTGTCGAGGGAACTAACATCTTGGGTGTATTCAGGAGCGACCTCCATCACGACTTTATATTGGTTCATTGCTTCATAAATGGTAGAAATTTGACGTTGGCCAAAGGCATTATTCAGTAAACTATTGGCCTCACGAACATCAATACCTAACTGCGCCATTAAATCCCTATCATAGGTAATGGCCATTTCAGCGCCTTTGTCTTCTTTGTCTGAGTTAACATCGGTTAATTGGGGCAAATCGCCTAATGCCTTACGGATAGCAGGCTCCCAATCGCGTAAAGCAGATAGCTCATCGGCAAGAAGGGTAAATTGGTAACTGGCATTGGCTTGTCGACCACCGACACGGATATCTTGAACGGGCATCATAAATAAATTAGCCCCAGGCTCATTGGCGAGTTTCAATCTTAACCGGTTGATTACTTGAGCCGAGCTTTCAGTGCGTTCGCTAAGGGGTTTTAATGAAATATACATAAAACCACTGTTCACACGGCTGCCACCCGTAAAACCAGTGACATTATCGGTAGCGGGGTCATCTTTCACTTGTTGCATAAAGCGGGTCATTTTTTCTTTCATGGATTGGAAAGAAATACTTTGGTCAGCGCGGACAAAGCCCATAATGCGGCCAGTATCTTGTTCAGGGAAAAAGGTTTTTGGCACGGTAATATATAAGTAAACATTGAGCCCAATAGTCGCGAATAATACCGCGAGAACACTACGACGATGATTTAATACCCAGTTTAAAGCCGCTGCGTAACTTTCTTGTAGGCGTAGTAATACTCGACCAAATCCCCGATGCTTTGCTTTGATATTACTACCGCGTTTCTTCAGCAAATAAGCGCACATCATTGGCGTCAGTGTTAAAGAGATAACCAGTGAAATCCCAATTGCGGTGGCAAGTGTAATTGCAAACTCGCGGAATAAGCGGCCGACCAAACCGTCCATTAACAGTAGCGGAATAAAAACAGCTACCAGAGAAATACTCATAGAGACAACGGTAAATCCAACTTCGTGGACGCCTCGTATTGCGGCGATAAAGGGTTTAGTTCCATTTTCAATATGGCGAGAGATATTTTCTAACACCACAATGGCATCATCAACCACAAAACCAGTTGCCACTGTCAGTGCCATTAATGATAAGTTGTTAAGGCTAAACCCGCATAAATACATAGCAGTGAAAGTCCCGATCAGCGAAACGGGCACGGCAACCGCAGGGATCAAAGTCGCTCTACCTGAGCGTAAGAACAGCAGAACAACTAAAATAACTAAGGCAACGGCAATCAATAAAGCGCGTTCGACTTCTGCTAAAGATGCACGGATAGTCGGCGTTCTATCTTGTGCGACTTTTAAGTCAATAGCGGCGGGGATCATGTCATTGAATTCAGGCAATTCAGCGCGTATGCGGTTAACTGTCTCAATAATATTGGCACCCGCTTCACGGCGTATAACAATTAAAATAGCGGGTTTGCCATCAGCCATACCCGCCGCACGAATGTTTTCAATAGAATCTTTAACGTTAGCAACATCACTCAATTGGACGGCATTACCATCACGGTAGTGAACAATAATAGGGCGATAGTCTGCCGCTTTTTTTAGTTCATCGTTCGTCTGTACCTGATAGCGTTTTTCATCATCATTAATATACCCTTGAGGTTGACGAACATTGGCGCTGCTAATCGCAGACCGGACGGCATCTAAAGAGACACCTTGGTTAAATAAGGCGGTTGGGTTTAATTCAACACGAACAGCAGGGAGTGAACCGCCCCCAACGGACACTTCACTGACTCCTTCGATTTGTGCGATACGCTGAGCGAGGCGTGTTGAAGCAATATCATAAATTTCACCAGTGCTCATCGTTTCTGATGTCATCGTTAGGATCATAATCGGAGCATCAGATGGGTTGGATTTATAATAGCGTGGGCGACTTGGCATACCGCTGGGCAGTAGTGTTTGTGCAGCATTAATAGCAGCTTGTACTTCACGCGCTGCATTATTGATATCTTTATCTAGGTTGAACTCAAGGGTGATTGTTGTTCGCCCTAGAGCACTACTGGATGTCATTTCGCTGATCCCTGCAATACTCCCCAAAGAGCGTTCAAGGGGAGTAGCCACGGAGGATGCCATTGTTTCTGGTGAAGCCCCAGGAAGTGACGCTGTCACGTTTATCACGGGGTAATCTACTTGGGGTAACGGGGAAACAGGTAAAAATAGAAAACTTAAAGCGCCACATAAGGTTATGGCGACGCTGATAAGTGTGGTCGCGACAGGGCGACTGACAAACAGGGCAAAAAAGCGCTTCATTATGACACCTGCGCCTTATTGGTTTGACGGCGTCGCTTAAAATAATGAGAAAGACGGTCAAACAATAAATAAATCACAGGGGTAGTAAATAGGGTTAAAATTTGGCTCATGATAAGCCCACCAACCATACTGATCCCTAAAGGCTGACGTAATTCCGCTCCGACACCCGTGCTCAGCATTAATGGCAGTGCACCTAACAAGGCAGCCATTGTGGTCATTAATATTGGGCGAAAACGCAGTAAACAAGCTTGGTAAATCGCATCATAAGGGGACATCCCTTTTTCACGTTCTGCCGCAAGGGCAAAATCAATCATCATGATGGCATTCTTTTTAACAATACCAATCAATAAGATAATACCAATAACGGCAATGACATCGAGGTCTTTTCCCGCCATCATCAGTGCGAGTAGTGCACCAACACCAGCGGTTGGTAGTGTAGATAAAATGGTAATAGGGTGAATAAAGCTTTCATACAAAATCCCTAACACGATATACATCGCAATAATAGCTGCGGCAATTAACCAAATAGTACTACTTAATGCAGCTTCAAAAGCCAATGTAGCGCCTTGGAATTGTGTGGTAATGGATTTAGGCATGGCAATCTGCGATTCGGCGTATTTGACAGCATTAACAGCGGCTTCAAGGGATGCACCCTCGGCAACGTTAAATGAGAAGGTAACCGCAGGGAACTGGTCTAGGTGATTAATCGCTAATGGGCCAGTACCTTCTTGAATATTGACTAGTGTGCTTAATGGGACCATCGCGCCATCAGTCCCTTTTAACCGAACATCGTTTAGTGCATCCATCCCCTGACGGGTTTGGGTATCATGCTCTAAAATGACGCGATATTGATTAGATTGGGTATAAATGGTCGAGATCATGCGTTGGCCAAATGCATTATATAAGGCATTGTCAATTGCAGACATAGTGATACCAAAACGGCTGGCAGTATCGCGATTAACATTAACATAAGCGACTAACCCTTTATTTTGCCAATCGCTACTGACATCGGCTAACTCAGGTTGTTGCTCTAACGCGGTTAATAACTGAGGCACCCAAGTTGCTAATTCATCTAAAGAACCGGCTTGCAAGGTAAATTGATATTGAGTACGTGCCACTTGTGTATCAATGGTCAAGTCTTGCATGGGTTGTAAATATAAATTGATGCCAGAAATTTTGTCTGCTGATTGTTGCAATCGGTCAATAATTGCCACGACACGATCTGCTCGGTCATCTAGTGGTTTTAACGTAATCTGAATACGTGCATTATTAAGCGTTGCATTGGTGCCATCGACGCCGACATAGGTGGTGACATTATCAACGGCAGGGTCGGCTAATAGTTTAGAGACGACCTCTTGTTGTTTTTGTGCCATTGCCGCAAACGAGATAGATTGGCGGCTTTCAATTGAACCTTGGATAATTCCACTGTCTTGCAATGGGAAAAAACCTTTCGGTATCCACATATAAAGCAATACGGTCAATACCATGGTGCCCACAGCAACTGACAGGGTTAACCATTGGTGATTTAGAATACGTTTTAGCCAAATCGCATAACCGGCCACCATACGGTCAAAAAAACGCTCACAGGCTAATTCAAAACGGTTATGTTTATGTTGCGATTCAGGTTTTAATAAGCGAGCACACATCATCGGTGTTAAAGTCAGAGAAACCACCGCAGAAATTAAAATTGCGACGGCAAGGGTAATGGCAAATTCGCGGAATAGTCGACCAACAATATCCCCCATAAATAATAATGGAATTAACACAGCCACTAATGAAAAGGTGAGGGAGATAATGGTAAAACCGATTTCCCCTGCGCCTTTTAATGCCGCCACTAAGGGTTTATCCCCTTGTTCAAGGTAACGGGAAATATTTTCGATTACCACAATTGCATCATCGACGACAAACCCTGTCGCAATAGTCAGGGCCATCAGCGTGAGGTTATTGACAGAGAAACCGCAGAAATACATCACTGCGAAAGTACCAACTAAGGAAAGTGGCACCGCAATTCCTGGGATCAATGTGGCTATCCCATTGCGCAAAAACAGGTAAATTACCATTACAACAAGGGCGATTGCCAACATTAACTCAAACTGAACATCACTGACCGAGGCACGGATAGTGCTGGTTCTATCCGTTAGAATATCGACATTCACTGATTTAGGTAAACTTTCAATTAACTCAGGCAATAAGGCACGGATAGTATCTGTCGTTTCAATAACGTTAGCACCGGGTTGGCGCTGTACATTAATAACAATAGCTTGTTGATTGTTAGCCCAAGCACCTAAATAGGCATTTTCAGCACCTTGTACTATGGTCGCAATATCACCAAGTCGGACAGGAGCACCATTTTGAAAAGCCACAATAAGTTTGCGGTAATCATCAAGGGATTTCATTTGGTCATTAGCAGACAAAGTGACTGCACGGGTCGGGCCATCAAAACTCCCTTTTGCAGAGTTAACATTCGCGTTATTAATTGCTAGGCGAATAGTTTCGCTATCTAAGCCTTTTGCTGCCATGGCTTGTGGGTTTAAATTTACCCGTACCGCAGGGCGTTGACCACCGGCTAGTGTCACTAAACCTACACCATTAACTTGGGAAATTTTCTGTGCAATACGTGTTTCGATAATATCTTGAACTTGTGTTAACGGCATCGCATCAGAGGTAACCGCTAAGGTTAAAACCGGTGGATCAGCTGGGTTAACCTTATTATAAATTGGTGGATAAGGCAGATCAGAAGGTAATAGGCTACTCGCTGAGTTTATCGCGGCTTGAACTTCTTGCTCCGCAACCTCTAAAGGTAAGGTGAGTTGGAACATTAACGTGATTACCGATGCACCGCCTGAACTTTGCGATGACATCTGTTTTAAGCCTGACATCTGGCCAAACTGAGTTTCCAGAGGGGCGGTGACCGCAGAGGTCATCACGTCTGGGCTGGCGCCTGGGTAGAGTGTAACGACTTGAATTGTTGGGTAATCGACTTCTGGAAGCGCCGAAACAGGTAAAAAACGATAGCCAATGATCCCTGCGAGTAAAATAGCCACCATGAATAATGTCGTGGCGACAGGGCGTAAAATAAATAAGCGAGAAGGACCACCGCCTTTTGGCATTTCAGGCTGCATTACGCTTTCTCCGCGCTATTTGGTTTATCTTTACGAGGCGTTTGGGCTTTTTTTGCAATGCTCTCAGGGTTAACGACTTCTACGGTGGTGCCATCAGTCAGTTTATCAACACCATCCGTAATCACTTTGGTATTTGCGGCTAGCCCACTTTCGATAACCACTTGCTGGCTATCTTGCATCCCAACAGTGACAGCGTGTTTACTGACTTTATTATCGTCACTTAAAACCCAGACATAATGGCCATCGTTACCCATTTGTAGTGCGGCAGTTGGGATGACCACGGCATCTTGCAAGGTTTCGACTTGCATTTTTATATTAACAAATTGATTAGGAAATAATGTTTCATCTTCATTCGTGAAGCGGGCTTTAATTTTTAATGTTCCGGTGGCGGCATCAATTTGGTTATCGGTACTTAATAATTCACCACTAGCGATCAGGGCAATATTATTTCTATCCCAAGCTTCGATTAAAACTTTTTGACCTGAAGATTGAGCTTGTTGGATAGCAGGAATATCCCCTTCTGGTAAAGCGAAGAGCACATCAGCGGGTTGCGTTTGAGTGATCACAACAATCGGAGTTGAAGTTCCTGAGGGAATAAAATTACCGACATCAACAAGTTTTAGGCCAACTCGTCCAGAAATTGGCGCTGTGATTTTACTGTAAGCTAATTGTAATTTTGCATTATCCACCGCGGCTTGATCGACTTTAATACTCCCTTGAGCTTGCAAAACGGCCGCTTTTTGGTTGTCTAATTCTTGTTGTGAAATAACGTTACTGCCAGCAAGTTTTTGATAGCGAGTCAAATCTAGCTGTGCATTGGCTAACGTTGCTTTGTCTTTAGCAAGTTGTCCTTGCGCCTGTGAAAGCTGAACTTCAAATGGACGAGGGTCTATTTGAGCCAGTAAATCACCGGCATTGACATGTTGACCTTCAGTAAAATAAAGCTGCATCAGTTGGCCTTCAACGCGGCTAGTGACGGTGACAACATTAGCGGCTTGAACTGTACCGAGCCCCGATAGAAAACGTGGTACCTCTTTTTGCTCTGCCAGTGCAAATTGGACAGGGGCGAGTACCCTAGGTGGACGTCCCATGGCGCTGCGTTGTGAATTAGGTTTTGCCACGTTACTGGCATTAGGCGCTTCAGATTGTTGTGATTGTTGATAAAAATACCAAGAGGCTCCGGCTGCAACAAGGATAGCAACGAAAATAGTAGAACGAGTCAATGTTTTACGGCGATTTTGTTTATTCATTTTGGGTTGGTCGCTCAATACAAAAAAGGAAGCTCAGTGAGTTTTTAGAGCAAAAAAACTAACTGAAAAGAGTTAGTTAGGCATATTAATAGTTTAACGTGATAGGTACAAAGAAAAATGGAGGAAATATGAATAAGTGTCAATTTATGTTTGCTTTGCTGCATATAGTGATTAATTGTTAAGCATAGAACAATTTTAGGACATTCTCCAAAAACAACAAAACCCCAAAAAAACATTAAAAATCAATCTAATAAAACTTACAAGTTTGATCTGTAAATGAATTAATTATTTTTATATTAATTAAAAATTAGTTTAATTAATATAAAAATAATAACGTTTGCTCACTCTTTGAAAAGAGTCTAGAAATTTAATAACTGTATATATTAAAAGGAATTAATCAATGGTTTTATACAATAATTCAATTTTATCAGATATCATTTATGACACTAAAACTTTTGCAGCACAAGTTTCCGGCACAGAAGAGGTAGAAATGCTTACTTCAGAAGTGAAAGGAATATTCTCTCAGGTTCAAAATTTAAATGTATCAACACAAGTAAATAAAAATGTGGAGTCTAACCATACCGAGAATTATAAAATTAATACTCCTGAAGTGGAAATAATAGGTTCTGAAGCACAAGAAATATTGGCTATGCTTGGTAAGGTTAATTTATTAGATATTGAAACCTCTGTACAAAGCGATGCTTTGGTTTCTGCATCAAATAGCCTTTTGCAGGATGAAGTCATCTCTGTAAATCAAGATAGTGGATTTAAATATATTCATTATGCACTTGAATTACCTATTGCAACGCTGTAGTTAGTATTAACAAAATGGTCCCTAAAATTAATATCAAATTAAATTAGGGGCCATTTAATTATTTATCTATAGGGAGAATATATGAATTTAGTTAAAATTAGAACAGAACAGTTAAAAAAAACAGTGAACCAGTATGAAAAAACAATTGATCTTGAACTGTTACGTAGAAAGATAAATAGACGAATTGATATAAAATCTAAACTAGATGCTCTTCAACTAAAGCTAGAGAAAAAAAGTGAAGCATTAATAGAAGAATATATCAAAACATACAATGGCTATATAGAAAAAATTACAGATGTTATACAAAAAATGTCTCAGTCTAATAAGGAGAATATGAATGGTTTTATAAAAATCATATCAAAAACACCTATGCACTTTGAGGAATATATAAACGAAACTATAAAAAATTTCGCTAATATACCTACAAAGAAGGATATATACGCTCCAAGAATGGCAAGCTATTTGGAAGATATTAAGTATAGCTATAAAAATAAAGTACAATTCGTAGAGAACACCTATAATATAAAGCATTATATAAATGATGTTATTATGATAACCCAAAAGCAACTCTGCTGCAGTGATAGTGACCATCACTTCCCAAATGAAATAGTATCAAACCCCTTTGATTTTAAAGTTGACACCCAAAAATATTATGATGATAGGGTGAAAAATATGAGTGAATATCATAGTAAGGCAGCAGTGCAATTCCCAGAAATTAAATCTTTAACATTGGAAATATTAAATACTGAACAGAATCTTAATGATAAAGAAGTTTGGCTAATTAACACGTTACTAGCAGAAAAAAAGGATATTGTAAAACTTGAGGAGGAGGGCAGCTATAGCGGTGTTGACTACTTCGGGGATGAGCTTTTCAAATATAAAATGTTGAATAATGATTTTAAAAAAGTAGAGATAGATATAATAGTGAAAATGGTAATATTAAAATATATATCGAGTGGAGCTAAGAATGATGAGCTAATGGATAAAATCCTATCGTTATCTGGAAAAAAAAGAGACCTTAAACAACAAATAGCAAAAACAGAAAAAAATATTAAAGAGTTGATTGTAAGAAATAAATTTAACTATCCCGAGATAGGGGCAATGACAGCTGAAGAATCTAAAGAATGCGAACAAATCATGGCTTCATATATAAGCGCTTTTAAGGAAGATGGTTCATCAAGTAGTAATCATTTAGAATCGAGTAGCGTTAATGCAGGTTTGATACAGGGTGTTAAACTAGATCAAACTATTGGTCTAGATATATAGTAAGATGCAATAAATAGAAACGGTCTGACGCCAAGATACGTACATCAGACCGTTTGAAAGTTAACGATTTAATTACGGTGTCGTACTCGTATTTAAAACTGTTGAATGGCTTTCATTATCTTGGTTGTTTACCGTCCAGCCTTTCCATGAAAGAGGTAAAAATGCGACCGCTACAGCTAATAGCGATACACCAGCAACATAGTATGCAGGTGCCATATGGGACTGTTGTAACCATGCCCCCGTCAGAATTGGGGTCAAACCACCAAAAATTGCATAAGCAACATTGTAAGCAAATGACAGCCCTGAATAACGGATTTCAGGTGGGAATGCACGCGTGCTGATAATAGGCGTTGTTGCAATCGCACCTACAAAGAAGCCCATTAAGCCATAGTTAAAAATTAAGCTAGTTGCTGAAATATCTGAAGATAACGATGAATAGAAATAAATCGCGGTAACAGCTAAACCACCCCAAGACAATGTCATGGATGTCCGAGTCCCTGTTTTATCGCCTAACCATCCCCAGAAAATACAGCCTAAAGTTAAGGTCAATGTCGCAGCACAGTTGGCTTGCAATGCAATATTGCGGTCAATATTGTAGATCCCTTTTAAAACGACATCTGGGGTCATCAAAATAGTGACAACAATCGCTGTTGATAAGGACCAAGTTAGCGCGGCGGTAATCATACAAGCTTGTTTGTGTGATTTAATGACCGTTTTGACGGGTAACTCTTGAGATAATGCTTTTTTCGCGGCTAGCTCTTTAAATATGGGGGTTTCTTGTAAAAAACGGCGCAAATACACGGAGATAAAGCCAAAAATACCCCCGAGAATAAACGGTATACGCCATGCAAAGTCGTGGACTTCAGTAGTGGTATAAGAACGCTCAATAATAATGGCCACGATAGAACCAAGTAAAATACCACCTGTAATACCTGACGTTAATGTCCCAACCCCTAAGCCATAACGTTGTTTAGGGGTATGTTCGGCAATAAACACCCAAGCCCCAGGCATTTCCCCACCAATGGCAGCACCTTGCATAATGCGCATCAATAATAGTAATAACGGTGCTGCTGCACCAATTGTTTCAAAGGTTGGCAGGAAACCGATTACAAAGGTAGGGAATGCCATTAAGAAAATACTTAAGGTGAACATTTTCTTACGACCAATTTTATCCCCAAAATGGGCCATAATAATCCCACCAAGTGGGCGAGCAAGGTAACCAGCAGCAAACAACCCTAAAGTAGCCATTAACGCAAGGAATTCGTTATCCCCAGGAAAAAATAGCTGAGAAATAATTTTTGCGTAAAAAACGAAAATAACAAAATCATAAAACTCAAGCGTACCCCCTAAAGAGGATAAACCTAATGTTTTATAATCTTCTTTACCCAAGGGCCGCGCCGAGGGTTGGCTGGCTGGTTGCGATGTCATAACACTTTCCTTCTAAAATACTTGAAATATCAGTATAGGATAAATTCAAGATAACAAGCAGTTGCTCAAAATAATGAGTTAATCATATTTATTGGGTGCAGATAAGAGGCATAAACGTTGGATGGGTATAACTTAGTTTAATACACAGTATCTTTTTGCATATGCTATTTATAGCAGGAAATTCTATATTTTGTAAACCTCGGTACCAAAAACAAGAATCATATTCTGGTTAGTTGCTATTAGTTAAATTAAGCGCCCACTCTGGCAGTGAATAGCCTTATATGATGTTAATATTATGAAATTTGCAGAATATCGTATATCGAAAACAGGGTTTTATTTAGCTAATTAATATTAATTTAATAATTTCTTACGTTTTTGAATAACAAAAAATATTATAAGAGTTGCTAGGGAAATACTGTGATCCTAAATAGTCATTATTCTAACTAAACATCTTTAGCAAAAATGAACATGACTAAAGAGCCGACAGTGACTAAAAGTTAACAATTTGAAATGTATTAAAGAAAGGGATTACTAGTGATAAAGACGCATGTCCAGAAAGGTAACTGGACATGCATAGAGACAGCTAAACTAAGAAAAGGGTGGCTAAGCCTAGGAAAATAAAGAAACCGCCTGTATCTGTAATTGCAGTGATCATCACACTGGAGCCAATAGCAGGGTCTTTACCTAGTTTTATCATGATTAGCGGGATAAGCACACCCATAATCGCGGCCATTAATAAGTTTAGAACCATAGCCAGTGTCATGACTGCTCCCATCGCAATATCGCCATAGAGGAAGTAGGTAACGACACCCATTATACCTCCCCAAACAATACCATTAATAAAGGCAACGCCAAGCTCCCTGAGCATTAAGAAAGAGAAACTACCGCTTTGAATCTGGTGAAGCGCTATAGCACGGACAATCATAGTGATAGTTTGGTTACCTGTATTACCGCCAATACCAGCGACGATAGGCATTAAAGTGGCGAGGGCAACTAATTGGGAAATCGTATCTTCGAACACCCCGATAACTCGGGAAGCGACAAAGGCGGTACATAAATTGATAGCAAGCCATGTCCAACGGGTTTTGACTGCTTGGCCTACGGGAGCAAAGACATCTTCTTCAGGGCTTAACCCCCCCATACGACGAATACTGTTATCATTTTCTTCGCTGATGTTATCAACGATATCTTCAACGGTGAGACGGCCCATTAACAAGCCATTGCTGTCTACGACAGCGGCGGAAATTAAGTCATAGCGTTCGAACGCGCTTGCTGCATCTTCGCCTTTTTCATCGGGTAAGAAGGTGACGGTGTCTGTTCGCATGACCTCAGCAACGATTTTATCGGGTGATTGTGTTAAAATCGTGGTTAATGGTAATTCACCTTGTAGATAATTATTGTTATCTACAACGAAAATTTTATCCGTTGCTTCTGGGATTTTGCCTCGTTGCCGTAGATAACGTTGAACCGTTTTTAATGCCACATTTGGACGGACGGTGACGAACTCAAAGTCCATCATTTGCCCAACGCTATCTTTTGCGTATTGCAAGACTTCTCGGATGCGGCTACGTAAGCTGGGTTCTAAATAGGTGAGCAATCTACGCATCGTATCGCGGGGTAAGTGTTCCGCGATATAAGCTTGCTCATCAACATGCAGGTTAGCAACTGCGCGCAGAAGTTCTCTATCTGACATATCCTTGATTAGACTGTCCCAGACAGAAACAGAGGCTTCAACTAGCACTTCACCGCGTTCGTTATTATCAACAAGGCGCCATAGTGCGAGACGCTCATCGTATGGGAGCATCTCTAAAATATCCGCGATATCAGCGGTGTGCAGGTCAAGAAGTAACTCTTTTACAGTATTGATTTTTTCACTAATTGCTTTGTCATCAATACTGACGTGTTGATCATTTTCAACAAGTGCATGGACGAACTCTTCGTCGTCTAAAAATAACGTCAGAATTTGCTGGCGGATATGCGCCAGTTTTTGTGAGTGCGGGTTTACTGTTGGTACCGCATCGATTGAGAAAGCAGGTTGTGACATTTTAATCCTTAAAGCAATAACAGCGCACAGCGCTTTATATTAATTCGCCTACGAGGGGACGAAATTTATTATCATTATTGTCGCCCATTTAAATAATATTTCAAACAGTTGAATTAAATAGGCAGTGATTTCACAGTAATCAACCAATAAAATCAGAAGAAATCACTACAATAATGGCGTAAGTTACTTGGTTTCCGCACTAATACGTAATGACCAACCAGGAACATCCTCCCAATAATCACTTTCTTTTTCTAAATCCAGGGCCATCAAGGCATTCTGCACGAGATATTCCTCTGGTAAATAGAGTGCCCAGTGGCCTTCATCTGTTTCTATTCGTAATGAAGTCGGGGTTGTTGTTGATTGGCGTTGGTTATTTAATAATATGGCAAGCCGCAAGATTTGAATTAGCGGCATAAATTGTTTTCTTTTAAACAGATTAAATTTGGGAATATCGTCATATTTTATGGCTCGACGGTGATTACGGACTAGCGTGGCTAATAATAATTGCTGCTCTTGATTAAAACCGGGTAGGTTAGTGTTTTGTAAAATATAGGCAGAATGGCGGTGCATGCCACTATGATTAATACTTAACCCGACTTCATGCAGCATAACAGCCCAAATCAAAATAGATTCTAGTTGAGGATTAAGCTGTTTGGGGTTTTGCTGACCCCACTGGTAATACAGCTCTTCCATGGTTTTTAGAACGCGCTTTGCTTGTTCTCTATCAATATTATAGTGCTCGGCAAGGCTTAATGCAGTGCGTTGACGGATATCTTGGTGGCGAAAACGGCCTTCCATTTCATACAGAACCCCTTCACGTAAAGCACCATCGGATAACCGTAATTCTTTAATATCTAATGAATCAAATACAGCCAATAAAATAGCCAGTCCTGGAACGAAAACCTGCTTGCGCTCGTTGGACAAGCCGGGAATGTTTAATGCGCTAAATGACTTATATTTCAACGCCATTTGTTTAATTTCAGCCAGTCGTTCTCGAGTAATAATACCGTCTTTATAGCCAAGTTCTTGTAATACACTATGTGTTGCTTTAATTGTGCCAGAAGCCCCCATTGCAACATCCCATGTGTATTTTTTAAATAAAATAGCCGTACTTTCTAATTTTAAACAGGCGCAAAGATAAGCACGATTAAAAAAATCAGGGGAAATGGTTTCGTTTGGAAAGTAAGTGCGAGCAAAACTGACGCAACCCATTCTGCGGCTTTCAATGAGTAGTGGCTCAAATTTTTCACCGATAACGATTTCCGTAGAGCCGCCCCCGATATCAAGAACAAGCTTGCGACCTTTCTCCGGCTGGGTGTGCTCAACTCCCATAAAAATTAGCCTTGCTTCTTCTTGGCCTGAAATAATTTCAATGGGATAGGGGATAATTTCTTTGGCGCGTTGCAAAAACTGCTTCACATTGGTTGCAACGCGTAATGAGTGGGTGCCAACAATACAAACATTATCAGGCGAAAAACCCTGCAAACGCTCTGCAAATAAAGCTAAACAAGAAAGCCCTCGTTCCATTGCTTCTTCACTGAGTTCGTTGGTATCACTCAGCCCATCAGCAAGGTGGACACGCTTTTTAAGGCGGGTGAGCACTTGTAATGCCCCATTGACAACACGTGCGATGACCATATGAAAACTGTTTGAGCCTAAATCTATTGCCGCAATTTCTTGTGGCCTTGGTGATGATGTTGAAGTTATTGGCATAGTATCAAGCTCTGGTATCTGGTGTTTCAAGTGATTTTAAATATTCATAAACAGCAAGTTGAGAACGTATTTTTCGCTTATTTCCGCGAGGAACATAATGATTACTCAAATCTTTGTCAACATAACGGGCTTTTACTGTATCGCTAAATTGCAATTCTAGAATATCTAAAACACGTTGTTTTAAATGAGGATCAACTAAACTCACTGCAACTTCAATACGATAGTCTATGTTACGAGTCATCCAATCCGCTGATGAAATAAACACTTTTTCGTCCCCTGCATTAGTGAAAACATAGACGCGGTCATGTTCAAGAAAGCGGTCAACGATGCTGGTGACTTGAATATTTTCGCTGTACCCCGATTGACCTGCCACTAAAGAACACATGCCACGGACTAATAAACGAATTTTAACCCCTGCATTAGAGGCATCATACAGTTTATCAGTGAGTTCTTTATCAACTAAATTATTAATTTTTAATGTAATGCCGCTTGGAAGCCCCGAAAGTGCATTGGCTATTTCTTGGTCAATTAAAGCCATTAATTTAATGCGAGTATTTTGTGGTGAGACCATTAAGTTGTCAAAGGTGACTGGGCGGTACGGGTTTTCAATAAAACTAAATACTCGGCGCACTTCATTAGTGATTTGTTCGTTAGCGGTGAGTAATGAATAGTCGGTATATAACCGAGCGGTTTTTTCATTAAAATTACCTGTCCCAATATGGGCATAGCGGATAATTTGGCCTTCTTCCATACGTGAAATGATAAATAATTTCGCATGAATTTTCAGGCCAGGGGCAGAGAAAATAACATGGACACCCGCTTCGGTTAGTCTTTTAGCCCAATGTATATTAGCGGCTTCATCGAAACGTGCTTGCAGTTCAACGACTACGGTGACCTTTTTACCGTTATGGGCGGCGTGGATCACGGAATCAATGATGCGAGAGTCTTTCGCAACACGGTAAATATTGATTTTTATCGACAATACATTAGGGTCAAAGGAAGCCTGACGCAGTAATTCTAAAGTATGCTCAAAGGTATAATAAGGGTAATACAGCAGTACATCACGTTCCCGAATAGCATCAAAGCCATTGCGGAAATTATCAAACCAGCGGTGACGTAACCTTGGTAGAGGTTTGTTTAATAAGTTTTTATTCCCTTCATTAGGGAAGTTAATAAAGTCTTTAAAGTTATGATAGCGCCCACCTGCAATGACCGAGTCGTCATTAGATAACCCCAATTTTTCACGTAACAAAGCAACCATTTCATCAGGCATATCACGTTGATACACAAAACGAACTGGCTCTGCGGTTAAACGTTGCTTTAACGTTGAAGACATAATCTCAAGCAAGCTCGATTCCATTTCTGAGGCGATGTCATATTCGGCATCACGGGTCATTTTCATCGAATAGGCGTTGAGCTCATCATAATCGAAAAAACCTTTAAAAATTTCATCGAGGGTATAACGTAAGATATTATCAATTAATATCATTGATTTACGTCTTTTCGGCTTTTCTGGTGGTAAGTTAACAAACCTTGGAACTTTATCAGATGGAATTTCTAATAAGGCGTATTGAATGTGGTTACCATTAATGATTTCTATCGCAAGATAGGTGTAATCGTCTTTCAGAAACTCGACTAAATCAGTATCTGGATTGATTAAAATGGGGGTGATGTGCTGGCGTAGATTTTGCCGGAAATACTGACGTAACCAAATCTGCTGACGTGGGGAAATTTGCCGTTCATTGATTAAAAATATTTGGTTACGAGCCATCTCAAGCAACAAATCATTATACAGAACGTCAAACTCTTGTTCCTGTTTGGCAACTTTAGATTGGATGCGCTTTAATAAGTGACGGGCACCACTTGCTGAGCCGCGTTCTTCATTGATTAAAATTCGGCGTTTCACATCAGCAAAACGAACTTTATAAAACTCATCTAAGTTATTGGAGTAAATGCCCAAAAAACGCATACGCTCAATAAGAGGGTTACGCTTATCGGCTGCTTCTTGTAAAACGCGCTCGTTAAAAGATAGCCAGCTTAACTCTTTTTCATGATAGAGACGTTCTTGGGACATTATAACTCCGTATTAGACGCTTGTTACTTTTTAAGGCTTTGATTTCAGCCAGCTAACTAAATATGTTGTTTAATCGCTTTATCTTGAGCAACAACACTTTCTGGGTTAGCAGACTGTTGTTTCATCGCAAAATATTGATGCTGGAAAATACACATGCGGATAGCCGTGTGGTAGCGCCCATTTACGAAAAATTCGTCAATCAACTCACCTTCAGTATGAAAGCCTAGTTTATTATAAATATGGATAGCTTTGATATTTTCTTTATCAACAATTAGGTAAAGTTTATATAAATTTAATACAGAGAAAGCATAGTCCATTGCAAGCTTTGCTGCACGACTTGCGTGGCCACGACCTTGATGGCTTGGTGCAATAATAATTTGGAATTCAGAGCGACGGTGAATATAGTCAATTTCAACAAGCTCAACTAAACCCACTTTTTCGCTATCATTCTCAACAATAAAGCGCCGTTCGGATTGGTCATGAATATGTTTATCGTAAAGATCGCTTAGCTCAACAAAGGCCTCATAAGGCTCTTCAAACCAGTAGCGCATAACACTGGCATTATTATCAAGTTGATGAATAAATGCTAAATCTTCACGTTCAAGTGGGCGCAACCTAAACGGATGAACTTGCCCGGTAGTCATAAAACACCTCTAAGTTAGTGAGTAAAATGTTATTTATAAAAACGTTGCGTCTAGGATAACATGGTTTTTCGATAAAATAATGACACAGCACAGACAGATCTACTCCTTGTTGAAGAATAGTTCACTTTATGCAGAGGGATTTGATTAACCGCTAAAAATAAAAGAGAAAAGGGCGGAAACTCCGCCCTTAGCTAACAATATAAATTATAGCGTTGATGATGCAATAGAATAACCATTCGGTGGTAAAATTTGGTTGTCTAATAACGCGTTACCATCGTGCATCGACAAACGGCCACTAATAAACCATTCAACAACGATTGGGTAAATGGTATGTTCTTGCGTTTTTACGCGCTCAATAAGAAGTTCTTCGGTATCACCAGTGAAAATAGGTACTTTGGCTTGTAAAATTACAGGCCCACCGTCAAGCTGTTCTGTAACAAAATGTACGGATGTACCATGTTCTTTATCGCCATTTTCCAGCGCCTTCCGATGAGTGTGTAACCCAGGGTATTTGGGCAATAAAGAAGGGTGGATATTGAGCAATTTCCCCGTAAAGTGATTAACGAAAGGTGCAGTTAAAACCCGCATAAAACCAGCTAGAACAATTAAATCTGGCTGGTATTGTTCAATATATTCTAACAGGGCGGTGTCATAAGCTTGGCGGTCGGTATATTGTGTCGCATCAAGGTAGAAGGCGGGTATCCCAGCCTTCTGTGCACGGACAAGACCATAAGCGTTGCCTTGGTTGCTCACAACCGCGGCAATTTGAGCATCAATTTCCCCTGAATGGCAGCTATCAATTAATGACTGCAAATTACTACCACTGCCTGAAATGAGAACAACAATTTTCTTCATTAGCGGATCACAACCTGCTCTTCCCCCACAGGAAGCTCACCAATAGTACCAATTTGCCAAGCTTTTTCACCAAGTTGGGTTAATAATGCTAAAGCAGCTTCAACTTCACTTGGTGGTAAGGCGACGATGATGCCCACACCGCAGTTAAAAGTGCGGTACATTTCGTGGGTACTGACATCACCAGCTTGTTGTAGCCAGTCAAAGACAGCAGGCCATTGCCAGCTATTTCCATCAATAATTGCTTGGGTGTTATCAGGTAATACACGAGGAATATTTTCCCAGAAACCACCCCCTGTGATATGTGCGATTGCATGAATATCACGGTTAGCAATCAGTTCTAATACGTTTTTAACATAAATACGGGTTGGTTCTAATAAATGGTCAGCTAAAGGTTTACCGTCTAATTGTGTGGTTTCCGGATTAGTTTGGCTAACGTCTAAAATTTTACGTACCAAAGAATAACCATTTGAATGAGGACCACTTGAGGCTAAGGCAATTAATGCATCCCCTGCACTGACTTTGCTGCCATCGATGATCTCGGAGCGTTCGACGACACCGACACAGAAACCTGCAACGTCGTAATCTTCCCCATGGTACATGCCGGGCATTTCTGCTGTTTCGCCGCCAACTAATGCACAGCCTGATTGTTTACAGCCTTCTGCGATACCAGTGATAACGCTTGCCGCAGTGTCGACATCAAGTTTACCGGTTGCATAATAATCGAGGAAAAACAGTGGCTCAGCACCTTGAACGATTAGGTCATTGACACACATCGCAACCAAGTCAATACCAATAGTATTATGGCGTTTTAAATCCATTGCTAGACGTAATTTTGTGCCTACACCGTCAGTACCTGATACGAGTACAGGTTCACGATATTTTTGAGGCAGGGAACATAATGCGCCGAACCCCCCAAGCCCGCCCATGACTTCTGGACGGCGAGTTTCCTTCACCACACCTTTAATACGTTCAACCAAGGCGTTACCTGCATCAATATCGACACCGGCATCTTTATAGCTAAGAGAGGTTTTATCAGTCACTACGGCCCCCAAGGCAATTACATTTTGAGAAAATTAACTTCATTAGCATTATTCTAACAGGCTAGGCAAACGTTTGCGATAGCTTTATCAATGAAAATTTTTGTCATTGTCAGGGGAAAAGAAATGACAATATTCAGTAAATAAACATCAGCCAAAAGAAATGAGGTCACGGAGATGGTGATTGCTGTTTATCAAATATCAACTTAGCTGAGATAAGCTATAATATGAAAAAAATGGGGCTAATTGTTGTTGTTTTGACCAAAATCAAGGGTAATCTAGTGGCAATCGTAGCTAAAAGAGGTATAATCCGGCGATTTTTTTGTCCGCCGACGTCTTAAATAGTAGGAGAAAACCATGAAGATCGTTGAGGTAAACCACCCTCTCGTTAAACATAAACTCGGCCTGATGCGAGATCATGATATAAGCACTAAACGCTTTCGTGAACTGGCCTCAGAGGTTGGTAGCCTACTGACTTATGAAGCAACCGCTGACCTTGAAACTGAAAAAGTGACTATCGATGGTTGGTGTGGTCCTGTAGAAATAGAACAAATTAAAGGTAAGAAAATCACTGTAGTACCAATTCTCCGTGCAGGTATTGGTATGATGAATGGTGTGTTAGACAGTATTCCAAGTGCACGTATCAGTGTGGTTGGTGTTTATCGTGATGAAGAAACACTACAACCAGTTCCCTATTTTCAAAAACTCGCCTCCAACATTGAAGAGCGTATGGCACTCGTTGTTGACCCAATGCTAGCAACGGGTGGTTCAATGATTGCGACTATCGACTTGTTAAAAAATGCAGGTTGTACGTCAATTAAGATACTTGTGCTTGTGGCTGCTCCTGAAGGTATTAAAGCTTTAGAAGCCGTACATCCTGATGTTGAATTATATACCGCTTCCATAGATGAGCGTCTTAATGAAGATGGTTATATCGTTCCGGGTCTGGGTGACGCGGGTGATAAGATATTTGGTACAAAATAATGATAAGCCGACTGAGAAGTCGGCTTTTTTTTGATTTATTCGTAGAGAACCACTGTATTTAAAGTGATAAGCCAATTCAGTAAAAAATTGCTAAAAGGGGATAAAATAAAATGACACGTCGCACCATCAGTGTTGAAGAAAGACCGCCATTACTCCAAACCATACCACTGAGCTTCCAGCATTTATTTGCTATGTTTGGCGCAACCGTTGTCGTACCGATTCTGTTTGGCGTAAACCCAGCCACAATATTATTGTTTAACGGGATAGGCACCCTGTTGTATTTATTTATCTGTAAAGGGCAAATTCCTGCTTATTTAGGGTCTAGTTTTGCTTTTATTTCGCCGGTATTGATTTTATTGCCACTCGGTTATGAATTGGCACTGGGTGGCTTTATTATTTGTGGTGTATTGTTTTGTCTTGTTGCATTGATTGTTAAAGTTGCGGGAAGGGGGTGGATTAACGTGATGTTCCCACCCGCGGCTATGGGGGCGATTGTTGCCGTTATCGGTTTAGAATTAGCTCAAACAGCAGCAAGTATGGCTGGCTTATTGCCTAAAGATGGCGCCACAGTCGATAGCAATACACTAATCATTTCCCTGACGACATTATCTGTAACTATCCTTTGTGCGGTTGTTTTTCGTGGTTTTTTATCTATCATTCCGATTCTAATTGGTTTTTTAGTTGGTTATGCACTTTCTTACTTTATGGGCATTGTCGATTTTACACCCGTAATCGAAGCACCTTGGTTTGCAATTCCAACTTTTTATACGCCACGCTTTGAATGGTTTGCTATCTTAACCATTTTGCCTGCTGCATTAGTGGTAATTGCAGAACATGTTGGCCACCTAGTTGTGACTGCAAATATTGTTGAACGGGATTTGATGAAAACACCGGGCTTACATCGTTCTATGTTTGCAAACGGTTTTTCTACTGTAATTTCTGGTTTTTTTGGTTCCACGCCGAATACGACATATGGCGAAAATATCGGTGTTATGGCCATTACTAAGGTATACAGTACTTGGGTTATTGGTGGTGCAGCGGTAATAGCGATATTACTTTCTTGCATTGGTAAGTTAGCTGCGGCGATCCAATTAGTGCCGGTACCGGTGATGGGTGGGGTATCACTCTTATTATACGGGGTAATTGGTGCATCGGGTATCCGTGTTTTAATTGATTCGAAAGTGGATTACAACAAACCGCAAAACTTGATTTTGACGTCAGTGATTTTAATTATTGGTGTCAGTGGGGCGGTGATCCATATTGGTCAAGCAGAACTTAAAGGTATGGCACTGGCTACGATTGTTGGTATTTGTATGGCATTGTTATTCCGCTTTATTACCTTTGTCCGGCCTGAGAAACAGTTTGTGACATCAGAAGTGCAAGAGCTTAATAGTCATAAAAAATAATTCACATTGTTTTCAATACGCCGCTCAAAATATTGGGCGGCAATTGGAAACCGTTCTTATTCATCTCTCCTCGTTTTTTATGGTAAACTGGGAGATGAAAATTGATTTGTACAGCCAGAGGCGCTTCTGAACACACCATCACAGCTTTCATTACCACTATATCTTCCAGATGATGAAACCTTTGCTAGCTTTTATGCTGGGGAGAATGGGGCGTTGTTGTCTGCTATTCAGTCTGCAATTATTCAACCACATGGTAGCTATATCTATTATTGGTCGCGTGAAGGTGGTGGGAAAAGCCATTTATTGCATGCTGCATGTGCTGAGCTTTCTGAACAGGGTGTTGCTGTAGGCTATGTACCACTCGATAAACGTGCATATTTTGTTCCTGAAGTATTAGATGGCATGGAACATTTATCATTGGTTTGTATCGATAACATCCAATGTATAGCGGGTGATGAAGAATGGGAAATGGCTATTTTCAATTTATATAACCGTATTTTAGAAATTGGCCGTACTTGCCTGTTAATTACGGGTGATAGACCCCCACGGCAGATTGAGTTGAAATTACCGGATTTGGCCTCTCGCCTTGATTGGGGGCAAATCTACAAGCTGCATCCACTTAGCGATGAAGATAAAATATGGGCTCTTCAATTACGTGCACGTATCCGTGGTTTTGAGCTTCCTGAAGACGTCTGCCGGTTTGTGTTAAAACGTCTTGATAGAAAAATGGGGACATTGTTCGATATTCTCAATAAACTTGACCATGCCTCGATTGTTGCACAGCGAAAACTCACCATTCCATTTGTCAAAGATATCTTAAAGCTCTAGTCAATATTATTGATTAAATCAATATATAAAACTAAAGGCGATAGACTCATGCATATCGCCTTTTAAACAATGTTTGGAAGAGAAGAAGTAACTTAAGTCAAACTCAATAATATATTGAGTACGACTTTTATCACCAAACAGTTTTTATAAAATTTCAAGTACCTGCTCAGGTGGCCGGCCTAAACGTGCTTTATCGCCGTTAACCACAATAGGGCGCTCAATCAGCTTCGGGTTTTCATGCATCGCTTTAATTAGTTGATCCTGTGTTAAGCCGTCATCACTTAAATTCAATTCTTTATATAAATCTTCTTTGGTGCGCATTAACTGACGAGCATCTTTAAACCCTAACATCTTGAGCAGTTTTTTGATTTCACCCGTTGTTGGGGGTGTTTTTAAGTATTCAACCACAGTGGGAACAATGCCTTTTTGCTCTAACAGGGCTAAGGTTTCACGGCTTTTAGAGCAACGAGGGTTGTGGTAAATCTTAATCGAATCCGTCATTATATTAACTCCTTACGGTTTTGCATTTTTATCACGTAATTGCAGTTTTATCAGTGCATCGATTCGCGCATCATAGCGCTGTTGTTCATAACTGCCTAATTTGCTCTTACGGCTAGCATCAGTGAGATAATTAATCGCAGTATCATAATTTCCGCGCAGTGCCATACCTTCAGCATAAGCTGCTAACTCTTCAGTACGGTTACCTTGTTTAGCAGACGCCTCTGCCAGTAGATCCCAACCGATGGGGTCATCTGGATAATCGAAAGTGTATTTATTCAGCAATGTTCTGGCTTCTTTATATTGATGGTCATTAATTAATGCATTCGCAAGATTAACAATAAACACCGTATTTTGAGGGGATTTCTTCAAGGCATTTTGCAAGCGCGTAACGGCTTTTGATACACGCTTTTGCTCAATATCAATATCCGTCATGGTATCGATAAACCAAGGGTTATCAGGCTGTTTAGCTAATAATTCAGCCATGATTTTACCTGCATCTGCGTATTTTTTATCTTGCGACAGAATCAAGGCTTTACCATACTGCGCGGCTATTTGTTCTTGTGCAGAGCCTTTCCCATAATTTTCAATAATCTGGTCTAATGCATGTTTTTGGTCTGAACTATACATTGCCAATATACGGACTCTGGCTAACATAAAATCCAGTGAAGATGGCACGCTGACTTTAGCGTATTGATTTGAACGGTTTCGAGCATCCGCTAAGCGGCTATCTGGTAAGGGGTGCGTTAGCAAAATTTCAGGGGGTTTAGACATATAGCGTGTTTGGTCTGACATCGTTTGCATAAAATCAGCCATTGCATGGGGGTCAAAACCAGAACGCCTTAGTGTTTGTAAACCAATACGGTCAGCTTCTTGTTCATTCGCTTGTGTAAAGCTGATCATGCCTTGTTGCACACCGGCCATCGTGCTTGTCAGTGCGGCAAAACCTGCTTGCGGATTTGCCATCACTAATAATAAAGAACCAATCGTCCCCGCAATCGCAAGAGGGGTGGTACTTTTTTGATCCTCCATCATCCTGGCAAGATGCCGTTGGGTGACGTGTGAAATTTCGTGGGCCATCACCGAAGCGAGTTGGCTCTCATTTTGGCTGTAACGAAATAGCGCGGAGTGTAATACGACATTACCGCCAAAATAGGCGTAAGCATTAATATTAGGGTTATTAACGAGATAAAACTTAAACGGTGTTTTAACTGAATCGGCATTCTTTACTAACCGCATACCAAGTTTGTTAACATATTGAGTCAACAATGGGTCGTAAATGAGTGGTGTACTAGCACGGATTTGGCGTGTAATAGCATCACCCATAATAATTTCTTGGTTGATGCTCAGTGTGCCCCCAGCTGTGGTTCCAATATCAGGTAAGGTGTCTTCTATGGCACTATAAGCAGGTAAAACTGCACCGTTCATCAGTGCGGCGATCATGAAAGCCAATAATGGGTGTTTGAATTTTTTCTTCATGAAACGTGAGTATCCCATACAACATTTAAAATTTAGGGTAAGTACCGACTTTATTTCGAGTGTATATAGGGTAAGGCAGCAAATAACTCGAAAAGTTTAAAACATATGATAGCAAAAGCTATCGTTAAATCTGTTCTTCGGTATAATTTTCGATAATTTAAGAACTGTCCTTTGTGTTATTTCCCCAGGAGCTACAAATGCTGGAATTGTTTTTACAGTGGTATCGTCGGCGTTTTGCTGACCCACAAGCCGTTGCACTTTTTACACTACTGGTTTCTGGTTTTGTGATCATCTTCTTTTTCAGCAGTATACTAGCTCCGTTATTGGCAGCAATTGCTTTAGCTTATTTACTCGAGTGGCCGACGCATTTACTACAACGTGCGGGGTTATCACGCTCTTTTGCTGTGAGTATCATTTTGACCCTATTTGCGGGAATAAGTGCCATGGTGATTTTAATTATTGCGCCGACAGCTTGGCAGCAAGGTATTAATTTGATGGCCGATCTACCGAATATGGTTAACCGTTTCAATGAATTTGCACAGAAACTCCCTGAGCAATACCCTGCATTGGTTGATGTTGGCATTATTGATATGATGGCTGATAATTTACGCAGTCGCATGTCAGGTATTGCAGACTCTGTCGTAAAAGCGTCTGTGGCATCACTAATTGGCATTTTTACTTTAGCTGTTTATTTGGTTTTAGTTCCACTGATGACATTTTTCCTATTAAAAGATAAAGAACGTATTAGCCAAAGTTTTTTAAAGCTATTACCTAAAAACCGTTTATTAGTAGGTAAAGTCTGGGTAGAAATGAACGAGCAAATTACCAACTATCTACGTGGCAAGGTAACAGAAATGGTGATTGTGGGTGTCGTCACTTATTTATGTTTTGCGTATTTTGACCTGCGGTACTCAGTATTATTATCAGTGTTGGTAGGGGTTGCTGTTTTGATCCCGTATATTGGTGCGGTAGCAGCAACAATTCCTGTCGTTATTGTTGGGTTATTTCAATTTGGTATTGGTAGTGAGTTTTGGTACTTGATGCTGGCTTATTTAGTGATCCAAGGGCTGGATAGCAATGTTGTGGTGCCTTTGTTGTTTTCAGAAGCCGTCAATCTACATCCACTAGTGATTATTTTATCTGTTGTCGTTTTTGGTGGTTTATGGGGAGTGTGGGGGGTATTTTTTGCAATCCCACTGGCAACGCTTATTAAAGCGGTTATTCATGTGTGGCCTGAAGACACCAACGAATTAGTAAAATAAGTTTAGAAAATAGTGCTGTATGGCCCATACAGCACTATATAAAGACTAAAAATTAAGCGTTCGCGGTAATGTATTCGAGGACGATTTCGTGGTGATTGCTGGTTTTGAAATTGTCAAATACGTGTTCTATTTTCCCTGTTGGGTCAATGAGGAAACTGATACGATGAATACCATCATAGGTTTTCCCCATAAATTGTTTTTCACCCCAAACCCCAAATTGCTCACATACTTGGTGCTCTTCGTCTGATAATAAAGTGAAGTTCAACATTTCTTTTTCAACGAAACGAGAAAGTTTCTCTGGTTTGTCTGTGCTAATCCCTAAAACCTCGACACCTTTCGCTTTTAGTGTGTCCATTTCATCACGCAAACCACACGCTTGAACGGTACAACCTGGAGTCATCGCTTTAGGATAAAAGTAAACTAATACGCGCTGACCCTGATAATCAGAAAGATTGATGATCTCACCATCTTGGTCAGGAAGGCTAAATTGAGGCGCCTTATCACCGGCTTTCAATGGGTTCATTACATATATCTCCGTTAACTCTGCATATTGGGGTTGTTGATAATGCTTATGTTGCCTTTAGCATTTAGCATTGTACATAGTTGTTGAAATTTGTTTTTTATAATTATGCCGTTATCGTCCAACGGGTCGTGTGCAGTAATCTGAATTTCCAGTTGAGCGGGCATATCATTATTGGCTGGTTGAGTCTTAGAAACAAGCTCTGCAATATTACATTGCGAAGTTGTGAATAAATTTGTGAATTGCTCGACAATCCGTGGTGCATCGTCGACAACCACGTTCACCGTTACTGTCGATGGGTAATAGGTTGTTTGAACACTTTGAGTTCTTTTCATGACAATCAGCAAGTCAAGTTCCGCCCCTTTAGGAGGCAATGTCGCCTCTAATAGAGTGATGGCATTCCAACTGCCGGATAACATCATAATAAACGTAAACTCCTTGCCAAACATCGCTAAACGACTATCTTCAATATTACAGTCACACTCACTAACGAGGCGAGTAATCGTGTTCACAATGCCCGGACGATCTGTTCCCAGCGCAGTAATCACAAGAAATTGCTGTTCAGTCTTAGGCAAAGTCTGTCCCTTAATGTTTTTGATTATGTCAGTTAAACACTTAATTAGAATATAGCAGTAAATACAGTTGTCATAAAACTGACGCCAGATGCAGGTAAGGAAACCATAAAAAATGGCATCTGCCAAGAGAAAGCACACACTCTTGCGAGAAATATCAGCGAATTATTACTTCTATTTAAGTTAATGTCTCTGGCATTAACAAAATTCATTAAAATCTTGCTGTTGGGTGGTTTTCTTCTTGGAAATGAAAAAGTAACATGGGGGTTCAATTATTAAGGGGGTATCGTCATGGCTAATGGAAACGCAAATTATAAAGATTTTTTAATGGGAAGCATTGTTGCAGTTATAACACCGATGGACTCAGCGGGGCGTTTAGATAAAGCCAGTCTGAAAAAACTGGTGGATTACCATGTTGAAAGCGGAACATCTGCCATTGTTTCTGTTGGTACAACAGGCGAATCAGCAACCTTAACTCACAAAGAACATGTGGATGTAGTGAAAGCCACCTTAGAGCTTGCTGATGGGCGTATCCCAATTATTGCTGGTGCAGGTGCAAATGCGACAGCGGAAGCTATCTCTTTAACCAATGAATTTGAAAATAGTGGGGTAGTTGCTTGCCTGACGGTAACACCTTATTATAATAGGCCTTCTCAGGAAGGGCTATATCAACATTTTAAAGCAATTTCAGAGAACACTAGCTTGCCACAGATTCTTTATAATGTACCATCACGGACAGGCTGCGATATGTTACCTGAAACCGTAGGGCGTTTAGCGAAATTGGCGAATATTGTCGCAATTAAAGAAGCGACAGGGAACTTAGCTAGGGTTCATCAAATCAAAGAACTGGTTGATGATGATTTTGTACTGTTAACCGGTGATGACGCGACAGCACTCGATTTCATGCAACTCGGTGGAAAGGGCGTTATTTCAGTAACTTCTAACGTTGCTGCACCGCAGATGGTAAAAATGTGTGACTTAGCGCTTGCAGGCAAATATACTGAAGCGCGCGAATTAAACAAAAAACTGATGGGGTTACATCTTCAGTTGTTTGTTGAACCAAATCCAATTCCAGCGAAATGGGGCTGTCATCGCTTAGGCTTGATTACAGATGGTACATTGCGGTTACCTATGACACCGCTAACCAGCTCAGGCCAGCAAAAAGTGGAAGAAGCCTTGAAACTCGCTGGGTTACTGTAAAATTTAGGGAATTTTAATGGCAACATTATTGCAAAAATCGAAGGTTATGAAGGTTGCTGGCCTGTCACTTGTCGTGTTACTGGCAGCCTGCTCCAGCGATCAGCGCTATAAACGTCAGGTCAGCGGTGATGAGGAATACCTCAATGCTGCGCCATTGAAAGTGTTAAATGTGCCACAAGGGCTTACATTACCAGAAGCAAATGGTGAGTATGATATCCCTAAAGCCACATCAACAGGCGCAGTAGGGAAAGCTTTAGATATTCGTCCCCCTGTACTGACAATTTCGCAATTAGCGGGTTCACGCACGGAAGATAGCGCGCAAGCAAGTCGTTTGTTGCTAGAAAATACACCTGAAAATAGTGCTCTTTGGTCACAAGTCACCATGATCCTAGAACAAAGAGGCATCCCAGTTTCATCGAAAGATGATGGCTCTCGCTCAATTGAAACCAATTGGGTCAAGTGGGATCGTGCTGACGAAAACGTGCCTATTGAAAGCCGTCATAAAATTACGGTTAAACCTGAAAACGGCATGATGGCATTAACAGTCACCAGTTTAGGGTTACGCCAAGGTGATGAAACTATTACTGATACTATTGAAGTTCAACGTTATAACAAATTATTGTTAAACGAATTAACTGATAATTTATATACGTTGCGTGATACTTCAAATAAAAACAGTATCCAAAGTGCCTATGGGATCATAGATGTTCAAACAGGTAGTGACGATACAGGCCTTCCTTTAGTCGTTGTCCGTGCGCCATTTGATGCGGTTTGGGAAAGGTTACCTCATGCACTAGAAAGTGTAGGCATGAAAGTTGGCGACCGTTCTCGCTCTAGTGGCTCTGTCACGGTAACTTACAAAGGCTTAAGTAGCTCAGAATGGCAAGCTCTGGGGGTTGATGACCCATCTATCCCTGAAGCGGATTATAAATTGCAGGTTGGTGACTTAAACAACCGTAGTACGCTGCAATTTATCACCACTAAAGGTGTCGCATTAACACAGAAACAAAATGATGAAATGGTCGCGGCATTAAAAGCGGCGTTTAGTAAAGTTCCAACGAATAAATAATTATATTTCATTTTGGTAAAACAAATAAAAACCGTGGCTTGCAATACAAGTCGCGGTTTTTTTTATGGGAAATTTTAGCCAAATTGGGTGTGTTCAAATTGGGGAAAAGGGATGAGTTAGCTCATCATAAGTTTATAGATAGATAATCATTTTAAATATTATTGCTATCTTGCCAATATGAGACGCCATAAAACGAATGGACAAAAAATCAGTGTTTATGCTGAAGTAATCGTTTGCGTCCGCCTGAGAATTTTATTATCATAATTAGCGCTAAAATATAAAATATTGTATATCAGTGGGTTAGCATAAGCTTTTACATTGGCATATAACTAGCTGAAACAGAGTAGAAAATTAACAGTGAACCGTATTTTTAAATGGTTTTTCTTCTGTTAATTATCTTTTCTGTAAAGACAGAATGATGACAGAATTCCCATATCATTTTTTATATAGATTAATCACATCTCTGGAGTGTGTAAGATGCAAAAGAAAGCTGAGTTGTATCGTGGTAAGGCAAAAACTGTCTATACCACAGAGGATCCTGATCTGCTGGTTCTGGAATTCCGTAATGATACATCAGCACTCGATGGTGAGCGTATCGAACAATTTGATCGTAAAGGCATGGTTAATAATAAATTTAACCATTTTATTATGAGCAAATTAGAAGAGGCGGGTATTCCAACACAAATGGAGGCACTGCTTTCTGACACTGAAGCACTAGTCAAAAAACTAGATATGGTTCCAGTTGAATGTGTTATTCGTAACCGCGCAGCGGGTTCACTTGTTAAGCGCTTAGGTGTTGAAGAAGGTATGGTATTGAACCCACCTTTATTTGACTTATTCTTAAAAGATGATGCGAAGCATGACCCAATGGTCAATGAGTCTTATTGTGAAACCTTTGGTTGGGTTAGCAAAGACAATCTGGCAACAATGCGTGAACTGAGCTACAAAGCAAATGAGGTTCTGAGCAAAATTTTTGCCGATGCTGGGCTCATTTTAGTCGATTTCAAACTAGAGTTTGGTTTATATAAAGGCCAAGTGGTACTAGGGGATGAATTCTCTCCAGATGGTAGCCGTTTATGGGATAAAGCAACCCTTAATAAAATGGATAAAGACCGTTTCCGTCAAAGCCTTGGCGGCTTGATTGAGGCTTATGAAGAAGTTGCTCGTCGTATTGGTGTACCGCTAGATTAATCAATTTTCCATTATTTTAGGTATGGATCAGCCTGCTATTCAGGCTGATTTTGACGAAGAGTTATGTTACTTAAGGGACGATTGGTTCAGAAAATTGGTTACCCAAGACGATGGGGTGATATAAGGTTGTTCCAGTTGTTCCAGTTGTAACTGTTGGCTAAGTGAAATCAGTGTTGGGGCCGGAAGAGACGACTCAACTTGCAGTTTAGGATGGCATAATATAGATAATGGCGGCCCATCAGCGATGAGCTCCCCATTTGATAAATGTAAGGTCCGCTGGAAATGGCGTGCTACAAAGTCAAGGTCATGGCTAATGGTGACCACCGTAACCCCTTTTTCACGTTGCAATGTTAGCCAATGCTCGAATCGGCGCATCCAACATGCATCGAAATCACGGCTAGGCTCATCGAGTAATAATAATTTAGGAGAGATAGCCTCTAAACAGGCAACAGCAACCATTCTTCGTTGGCCTGCATGCAAATCTAAAGGGTGTTTATCTGCAACATCAGTGAGGCCGCAAGTCTTTAGCGCATGTAATGTACGCGTTTGAATTTCAGCTTTAGCGTATTTTTGCCGCTTTAAACCAAAGGCGATTTCGTCTTTGACTCGACTATGAAAAATTTGTTTTTCAGCTTCTTGAAATAAAATACCGATCTGGTTTGCTCTATGGGGTGCAGTAATGGCACTGAGCTTTTGATTGTCGAGGTGTATATGACCGCTGGTGGGTTGCAATAAACCCGCTAAAAGTCGCAATAATGTTGATTTCCCCGCGCCATTATCCCCCACTAAAGCTACCCATTCTCCAGAGTATATGGAGACAGATAAGCTCTTAATATTATCATGACTAGAACTTGGCCAACGGTAAGTTAGCTTATCGAGTTGCAGCATACCGCTCCTTAAATGCTTGCACCAGTTGGCTTTCATTATGGGGGATATTACCAACCCAAAGACCTTGTTTGACTAGCTCTCCCACGGCTCGCCATGCGTCTGGCATATTAATAGTTTCAAATGCAGCAAGAAAAATATCATTCAAGCTGCCGACGGCTTGCATTTTTCCTGCTTCTAAAAATGCTTTACCAGAACTTAATAGCAAAAAAGTACTGCAAAAATGGGTTGCGGGTAATAAATTGCGCTCAAATAACATTAAGCTACAACCAGTTTGTTCGGTGTATTGCTTGAGTTGAATTAAAATATGCTGTGTCGCACTAGGCGTTAACCGACTAAATGCCTCATCGAGTAGCAGTAATTTCGGTTGCATTGCTAAAGCGCTGGCTAAGACGACACGCTGAGCTTCACCACCCGATAAGGTTGAAGGGTGCCGAGTACGTAACGGCTCACAGAAGGTTAAACGGATTGCTTGTTCAACCCGCCTATCTATCTCTTCTGGTGCTAACCCTAAATTTTCAGGCCCAAAGGCTATTTCTTGCTCGACGGTAAAAGCACAGCCTGATAGCTGTAAATGTGGGGATTGTTGAATGAGTTGCCGGCTAGTTGAAGCTTGAATTAATGAGTCTGTTGTCAATGTTCCCTGTAATACATTGGCGACACCTTCAATTTTCCCACGGATTAAATCATCATGCCAGCCCGCAAGTAGTTGGGCTAATGTACTTTTACCACTGCCATTGCCCCCGTATACACATAGCCACTGGCCTGGATCGAGATGTAAATCTATCGGCCCTAATAAAATTTGCTCTGTTCCTTGTGGAATAAAGCACATTTGTTGCAAATTCACCACCACAGAGCTAAACCACCTTCAATAAAAATAAATATGACTAACCCGTAGCGTAAGGATATTTGCCATAAACTGTCAGCGGGAGGGTTAAGGGTCGTACGGTTAGAGCTGTATCGAAAGCCACGCATATCCAGCGCGGCACTGCGGATACTCAACTCATTGAGTGTATTACTGGCTAGTGGAAATAATAAGGCCGGCAATGATGTGATGCGCTGCCAAATCCCGCCATTTAAGGGAACTCCGCGAGCAATTTGAGCTTCACGGATAGTTATCAACTGTTGGCGTAGTTGTTCAACGAGTAATAGTGGACCTGCCAATAAATAGGCAAAGCTTGCGGGCAACCTGCTAGCAAATAGGGCTCGAATAAACCGCTCCGTCGGGACAAATTGCAACCAAAGTTGGGAGCCACTAATAATAGTTAATAACCTAAACCATAATGCCATGGCAAAATCTGGGCGGCTATTTTTCAACGTATCCCCTGTGAGTATCTGGGCTAACCAACCACTATGGATAAGCCAGAGACCTGCCGCCATGGGTATCATAATCCACGCGACAACACGCCAACGATGACGAGCGGGTTGCCATAATAGTAATACCATAAAAGTACTACAACCTAGCAGAGCTAAAGGCCACCCCAAAGGCAAAAATAGTGAACTCGCACTCAGCCAGAGCCAAAGCGTCAGCGAGGTAAACGGGTGCATTTAACTTACCTTAGCCATATTGGGGTAGTTGCGTTGCACTCGCTCCGGCAATTGGCGAACCAGCAGCCAAGCAACAATAGCGGAAATAACTTTATCTGCGATGTTGGCACCTAGAACGGTAATCGCGACTGATTCAAGTAAGTTATCTCCAACGGCATGGAAATAGGCAACGAAAAAATCAGCTCCACTACCCGTCGTCCCTGCAAATAAGTAAGTGCGAATAGGGACAGCAACGAGCATTAATGCAAAGGTAATAATGACCCCGGATAAAATAACTCTAGGTAAGGTGCGAAAACAGCCGGCACGGGCTAACAACCCAGCACTGAGGCCGATCATCATGGCTACGGGGGCAAATGCTGCGGCGATAGGCCCGCTGAGTAATCCCCACAATAAATTGGTTAATAAGCCACTAAACAAGGCGACCCAAGGGCCTGCTAATAACGCACAAATTAGCGTTCCAATAGAATCGAGAAAAATAGGCAGTTTTAACATAGAGCTTAATTGCCCAATAATCATATTAATCGCGATCGAAAAAACAATTAAAGTCAGTGTGCGACTAGAAATAATCGACGTTTTGCTCATGACAACGTATTCCTTGCTATGATGGAATAATAAATTAACGAGAGGTGATAATAAGTTCTTCGTAACCTGAAAGAGGACACGGTTCACGTGTGAAATTGGTTTTTTCAAGTTCACCAATCACCAGTTCTAATGTGGTTCTCACTGTGCAACCGGGCATCATATGGCCACCAAGCACTTTGCCAGTTTCGTCAGCAACCGCCAGATGAAGGTGTTCACCTTGGGCATCCAACGTACCGATTAAAGAGACAATCTCAAATTTACCTGTTGTATGATGCGTTATATCCTGCCCAGCGAAACGTAGAGCAACATTGGTTAAGCTGCCAACACTCCCAGCAATAAACGCAGCTTGCAGACGATGATGTGCAATTTGTTGGCGTAAGGATAAAATCACATCTTCATCGGGTACTAAGCGGATAGCAATAAAACGAGCGTTGGAATAAAGGGGTAAAGGGTGGGTCATATCATTAATCCTAATTATTGTGCTAGTAATAAGTGCCACACAATTTAGTAAATTATCAATTATCTTGGTTTATGACTTTTTATATTAATAACTGATGGATATTATACTCAATAATTACCAATTGTCTGGGAACAAAGGTGTTTGAGTGCATCTTTAGTAAAACGCACTGTAAGTTGGTGTTTATGGTGATGAATATGGGAAAAATGAAGAAATAAAAAAATAAAGAGTCATGAATATCCCGAATATTTAGCTTAAGTTTTATTGCTTACAGGTGGATTTAAACTTAACGGTGTTTTTCTGAGCGCGATAAACGGATAACCATGGTTTATGCTAGCGAGTGTTTTCTTTAATATGGATAAATTGCTAAGGGAAATGTCTACTATTCCCGTTTAAACCATCCTCGGATGGTATAGCTTTGGGGATAGTTCAGTATGCTAGATGGGCAATATTCGTATTCATACATGCCTTTAGTTAGAATAAAGCTAAAAATATTAAACAGCATCAATTGATATTAATAAGTAATACAAGTGTAATTACTAAGTTAATATGATGGAAGGAGACAGTCAGTTTTATTATTCATTATAATAATAGGTTAGCAAAAACAAAATAGAGCATGTATATATTTGCTTCTTTGATGATGAGCCAATAACATGTTTTGAAACCAATCATTTTAGCTGTTCGTAAAATAATAATTACGCGTTCTACAGGGATAAATCTATGAGTCATGTTGATCCAACATTAATCATCCTACTGGTATTAGCTGGGTTAGGGATCATAAGTCATAATATGACGGTCACTCTTGCGATGTTATTTTTATTGGTGGTTAGGATCACGCCATTGAATAATTATTTCCCATGGATTGAAAAATATGGGTTAACAATCGGCATTCTTATTCTCACTATTGGGGTGATGGCTCCTATCGCAAGTGGCAAAATAACAGCGAACGAAGTCCTGAGCTCATTTTTAAATTGGAAATCAATCCTTGCCATCGTGATTGGTATTGCCGTCTCTTGGCTAGGTAGCCGTGGGGTGACTTTAATGTCACATCAACCTTCTACAGTCGCAGGGTTATTAGTCGGGACAGTTATTGGTGTCGCTTTGTTCCGCGGCGTTCCTGTAGGGCCGTTAATTGCGGCTGGGATCTTGTCGTTATTAATTGGGAAATCATAACATTACTATGGTTGAACTATTATCTCCCATTGTAGAACAGCTTCGTTTTCTGGGCATGCGGCGTCTTTTGCTCCTTCCAGGAGACGATGCTTGGGTCGAGCAACAACTGATAAACTTACAAGAAACACTAAAGGGGGATTGGTTAACGCTATCCTCTAGCTTACCGAGGGCGGTTCTACCTGAAAATGCACACTTGTTGTTAGGTCGGGAGTTTTTACACGGTATTTTTGACGCGCGTAAAGGCCTACATAGTGAAGCATTGGCAATATTATCTGGGGCATTGAAGGCTGGCAGTCTGTTGGTTTTATGTACCAAAGAGCCGTCGAAATGGGCAGCCAGTGAAGATGCGGATAGCCTACGCTGGAATGAGCAACACGGTATTATTCCCACTCCTAATTTTGTATCGCACTTACAACACACAATTCACTTATCGGATACCGTATTATTTTACCAGCAGGGGAATACCCCCAGTTTTTCATTGTTGGAAAATAAAACCAAATGGTTGCCAGCAACAGGTCAACCAACCAAACAACAACAAAAAATTATTAGCCAATTATTACATGCTCAAGGTGGTATTTGGGGGGTAATAGCACCTAGAGGGCGGGGGAAATCGACCCTTGCGGGGATGCTAATACAACAATGGCCTGGGGAGTGCTGGTGTTGTGCTCCAGCGAAAGTGGCGACAGAAGTGTTAACACAACGGGCAGGTAAGCCAATTACGTTTTGGTCCCCAGATAATCTTTTGTCGTTTTGTCGCCAGAAAAAAAACATTACTGCAGATTGGTTAATTATTGATGAAGCTTCAGCCATCCCAAGCTATATTTTGCGTGAATTAGTAGAATACTTTCCTCGAGTTTTATTGACGACGACCGTTGATGGTTATGAGGGAACTGGGCGTGGTTTTATGTTGAAATTTTGTGCTAGTTTGCAAAATTTCACAGCACTTCAGCTTGATGAGCCGATGCGTTTTGCTCGAAATGACCCTTTAGAGCTATGGCTTAACCAAGCACTCCTGTTACAAGAACCAGAATGTCAGAAAAAGAAGGTTGATGCCATTGAGTATTTAGGGATAACTCAAATGGAATTGGCGGCTAACTATACCCAACTTAGCGCTTTTTATGGCTTATTGATGAGTGCGCATTATCGAACATCTCCTTTAGATTTAAGGCGTTTATTGGACGCAAAGCAACAACATTTTATGGCGGCAAAAGCTGTCGGCCATGAAAGCACTTTCATTGGTGCTGTATGGATGGTAGATGAGGGGCAATTAACTGAAGCGCTAGGCTGGCAAATTTGGGCTGGTTTACGCCGGCCTAGAGGGAATTTAGTTGTACAGTCATTAGCCGCACACAGTTATTTTCCGAATGTTGCTCAATGGAAATCACGTAGGGTAATGCGTATTGCCGTTGAGAGCCATTATCGAAGAAAACAAGTTGGTTTAACATTATTAGAAAAGCAACAGGCTATTGCGAAACAACAGGGTTTGGATTTTTTATCAGTCAGTTTTGGGTTAACCCCGGATTTACTCGCATTTTGGCAAAAAGCAGGTTTTCGGTTAATTCGCATAGGGGACCATAAAGAAGCGAGTAGCGGGTGTTTTACTGCGATGGCAATATTACCGATTTCTAGCCGCGCATCTCAATTTTGTGAGCAAGGTGAATTGTTGTTACAGCGGGATGTAGCCTGGCGTGAGGATTTATCAGCGTTTAATTTACTAGTAAGTGACCAACAGCAGTTAATGGATGAAGATTGGTTAGAACTAGTCGGTTTTAGTGAGTTTAAACGCCCTCTAGCAGCAAGTAAAAGTGCCATTATGCGTTTGTTAACTGTAACTTCAAATGAACTACCTTTGTTAAGTAGGCATTTGCAATCATTAGAGCCGATAACTCAAATTTGCGCTGATATGGCATTAACAGGGAAAAAACAATGGCTACAATTAGCGAGAAAAGAGGTTGGTACACAAGTAAAAAAATACCAACCCGATTTGCTTAGCAAAATAAAACAAAAGATTATTTCTTTTTGTCATTAGGCCAGTCATCCTCATCGTCCCATAAGTGGTTATTATCTTTATGAGGAGGGAGTTCAGGTTTATCATCTAGGTATTTTTTTGGGTCAAGTCTCAGCATTTCTTTTACTGAGTTCCAAATAATACCGACTAGTAAGAGTAAAATTATCCACCAGTAGTCAGCTAGCCATTGCATATTCACCTTCCATTCGTCATTCTTTGAGCTGTCTGTGCGTTGATTTCGCTCAGTTACCCTAGTCACATACGGGTGTATGCTCCTAGGGATGCCTTCTCTTATCGCCTGCATACAACTCAAATAATTTAGAATGGGTATGGAACAGTCATTCTTTGAGCTGTCTGTGCGTTGATTTCGCTCAGTTACCCTAGTCACATACGGGTGTATGCTCCTAGGGATGCCTTCTCTTATCGCCTGCATACAACTCAAATAATTTAGAATGGGTATGGTACAGTCATTCTTTGAGCTGTCTGTGCGTTGATTTCGCTCAGTCACCCTAGTCACATACGGGTGTATGCTCCTAGGGATGCCTTCTCTTATCGCCTTCATACAACTCAAATAATTTAGAATGGGTATGGAACAGTCATTCTTTGAGCTGTCTGTGCGTTGATTTCGCTCAGTTACCCTAGTCACATACGGGGGTATGCTCCTAGGGATGCCTTCTCTTATCGCCTTCATACAACTCAAATAATTTAGAATGGGTATGGAACAGTCATTCTTTGAGCTGTCTGTGCGTTGATTTCGCTCAGTCACCCTAGTTACATACGGGGGTATGTGACTAGGCGAGTTTCCTATCACCTTTATTAGAAATTAAACGGCATGATAAAAATATAGCTATACCCGTTAAAATCGGACAATACCTTCAGCACGCTAAAATAAAGGTAATCATAATCATTTCAATCGGCAAAATCGACTTTTCATTACGCCTATTTACCATTACAGTATATCATTGATATTACTATGAGTTACCACAGATTTTGTAAGGTATTTTACCTTAGTATCTGCTTATTTCTTATTCTTTATAAAGGAGGAGGAGTTTTGAAAAAATTGTTCCTCATTACCATTGGATGGTTAGCTGTTGTACTGGCTTTTGCTGGTGTGGTGCTTCCCGTTTTGCCAACAACCCCTTTTTTATTATTAGCTGCTTGGTGCTTCTCTCGCTCATCACCGCGTTTCCATCACTGGTTGCTATATCGTTCGTGGTTCGGTAGTTATATTCGTCATTGGCAAAAACATAAAGGGTTACCAAAGGGGGCTAAACCTAAGGCTATTATTTTAATCTTATTAACATTTTCATTTTCTATTTGGGTTGTTAGTTACCTTTGGTTAAAAATAAGCTTATTGGTACTGTTATGTTGGTTGTTAATGTTTATGTATAGGCTTCCAGTGGTTGATGAACAAATTTCAGGGAAAAATAAGAAGGTTTCATAGACGGGGAATTCCAATCTATGAAACGCAATATAATAGGGGGAAATGTCTTAGCTAGTCTTATACATCTAGGCGAATATAACGCTCAAATACATAATTTAAGTTGTTGATTAGCCAATTTTTACCATAGATCTCTTCTTGCTGTAACACTTGTTTAATCACTTCAGGTGTTAATAATTGCTCAGCTTCATGCGCTAAAGGCCAATAACTAATATGCCACGGTTCGTATGCGACACCAGCATCAATTGCTGTGAACGGGCGATAAAAATCGAATGTTGACATATTTTCAGTAAGCCAATCATTTAGCTCTGCAAGGTAGCCCCCAGCCTCATATTCCCATGGTTCTAACTGCAATGTTTGCCCTGTAGGGATACGCAAAGGGTCATAAACATCAATCTCTGTGCCCCAGTGATGGCGACTGGCTCCGGGTAATGCGGACCAATGCAGAATAGCTTCACATAGTTCCCCTTCAGAAAGTTGGCTGATATCTAATGGTTGACTATGAGTATCAAGAACAGGGCGCAGGCCGGTAAATTTTTCATTCCAAATAAGTTGTTGACGTGAAAAATCACGAAAAGCGCTTGCTGACTGTAATTTAAAGCCCGCTTTAGTCGCGGTTTGTTGCATTGCAAGAAACGCTTTTGTTGCATTAAATTGCAAGCGATGTGACCCGCCAAGCGTAACTAAATGGTCTGTTGAGCGGCCAGTTAGCATTTCAATAGTGAGCATATTATTGGTGGTCATAGTATTAACAACTCCATGATCCTCTCATAGATTAAAGCTAATTGTTGTAGGTCATCCACTTTTACGCATTCATCAACTTTATGAATTGTTGCATTTAGTGGGCCTAGTTCAATCACTTGAGTGCCCATTTGAGCGATAAAACGGCCATCCGACGTACCACCACTGGTTGAAAGTTCAGCGTTTTGACCCGTTAATTCATGAATTGCTTGTAATGTAGCGGTAACTAATTCGCGTTTTTCTGTCAAAAAAGGTTGCCCAGATAGTACCCATTCAATTTTATACTCGAGTCCATGTCGTGATAACATTTCAGTGACCCTGTCACGTATTTGTGTGTCAGTCAACTCAGTACTAAAACGGAAATTAAATTGGACAGATAATTCTCCAGGGATCACATTACTTGCCCCTGTCCCTGCATGGATGTTAGCAATTTGCATCGTCGTTGCTGGGAAAAAATCATTACCAGTATCCCATGTGGTGGTCGTAAGCTCATGCAAAAACGCACTTGCGCGGTGAACTGGGTTAGTTGCTAAATGTGGGTAGGCGACATGGCCTTGTACGCCGATGATAGTGAGGTTAGCTGTGATTGAACCTCTGCGGCCATTTTTAACAATGTCACCTAATTGAGCTTGACTAGAAGGCTCACCGACTAAACAGTAGTCGACGCGTTCTTGGCGCTGCATTAAAGTTTCAACGACTTTAACAGTACCGTCTAACGCATCTGCCTCTTCATCTGAGGTGATTAAAAAGGCTAAACGACCCTGATGGTTGGGGTGTTTTTCAACAAATCGCTCTGCAGCGACGACCATTGCTGCGACTGAACCCTTCATGTCGGCAGCACCACGGCCATAAAGATGCTGATTTATAATCGTAGGTGTAAATGGTGGTGTTTGCCACTGAGCACTATTACCCGCAGGGACAACATCAGTGTGACCTGCGAAGGCTAAAGTAGGGCCTTTTGCGCCACGAAATGCCCAAAAATTTAATGTATTCCCAAAGGGCATGGGCTCAATAATGAAGCCAATTTTGTCTAGGCGTTCAATAAGTAAGGCTTGGCAGCCTTGGTCATCAGGGCTGATTGAAGGGCGAGCAATAAGTTCTTTGGCAAGTTGAATAACCGGACAATCCATTTTAATCACCTGATTATTTAATGAAGTTTTGGTACTCATCCGCATTAAACCCAACTAGATAACGGTTATCAGCGGAAACAAGTACAGGGCGTTTGATCATCGCAGGCTCTGCAAGTAATACCTTTTTAGCGCTATTAGCGTCGATAACGGCATTTTTTTCATCATCAGTCAATTTACGCCATGTAGTACCACGCTTATTAACGAGGATTTCCCAGTCAATGTTATCCATCAGTGTAGAAAGTAATGCATCACTAATTCCATCAACCCGATAATCATGGAACTGATAATCAACCCCATTATCCTCTAAGTATCGGCGAGCTTTTTTTATGGTGTCACAATTTTTAATTCCGTACATAATATAAGGAGAAGCAGCAGGGGTGTTCGACATACAATGGTCCTCAAAAAATAGCGATATACCTTATATAATGCGGGAAAATGCATTGAGGATCTACCCCAAAATGGTAAATAGATATCAAGGTTATTATTTGCTTGCATATAGTTTATTTCATAAATATTAAATGAATTAAACTGAGCGTTAATATTAAATTATATAGATTTATTTTGAGCGCATATATATTAAGCTTGCTTCAAGTCGTGAGCGGACACGTAGCTTCTTAAGAATATTGCGTATGTGAACTTTCACCGTTTCCTCTGAAATAAAAAACAATTTAGCTATTTCCCTATTTTTTAAGCCTAGTGCCATTTTGTGAATGATTTCACATTCGCGTCGAGTTAGTGTTGATAAAGGGTCAGTAGATTGATGCCGTGTAATAAGCAGTTGATATATTTTTTCACTAAACACATGCTGGCCTTCTGATGCTTTTTTCATACTATAAAATAGCATATCTAGATCACTGTTTTTTAATAAATAACCTTGAGCACCGGAATCGATAGCATTATACACATCAGTCTTAATAGTAGATGCAGATAACACTAATATATAACTATTTATACAATGCTTACGAAGTGAGCGTATGGTCTCAAACGTTTTATTTCCTCGAATATTAGTATCAATTATTATTAGGTTAGGGTGTAACTGTGTTGCGACATTCAAAGCGTCGTTACAGCAGCAACATTCAGCAATTATAGTAAAGTAATCATCGGTATTTATAAGTTGACGTAATCCGAAGTGTATGATCGGGTGTTCATCAATAATCATTACTGAATAATTAGACATAGTCGGTTCCTTTGTCATGTCTTAAGGAATATCATATTTTCCATATAGAGAGTGGGCTGTTAAATAATTTATTTAATATATAATTAATATATATAATAGTGTTTTGTCACTATGTATTAGGTTGTTATATATTGCCTGCATTGCTGAAATAAGTTACTGAAATATGTTATGAGAACACGACATAAAAATAATAATCACAAATTTTGATAATACATTAAATTGGTGTAAATAATATCTAATATTTTAATATGATAATGATAAAAAAATAATCATGAAAGTAAAAATAATATTTTCACAATTTAATTTGCATGTTTTTTAAATTGAAGGAGTACATAATGATATATGATTTATATAAAATTAATAAATATCTTAGTCTGTGAGAAATAGATTAATATCTTAAACGTGTTGCTATTATCACTTTTATTATTGGTAGAGGCAGAGGGACTTTGAATGGATAAAACGATAGCGCAGGTAAGGTATCTGCAGACATATTGCTGATAATATCATCGTAACCGAAAGATTTTTCTGGAAATTGCCAGCATGATCATGATTTGCTAGTGAGATGTGTTTATACTGTTAGCGCTCTTACCTTACCAATTTTGAAAGGACTTGACGATGGATGATAAATTAAAACAAAGTGCTCTTGATTTTCATGAGTTTCCACATCCTGGGAAAATTACTGTTACTCCAACTAAACCATTAACAACCCAGCGCGATCTTGCATTAGCTTATTCCCCCGGCGTTGCTGTTCCATGCCTTGAAATTGCTGAAAACCCACTTAAAGCTTATCGTTATACTGCTAAAGGTAACCTTGTTGGCGTTGTGTCCAACGGTACGGCAGTTCTTGGGTTAGGTAATATTGGTGCTTTGGCAGGTAAACCTGTCATGGAAGGGAAAGGCGTACTATTTAAAAAGTTTTCTGGCGTTGATGTCTTTGATATTGAAGTTGATGAAACAGACCCAGACAAACTGGTTGATATCATTGCTTCGCTTGAGCCAACTTTTGGTGGTATTAATTTGGAAGATATCAAAGCGCCAGAATGCTTTTATATTGAACAAAAACTGCGTGAACGCATGAAAATACCCGTATTCCACGATGACCAACACGGGACAGCGATTATCTGTACTGCTGCGGTTATCAATGGATTACGCATTGTAAAAAAAGAGATTGGTGACGTCCGTCTAGTGGTTTCAGGCGCGGGAGCCGCATCAATCGCTTGTATGAATTTATTAGTCGCATTAGGCTTAAAACGTGAAAATATCACAGTTTGTGACTCAAAAGGTGTTATTTATAAGGGTCGTGACGAAAAAATGGATGTCACTAAAGCGGCCTATGCGATTGAAGATAACGGCCAGCGTACTTTAGCTGATGCGATACCAAATGCCGATATTTTCCTAGGTTGTTCTGGTCCTCGTCTTTTAACGCCTGAAATGGTGAAAACCATGGCAAAAGACCCACTCATATTGGCGCTTGCCAACCCAGAGCCTGAAATTCTTCCACCGTTAGCCAAAGAGGTTCGTCCTGACGCCATTATCTGTACAGGTCGTTCTGATTATCCTAACCAAGTTAATAACGTTTTATGCTTCCCATTCATTTTCCGTGGTGCACTGGATGTGGGTGCGACAACCATTAACGAAGAAATGAAACTAGCTTGTGTGTATGCCATTGCAGATTTGGCTTTGGCAGAACAAAGTGAAGAAGTGGCCTCTGCGTATGGTAATCAGGACTTATTTTTTGGCCCTGAATATATTATTCCTAAACCATTTGACCCACGCTTAATTGTTAAGATTGCTCCTGCTGTTGCAAAAGCCGCTATGGATTCAGGCGTTGCAACACGACCAATCGAAGACTTTGATGTGTATATCGAAAAATTAAATCAGTTTGTCTATAAAACAAACTTGTTTATGAAGCCTATTTTCTCTCAAGCGAAAACAGAGAAAAAACGCATTGTTTTGGCGGAAGGGGAAGAAGAGCGCGTATTGCATGCGACTCAAGAATTAGTTTCATTAGGTTTAGCGTTCCCTGTTTTAGTTGGGCGTCCTAGTGTGATTGAAATGCGCATTCAAAAGCTTGGCCTACATATTGAACTAGGTAAAGATTTTGAAGTAGTAAACAATGAAAATGACCCACGGTATAAAGAGTACTGGCAAGAATACTACCAGATTATGAAACGCCGAGGCGTCTCACAAGAAATGGCACGTCGTGCTGTAATCAATAACCCAACCTTAATTGGTGGGATCATGGTATTGCGTGGCGAAGCAGATGGGATGATTTGCGGTACTGTCGGAAGTTATGGTGAACATTACGAAGTCGTCAAAGAACTATTTGGTTTCCGTGAAGGTGTTCATACCGCAGGTGCGATGAATGCCTTGCTACTACCAACCGGTAACACGTTTATCGCCGATACTTACGTTAATGAAGACCCTACACCTGAAGAGCTAACAGAAATTACTTTAATGGCGGCAGATACCGTACGTCGCTTTGGTATTGAACCAAAAGTTGCTCTGCTTTCTCGTTCTAGTTTTGGTTCTTCGGATTGCGCATCAGCACAAAAAATGCGCGACACACTTGCGATGGTTAAAGCACGTGATCCGCACCTTGAAATTGACGGTGAAATGCATGCCGATGCGGCCTTAATCGAATCAATTCGCAAAGATGTGATGCCTGATAGCCCATTAAAAGGTTCAGCTAACTTATTGATTATGCCTAATATGGAAGCAGCTCGTATTAGTTATAATTTACTGCGAGTGACTAGCTCTGATGGTGTTACTGTAGGGCCAGTATTGATGGGAGTAGCGAAGCCTGTGCATATTTTAACGCCAATTGCTTCAGTACGTCGCATTGTGAATATGGTGGCATTAGCCGTTGTAGAAGCACAAACTAACCCGCTATAGGTTTTGTGTTAATAACTTAACATTATCTGTAAAGACTTCTGTTTTTATAAAATAGAAGTCTTTTTTAATTGAAAATGATTCTCATTATCTGTATTTTGTAGTGTAGACTACAGCATACGGAAAGTATAATGATTTCAATTAGATTAATATCAAAAGTATCCATTTTTATCGTCGGGTTATTCATTATTAGCGGTTGTGTGCAAAAAGTTACACCGTCCATAGTACAACTAGATAATCAGCTTACTGGGCCAAATCAATTGGTTGATTTGTCTACCGGAAAACCAATTACGCCTCAACAACTTATCCAGCAACTCGCACAATCCACTCATGTGATTGTGGGGGAAAAGCATGACAATCTGTATCATCACCAAATAGAGCAGTGGGTTGCTCAGGAAATGCAACAGCTTCGCCCTCAAGGCTCTGTGTTACTTGAAATGATTACGCCTTCACAGCAAAACAATATCACCAAGGTGCAAGCTCAGATGCAAAGTAACCTTTATATACGTGATGAAAAGCTACAGGCGGCTATTAAGTGGAATACTGGCTGGCCTTGGGGCTTATACGGTAATCTGGTAAGGCATTTACTTAGTCAGCCATATCCTTTGTTGAGCGCTAATTTAGATAAACAGGTTATTACAGAGGCTTATGCTAATCCACCTGTACTAAAAGGCCAGTATTCAACGCAGTCAGTAGTACAAGATACAATTCGGAAAACGATTAAAAGCTCACATGGTGGGGAACTTACCGTTGAACAAGTAGAAAAAATGACTGTTATTCAGCAGATGCGTGATCGGGCAATGGCACAAGCGTTAATCAATGCGCCAAAACCTGCGTTGCTGTATGCCGGTGGGTACCACGCAACCCGTGCAATCGGGGTTCCTTTACACTTACAAGATTTAGCTCCTGAAATAGAATTTAAAGTTTTGATTATCTCCGAAGAGGGTAATCAAATTGAAAACTTACATGCTGATTATGTTTGGTATACGCCAAAGAATAATTAATTTCGCATAAGATAAGTAATATTCATTAATTATGCGAATGATTTAACATCAAGGTCAATAAATGCTTTTCATTTGCATTTGTTATTGATTATCATTTATATACTTTTTTTATGATAAGAAAGATGAAAATGGTGGCGATGACTTTAGGTTATGAACAAGCAACAAAAACCAGTAGCTCAGTTGTATTAGCGGTTCTTTTACACATAATGGTTATTGGTTTCTTTATTCGTACTATAGAAGATAAATGGGATGATTACTTACCATCACCTTCAGTGGTAATGGAACTCTCTTTTGAGTCAGAAGCAAAACAATTAACTGAAACTAATATTGGGAAAACACAAGAACTTTCGATAGCAAGCGAAGCAAAGCTGACTCCTGACGATGAGTTTCTTGAACCGGTTGTTCCAGTTAATGAAGATGCTGAATTATTAGTGGCGAAAATTAAAAATAAGAAAACACAACCAGAGGTCAAAAAAGCACATAAGGAAATTAGTAACAAACGAATAAGTGAAATTGAAAGCGATAATTCAAAAGCGAGTTCTGCACCGGTGACTAGTGAGGCGGTGGCTAAACAACAAACACAGCGCGTTGCTGCACAAGTTGATAGCAGTTCTCAAGCTGATGATAGCAAACGTCAATGGGAAGCAATGGTACTGGGGCAGTTGAACAAGTTTAAGCGCTACCCTGATGATGCGAAAAGGCGTAATAGAATAGGGCGTCCTATCATAAAATTTGAGGTTGATGCACAAGGTTATGTATTAGACAGTGTATTAATTAAAAACTCCGGGACGCAATCATTAGATAGAGAAGCACAACGTGTCCTTTTGAGAGCTGAACCATTGCCACCACCACCAATTGATATGTTAGTTAATGGAAAGGTAACGGTGAAGTTACCTATTGATTTTAATATCATCAATGATTAATCAGGGTAAGAAATGCTAACACATTTAAATCTATTGTCAGGCTTCTCTCAAGCCGTTAAATTTTGTCTCATTGTATTATTGGGACTACAGACAAACGCAAGTTTTGCGGAGGAAAGAATGATTGCACCAAAGGCACAAAAACAGCCTCATACGATGACTATTCATGGTGATACGCGTATCGATGATTACTATTGGCTGCGGGATGATGCAAGAAAGTCACCAGAAGTTATTGAATACTTAACACAAGAAAACAACTATACACAGCAACAACTTCAATCTGGAAGTTCGTTAAAAAAAGAAATTTATGATGAGTTGTTTTCTCGAGTAAAACAAGATGATGAGTCAGTTCCCTATAATTATAATGGTTATATATACCGTTCACGAGTCGTTGCGGGTAAAAACTATCCGATATATGAAAGACGCCCTATTAATAGTGATGGTGAATGGGTTGTCTTAGTTGATGGTAATGAACGCGCTAAGGGCACCGAATATTATCGCATGGGGGCATTAGCCATCTCGCCGGATAACACCACGCTAGCTATTGCTGAAGATCGCCAAGGGCGTAATGAATTTGCTGTGTCATTTCGCAAAATTAAGGGGGGCGAATGGCAAGAAAATATATTAACCAATACATCAGGTAATATTGTTTGGGCCAATGATAACCAAACACTATTTTATGTGAATAAGGACAAGCAAACATTGTTGCCTTACCAAGTGGTTAAACACCAATATGGTACACAACAAACCCAAGATAAACTGGTGTATGAAGAAAAGGATGACACTTTTTACGTTAGCTTAGCGAAATCGACGTCAAAAGATTTCATTTTAATTGGTATCACGAGTACTGAAACGTCTGAATACCGGTTAATTGATGCTAACCAGCCACAAAATGAAGTTAAAATTCTACAACCACGTCAAACAGGGGTTGAGTATTATCCTGATCATTTCAATGGTAAATTCTATATTCGCTCTAATCACCAACACCCATTATTTGGTTTATACATTGCAGACAATATTTCAGCGCCGTGGTTAAGCTTTATAGCCCCTCGTGATGGGGTAGATCTGGAAGATTTTGCTTTATTTAATAATTGGTTAGTTGTGGAAGAACGTCAAAATGGTTTGGTGAATATCCGCCAAATCAGTTGGTTAACGCATAAAGAAAACCAAGTAAGCTTTGATGACCCAACTTACATGGCGTGGATCGGGAATAACCCTGAGCCTGATACGGATACACTACGCTACGGTTATTCATCAATGACCACGCCATCTTCAGTATATGAAATTAATATGCTGACTCAAGAAAAGCAGCTTCTAAAACAAGAAGAAGTTAAAGATTTTAATAAACAAAATTACCAAAGTAAGCGTATTTGGGTTACTGCACGAGATGGTGTAAAAGTCCCTGTTTCCTTGGTTTACCGTAAAGATCTTTTCAAACAGGGTCAAAACCCATTGTTAGTCTATGGTTATGGCGCTTATGGTTACGGAATTGACCCATCATTTAGTTCATCCCGCTTGTCTTTGCTTGATCGTGGCTTTGTTTACGCGATTGCTCACATTCGTGGTGGTGGTGACTTAGGTAAAAATTGGTACATACAAGGTAAAACAATCCACAAGATGAATACCTTTACTGACTTTATTGATACAACCAAAGGGTTATTATCAGAAGGTTACGGTAAAGCAGGGCATGTTTATGCCATGGGGGGAAGTGCTGGTGGCTTGTTGATGGGGGCGGTTGTGAACATGGCGCCTAATTTATATGAGGGTGTGGTTTCCGCTGTCCCATTTGTTGATGTGGTGACTACCATGTTAGACCCGTCAATTCCTCTGACGACAGGGGAATACGATGAGTGGGGGAATCCAGAAAACGAAGAGGATTACTGGAGAATAAAAGCTTATAGTCCATATGATAATATCAAAGCACAACATTACCCACATATTCTAGTGACGACAGGGTTACATGACTCTCAAGTTCAATACTGGGAGCCTGCTAAATGGGTAGCTAAATTGCGAGATATTAAACAAGGTGATTCATTATTATTATTAGAAACCAATATGAGTGCGGGGCATGGTGGTAAGTCAGGGCGTTTTAATGCGCTAGACGACATAGCTCGTGAATATAGCTTTATCTTAATGCTTGAAGATAAACCCAAATATTTTCCATATTTAAAATAATAATTAACCTATAAAAATTAGGTGTTCTTAGGGCAGCAACAATATTAATGGCATTGTTGCTGGGCCTTTTCACAGGCACTATTTTGTTCTGTGTTAGCAATGTGAGCGTATGACACTCAGTACGTTTACAGGAATGGTTTAATGAATAATAAAACAATAATTATGGTAGCTGGTATTATTGCCACTAGCTACCAAGGGGTTGCTTTAGCTGAAAATACGCAGCAGAAAAATAAACAGAAAAATAATGTGGTTAATTTTAGCCAGTTAAAAGTTTCGGGTGCGCAGAAACAAACCCCGCTCGTCAAAGCATTAGAAAAACCCGGTGCTTACAATGCGGTTGGTACGGAAAATAAATTACAGTCGATGGACAAAATTATCCGCACGATGCCCGGTACTTATACCCAAATGGATGGCAGCCAAGGAACGGTGAATGTTAATCTCCGTGGTCTGAGTGGTTTTGGGCGCGTGAATATGATGGTTGATGGTATCACGCAGAGTTATTATGGAATTTCCCCGAGTCAATATACACATGGACAACAACCAAATAATGATTTTGGCGCTTTAATCGATCCAAATTTTATTGTTGAAATTGAAGTAGAAAAAGGGCAATTAAATGGAGGAAATAGTGTTAACGCTTTAGTAGGGAGCGCAAATTTCCGCACTATCGGTATTGATGATGTGATTTTTAAAGATAATTTATATGGGCTCCGTAGTAAAGCTAGTTGGGGAGATAATGGTCTCGGTTATAATGGAATGGTGGCGGTTGCAGGGAAAACATTATTACAAGATGATGGTTATTTTGGCGGATTAATTGCGGTTAGTGGCCATAATATTCCTGGTAGTTATAAAAATGGTGATGGGTTTGATAGTGACGACTTTGCCACTGATTCCACTTTCAAACAAAAGCCCCAATCGCAATTAGCCAAATTGAAATATAAACCTAATGACAGCCATGAATTAGAATTCAGTGGTCGTTTCTTACAAAATAAGCTCACGAGAAGAAAGATTAATAGTGAAGATTATTATATTAAATATAAATATACGCCGCTGAATGAGTTAATTGATGTTGAGGTTTTAGCTAGCCATGGTAAAAACGACCAACAATTTGAAGGTGACTCATTAGGTTGGGCATTAAGGCAAGGTAAGTCTAAAAATATTGGCGATGGACTTAATCTTTCTAATACAAGTCGGTTTTCATATGGTGATGTTGATTTTCAATGGAAAGTAGGTTCTAAGTTATCTAAAACGAAATATGAGCGCGAGGTTAGTTCTGTTATTGACCAAGATACGTTGAACTATAACCCATTCTCGCCAAGTGGGTCGTTAGATCTTGCGAGCGCCTATACACAACTAGAAGCAAAGTATGGTATCTATACAGCAATTTTTGATTTGAACTATATGAATTACCACTTAAAAGGTTTCAAACCTGCATGTGGCGATCAAGATTTTTGTTTTCCACAAGAAGCCGCGACTTTAAATTTACGGGGTAATGGTTTTAACCCCGGAGTTTTATTATCAGCAGAAATTATTCCTGAATTCCAGCCATTTGTTAGTTATGCGCATTCAATGAGAGTACCGAATACGCAAGAGGTTTTTTATTCTCAAGAAGGTGGTAATTCAATGAACCCATTCTTAAAAGAAGAGAAATCACAGACATGGCAAGTTGGTTTTAATAGCTTTAAACCGGATTTAATTTTTGAAGGTGACCAGTTTAATATGAAGGCATTATGGTTCCATACAAAAATTAAAGACTATATTACGAGTAAGCCTTATTTACTTTGTCGCCCAAGATCAAATGCTGAACTGGCTTGGTGTTTGATGAATGATGATGTATGGGACAAAGAACTCCCAGATTTTATGCGTAAAAGCTATATGTATGTCAATGAGCCTCATGATGTTAATCTACGTGGCTATGAATTACAGGCTAATTATGATGCAGGTATAGTTTATTCAACATTATCCTATACCAAAGAAACTGGGGATCAACCTAACTCTATAGCTAAAGTTGCTGATTTCAGTGCGGGGGACTTCACAGAGCTTCCCGATTATTATTTGACGTTAGATTCTGGTGTACGTTTATTGGATGAGAAATTAACCGTAGGTACAACCATTACATGGACAGGCCCCTCAAAACGAATTGGTGTACAGTCTATCGTTGATCATGATGGAAATGCGCTAAAAGATAACTATGAAAAACAACCTACAATTATTGATTTATATGCAGACTATGAAGTTAATAAAAACGTTAAATTGATGATGACGGTTAATAATGTAACCAATGAAAATTATTCGGATGCACTAAATCGTGCAAATTCTAACGCTTATATGGAAGAACGCGGTAAAAATAATGCAACAGCAAGAGGGCGTACTTATATGATTGGCGGACAGGTGCGTTTTTAATCAACGTATAAATTTAAAACCACTTATCCCGTTATTTTTATCGAGATAAGTGGTTAAAATAATCATTTCGATACTCTTTTGGCTTTAACCTTTTCAATATGGGTAACTTGGCTTTCAACCCAGCCATCATTAAGGCGAGTTTTCAGTGGTTGGCCGATTTTCACTTGGCTGGTTTTTTTCAACACTGTACCTTTAGCGGTTTCACTGATACTAAACCCGCGAGCTAAGGTAGCTAATGGGCTAACCGCTTCCATTTTTGAACAAGCTACTGCGAAACGTTGGCGGTAACTATTAACCAAACTCGTGACCATATTCTGCAAATGATACTGTGTCTGCTGCAACTGTCGCTGCTGTTTTTGCAATTGAGGGCGCAAATCATTTTGCAGTAAACGGCGATTAACTTTTTCGAATTTAACCGTTGAATTTTGTAGTTGTCGAGTCATCGACTGCGCCAGTTTTTGTTGCAATAAATTAAGCTGGTTATGTTGCCTTGCCAAACGCAATTGCGGGTGCTGTTGCTGTAAACGATGATGTAAACGAGCAAACCTTTGTTGTTGACCCGCTACGTAATAATCCATTGCCATTTCAAGATGTTGCTGTGCTGATTTTATCTGGCGTAGCATCTCTAATTGGTTACGGCTGACTAACTCTGCTGCGGCAGAAGGCGTTGGTGCTCGAACATCGGCAACATAATCCGCAATCGTCACATCAGTTTCATGACCAACAGCACTAATTATAGGCAGTTGGCTAGCAAAAATAGCCCTAGCAACGATTTCTTCATTAAAGGCCCACAAATCTTCAAGTGAACCACCACCGCGACCAACGATTAATACATCGCATTCTTGACGCAAATTTGCCAGCTCAATCATTCTCGCAATTTGGGCTGGTGCCAATTCACCTTGAACCGCTGTAGGGTAAATGATAATTGGCAGTGAAGGGTCACGACGGCGTAAAATGTTTAAAATATCATGTAATGCAGCCCCGGTTGCCGAAGTGATAATACCGACGCATTTAGCTGGGCTAGGCAAAGTTTTTTTATAGGTGACATCAAACAAGCCTTGCGCATTTAGAGTTTGCTTTAAAAGCTCAAAGCGTTGTTGTAACAAGCCTTCGCCAGCAGGTTGCATGCTTTCGATGATCAATTGGTAATCACCGCGAGGCTCATACAAAGTCACGGTAGCCTTGACTAAAACTTGTTGGCCATTTTGTGGGCGAAATGTCACACGCGCATTTTGCCCACGAAACATCGCTGCACGAACTTGTGCACGGTCATCCTTCAAGGTCAAATACCAATGACCTGAACTTGGCTGCGAAAAATTAGAAATTTCAGCAGTTAGCCAAATACGGCCCATTTGGTTATCAAGAAGTTCGCGAACCGCTTGGTTTAGTTTACTAACTGAGTAAATAGCACTATTTTGTGATGTCGACATGTGAGCTAGATCAAATTTTAAAACAAGGACTTAATTGATAGATACTAACGTAGCCATTGGAGTTATCAAGTTTTTTTTCAAAAAAAGGCTGGAAGCAACCGATTACGGTGTGTATAATTCCGCGGCAATATTTTATACCTTTCCATAACGCTGCCTGGTGGGATATTGCCTATGTTACGCATTAAAAAAGAAGCACTAACTTTCGACGACGTTTTACTCGTTCCTGCACACTCAACGGTATTGCCAAATACTGCAGATTTATCAACTCAACTGACTGCAAACATCCGCCTGAACATTCCTATGCTTTCTGCAGCCATGGACACCGTTACTGAATCTGATCTTGCAATCGCGCTGGCTCAAGAAGGCGGTATCGGTTTTATCCACAAAAACATGACCATCGAGCGCCAAGCGGAAGAAGTCCGCCGTGTGAAAAAACATGAAAGTGGCGTCGTGACAGACCCTGTTACGGTGACGCCAGATACAACAATTCGTCAGGTACAAGAGTTGTCTGAACGCAATGGTTTCGCAGGTTACCCTGTGGTAGCTAAAGACAATTCATTAGTGGGGATTATTACTGGCCGTGATGTCCGTTTCGTCACTGACCTTGACCAGCCAGTTACTGCGGTAATGACGCCGAAAGAGCGTTTAGTTACTGTGAAAGAAGGCGAAGCGCGTGAAGTCGTGTTACAAAAAATGCATGAAAAACGTGTAGAAAAAGCCTTAGTGATTGATGATAACTTTCATTTGTTAGGGATGATCACCGTTAAAGATTTCCAAAAAGCAGAACGTAAGCCTAATGCTTGTAAGGACGAACAGGGGCGTTTACGTGTTGGCGCAGCCGTTGGTGCCGGAGCAGGTAACGAAGAGCGTGTTGACGCGCTGGTTGCTGCTGGCGTTGATGTATTATTGATTGACTCATCTCATGGTCACTCTGAAGGTGTATTACAGCGTATTCGTGAAACGCGTCAAAAATACCCAGAATTACAAATTATTGGTGGTAACGTTGCGACAGCCGAAGGTGCAAAAGCATTGGCAGAGGCAGGCGTTAGTGCTGTAAAAGTAGGGATTGGCCCAGGTTCTATTTGTACTACACGTATTGTTACTGGTGTTGGGGTTCCTCAAATCACTGCTATTGCAGAAGCGGCAGAGGCATTGGCTGGCACTGGTATCCCTGTGATTGCAGATGGGGGAATTCGTTTTTCTGGTGATATTTCTAAAGCGATTGCCGCTGGGGCAGCTTGTGTCATGGTTGGCTCTATGTTTGCGGGGACTGAAGAATCGCCAGGAGAAACCATTTTATTCCAAGGTCGTACCTATAAAGCATACCGTGGTATGGGTTCATTAGGAGCTATGTCTAAAGGTTCTTCAGACCGTTATTTCCAATCTGATAATGCGGCTGACAAACTTGTCCCTGAGGGGATTGAAGGCCGTGTGGCGTATAAAGGCCGCTTAAAAGAAATTATTCATCAACAAATGGGCGGGCTACGCTCCTGTATGGGGCTGACAGGTTGTGGTACTATTGATGCGTTAAGAACAAAAGCAGAATTTGTTCGTATTAGTGGTGCTGGTATCCAAGAAAGCCACGTTCATGACGTTACTATCACAAAAGAATCTCCGAACTACCGTTTGGGGCAATAATCGATAACGTTTCAGGGTGGTGCGGTTAATTAATACGCACCACCGATTTTATTTTTGACTTGAATTTTTGGAATTCTCCTCAAATGACAACAAATATCCATAAGCATCGCATTCTTATCCTTGACTTCGGTTCGCAATATACACAGCTGATTGCCCGTCGTATCCGTGAAATTGGCGTTTATTGTGAACTCTGGGCGTGGGACGTTACAGAAGAGCAAATTCGAGAATTTAATCCAAATGGTATTATTCTTTCTGGTGGGCCAGAAAGCACCACGGAATCAGATAGCCCACGCGCTCCTGACTACGTGTTCAATGCAGGCGTACCTGTATTAGGTATTTGCTATGGCATGCAAACAATGTCAATGCAATTAGGTGGCGCAGTTGAGGTTTCAGGCGAGCGTGAATTCGGCTATGCAAATGTAGAAGTTACTGAGCAATGTGAACTGTTCCGTGATATTCATGATTCATTGAATGAAGCTGGCAAGCCTGTTTTAGATGTGTGGATGAGTCATGGAGATAAAGTGACTGCGATTCCAGCGGACTTCAAAACGATCGCAAGCACACCAAGCTGCCCATATGCCATCATGGCAAATGAGGAAAAAAGGTTCTATGGGGTTCAATTCCACCCAGAAGTTACTCACACACACCAAGGTTTAAATATCTTAAAACGTTTTGTACAAGATATTTGCCAATGTGAGGCACTATGGACACCAGCGGCAATTATAGAAGACACGGTTGCGCGCTTGAAAGAGCAAATCGGAGATGATCATGTATTGCTGGCACTTTCAGGTGGCGTTGATTCATCAGTAACGGCTCTGTTATTAAACCGTGCAATTGGCAAGCGTTTGACCTGCGTATTCGTTGATAACGGCTTATTACGTTTAAATGAAGCAGACCAAGTGATGGAAATGTTCGAGGGTAAATTTGACTTGAACATCATTCATGCTAAAGCTGAAGATCGTTTCTTAAGTGCATTAGCAGGGATCAGCGATCCTGAAGCTAAACGTAAGAAAATTGGCCATGTATTTATCGAGGTATTCGATGAAGAGTCATCGAAGCTTCCTAACATTAAATGGCTAGCACAAGGGACAATTTACCCTGATGTTATTGAATCCGCCGCTTCAGCGACAGGTAAGGCACACGTTATCAAATCACACCATAACGTAGGTGGTTTACCGGATGACATGAAGTTAGGTTTGGTTGAGCCGTTAAAAGAACTGTTTAAAGATGAAGTACGTAAAATCGGTCTTGAACTGGGCCTGCCATACGACATGTTATATCGCCATCCATTCCCAGGACCAGGCTTAGGCGTTCGTGTACTCGGCGAAGTTAAGAAAGAATATTGTGATTTACTACGCCGCGCAGATGCTATCTTTATTGAAGAACTACATAAGGCAGATTTATACCATAAAGTTAGCCAAGCATTTACCGTGTTTTTACCTGTTCGTTCCGTCGGTGTGATGGGAGATGGTCGTAAATACGATTGGGTTGTTTCTCTGCGTGCTGTTGAGACTATTGACTTTATGACCGCTCATTGGGCACATTTACCATATGATTTCTTAGGCCGTGTATCAAACCGCATTATCAATGAAATTAGCGGTATTTCTAGGGTCGTATATGATATTAGTGGTAAACCACCAGCAACAATTGAGTGGGAATAATCCCCCAATAAGAATCAGCTAGCAGTGACTGGCAAAATAACGACTTAAGCCCATGTAAAAGTGGGCTTTTTTGTTTTTATTGCTTGTCGTATCTGGCACTAATTAGCAGCATCAAGCACAAGTTGAATGTGGTATTAAAGTCGGTATTATCGCATGCAGATGCCATGAACACTGACTGATACCATGCGATGGTTTTTGATCCTCACATGGTATTAAAAATAAGTAATTGTTTGTTTTTAAAGGAATTGAATCATAGTTTCCTACGGTTGTTTTGCATGGTATCGAAACGTTAAAAAAGGATGAAAATGAATGCTGACTGATACCAAACTGAGAAATTTAAAACCGAAAGAAAAGCTCTATAAAGTGAATGACAGAGATGGGCTGTATGTCGCTGTAACGCCTGCTGGCTCTGTCTCTTTTCGTTATAACTATGCCATCAACGGCAGACAGGAAACGGTGACTTTTGGTCGTTATGGTATTGGCGGAATTACTTTAGCTGAAGCCAGAGAGCGGCTAGGGGAAGCTAAAAGAATGGTGACAGATGGTAAGTCCCCAGCTAAAGAAAAAGCCAGAGATAAAGCGAGAATTAAAGGTGCTGAAACATTTGGTGCATGGGCTGAAAAGTGGCTTCGTGGCTATCAAATGGCAGATTCTACACGGGATATGCGGCGATCAGTTTATACAAGGGAACTCAAGAGCAAATTTGGCAACCAAAAGTTAAATGAAATCACACACGAAGACTTACGGGCGATCACTGACACTATTGTTGAACGTGGTGCACCAGCGACTGCGGTTCATGCACGAGAAATCGTACTTCAGGTTTATCGCTGGGCGATTGAACGGGGCCAGAAGGTAGAAAACCCAGCAGATTTAGTTAGGCCTGCAAGTATTGCAAAATTTGAACCCAGAGATCGCTCGTTAACACCAGGTGAAATTGGTTTGATGTATCGCTATCTTGAGAAGGTTGGGACAACGCCCTCAATTCGGGTAGCTGTAAAACTGCTATTGTTAACAATGGTACGTAAAAGTGAGTTAACTAATGCCACCTGGAGTGAAATTAATTTCAGTGAAGCAATTTGGACAATCCCAAAAGAGCGAATGAAACGTCGTAATCCGCATTTGGTTTTCTTATCGCGTCAGGTAATGGATATTTTAGTTGCCTTAAAAACCTTTGCAGGAGGTTCTGATTTTATTCTACCATCGCGCTATGATTCAGATGCACCAATGAGTAGTGCAACAATGAATCGGGTACTGGATCTTATCTATAAAGCTGCACAAAAAGACGGACACGACCTTGCTAAATTTGGACCTCACGATTTACGCAGAACAGCGAGTACATTGTTGCATGAAGCTGGCTATAACTCGGATTGGATAGAGAAGTGCTTGGCGCACGAGCAGAAAGGGGTTAGGGCCGTGTACAACAAAGCAGAGTACCGCGAGCAGCGTACCGCTATGTTGCAGGATTGGGCAGATATGATAGATGAGTGGATACATTAAATTAAAGTTTTTATGGTATTATTTTAGGAACTGAGATAAATAAAAGGTGTGATATGATAATGCTAAAATTAAAAGGATAAAATGGGAATCTCTCTGATATGGAAGATAAGAACTCAAAGAAATTTATACTGAAATATATTATAGATGCCAATAAGAAAAAGTTACCCGAGGCTAAAAAACGTAAAAAAAATAGTGCTAATAAAACAATTGATCAACACTTTATCCCCCAATTTTATTTGAATTTATTTTCTAATGCCAATAGAGATATTCATGTGTTGAATGTGAAATATGGTGGGATTACTTTCAAGAAATCGGCTCAAATAATGTATGAAAAAATACTTTATGATATTGATGTTTTTGATGAATGTTTTGATGAGTTTGAAGAGTATTTCTGTAAGATGGAAGGCCTATTATCAACTATGCTAGAGCAGTTACCAAAATCTATTGGTGATAGTAAGGCTTTTAGGTTATGTAAATTTCATGTGATGTTACTTTCGGCAATACAATTTTGTAGAAACCCATATGCGGAATTATCAAACTTAATTTACATTAGTACTCACTTACATTTATTTTACACTAATTTAGTTAGGTTTCCTTATAAAGAATTTTTACCTCCTTTGAAAAAGAAAGAACTAAAATGGATATCAAAAAAAATAGCACAGTCATTAAAAAATGAAGGGATGCGTAATACATTTCCACTTATATGGACTGTCAGAATATTCATTTTTCCTTTTTTAATATTTGATTATTCAAATATTGATGAAGTAAAGATTTTAAAAATAAAAAATGATGATGAATTTATTATCTAGTGATAATCCTGTAGTTATAGATTCTACTGAAAAATTCTTGAATTTTAAATCATTTCAATTTCCACTAGGAAAAAAGTTAATTTTGTATCATTCTAATAATGATGCAAATCCAACAGTTAATGATCTGAATATGAAAACTTATAACAATGCTCATTTGAAAGTAATTTCTAGTGACCCACAGGTTTTGGATGAATTAAAATTAATCAATTTTTAATCTATTGATTAATTTTAATTTTAATTTTAGTTAATTTCACATCTAAGATATATGCATGGAAATTAAATTAGCATAAATCTCTTAAGCTAATAAGCTCTTCAAGCTTGTTTGCTTTAAAGTTATGAAAATCAAGGTCATAAAATAAATCACGGAAATTGATATGATATTTATGGCCACTAGAGTTAATCAATTTAAATGTAGTAAAGATAAATTGAGCCATATTATCATCAATTGGTAAATCTAATAATAAGCTTAATGCATGAGAATTTAAGTAAACAAATTTTTCCATGTCAATCTTGGATTTTAGGTAGAATTTGTAAAATTCAATACAGTTAGATATTTTTATCTTTTTAGATAACACTAACTCATTAAGCCCTCCAAATATAATAGATGAATTTAAGCCGGATAATGAATGTGGTTGTTCGAATTGTTTTGATGAAAGAAAAGTTTTAGTAGCATGTTCACCAGGATTTAGAAATGCATGTACTTGAATCCAATCACTTTCAAATGATTTTATTCCTAGATAATTTGCAATTACTTTGGCTATGAAAATACGTAAAAAATATAATGGGTAAATGTCATTAGATATTAATGGAAAAAATGGCTGTACTGGGTAAATAGCTTTATTATAATAAACTCTTCTTCCATGGGCTACAGAATTTCTAGATTCAATTAAATTTTTAACCCAGTAAGATGTACGGTCATCAAAAAGTTCGTATTTTTTTAAAAAAAAGGTTATTTTAGAGTATACTGAAATATCCTTATCTAATATAGATGAGATCAACTTTGTTTTTAGGGTGACTTCATTCTCTATTGTTGAGGAAGGTAATGAAAGAATAATATCATTATATTTTCTAAGAAACTCTTCAGTTAAAATTTTAGAATCATTTTTTATTTCACTAGATGATGTGTTTCCAAGTAATTCAAGGACATGAAAGTATGATAATGTAGCTTCATCATTAAAAATAAGATTTTCCTCTGTTTCTTTTTCTAAATATCTAGCTTTACGCCAACGATCTAACAAAGAAAAAATAAATTCTTTTTCATGTGTCGTTGAGTCTATGATTTTATTTATTAACTCACTTAAAGTTTGAGTGTAATCAGTGTTTTCTTTAATATAAATAGCATCTGAATTCAGGTTTGGAGGACTATCAATTATTTTTTTATGAGAAGAGTGACCAAATACATCTAGGGGTTCATCAATTAAGAATGATATTATTCCTAGGATACTTAAATATTTAGCTCGTACAAGAATAGTTGAGTCAGTAATAGATTGATAGTTTTTTAGTTGACATAGTATAGAGATTTTAAATGTAGTAGACTCAGCATCATTTTCAGTTGTAACAGAGCAGTTATCTATAGAAAAGGATAATTGCGCTACATTTTTTACTGGGACATTGACGTTGTATTCTACAAGACAATTTTTCATTAATTACTCCAATAAATTGAGTATAAAATTTATTCAGACTCTATATCTAGAGAGCCTTCTAACAAAAAATTCTTACACACAGACTGCATGGCCTTAGATACCGCTTGGTGTGATAATTTTTTACCGCTAAGTGAGCTGATTATTTCAGCTATCTCTCGTTGATTAAAACCTTTCTTGCGTAAAACTAACATGCGTTTTTTATTATCTGATAAACGTGAATTGACCATTTCACGGGCAATATTGCGTATCTTGTCTATATCATCAGGCCCCAAAGAAATTCCTGCATTTGTCATGTTATTAACAATACTAATTATTTCCTCACATGTTTTTTCATCAACGGTAATTGATCCAGAAAATGTATTTTGGATATGCTCAAAACATGTAAGTGATTGAGCGTAATTTATTGTTTTATTTTTAAGATAATAATAAAAATACTCATCTATGAGATTATCACCTGACATAGCGTTTAAACGCTCTGGTTTAGCTATTTGGCGACATAATCTTAAAACTTCCAATTCAAATTGTTTAGAAGAGCGCATTGCTTGTTTATAGGCTGGGTTCCAAGAGCCATCTTGTAATTGTGGTTTATGGTGAGCACAGTATTTATGGCTAAAATCTGGCCCTTTCTTTAGTCCATATTTTTCTTCAGTATCATCAATAAAACCGTCGTTATCCCAATTGGTAATAAATGAAGAAAACTCAGTTGGGTTGCCACAAAGACGACATAATCCTTTGCCTCTTATCGTATTAAAGTAGATATCAGGTGCAAGTCTTGATCTTTTGGGGTGTTTTCCTTTGCAGTGGGAAAATAAGCTTTTTAATGTTTCTTGAGTAGCTATAAATAATTTATCTGACTCTGTATACGTAGAATGTTCAATAAAAGGCCTAAGATAATCGCCAATACAATCAGAGCAGTAACGAAAACCTCTCATTTTGATTAAATCGCTGTAAGTTAGCTTAGCTGACGCTATTGGACTGTATCGCAGATAGTTGTCTGGAAGACTATTCAAGTATTCAGATACGGCTGGGTCAACTAATTCCCTGATTAATCTGGTTATATTATAGCTTTTGGAAACTTGAGAATATGAATGCCATTGTTCCCTGAAAATCTTAATAGCAGCCGCTACGGATTTATCACAGCCAACCCATATTGGAATGTAGAACTTACCTAATCGTTTTTGGATATCAAATTCCAGTTCCATTTAATAAATTCAACTTTTTTGTCCAATAGATATGATTAATGTACTAGCAAAGCCTGACATTATCTAGCAAATAATGTTTAGGAGGAGTAAGTAATGAGCATATCAGTGAAAAATAAAACGCTGATCAACCGTAAGACATTGTTGAAAATGATCCCATTATCAGACCGAACCATCTACAACCTGGAACAACGAGGGGAGTTTCCTCGTCGTATTGTGTTGACAAGTCGGAGCGTTGCTTGGGATTTGGCTGAAATTGAAAACTGGATAGAAGAAAGACGCAGGTCATTGTTAAAAGCGGCTAGGCCAGGAGATTTATGCAGGGAGTTATCATGGCGATTGAAATAATGTCTGCATTTACAAACGAACCACCTTCATTTGACTATGTTTTACCCAATATGGTCGCTGGGACTGTAGGGGCAATAGTTGCTCCAGGAGGTGTAGGAAAGTCTATGCTGGCTTTACAATTAGCTGTTCAGATAGCGGGTGGGCCTGATTTATTAGGAATGGGGGAGCTAATGACAGGTAATGTAGCATATTTACCTGCTGAAGATCCAACGATAGCGATATATCACAGACTATATGCTTTAGGTGCAAGTCTTACTTATAAGCAACAGCAATCCGTGGCAAATGCACTCATGATTGAACCTTTAATTGGTAAATCTCCAAATGTTATGTCTTCTGAATGGTTTGATGATTTACGTAATATTGCAAAAAATAGGCGTTTATTAATTTTAGATACTTTAAGGCGCTTTCATATTGAGGAAGAAAATGCCAGTGGCCCAATGGCGCAAGTAATTGCAAAAATGGAAGCGATATCAACCGAGACAAATTGCTCAATCATCTTCCTACACCATTCAAGCAAAGGAGCTGCCATGATGCGTACAGGAGACCAGCAACAAGCCAGCCGTGGTTCCTCTGTATTAGTCGATAATATCCGTTGGCAATCATATCTATCAGCTATGACGCCTGAAGAGGCGGCTGAGTGGGGCATAGAGCCTAGCCAAAGGAATTATTTTGTTCGCTTTGGTATCAGTAAAGCAAATTATGGTGAGCCTTTTACTGAACGCTGGTTTCAACGTCATGAGGGCGGTGTGTTATTGCCAGTTACTCAGACAAAAAAGAAATGCCAGAAAATGACTAGAAATAAAGCGGTGGTAATGAACGATGACGATAACTGGTAATGTGGTTGTTCCAACAAGCACGGTTTTACAGGCGAGAGTGGTTATTTATCAGCCGAGTAAAAAGCCTTTAGAGCGTAAAGGTCAGTGGATTGAGACTTCGTTTGGCAAGTGCAGAGTGACAGGAAGACTCGGTCAACGTCACGCTGACATTGTTGAAAGTATGCTTTTTGTGGCAGAACGTAGGCGAGACATAAACGATGGCGGTATAGAGTTATTGGTCGATCCAGCAAAACTTAGAAAAATGTTATCAGACCATCAATATAGCGGGGGAAGATTAAATAAATTACTTCTTGAGCTTAAGGCTGCAACAATCGAAATTGTGACGCCTGAGTTGGAGCAAATAGGAGAAAGTATTATTGGTGGTTTAATTGACCATGTTATTTCATCACCAATGACTAGATACAACCCGCTTACAAGAGGAACTCGTAGATTATGGAAAGTTAGATTAGGCATCGCACTGGTTATGTTACTGGAGCGTGATTTGTCTTTATATTATCGACCTGAATTAATTGCACGACTGAAACATGGCATTAGCCAAGCGGTGGCTCGTCATGTGCTGACACATAAAAATAATCCCCCTGGAGGTTGGTATCTTGATACGCTGCTAGTTGCAGTTAGTGGTAATGATGTGAATGCGAAAACAATGAGTAATTATCGAAGCAGAATTAAAGATGATATTGAGAGATTACGTGAGATAGGTGTTGATATTAGCTCGGTAAATCGAGTTAAACGTCTCACAGGGGCCCAGTTGAAACTCACGGAGGCCTGAGTATAACTTGTAAAGGCCCGAGTTGAACTCACAAAGGCCCGATAATTTTGGGTTTTGGCAGGATCTTTAGAATTATTCAGGATATACAAAAGGTGTATTGCCCGCTTTATGCGGACATAACACCTAAATTCAATCGGCATACGCCGATGGTTTGAACGCCAAGAAAGGAACAAAGTTTTGTCTGTGAAATAAAGCTTCTTTCCTGGCGTTTGGTTCGCCCAAAGGGCGAATCAATAAAATGATGTTTTAACACTACCAGAACACAACTCAAACGCTATTGAAACGCTATTTGAGCACTATAACGACACTATTTAATCGCTGTTTTATCACTAAGTTATTAAATGATAGTAAGAATGTGGCGATATAAAGCAGTTAATTTAGGTATAGCGAAAAAATAGCGATTTATTGTATGAGTATGAAGTGAAGTAATGAACTCTGAAGTTAGGGCAGGATAGGTGAAGTAGGACTACCAACAAGTTGTTAGTCGCTCTTCACTCGATTTTATTCGCACTTCGGTGCTCAACAATAAATCCTGCTCTACGAGGTTATAAGCTACCGCTATTAATGAGGTGATGATGAATAAAGAATTAAACGAAACACGGAAGAATAGCACGCCTATAAAAGTTTATTGTTTGCGAAGTGAAAAAGAGAATATTGAATCTCAAGCTAGAAAAGCAGGTATGAGTGTTGCTAAATATTTACGAGAAGTAGGTCAAGGCTATCGAATAACAGGGATAGTTGATTATGAATGTGTTAGAGAGCTAGCAAAAATAAATGGTGATTTAGGTCGGTTAGGAGGGCTATTAAAATTATGGCTAACAAATAATATCAAAACAAAAAACATTAGCAGTGTAACCATAAGAGCAGTATTAAACAAAATAGAATCTAATCAAAATGAAATAGGAAGAATAATGAAAGATATTGTAATGCGAAAATAATAGTAAATTTTAGCGGCTAAAATTTACTTCAGACTTAAAAAATAAATATCCAGTAATTAAAAGCAGCATCTTAATGTTAATTATCTTTTATAAAGAGGTATACCTATGCAAAAAATAAAAATTTTAGCGGCTAAAATTATGTTTGTCGCTTCAATTACAACTGTGACTTACATACAGTCACCAATTGCTATGTCAGCAGGCATTCCCGTACTTGATGGTACGAATTTAAGCCAGAACATTATGTCTGCTATGGAAGCTGTAGCCCAAACAGCGAAGCAAATTGAACAGTATCAAACTCAACTACAACAATATGAAAATCAATTACAAAACACATTAGCACCTGCGGCTTATATCTGGGATCAAGCTCAAACTACGATTGATAATTTATTACAAGCAACAGATACACTTCAGCACTATCAGAATCAATTAGGAAGCTTAGATGCATACCTGAGTAAATTCCAGGATGTTTCATATTATCGGGGATCTCCTTGCTTTAATGGTACAGGCGGATGTACGCCATCAGAAAAAAAAGCAATGGAAGAAAATCGCATATTGGCTTTTGAATCGCAGAAATCTGCGAATGATGCGCTATTTCGTGGATTAGATCAGCAGCAAAAAAATATACAAGCAGATGCAAGGCAATTACAACGTTTACAGCAAGCAGCCCAGGGAGCGAATGGACAATTAGCGGCAATTGGTTATGCAAACCAATTGGCGAGTAATCAGGCAAACCAGCTACTACAAATTCGTAGTTTATTAATTACTCAGCAGAATGCCGCTGCGGCTAGGCTATCTTCTGAACTGGATGATGAGGCTCGCGGCGCGGCAAGAGAAAAGCAATTACGGACATGGAATTATCAACCAAGCCCAACCGATAATTATTGAGGTAATAAACATGAATAATTTATTTTTTATCGTGTTGACTTTATTTTGTGTTTTTTTAACTGGATGTGAAAGGACAATAATAGAGGCTAATAAAATAACATGCCTTGAAGATAATTATGAAAAATCTTTATTGGAAATTAAAGATAAGGGGTTGCAGGAAGTATTTATTAGTGAATGTAACTCCATAAAAAAATCGAAAGAAATGAGAGAGTGGAAATTTAAATCAAGTCCGGAAGACAACTTTTAAGGGAATAAATTATGAAAATTACTATCTCATGTTGTTTCTTAATTATATTAGGGTTATTTCCTGATATCGCGTTGGCACAAGAATTAAGTAGTAGTGGCGTGATGAATGATGTTCTCAATCGTTTTCATAGCGCAGCTTCAACCTGGGCTCCAACAATAGAAGGTGCTGCCAGTCGGTTATTTTGGATATTAGTAACCATTTCTATGGTGTGGACGTTTGGCATGATGGCGCTACGTAAAGCGGATATTGGTGAGTTCTTTGCTGAATTGGTTCGTTTTACTATTTTCACTGGTTTCTATTGGTGGTTACTCTCGAATGCAACACACGGAATGAATATAGCAGGTTCAATAGTGGATTCATTGCAACAGTTGGGAGCAGAGGCGGGAGGGCTTAGCAGCAGTAAATTAGGACCTTCCAGCATTCTTGACATGGGCTTTGAATTATATGACAGGACTGTTGAGGCAACTTCAGAATTAAGCTGGAAGGAGTTTGCCACAGCTTTAATGATGGAGCTAATGGCATTGGCAGTACTGGTTGTATTAGCCATTATCTCAGTGAATTTGTTATTACTGTTAGCTGCCAGTTGGATTTTGCTATACGCAGGCGTGTTTTTCCTTGGTTTTGGCGGCTCCAGATGGACTTCTGACATGGCAATCAACTATTACAAATCCATTCTTGGTATTGCTGCACAGCTATTGTCTATGGTGCTTATCGTCGCTATTGGTAAGCAATTCTTGCTGGATTATCACAATAAAATTAGTGAGAACATGGCAAGCCAGGAATTGGCCGTGATGTTAGTTATTTCTCTTTGCTTACTGTTTTTAGTGAACAAGGTTCCACCGATGATTTCAGGTTTAGTTTCTGGCGGTAATATCGGAACGATGGGGATTGGTTCATTCGGTGCAGGAGCCGCGATGGGGACAGTGATGACAGCAGCAAGTATGGGTGCTGCGGGGGTGAAAATAGCAGGTGGTGCGATAGCAAGCGGTGCTGCTAATGCGACCAGTGGTATCAGCGCGATAAAGGCGGCTTTTGAGCAAGCACAAAGCAGCATGGCTGATGGAGCAATGCTAAGTGGAGGTAGTGAGACAACACAAAATAGAAGTGGTGGGTCTAGTACTGATTCAGGCGATTCACCTTTCAGCAAAGCCGCTGGTTTCGATAGCACGGATAGATCTTCTGTAAGCCCCCAAAACCGCACTAAGGATGCAGACTCGTCCATTCGTGATGATATGGCAGAGACAAGTGCTGATAGGGCCGAGTTTTCCGATAATGCTTTGTCAGGAGGTGATAAGCACAGTATGGATCAATCAACTGAGGATAATGATGAGGTTAACAACTTTGTTAATCGTAACAAATCAGATAAATAAGAGGCATTGAACATGAAACAAAGTAGCTTCTTGGTCGCATTCGATTTACTTGACCAGACTGCAGATTTAAATGCAAAAGTTGCCTATGAGCCGATTGATGTTGTGCTCGCGGAAGAAAAAGTAGATGCAACAGAAGAAATAGCTAATTTTATTAAAAAGCGTGAAATCAAAGTTAAAAATGAGCAATTTTGTAGTGAACTAGCCAGTAATGTGTTTGAGGGGAAATCGGAAGATAGTCCATTTTCAATAGCTGCGGAGCTTACTAGCTAGTGTTTTTAAAGCACGCAGGCCAGTGATGGTGCACTGACCTGCATTTTCACAGACCACCTGAATATGAGGTGATATATGACAACTCCATATAATACAGAAGTTCAAAAAACAATTCATCACGTAGCGAGCGAACTGGCAGCTTTAGAGTTTGTAAATCAAGATGCTGCACGCGAGATCTCACAAGTTGCCGAAGCAGTTACCAACATGTTTACGGTGCTTTATTACCAAGCAGAAACTGGAGATGCAACAAAACAGGATTTTCAGGAAGCACGGATTAAGCTTCAGGAAGTGTTATTAACATTATGATTTGTCGATTCAAAGGCGGTAATTAGCCGCCTTTTTATCTATTGAAGTAGTTAATTCTGTCGAAAATATTGATTTTTTCTTCTGGAGTTATGCTTCCAGCTTTTTCCAAGCTTATAAGTCATTGTTGGGTAGTCATCCCAGGGAGTGGCCAGTTGCTTTCCTCTAGCAGAGCGTAGTCTTAACGGGTAATCTTTATACTCAAATTTATGTAAAAAGTAGTAACCTTTCTCTTGTTTGGTACTGAAATTTTTGTGTATCCAACTGCGAAGGAACGGGTAGTATTTCCATTCCCTTTTTATTCCAAAATAAGTTTCAGGGTTCTGGTACTGCAATTTTAGTTTTTTCATAGTGTTCCTAGGTTTCTTTAAGTTACCTAGAAGTGATCTTTTGCGTAGTAGTTCATATATCGCTTATCTTATTTATATTCCCCAGATAGTTTTATCGATTTCCTCAAGTGAATATATATGGCTTAATATTATTTATGTTCTTTTTATTTCATTAAGAAGAATAAGGATTCTTTTGGTTGAAATGTTATTTATTTCCTTGAATAATTAATTTGTTAATGTAATTACTACTAAACCTGCGCTCGTTATGGCGAGCAGCGTATCCATATCTCTGCTGCGCAGAGAAGGTTAATTAATTAGCCATAAGAAAAACCACCGTATTTATTGTCAGGAAAGGCTGATTCTGTGGACAAAGCGCTCCTGGTGGCATGTCACAGCCAGATGCATGAAATAGAGGCCAGTAAAGATGACAGTGAACAGTGTTGGAGTATGAATTTTGTTGCTGATAATCTGTTCAACAGGCATCTGATTTTGGCACTGAATGTAGCCGATAATTTGGGGTGGGAATGTCTGGTGATAGGAATATAATCGGCAAAGACCCCATCCCTCGTTAAATGACTAGACTTCGGAGGGATTTGTCCGAAGTTTATAAAAAGATCTGGATCGCTGATTTAGCCTAATGCTTATTTGAGGAAGATATCATGGTAAGTAACTATAAGTAAAGGGAACTGCAACTTAAATCGGAGGCATGTTAGCCAAGGAATTACGTAAAACGAATGGTTGTAGATTTCAGAAATGCCAATTTCAATAAGTTAAGGTAATAAGGGGCTACTACGTTATGGAAAATATAGACGAACGAGATATCGACGCCGCTCGCTTTGAAAAGCGTATTTTGACGATGGGTCGTAATTTATCAAGTCAAACACCAACTACGGTGCTTAAGTTAGCTATATTCATGTTATTCACTGAACTGAATGAAAATTTTCTATCGCTTCCTTGGTCACGATACGATATTAAGACTATTGATGGCTTGATAGCAGCCAAGATTCGCGCTACCAAGTGGCTGGGACTCAAAGATGATGGAATCACGATAGAATGGAGGCGCTTACCTCAACACGGGCTGGACGAATTCTTTGACTTTATTGTTGACAGTAGCCATAGCCGCGAAGTTTGTCTGAACCGACTGGATTATCTTGTCAAAAGTTTGAGTGTTCTCCGTAGCTCCAATAGTTGGGCTCAAAAGGTCGAAAACTTCGTTGCTCACTTTTCAAACGGTTGGTCAACCAAAGGTCACGTAGTCGCCGATTTGAACACTATGACAACTGGTGAACTCGGGATAAAACTGAGCGATTTTCGGGCAACTGAAAATTACCTATTGCCTAATGTTCTCAAGCCCCATATCTTCGAAGTCTGTCTTCGCCTTCGTGCCTATGATGTTCGATATCATTTCGTTCCAGAAAATGGAGATGACTATGCTTGGGATAATGTTGGCACAACCTTTAAATTTGCTTGGCCAACACGCAATCGTAAAAGAAGAGAACCATATGAAAATTGCCTACCTTTTAATACAGATGGTCTTGATTTTGCACAATGGTTTCTTAGCAGTAATTATACTCAGCGTATGACGATCATAATCCTTCCTTCGGCTGATTTACGAGCCAGGGGTTGGCGTGCCGAAATTAGACATAATATGCTAAGAGGGAAGCATATTATAGGTGTATTGGAGCTACCTGTTCGGGTTTCTGGTTCTGCACGGCTTTCCATGTTAATCATGGCAACTGGGCAATCAAGTATAGGCGAGCCAATTCTACTGATGGACGGTCGCGCTGTAGACGGGTTAAGAGATGAACCTCTCGACCGCTTAGCTAAATTTTTAAGCATTCCATTTATGCGAAAAATGGTGAATGATGGAAGATCTCGACAAATCCATAACTTCTCTTTGGGAGATGGACTACTAAGTCGCGCCAGGAAAATGTTTGGGTCAGATTCAGGTGAGATACCAGGTTTTTTTCGTTACGTGATGCCAGACGAAATTTTGAATGACGAGCATACTGTACTCAATCCTAGTCATTGGATTACTGAACGCCAACCCATGGTCACAAGCGATCTGCTAGATGGTTCACCTGTTTATAAGCTGTTAGAAGAACGAGAACTTGCACGCTGCATATATGTCATCGGAAACAATGGTGCGGGAAAAAGCATGCTCTTGTGTCAGCTTGCCAGAGCCTATGTTGCATCTGGGAGACCCGTGCGTGCGATTGCTTCCGCAACCAGCGACAGATTTGATACCAAAATGAGTACAAATTTTGATTATGCCTACTTAGGTTCACGTACCAGTGAAAGATCTACACAACCACGCAGACTTGGGCGTAAGTTAGCTGAGTTGATGGTTTCAATCCACGCAGATCACACCAAAGTTGTAGCTGTGAATAGAGTTTTAGAGCAGCTGTCCTTCGCTGGTCAGCATTACCTCCTTCCTGAGACGGCCACTTCCGATATTCTTGAATCATTGCGGCAACTCGGTAGCGATGCTATTCCAGCCAACATGAATGGCTGGAAACTAGGTTTTCGTAAGACCCATGAGAATACAATTATTCCCTTTGATCACCTTAGTACAGGCGAACAGCAGTTACTGCTTTTGATAGCAAGGCTTGTTGAATACGCCAAACCTGGCGTTATATTCCTGATCGATGAACCTGAGACAAGTTTGCATGTCGCTTGGCAGCGAGCACTACCATCAGTTTTTCAGACCATAAGTCGGGACTTCAATTGCCAGATGGTCATTGCTACACACTCACCGATTCTTATTTCGACCTCACGTGGGAGCGACACATTCCGATTTATGACTGATGGCGGTGTGCTAGAAGCAATTGGTGAGCAAACTGCGAGCAGTGTCGAGCGAGTACTTTTTCAGGGATTCGATACCTACACAGGCAACAATCGAGAGGTTCACGAACGCTGTGCTGAGTTGGTTTCGCGGGCAATCGAGTTTGCCAACACGGAGAGAAATGAAATGTTGCCAATGGTCCTGGATGAATTGCGGCAAATGGAGGATAAAGTTGCTAGAGCTGTCCCAGCACTTGGCTCGGATGTGCCAGCGCTGCACCTTGATCTCATTCGTAGAGCTACGCAAGCGATAGCGGAACTGACAAGCTCCGCCCAGTCTGAGGAAGCCAGATCATGAATCAACTTGTGATCGCTGAGATAGATTTCGGGATGAACGTACTGACCTCGGTCGAAGCTCGAGCTTTCTATCGTACATGGAGAAAGCTTGCGCCAAATAGAGCTGGATCTTGGTCTGCCATTCGTGATGCTACATTTACAGTAGCAGGCAAAAAAAAATGGACTGGTGTTGATGTCATGTCAGCACTTCGCGATCACCTTGCTGCTTTGCAGGATGACCGCTGCTGTTATTGTCGACGTCGGCTTGGTGGAATTGCCTATGCGCGCCCCATTGAGCACATTCTTCCTAAAAACATTTACGGACAATACACGTTCACCTACCGTAATCTTGCAGTGGCATGTTTTGACTGTAACCACGTCAAGAGTAAAGCTAACTGGTCAGACTGGCCACAAAATCGTAGGGGGTACCTCAATGAAAAGTGCTGCAACAGTTTTTTCCATGCTCGCTTCCATGATTATGACTCCCATGTCAGATATCTTCACTTGGAGACGAATGGCGCATCGATCAGCATTTATGCTGGCTTGACTCCCCAAGGACGGCATCTTTGCGTTCAGCTGCTGAGAAAGTCCTCGGAAAGAATCCTTGCGGAAAGTGCCAACCCACGATTTTCTGCGACAATGAGCAAACTCCGAGGTCAAGTTCAGCAAATGGCGGTGGCTACAGATGACACTAAGTTGTTGGACTTCATGGAAGCGTTGGAACTTGCCGCTGATCCGCCGTAATGGAGTGACAGTCTAATAAGGGCTACAGTAAGAAAATTTAATTATGGGTGCAGTGGACATTACCAGGTAAAGACGGTTTTTAAAGAAATTCTACTCCACTTGTTCCAGATTTTGGACCTACTATATGAGATCTAACTTCGGCGAAACGGGCCGATAATAAGCTGCAACGTGACCCTTTACAAACTATTTTGAGACGATAAGCATATTCTTGAATAGTATTTTCTACGGTTTTCTCATTGTGAACATCATCAGGAAAGAGATGAGAGGTTCCCTGCTTTATTAGAAAAGGTCGTATGGTCTAACAAAATAGAGGTATTTCCAAACATACTGGTCGAGTTCGCTTCCAAGGGTATGATGAGAACGGTTGAATAAATCAACAATATGAGACATTGGTAGTTTGGTCGACGCAAGTAGTTAGAAAGGGTAGGGACGTGTGCTCGTATATTGATACACATTTCCATATATATCTGACTGATTATGGTAAAGCATAGTCAGCGTAGATCTTGCGACTCCACGATGGACAAACGTATTTTAGTCCATTAGCCTGAACGTTTCTAGTCGGGTTAAAAAAATATGTTGATACCTTGAGCGTTTGTTATATGCGTGGTACGCTGTGGTTTTGGACTGTAAGATGATATAAAAATGAAGTTAGAACAATATCTTAGTGAAATTAAAGCAAGCCCACTGTATAACAGTAAAGGCTACTCAGGTCAATTCCCTAATTCTACGACGTTGCAAGAGAAGCCACAACAACACCTAAAAATAATTGTTGAACAAGGGGAGTTATTACTTAACGCCTTAGAAGAACCTCAATTGCTTGAACCTGTCTTAGGAATAACACCAATTAAAAATGACATTGAGCAACTTTGTGAACAATTGGTTTGTGATATTGAGCAATTTTCAACTAAATACTCCCATCTAAAGCTCTTTGAAAATTCATTAGTTTATGGACAAGAATGGTTACCAAGTCATACATTGTTTAACCTAGCACGCGCAAATTTGTTGCAAGGTACATATAAACAACATGTTGACTTAAATTGCCAATCAAGTGTTTATAAAATCTACTCAATCCCATTTATTTTAAGATTAGCTATCGAAAATAAGTTAAAGGCAATGGTTGGCTTTAACTCATCTACAATAAAATTAAGTGACAATCAAACTAAGACATCTAATCAATTCCCTGCACTTAGTGTGATTAATTTCTTAAAAGATAGTGAGTTTGTTAACAGTCCCTTAGCCTTTAGTGAACTTAAAAAAGTTTACAACTGGTCGTGCTCTTTTGTACATACAGGTCAGAAAGAATATATATGGATGATATTGAAAGCTACTTCACATATTAACAAACTTTTTTCATTGGATAAATCTCGTTATTCCGGACAAGCGATTGTATATCTAAAGGAAGGCGTAACCATAGAAGACCTCCAACAAGCTATTAATACTTCTGATAGTTTTGCTAATCCACAAAAATCAAAAGTTACCGAAATGTCAATAAAGTTAAACTGTGTTTGTTGTAACTTTGATATAACTTCAAGCTTTTATGACAATAGGTCTTGATTGGATATAACAGTTATTAGGTAGACAATGCCCACCTGAAATTGTTTATTATCAATTTTGCGTAATCTTTTCAACTCTTCGTTTATTCCGACTAAATTTGGCAAAAGCTCGCTTCATAGAAGTCATTTTTGACCAGTCAGATCATAAAATGCAGATATTTTCCGTCTAATACATCGTACATAAACGATGTACATAGCTAATCATTACACAAAGTAGGTCAACTGATAACAACTGTATCGAGTCAAGGTTGCAGAGTTAGAATCAGTTTTAGTACAAAAATATATGATAGTTTTTAGAATAAGAGTCGCTACCACATACTCTGACTCGACATTAGATTCAGAGTGTTTCTTAGGGGGCTTTATTGTTCCGTCGTCGTTTATCTAGTTTGCCTGTCGACTTGGCTATTGATTTTAGTACAGATGGAAATCAATGAGCTAACTTCTTTTTGTGTGGTTATTTCCCATCGTATAATCTTTGGATAGCGCTGGTAGCTTTTTAGGTGTATATGAAAAATAATCTATTGATATCTCCACTGCTTTTTGTTGGGAACTCACGTTTTGACACACTATTTAAAATTGTCAGTGATAAGTTGGAAGCACAAGCCGAATAGAACTACATCTGACCCGCGTTTACTCTCAGCGAAAATGTGGTATTGCTGAATCTTCCGTTTGTATCAAAATTGAACTAAAACGTCGACAAAATGCAAAAAAATCAAAAAATTCCGTGTATGGTATAAATGATGGTATCGATAACGTCTGCTATTCTAACTAGCTGTTATATAAATTTATTTCCTTATCATTGATATTAGAGTGGGAATAATATAGCTATTGTTGATAACAGTTTTTAGTTGTCGATAAATCCAAAGGCATCAGTTACTTACTGGTGCTTTTTTGTTTTTTATCGTTTTTAATTACGAGTAATAGTAGATAATTTTGACGGTATTATTGACGGTATCACAGAGCATAGAGTAGGGTTAATTTTGAAAGACGATAATGTCAGTATTCAATTAACTTAATTTGTGGCTACCCTAAGGTTTAAATGTGAAAAAAGTTTTAGTTGCAGGTGCTACAGGCTATTTGGGGCAATATCTCGTTGCAGAATTAAAAAAACAAGGTTATTGGGTCAGAGCGCTTGTCAGGAGACAAAACCAACAAAGGGTGGTGGCTAGTGCCGATCATATCTATGTTGGGGAAGTGACGGAACCGAACACACTGCATGGTGTTACTGAGGGAATAGACGTCGTTATTAGTGCGGTTGGAATAACCCGACAAAAAGATGGTTTGACCTATATGGATGTTGATTATCAGGGTAATATCAACCTATTAGATGAAGCAATAGCTGATGAGGTAAAGCAATTTGTTTATGTTTCAGCTATCGATGGCGATAAAAACCGACACTTAAAGATATTTGAAGCAAAAGAACGTTTTGCGGATGAACTCAAACAATCTTCTCTTTCTTCTATTATCGTTCGTCCCAACGGCTACTTTAGTGATATGGGTGATTTTTTGAAGATGGCAGCTTCTGGGCGAGTTTATTTGTTCGGTGATGGTCATGTGCAAATTAACCCAATTTCGGGTAAAGATTTGGCTGAATTTATCGTTAAGGCCCTTAATCAGGGGCAAGCAAGGCAGGAACTATCTGTGGGAGGGCCTGAAGTGCTTTCTCTAAATGATATTGCCAATTGTGCAGCCCAAGCCTTAGGACAAGATATCAAAATTAGCTATCTCCCTGACTGGGTTCGTAGGGGAAGTATTTTTGCAGTTCGGCATTTCACGCCGCAAAAGTTTTATGGCCCAATTGAATTTTTTCTGACATTTATGGGGGAAAGCCACTTAGGTGAACCTGTAGGAGGTGATCGACTCGAAGATTTTTATCGTAACGAAGTTAATATGCTGAAAAAAAGTAGATAACTGACTTGAAATATCTAGTTCGCTGGGTAAATAGGGAAATAAGCAGGGATCAATATTACAGTTCAATAATAACGCCTGCGGCGATAAAGACGAGTACAAGAGTCGTAATCGCGACATAAACATAATCTCGGTCACGTATAAAAAAGGCTAGCATTAAAATAACGCGTAATACAGGCAAAAGAATAAACAATGCAATGCCCGCACTCACAATGTCAGAGCCATGTAGTGGAAGTAGGGATGTGCCCCAAAATGGTTTTAAAGCGGTTAAGGCTACACCAATGGCAATCAAGGTTGTCGCTAACCATGTTCCGTAGCGAAGTAACAGAGCGATGACTTGGTCCCGTAATTCTAAATACCCTTTCTCAGACTTCATAGTGTCCCAGCAAAAATGTGTATATCAAAAGCGCTCATAAGCATTTGAAATGCTAAAAACGCCAGAATGATGACAAAAAAGATACGCAATTTATCGGCAGGTAGCCCTATAAGTAAGCGTGCTCCGATAATTGAGCCAATAACTGAACCTAAGGCGATAGGGCCAGCAACATTAATGTCAATATCCCCTCGAACAAAATAAGCCCCTGCACTGGTTGCTGCTGTCACCCCAATCATGAAATTGGATGTAGCGCTTGAAACTTTAATGGGAAGACGCAAGGCGCTATCCATGGCAGGTATTTTGAGTACACCAGAGCCAATTCCTAATAATGCCGAAATCAACCCCGCCCCGTACATGAATATCATCCCAAGAGGAACACGACTGACGTAATAGGGGACTTCCTGCCTAGATTGGCTTTCTGGAAAACTGGAATGTAGGCGTAAGGTTGTAGCCCAGCGAGTTTGATTGATTGGAGTAGCAGCAATGACTTCATATCGGCGAGTTAACATCTGTTTAGCTGAAATTGTGAGGATCATGGCAAAGAGGCCATACAGTACAGGGGGTGATATGAGCCCAATTAACAACACGCCTGTCAAGGCACCAAATGTAGTGGCTGTTTCAAGTACAATGGCTAGACGGGTATTGGTTAGGCGATTTTTGAGAAACTGACCTGCACTACCACATGAACACGCTATGACGGAGACCAGGCTTGCTCCAATGGCGATGTGGATTTCTACACCAAAAATTTGCGTGAGAATTGGCACAATAAAAATGCCACTTGCCATCCCCAGTATTCCACCAAGCGCACTTGCTGCACAAGCCGCGATAAACAGTAATAGAGCGTCCATTATTTAGGCTTTCGGTGAGGTGCGTGGACGACGTGTTAAACGCGTGGCGAAGCTAATCAGATCACCGCGATAGTAGAGCTTTTCATAATCAATGGGCTGGTGGCCTGTGGTATAGGATGTTCGTTCGATTAAAAAGATCGCACTACCTGTATCAATATTGAGAGCAAGAGCGACATTAGAAGGGGCTGTAATAGCTGCAAGGCGATATTCTGCCTCAGTTAATGGGATAGCGTATTTATCTTCGAGTAGAGAAAAGATGGGTTCAGCATCTAAATCGTGTGTGATAATTTTTTCTCCAATTTCTTGAGGAAGATAGGTTTCATCGAAAGACATGGCGATGCCATCGGCAAGGCGGACACGCTGGAGCCGCATTACGGCACTTCCAGGTAAGATGCCAAGTTGCTCAGCTACATGTGTATCGGCAGATACGATTTGCTTGTCTAATAGGCGAGCCGTTGGGATACGACCAAGGGCTTGCATATCCTCAACAAACCCAGTCAACTCAGTGAGTTCTTGGTTGATTTTAGGCATGGTCACAAAGGTCCCTTTACCACGCCGGATTTCAATTTGTTCGCGCAATACAAGGTTCTCAATCGCCTTGCGTACTGTTGTGCGGCTTGCATTAAACCTTTCTATTAGGCGATCTTCGGGAGGCAATTGGCTGCCTGGGGGGTATATACCATTGGAAATATCAGCCGCGAGAGCTGATTCGATTTTTGCGTAAAGCGGTAAATGTTCAGGATTAATATTCATATCATCATCATGACATCATGATGTCCCTATGTCAGTGTTGTCTATGAGGTGACGAATGTAATTAAAAATAGCCCTATAGAGCCCCAATAATGGGCGAATATGATATGCAAGATAGCCATGTGGTAAGCATTAAATAAGCTGCTATCAAGCCACCAAGAAATAAGCCAAATGGATGGTAACAGTGTAATAAATATAAGTAATGGGTTTGGGAGGATTAGGGGCGATAAGAAACATTGATTATGTTTATGCGTGTAGTGTGACTTTTTATGCATTAAAAGTGAATTATTACTTGTTCAAATTATTCAAATTGATATTATCACGGTGAAATGTATTTATGCAGGTCAACGTCCCCAAAATGAGAACAACAACGGATTGGGGTGAATATCACTATAGTTAAGGAATAATTTGTGGCTTTTCGTTTAAAATATCTTGCATTACTACCGCTATTTGTTGCTACGACAGCATGCCAACAACCGTTTAATACTAATGCTAATGATGTAGCAACACCTGTAGTACAAACCCAATCCGTAGTGGTTAATAACTCATGGATTGAAATCTCACGAGGCGCATTAGAATTTAATGTGCAAAAAGTTCAAGCTCTATTAGGCGATAAATCCTCTCTTTGCGCGGTATTGAAAGGGGATGCTTACGGTCATGACCTTTCATTAGTTACCCCCATTATGATTGAAAACAATGTTCAATGTATTGGCGTAACAAACAACCAAGAATTAAAAACAGTGAGAGACTTAGGTTTTAAAGGCCGTTTAATGCGAGTGAGAAATGCGACTGAGCAGGAAATGGCACAAGCGACACAATATGACACGGAAGAACTCATTGGTAATTTAGCAATGGCGCAACGTTTGAATGCGATTGCAAAACAACAAAATAAAATCATTCCTATTCATTTAGCGCTAAATTCGGCAGGGATGTCCCGTAATGGACTCGAAGTAAGCCATGCCGCTGGTTTGAATGAAGCGAAGCAGATTTCAGAATTACCGCAATTAAAAATCGTGGGAATTATGTCTCACTATCCAGAGGAAGATGAAGCTCAAATCCGTAAAGATCTCGCAAAATTCAAGACAGGATCACAACAAGTCTTGGCGGTAACTGGAATAAAGCGTGAAGATGTGATGCTGCATGTGGCGAATACTTATGCAACTATTACTGTCTCCGAGTCGTGGCTAGATATGGTGCGTGTAGGAGGGATCTTTTATGGTGACACCGTTGCAACGAACGACTATAAACGCGTAATGACGCTTAAATCAAATATTGCTGCGGTGAATCATTACCCTAAAGGAAATACTGTGGGTTATGACAGAACTTATACTTTGAAACGAGATTCTGTTTTGGCCAATATTCCTGTTGGTTATGCTGATGGCTACCGTCGAGTATTTAGTAATACTGGTCATGCATTGATCAATGGCCAAACTGTTCCTGTGTTAGGAAAAACATCAATGAATACCGTTATGGTGGATGTTACTGATTTAAAACAAGTCAGCCCAGGTGATGAAGTCGTATTTTTTGGTAAACAAGGGAATGCCGAGATAACGGCTGAGGAAGTTGAAGATATCAGTGGCGCACTTTTTACAGAGATGTCGATCCTGTGGGGCGCAACAAATAAACGTGTTTTAGTCGACTAGTTTTAATCTCGAAATATTCAACTTGAACCCGCGATTATCGCGGGTTTTTGCATATTAAATACGATTCCAGATAAAGTGCAATGTATTGTTATAAGTTTATAAAGTATAGGTCTATAAAGTGCTGTTTAGCTTAATTAGTATCGAAACCTTAACCTTGATATGTTAGCTTGAATAAGTCGTTATAAGTGATAAAGCAAATAGAAGAATTAGAAGGATATTATATTATGTATCAAGTTGATTTACATGCGCACACCATTGCCAGCACCCATGCATATAGTACGGTGAGTGAATATTTTACGGAAGCGGCAAGCCGTGGTGTAAAGCTATTTGCGATCACAGACCATGGACCTGAAATGCAAGATGCCCCTCATGAATGGCATTTTGGTAATATGCCTATCTTACCTCGGATTGTTGATGGTGTTGGTTTACTGTATGGTATTGAAGCTAATATAAAAAATAAGCTGGGTGAGACAGACTGTAATGAAAAAATAGCACGTCATCTGGATATTATATTAGCGGGTTTTCATGAGCCGGTATTAGAGCCCCAAAGTTTAGCTGATAATACAGAAGCCATGATTGCAACGATCCGCAGTGGTAAAGTGCAAATTATTACGCACCCTGGAAACCCTAAGTACCCCATCGATATTAAAGCGGTTGCTCAAGCGGCGAAAGAAAGTAATGTTGCTTTAGAAATGAATAACTCATCATTTCTCCATTCCCGAGCGGGTAGTCAAAAGAACTGTTTAGAAATTGCAAAAGCGGTTAAAGACAGTGGAGGTTGGGTTTCTCTGGGGTCTGACTCTCACTTTTCAGGTTACTTAGGTCGTTTTGACCGTGTCATTGAAATGCTGGACTCTATTGATTTCCCACAATCTCAGATCCTGAATGTAACACCACGTCGTGTGCTTGATTTTCTTGAATCTCATGGGCGTAAACCAATCCCTGAATTTGCTGATTTCTAAGTATATTACTTAGGATATTCTGCAATAAGAATGAAAGCCGCTTAGTCAGATATGAGTCCGGCTTTTATTTTTAGTTCTGCATTAGGTGAAGAATATAATATCAGTTTAATGATAATAAATTAAAAGCGGAGAAAAAAGAGAGCAAAGAAAAATCTGCGCAGGCGGGCAAGCCTGTAAAATAATTTAATGGAATGTCGTTAACGTCACGGTGTCATGGGAAATAATTCTATGGCGCTGCATGATGGCTGATATGGTATACTGCTCATTATTTTTAAATCAGTGATGTTTATGAACTATCAATGCCCCCTTTGTTTTAAACCCCTTCAAAAAGTACAAAATAGCTTTCGTTGTGAAGCTAACCACCAGTTTGATTGTGCAAAAGAAGGTTATGTTAATTTATTACCTGTGCAACATAAACGTTCAAAAGACCCCGGTGATAGCGCAGAGATGATGCAGGCTCGTAGGCAGTTTCTTGATGAGGGGCATTATCACCTGATGCGTGACAAAGTTTCAGAAAAAATAGCCCAATTTATTCCGTCATCAAATATGAGTTTGCTAGATATTGGTTGTGGGGAAGGGTATTACACTGATTATTTTGCACAAGAACTGAAAAAGCAAGACGAGCAAGCCACGGTCTTTGGGTTAGATGTGTCTAAAGCGGCAATCCGTTACGCGGCTAAGCGTTATAAATCAGTACATTTTTGTGTGGGGACTAGCCACCGATTACCTTTTGCGGATACAAGTTTCGGTAGTATTGTCCGAATTTATGCACCATGCAAAGGGGAAGAATTAAGCCGTATCTTAATATCTAAGGGGACTCTAATTACCGTCACTCCAGCAGCAGAACATCTGCAAGAATTAAAAGCATTGATTTATGATGAAGTGAAATTGCATCCTGTTAAAGAAGAAAATCTACCTAATTTTGTTCTATTAGACGAAACACGGTTAAATTATAAAATGTCACTGGCAGGCAGCGAAGCTTATGAATTGCTAGCAATGACGCCATTTGCTTGGCGTGCGTCTGAAGAAGTTAAGCAAGGTTTATTATTATCTGATGTGAAGAATTATACTGCTGATTTCTTGATCCGGGTTTACCAATATCAGGGTGAGTAGAACGCTTAAAATTGCCCCCTAAGATAATTAGGGGGCAACAAAATTATGAAGCGTACATAAATAATTCAAGGTGCTCGAATAAGATATTAAACCCGATACCAATTAATACTAACCCGCCCACAATTTCGGCTTTTTTCCCTAATAATGGGCCGACATAACGGCCGATCATCATCCCAACAGTCGCCATTATCATCGTCATTAAGCCAATAGTCATTGCAGTATGAACGATGTCTACTTGTAAAAAGGCTAAACCAAGACCGATTGCCATTGCATCAAGACTAGTGGCTATCGCTGAGAATATTAGGTTTGTTGAGCTATGACTTGACGGCTTTGAACAACATTCTTCATCTTTTGTTTTAATGCTCTGCCAAATCATACGAGCACCTAAAACAAATAATAAAGCAAATGCAATCCAATGATCCCAACGAATGACATATTGACTTGCAAGTATCCCAATACCCCAACCTATAATTGGGGTTATGGCTTCAATGAAGCCAAAAATAAATCCAGTGCGGAGAATTTCTCTGAAGCGAGGTTTATGCAAAACAGCACCTTTGCAAATGGCTACAGCAAAGGCATCCATGGATAGTGCAAGGGCTAAGATAAGGGTAGCGTAAAAGCTCATAACAAGAACCTCGGTTGGGTGTTTCCATATACACATAAATTACCCCCAACCAAAAGGCTTATTTATGTGTCTATGGTCTTGCCAACCGAATCTGGTGTCCGCACCACGTTTGAAACCAAACGAGTATGTTGATACGGACTTTCTGGTATATATATAATACCAGAACAGGCTACTCCCCAATGACGTTGAAAGAAAGATACCACATTTTATTTTAAAGGCAACAATTAATTAATTGTGGATATTAAACGTTAGTGAGAATTATTATCAACTAGGATATTAAGAAAAAAAAGGTTAATTATAAATTTAATTAACCTTAGTTTTATTATGAATATATATAATGATTATTTATGATTAATTAAAAACTCATAAATTCTTTGTAAATCATCAAGATGAGATGCTTTTATGTAAATTTTCTTTTGTTCTAACCCTATTATTAATATGCCATCTTCAGATAAATTCATTGTTTTTATTCTTTCGTATAAAATAAAAGTATTGGCAAAATAAAACCCAGTTTGTTTAAAAAATAGCTTAGGTGTTCTTATAAATGCCAAGTAAATAGACATGAATATAGTAACCAATAATAAGTAAGTGGTTAATAAATTACCATGGCGAACAATATTTGTGTAAATAACAATACATATTAATACAATAAAAATGATGGCATCAATACGATGTTTTCGTTTTAAGTTGATCTTTAATAACGTTTTGCCTTTCAGTAAATGCTGAATAAATTCGTCATAAATTGCATACACAAGCATGAGCAAAATGATAATAGCGAGAATGGCATCATTGAAAGTCATTGGAGCGCCCTTGGATAAGTAAACATGTGCAGAGCTTAAAATTAAAAAAGGGAGGCTGCAACCTCCCAATTCAAATAATTACAAGAGAATTATGGTGCTAAGAATTTCAGCCAAGCACCTAAGATACCAAGACCGAAGAAACCGATAATAATCCATAATGCATTAACTTTATGGCGTAAGAGCCACATACATCCGAAGGTTAATAACAATGGCACTAAACCAGGCATTAATTGGTCTAGGATCATCTGTACAGTCGTAATATCTTCTACACCTGTAGTTTGGTTTTTGATGCGCGAAACCTCAAGTGGAATATTGACGTGTGTCCACTTGTTTACTAAGGCCCCCATAACAAACAAACCAAGTATTGAAGCTCCCTCTGTTAATTTTTGTAGGAAGCCGCCTCCCATATCTTGAACAATATCGATCCCTTTCTTATAACCATATGAAATTCCATAGTATAAGGTGAGTAACCGTACTAGGTTGAATAAAAAGAAAAAGAGTAATGGGCCGAGTAAACTACCTGTCATCGCGATCCCAGCACCGAGTGCCGCAAAGACAGGGCGTACTGTTCCCCAGAAAATTGGGTCACCGACACCAGCAAGAGGCCCCATGAGACCGACCTTGATACCGTTGATTGCCCCGTCATCAATGTCTGCACCATTAGCGCGTTGTTCTTCCATTGCCATCGTCACGCCAAGGACCGGCGCTGCAACGTATGGGTGCGTATTGAAAAATTCTAAATGGCGTTTAATCGCTTGTTTACGGTCGTCATTATTTTCTGGATAAAGGCGGCGAATCACAGGGATCATTGAATAGCAGAAGCCGAGAGCTTGCATACGTTCAAAGTTCCAAGAGCCTTGGAATAAATTGGAACGCAAAAAAACACCGCGAATATCGCTCTGAGTCAGTTTTTTCTCTGTAGATTGAGTTGTGTCAACCATGATTGCGTTCCTCCTAGTCTAATTCATTATCAAGATTGTTGTTACTATTCCCTTGGCTCACAACAACTTGAGATTTGTTGTATTTAGGGCTGAGTTGGATGTAAAGTACGGCCATGACAACACCAATGACACCCAGAGCAACGAGGTTGAAATCTGTAAAGGCTGCAGTGACAAAGCCTAGGTAGAAGAACGGCATCAGATAGCCTGCACGCATCATATTAATGACCATTGCATAACCAACAACAACAATCATACCCCCAGCGATATTTAAGCCACTTGTGACAACTTCAGGGATTGAACTTAGCAGTTGCTGAACCTCGGATGTCCCTACAGAAACAGCAACAATAAGCGCAGGAATAGCAACGCGCATAGCTTGCAAGACCAGTGCTGAAACGTGAACTACGCTTAGATAAGTCAAGTTACCAGTCGTTGTAGCCCTATCAGCTGCGTGTTGGAACGCAACAGTAATGGTACGTACGATAATGGTTAATACTTGCCCAGCAGCTGCAAGAGGAATGGCTAATGCGATACCAGCACCAATGCTTTGCCCACCGGCGATGACCAAAATGGTTGAAATAATTGAGGCGAGTGCAGCATCAGGTGCGACCGCGGCACCGATATTCATCCACCCCAAAGCTATCATTTCCAAAGTACCACCGATGATGATACCTGTTTTCATGTCTCCCAAAACGATACCAATAAGCGTACAGGCAACGAGAGGGCGGTGAAACTGGAATTCATCGAGGATTGACCCCATCCCCGCGATACATGCAACGATGAAGACCAGTACTATTTGAACAACGGTAAGTTCCATTGTTTAATCTCCTGTAACCAACAAGTTTTAAAATCTGTTTGAGTAATGGATAAAGAACTAAAATAAAAAATTGTATTAAGCATTATTTTTTGAGCTTGCTAATTAAGTCCATCATGTAGACTTTGTTGTCAGATGAAACTTTTCTGACTTCAAGCTCAATATTTTTGTCATTCAAATAATTAAATGCATCGATGTCTTCTTGGTTGATTGAAACCGCATTGGTTACCATGGTTTTACCATCATGGTAAGCCATACCACCAATATTAACGGACTTGATTTCAACACCTTCTTCGACAATACGTTTAACGTCTGTTGGGTTAGTAAACAGCAACATAACACGCTCACCTGCATATTTCGGGTTGTTATAAACGCGAATGCATTTAGCGACATCAACAACATGAGCGGTTACCCCAGGTGGAGCGACTTGTTTGAGTAATGTTGAACGGACTTGGTCTTTTGCTACCTCATCACTGACAACAATAATTCGCTTAACTTGCGTTTCTTTGGTCCAGCGAGTTGCCACTTGGCCATGAATTAGACGGTCATCAATACGGGCAAGGGCTATTACCATGTGTTCACCCGGACCAGCTTTGATTGGCGCTGGAGCAGGAGTACTTGGTGCCGCTGCTGCGGGCGCTGTTTCAACTTCTTTGAACTTAAATGAACGAACGCCACCACGACCAGTTTCTAATGCTACAGTGATCAGTTCGCTCAAGGTGGGGTTATCATCACGACACATAAAGGTTTCAACTAGCATTGGAACATTTACGCCAGTGATGATGTCATAGTTTTCATGTTGATTAACGATACGACTTGCGGCATTAAATGGGCTACCTCCCCATGTATCAACTAAAAACAGTACGCCTTTTGAAGTATCTAAATCAGTTAGTTTTTGAGTGTATTTATCAAACAGGGTGTCTGCATTTTCCCCAGGGATAAAATCAATAAACGAAACATTGTCTTGTTCGCCTATTAACATCTCGGTTGTTCGAAGAAGCTGTTCTGCAGCGACTCCGTGTGTACCAATCATAATAGCTATACTCACTATTTTTCCCTCATAGATAGATAAAACGAAATATTATCTGTAGATAAAACGGATGCTAAAGTTAGACTCCTCTTTATCAATTTCCCCTGTATCATAATATTAGCTGAATAATTACAAATTACTCATGGTATCCATAAGCCAGCTACTTATCTTGTTAGTATCGAGTCCATATGTAGCATAACATTTTGTTTTAACCTAAAAACTTGTTTCGCGTCAGAAAAATAAGAATATACCTAAAATCACTTATTAATTTGCGATTATTATCTTTTTATTTGTTTTTTGTTGGGTTTTATTTTTATCAATTTTTAATTGAGTGGATTATTATTGTGTTACAGGTAACAAAAAATTAAGCAAAAATAGGCTGCCATTGATTTTTTGGTTAAAAAATGGGCGGGTTGGCGGGGGGGTTTGATTGTTGATAAATAATGTAAAGAAGCACTTTTAGCATAAAATAGCATAGCTTCCATTTTGATGCTGTTGATGAAATATATAATAAACAGTAAAAAACAAGGTTTTTTGTGGGGGAAATGATTAATTAAACTTGAAGGTTGTGGTGGGAAAAGACAGTGCTAACCAAATGAGCGCTTAATTGCAGATAAAAACGCCCTCAATGCTATCGACTTGATAATAGAATGAAGAGGGCGTTAACGTGTTTACCGTAGGTTAAAACTAATCACATTGCACCTTGATAGCTAAACCACCGCGGGAAGTTTCACGGTATTTGGCATTCATGTCCTTCCCTGTTTCGTACATAGTTTCAATCACTTTATCGAGAGAAACACGAGGTTCACTGGTTCTACGTAATGCCATTCTTGCTGCATTTATGGCTTTGACTGATGCGATTGCATTACGCTCAATGCAAGGCACTTGTACTTGCCCAGCAACAGGGTCACAGGTTAGTCCTAAGTTGTGTTCCATGCCAATTTCAGCGGCGATACAAACTTGCTCTGGGCTGCCTCCAAATAGCTCGGTAAGGCCTGCCGCAGCCATTGAACATGCGACACCGACCTCACCTTGACAGCCAACTTCAGCTCCTGAAATTGATGCGTTCATTTTATATAAAATGCCAATTGCGCCTGAAGCTAAGAAATAGCGCATATACAGCTCAGGGGTAACAGGCTCAATACAATGATTGTAATAAGCTAATACGGCGGGGACGATACCACATGCTCCATTGGTAGGGGCAGTGACAACGCGGCCTCCTGCGGCATTTTCCTCATTAACGGCTAAGGCATACATATTGATAAGGTCGATAACATTCATCGGGTCATTTGAAAGTTTACTTGATGATGTGACCAGTCGATTTAGTGCCGGTGCTCGACGAGGAACGCGTAGCGGGCCCGGTAAGACGCCTTCAGTATTTAAGCCACGCTCAATACAAGCTTGCATCGTGTGCCACACATCAGCGAAGTATTCTTCAATTTCTTGTTTAGTATGGAGATCTAGCTCATTTTTCATCATTAAACTAGAAATAGAAAGACCTGATTTTTTGCAATTCAATAATAATTCGTCAGCAGAATTGTATGGATACGACACAGGTTTGCTATCAAGGATGGATTGACCAAAATGTTCTTCATCGACGATAAAACCACCGCCGATAGAATAATAAGTTTTGGTATAAATTTCTTTATCACCATTAAATGCATGAATTATCATGCCATTCTCATGTAAAGGCAGGTTATCTTGACGAAAATTCATGCCGCCTTCATTTGGAAAGTCAACAACCTGAGTTCCATTAGCTAGCGGGAGTTTCTCTGACTCTTCCACATTTTTGATAAAAGTTGGAATAGATTCAATGTCAACGGTGGCAGGCATATTACCTGCTAGCCCCATAATAATGGCGATATCAGTATGGTGCCCTTTTCCAGTAAGCGATAATGACCCGTAAACATCCACAGAAATACGAGTAACGTTAGGCAATATGCCTTTGCTTACCAAATCATCGACAAATTCTTTCCCAGCTTTCATCGGACCGACGGTATGAGAGCTTGAAGGGCCAATGCCCACTTTAAACATGTCGAAAACGCTTATCACGCAGGACTCCTTAAAAAAAAGATGAAAATATAGTGCTTTATTTTAAAAGGCGCTACTTTACTGTTATTTAGTAGTGTTAACCAGTAAGTTTAAAGTATTTTTTGAAATAAGGTAGTTGAGGAGTGTGAATTGAAGGTAAATAGCACAAAATGTCTGTGAATTGTCTAAAAAATAGCCAGTATAAAGATGGATATTTTGTAAGATCTGACGCTATATAACGGCTATCTAAAAATATCACACTGTAATAAAGGCGCTATATGGTGAATAGTTATGAAAGGCTCAATCTAGTTGTAAAGCTAATTGGTGGATTATTGAGGCAGTCAAACCCCAAACTAACCGCCCGTTATACCAGTAAAAAAAGATGCGACTGTGCCGCCCTGAACGCTTTATATCCACGAATTTATGGCGTTGAAGTGAAAGTGCATCAAACAATGGAACTTCAAAGATAGAAGCCACTTCGCTGGGGTTCGCTTGATATCGAATATTATTAGGTAAAAGCCCAACTATAGGGGTGACCTCGTAGCCACCATAACTTTGGAGTGGGGCGAGTTGGCCAAGTACTTTAACTTTTTCCGGAGGGATCGCCACTTCTTCGTAAGCTTCACGTAAGGCGGTGTTGATGGGTGAGCCATCCTCGGGGTCACTTGCCCCCCCAGGAAAAGCCACTTCTCCTGCATGAGAACGTAAGAAAGGGGAGCGTTGCGTAAGAAGTAACGTTGGGTGCGGTTTATTGATTATTGGCAAAAGAACCGCAGCCGATTTACCCGCCTTGAATACAGGCTGGCGGGTTGTCGGCAAAGTAAACTGAAAACGATTGATAAAGTTATTCAGTTCAGTCATCTTTATTTAGTGCTCCTAATACAGGTAAAATCAGGCTTAATTTATCAAATGTCTCTTGATATTCTCTGTCAGCTTGGCTATCAGCAACAATACCACCACCAGCCCAACAGTAAATTTGTTTTTTATAGGTCAATAAAGTACGAATAGTAATATTGCTATCCATATTTCCACAAAAGCTAATATAGCCTATTGCACCACAATATCCATGTCGACGATGCGGTTCTAATTCTTCAATGATTTCCATTGCTCGTATTTTAGGTGCTCCGGTGATTGACCCTCCAGGGAAACACGCTCTTAATAAGTCAGCAGCACAATACTGTGCATCTAATTTTGCGCAGACCGTACTAACCAAATGGTGTACAGCAGGAAATGACTCCACTGCAAATAACTCAGGGACATTCACTGACCCTGGCTGGGCAACTCGGCCAATATCATTACGTAATAAATCGACAATCATGACGTTTTCTGCACGGTCTTTGGTTGAGTTTGCTAATTTTTCTACTTGAGCAAGGTCATCCTGTTCATTTTCTAGACGGGGAAGTGTTCCTTTAATTGGGCGTGTCTGAATATCGCCATCCTGTAAAAAAATAAACCGCTCAGGGGACATGCTAATGACTGCGTTTTCAGGTAAACGAATAAAGGAAGAGAAAGGGGCTTCATTACTTTCTAACAGAGCTAGAAATGCATTCCATTCGTCCCCTTTATACTTAGCTTTAAATCTTTGAGCTAAATTGATTTGATAGCAATCACCATTACGTAAATATTCATGAATATGCGCGATGTTTTGGTGATATGTCTCTTCTGACATGTTTGATTGCCAAGGGGACGTTAATTGGAATTTATTCTTACGTGGTTTTTTTTGTGCCTGTAACCAAGCTAACCTAGCTTCAATATCATCATAACTAATTAATGTAGTTGTTTTAGTGTGATGATCAATAATGAGTGCCCATAAATAGATCCCGATGGCCATATCAGGAAATTGTAATTCTGTTTTGGCGAGGTTAGGGAGTTTTTCAATGCGACGACCTAAATCGTAGCTCCAAAGGCCCAATGCACCACCATTAAAGGGTAAATCTATGCATTCATTATTGTTCGACCTGTATTTATTGAGCAATTGTTTTAGCAAATCAAAGGGGTCTGAACCCGAAGTCGTTGAAGGTTGACCTTGCTCTGTGATGGTTGTTTCGCTGTGGTAGGTAGTCAGTGTCGCAATAGGGTCAGCGACAATAATATCAAATCGATTATGTGAATGTTTTGCATTTCCTGAATGTAATAACATTGCCCATGGCAGATGTGCAATAGGCGCAAAATAGTCGATTGCCGCAGTTGGGCGATAAGGTAACTGTTTTTTATTGATAGTCATGTCGATAAATATAATATTCCGCAACAAGTGGATTTGAACAGGTTAACATATATTCTTATCTTAATAATCGAAGAGATGTTAAAATCTTAATTATTGATTTTAGTATTTTACTTATGAGGTTTAAACCATGCTTTCTGGAATACCAGCACTTAATCATGAAGAGCAACAAGAAGCGGTTGAAAGAATTCATCAGTTGATGGCGCAAGGGATGAGTAGTGGGGAGGCCATTGCAATAGTAGCTCAAGAAATTAGGGAAAGCCACCAAGGTAAAGAGCAAATTCACGTATTATTCGATGATGAAAATTAATAATTAGTAAACATACTATTAACATTTATGCACAGACCTGATAGATTAATATTAGTTAAGTCATTTTATTCATTGATACTAGTTAGAAAATGACCAGTAAGTAACTGGTAAATTTAACATATTCTAATAGGTTTAAATGGGCAGCTAAACTAATCAAAAATCTTTACCTTATATGGGTATCGGAGGGTGCTATGGAAGCAAATCATAAAATTGCTGTTGTTCTGGGGACATGTGCATTGGTTTTTAGTTCGTTTGCTTTAAGCGCAAACGATGAAGAAGGTAAAGCGGAACCCTTTGTCAGTTGTGGTACATTAACTGAACCACAGATTGCGGCTCAGGTTAAAAGTGATTTTATGCATAATCGGTTACCGCGTTGGGCAGAAGAGAAGGCCACGTTAGGTAAAAAGGCAGTTGCATGGGTCAATGATAGTGAAGTGACTAAAACTGAAACAGGCTATACTGTTCCATTGGTGGTGAGAGGGGCAAAATCTGACCTACGTTATTCTGTTTCGGTCGATTGCCAAAATAATACGGTTACCTATAACGCAACTAAATAGGCAGTTAATATTAGTTAACAAAGAAAAGACCCATTTTCTTTCGTATTAATGTAACTAAAGGGGAGCCGAAAAAGGCTCCCTTTTTTAGTGTATGGATAATAAATTTACTTCGTGACCAAATAAAAATATTGGGTAGTAAACCGAGTAATCAATTTAGCGATTTCTGGGTTCATAAGGCATACGCGCAAAATTTTGTGAAAGTTGGCGGTAATAAACCAACCTTTCTCTGAAATACTCCCTTAGGTGCTCGGGCTGTTCCCGTTCGACGGCTTCGGCGATGACGGCGACGTTATAGCGTTCTTTGAATGCAACACCGGAGGCTAAAAGGTCAACGTTGATCTTATCCATTTCATCTTTAGGTAATAAAGCAAGGTTGTAGTTCATTTTGGTTCTCAAAAGTTAATTCTCACTGATTTATTATAATGGGTTAATGAGAAAAAATCTCAATAGAATATTAAAAAATGATGTCGGAAAAATAAAGACGAATGATTGTTATCGTGATAATTAAAATATAAGCCAAGAAAAGATAATGAGATTGATTATTATTGTTTTTAACAAAAGTTATTAATAATCAGTAAATTGGATTTTTTTGTTTTAAGATTGTTTTAGGGTTTTAATTATTGTAATACTGTGCATAATATAAGAATGAACGATTAACTGATAAGGCATAAATATGTTAACTACAGACATGGTCAATAAACTAAATGAGCAATTAAATCTTGAATTTTATTCTGCTAATCTTTATTTGCAAATGAGTGCTTGGTGTAGCGATAAAGGCTACGAAGGTGCAGCTGCATTTCTAAAGTCGCACTCACAAGAAGAAATGGAGCACATGCAGCGTTTATTTGATTACCTTAGCGATACAGGTGCATTACCTTTATTAGGGCAAATTGCAGCGCCTCCTGTTGCTTTCAAATCGATTGCAGATGTTTTCACCCAAACATATGAGCACGAACAATTAATCACACGCGAAATTAACAAACTGGCTCATTTAGCCATGACAACCCAAGACTATTCAACATTTAACTTCTTACAATGGTATGTTGCTGAGCAACACGAAGAAGAAAAACTATTTAAATCAGTATTGGATAAACTTGATATGGTTGGTGAATCTGGCAAGGCGTTATTCTTGTTAGATAAAGACTTAAAAAGCTTATCTGCAGCAACACATATCTAATTTGAAGCACTATCGGTATTTATTAAGTTAATATATCTATTTGAAGTATAAAGACCTTATCAGGCTTGTGGCTATGAAAGTTTATTTCAATGACCACAAGCCTTTTTCTTTTCATTTTGTGTGAAAACTCACAGGATAGAGGGTCAAAACCTATTTTTAAGCGGTAAAACTGGTTTTTTTCCGTATAATGATTGGTAATAATTCTAAATTCACCTGCAAATTAAGGGGTTACTATGCCAATCCACCATATTAAATCTTCATGGCGTAAACTTAGCGCTATTGCCGTTTTGTTTTTAGGTATGTCCTTCCAACAAGCTTTTGCTCATGCTCATCTTAAAGACCAACTACCAGCTGAAGGTGCCGCGGTAGAGCAAGCACCTGAATCAATTACATTAAGCTTTTCTGAGGGGATTGAAGTTAATTTCACTAAAGTCAATATTGTTGGCCCTGAAAAAAATATTGTCAAAACAGGCAAGGCAGCATTAGACCCAAGTAATGACACTAAAGTTATTGTTCCTGTTGAGGATAAACTCGTTGCCGGTAAGTATGATGTTAATTGGAGTGTGGTCTCTGTGGATGGGCACAAAACAAAAGGGACTTATAGCTTTACAGTGAAATGATATGTCACTAGAAGCTTTTTATACGTTAATTCGTTTTATCCATTTTATCGCTGCAATATTGATGTGTGGTATGTCAATATTTGCAGTGCTTCTCAGTCGTGGGAAGTTTCGCTATTTATTAGTCCGTTACCTTAATAAAGGTATCTTCTTTTGCGCTATTATCACTTCATTAACAACCTTTGGTTGGTTGCTTGCTCAAGCTGGTTTGATGGGGGATGGTTGGGAAGATAGTATCGATTGGGCTATATGGCAGGGGGTGCTTGGCACGTCATTTGGTCAAATATGGCGCTGGCAACTGCTGTTTGCTGTTATCCTCTTGCTGGTTTTATGTATAAAATCCATAAAGCTACGTCTAAACCTAGTATTACTTCTTTCTATTGTCCTGCTTGGTCTCCATGCATTTATTGGGCATGCAGCCATGACCGATGGCGTTATTGGGGCTTTTCATCGTATTAATCAGTTCATTCATCTCATTAGTGCAGCCTATTGGTTTGGTGGTTTATGGCCATTCTTAATTTGTATTCAGTTTTTACGTCATAAACAAGAGCTGGCGCAGGGGATGGATAAACAAATAATCAGTACTATGCGGTTGTTTTCAAAAATTGGGCATGTTGCAGTTGTGCTTGTCATCTTAACCGGGGTTATTAGTGCAATAACGATTTTGCCAGAATGGCCTTTGGCATTTTCGGGCTCTGAGTACCAATCATTGCTTTGGTTTAAAATTATTTTAGTTCTAGGAATGGTAATGTTAGCTTTGATTAATCGCTACTATATCGTTCCAGGCCTAAAACACAGAGGGCGTTTGAACTATTTGATCATTAATAGTTGGGTTGAATTGTTATTGGGTACTATGGCAATTCTAGCCGTTGCTATTTTTGCTACTTATCAACCGATATAGCCAAATGTTCGTATTTATTTGATAATACAGTGAAGATATTTTTAATATTTAACAAGGTCATTTTAATGAAATATAAACTCATTATTTGCTCATTATTACTTGTTGGAACAATGAGTGCAGCATACTCCGCACCATTGGCAACAGTCAGTAAAAAACAATTTGGTCAGGACTGGCCGTTTATTCGTGAGGAGGTGATGCTTGAGTGCCGTAACAATGGTGCATTGGTCGTCATTAACCCTGCAACATTGATGCAATATCCATTAAATGAGATAGCGACGGAATTAATGGAGAAAAAAGAGATTAAGGCTCAGCCGATTGATGTTTTATTAGCACCTATTGAAACAACTAAAAGTGTTAAAGAAAGAATACAGCCATTAAAAGAGGCCGCTGAAAAATTATGCCCCAGTAAGTAAGGTTACTGGAAATAGGGTTGGTTACGCAGAGGGAATGGTGTTTTCTATTATTTATTTATATAAATCAGCGCGATACAATATTGAAAGGTTTTGTTGATTACTGATATAGGTATAACCTATTGAACAAATAGTTCAATATTAGAAAATCAAACAATAAATTGTGTTAATAATATGTGAAATAATTGATAATAAATGTGGTAAGAACGTGAGTTGAAAGCTAGTATTAGGGTGTACTTTGTTACGTCTCAATGGCAATTTTAGCGCACGGCTCTGCCAGAGCCATTTCCCAAGGCCCGGTAATCGGAATCTACCAGGCCTCTTTTTTTGCCTATCGGTTTGTTTGTTAACACACTAGTAATCACCTTTCTATTTGTTCTTACCCATTTATATACCCGAGCTAATAGGCTGTATAACATGATTAACCTACTATGCTAATTTCATGACCCAATGATGATTTTCTTTATCATAGTGATGACGATAGAGTAAAACAGGTTTTTCATCTAAGGTGGCAGGGATGCTGGTATGTTCGTCCCAACCATCTAATTGCATACAGAAATCGGTATCAGAATCACAAGGGATACTTACCGTATCACTTTTATGTGAAGCCATAACCGCATCATTAATTTCATAGGAAGATATTTTCAATTTCACAAAACACATAATAGCACCTCATTTATCGACGTTATCTATATATACTAAGCTCAACAGAATTAATCATAGTATAAATGGAATTGATTTCCAAAATAAATTTTCACCGATAAGCAAGAGAGGGTGCATTATGTTACTTATATGCACCCTTGTAGTGTTTATTTTTTAGGTATTGATGTGCCCCAGTTTAAGTAATCACTAGGGGCTTCTAATTTTAGAATGAAATGCTGTTCCGGCTTGGCTTTCGGCGCTAAAGGCACTGTTGGCGGGGTGGCGAGAGTGATACCACCTCGGACAAACTGCTTGAATGTACCGCTTTTCATAACTCCACCAGCCAAACCAAAGGAGAAATTAAAGCCGGATGATTGCCAAAATTCAGTGTTATCACGTACTAAGTATTGATACTCCTTGCCAATACGTGTGGCAACATAAACGCGGTCGGAAAGCTCTCCCAAATATAAGCCTGTCACCACACCAACTTCCAGCCCTCTAAATAAAATCGGCGTACCCACCTGAACAGAACCAACATCAGTGGCATCAAGGTAAATGGTTAAACCATCTAAATAACGAGAGTCAGTTATATTGGCAGCTTGTAGTTCAAATTGATAACGGTTTTTATTACTACGTCCAGGCTCTGCACTAATATAAGGTTGTAATATACTGTCAAGGTTATTTAAGCCCGCGGGTGATAACTCAGGGGTTACAACAGCAAAGCGGCTCCCTAGTTTTGTGAATGTGCTGACATACTCTGGATAGAGAATAGCTCTCGCTTGTACCTCTCTTTTATCAGAGGACAGTTTTAACGACTCTATCTGACCAATGTTTATGCCTAAATAACGGATAGGCATGCCTTCAGAAAGTTTGGAGGCATCAAATGTTGTTAAGGTAACTACACTACCAATAGCCTTAGCAGATGTTTCATTAGGGTAAAGCATGTGTTGGCGTGCAGTATTCGCTGTGCCATTACCTATGTTGTCAAAGCTTATTGCTCCACTGATCGCACGGCTCAATGGGGCAGCTTGGACTGTTAAACCATTACTATTTAACTGAACTTTTGCTCCACCTTCAGCCCAAAAAACACTGTTATCAGTCAGTAAATGCCGATATTCACTTGAAATATATACATCAATGGAAAAACCGGATGTAGTGGGTTTAATGGTGGTAATTTTGCCTACTGCAAATTGACGATAAAGTACAACCGACCCGGCTTGTATATCTGGTAATGTCGCTGTATTAAGAGTAATTGTAGTTGGTGGAGATGACCCTAAAATACCGGCTTTCGCATTGTCATCACTGCGGTATAAAGGGAATTTCTCTGGTAATTTCCCTTGGCTTTGCCCCGCAATTAAGTGTATGCCGCCATCTAACCATTCTTGCGGTGTCGCGCCTTGGAACTGTAGTCCACCAAGCCCCAATTGGACATCAACACGGCTATTGGCGACAAATTTACTGTCTTCACGAATGAGGTGCTTAAACTCATCATATATGGCTATTTTAAAATTGACATTACCGGCGGATAGGTGACGTTGTAACACTTCACCGATTTGAATACCTTTATAAACAACAGGTTGCCCTTTGCTTACGCCATAGGTGTCATTGGCCCATAAGGCAAGAGTTAAAGGGGATTTACCTTCTTGTTCAGCAGCTTTGACAACGGCACGGCTAGATTGTAACACAAAACGTTGGCCTTCTTCCGCTTGGGGGCTGCCTTGCGGTGAGTCAAAAGTAATAGCGCCATTTATGACAGCAGAAAGGCTTTCCATTTTGATATTAGCACCGGATTTAAGGTCAAAACTACCTTGTAAGCCAGATACATTCCAAAATTGGCTGTCTTTACGAACGAGTTTGGCATAGTGTTTTTTGACCACCGCAGATATAGATACCCCTTGGTTATCCGGTAAAATGGTATAATCCGAGATATAACCCACGGGGACTTTTCGGTAATAAATGGGTGAGTTTTCGTTTAATGAACCTAAATCAGGTGCGGTTAAGTGGATTAGAAGTTCACCTTCGTCAATATTTAGTTGTGGTGGCGTGTCTTGTGCCACAAACGAGAATTGCTCTGTCCCAGTGCTTGGCAGCATTCCAATATAGTTACCGCCAACCAATGCATCAAGGCCGGAAACGCCCGCCAATGAGGCTTTAGGTGTAACTAACCAAAATTTTGTGCCTGAAGTTAACGCAGAGCGCATGTCTTTGTTAACACTGGCAGTAACAATAATGGATTTCATATTTTTGCTAATAGCAATTGATTGAACTAATCCAACCTCAACGCCTTGGTAGCGAATAGGTGTTCGATTTGCGACGACACCTGGGGCAGAAGAGAACTCAATCGTAATATCAGTTCCACGCTCAACCCAATGTTGGAAAAGAAGCCAACCAGCTATAAAAATCGCTACCAGCGGTAATAACCAGAAAGGGGAGATACGCCCTCGTTTGCGTAGTGTGGCTTCTGTAGCTTCTTCAGAAGGCTCATTTTGCAGGTTTTGATTTTCCATATGAATCCCATATTAAGCGGCTATCTAACCATTCAACAGCCATGATTGTTAGAATAACTGCTGTACCAAAGTAAAATGCGGCAGGGCCCATAGTAAAAGACATTAATTGATCACGGTTAACTAATGTCATCATTAAGGCAATGACGAATAAATCTAACATTGACCAGCGGCCTATCCATGAAACAAATTTTAGTAGTTTCATACGAAGAACAGGGTCGGTATTGCTTTTTAACTGTATAGAAAATAGTAATAATATCATGATGATAATCTTGATGAAGGGCACTAATATGCTGGCAATGAAGACAATAATGGCAATAGGCCAGTTACCCGAGTCAATTAAGGCTACAACACCAGAATAAATTGTGTCCTCCAAACGCTGCCCATTCAGATAAAAAACTGAAATGGGTAGCAGGTTAGCGGGAAACAATAACACCATGGCGGCAATTAGCGCAGCCCATGTTTTTTGTAAACTATAGGGGTTGCGAGATTGTAATGGCCGATGACAGCGCTGACACTTCCCTTGGGCGTTAGAAGGCCCTGTAAAGTGGCAAGCGGTGCAGGCCAACGCATGTGGTTGTTCCCCTTGGTCATCAATAGGGTAAAACCGACGCCATAGTTCGTCTAAATTCATGTGGATGAGGATCAATAAACTTAAAATAGCCATCGTGATAAAAGCAACTAAACCATTACCGATAAACACGCTGGCGTAATCTTGCATTTTAATTGCCGCTATACCGAGAGCGATTAAGTAAACATCTAACATAACCCATTCTTTGATGTGTTTCAGAACCAGTAAAATAGGGCGAAGGTTTAAATTTATTCGCTGACCAATAAGTAACATTAATATTAATATTGGCAATAATAGTGGAGCAGCTATCGCACAAAAAGCCACAATACTTGCTGTGAGCGGGTCACCTTGATGATTAATTAAGCGAACACCTTCTATTACATTGGCATTAATTTGACTTCCCAGCAGATGAATAGAAATTAGTGGTTGTAAAAAAGCGATCGGTGCTAGCATCAATAATGTGATAGACAATATGGATAACCGCTTGATTGACCATGACCGGCCATCATTGAGTTGACTAGAACAACGAGGGCAAATAACGACTTGTCGTAAGCTAAATCGCGGAGCGAGGATTTTTTGGTTGCAATGGCTACAACGCTGTAAAATCAAGTCAGTGTGGTTAATGTTGTTCATATTTACTCATTTTAGGGTTTCACTTAGATGTAATCTAGTGTAAAAAAATTTACCTCAAAGTGACAAATTGGTAACCTTAGAGTTACTCTTACAGATGTTTCATTAATTACTTGATTATTACTAAAAATAATTATGGATAAAAAGAAGTATTATCTTGAACTTTCAGATAATCTCTCTGCATTATTAGCAGGAGAATATGATTTAATTGCCACCTTAGCAAATACTTGTGCATTACTGTATGAGCGCTTAGAGGGGGTTAATTGGGCTGGATTTTACCTGAGTAATGGGCAAGAATTAGTATTAGGTCCGTTTCAAGGTAAAGTTGCATGTGTTCGAATACCCTTTGGTAAAGGGGTCTGTGGTACGGCTTTTAGTCACAACCAAATTCAGCGTATAGAAGATGTTCATGCATTCCCAGGTCATATCGCTTGTGATGCGGCAAGTAACGCTGAAATTGTGTTTCCTTTGGTGGTAAATGGGCAAATTATTGGGGTTTTAGATATCGACAGCCCAAATATTAGCCAATTCGACCAAGAGGATGAAAAAGGCTTAAAGCACCTTGTAAACCAGTTGTGTCAACATCTGGCAATGTGTTCTATGCCAAAATATTACTAAATATTGGTCAGTTAAATTAATAGTAACGTGGCAATTGTCAGCAACACGATTATAATGTCGGCTTGTTCATGCCCGTGAGGTTGGCAAAATCGTTGTTATCAGGAAATTTCATGGAAAATCAACCTAAGTTGAATAGTAGTAAAGAAGTTATCGCATTTCTAGCAGAGCGTTTTCCTCGCTGTTTTATCGCTGAAGGCGAAGCACGTCCGTTAAAAGTCGGAATTTTTCAAGATATCGTAGGGTGTTTAACTGAAGAAGACGGTATTAGCAAAACGCAATTACGTTCTGCGTTGCGTATGTATACCTCTAGCTGGCGTTATCTCTACGGTGTTAAAGAAGGCGCAAAACGCGTTGACCTAAATGGTGAAGACTGTGGTGAATTAGACGCAGAGCATATTGCTCATGCGCGTCAACAATTAGCTGAAGCTAAAGCTCGTGTTCAAGCGCAACGTGCTGAACAAAAAGCGCAAAAGCGCCCAGCAGCGAAAAAGCCGAGTGAAAAAAACACCCGTAGTCAAGATACCACTAAAGAGAAAGCGCCTCGCCGTCGCCCATCAGACAATAAAGAACGCTCGCAAACTACATCAGCTAAACCCCCCCGTCGTAATAACCCAGCCCCAGAACAGAATCTGAAATCAGTCACTGATATCAACACACTTCAAATTGGTCAATCATTGAAAGTGAAAGTGGGTACTAGTGTGATGGACGCCTCTGTGCTGGAAATTGCAAAAGACGGTGTTAGGGTTCAATTGCCAACTGGACTGGCAATGATTGTACGCGCGGAACATTTAAAGTTCTGATACGGAGGTCAATCAGGTCATGAACAAACTTCTTAAAATTGCACTTGTTGTCAGTTTGGCTACTTTCGGTAGTGCAATTGCTAATACTCAAGCAGTGGCTCCGGTCACTGCGGCTCAGTTACCTGTCTTAAAACAGAGCGCTCAGCACGGCACTGTGAGTGAAAGGGTCACATCAAGGTTCACTCGTTCACATTATCGTCAATTTGATTTAGACAAAGCGTTTTCTGGGAAAATATTTGACCGCTATCTCAATATGTTAGATTTCGGTCACAATGTTTTACTTCAATCCGACGTTGATCAGTATACCAAAGATAAAGGTAAAGTAGGTCAATGGCTTGAGGACGGCAAATTAGATACGTTTTATGACCTGTATAACCTATCGCAGGAACGGCGTTTTGAGCGTTTTAAATATGCATTAGCTCGCTTAGAACAACCTATTGATTTGAACGCGACGGATTCTATTGAAGTTGACCGCTCTAAGTCCCCTTGGCCTAAAGATAAACAAGAACTTGATCGTCTCTGGGACCAAAAAGTACGTTATGACTGGTTGAATTTAAAGCTTTCAGGTAAAGACGATAAAGAAATCAAAGAAAAACTGACCAAGCGATATAACTTTGCTTTGAGACGTCTAACGCAAGCACAAAGTGAAGACGTTTTCCAACTGATTATTAATTCATTTGCACGCGAAATTGATCCACATACGAGTTATCTTTCACCTCGTAATACTGAACAATTCAATTCTGAAATGAGTTTGTCATTGGAAGGAATTGGCGCGGTTTTACAGCAAGATGATGAAAATACGGTGATTAACTCCCTCGTGGCAGGTGGGCCTGCGGCGAAGAGCAAAGAGTTAAAAGTCGGTGATAAAATCATTGGTGTAGGGCAAACGGGCAAACCGATTGTGGATGTAGTTGGTTGGCGCCTTGATGACGTGGTTGCGTTAATTAAAGGGCCAAAAGGAAGTAAAGTTCGGTTAGAAGTTATTTCTGATACCAAAGGGGCGAAGCCTCATATCATCACCATCGTTCGGGAGCAAATCCGCCTTGAAGACCGTGCTGTAAAACTGACTATCAAACAGCAAGGCAAAGATAAAGTTGCTGTGTTAGATATTCCTGGTTTCTATGTTGGTTTAACTAATGATGTAAAAACACAACTGCAAAATATCGCGAAAGATAATGTTTCTGCGTTGGTCATTGATTTACGCGGAAATGGTGGTGGGGCATTAACTGAAGCTGTTGCTTTATCTGGTTTATTTATTCCAAAAGGCCCAGTGGTTCAAATTCGTGATAACAATGGTCAAGTTCGTCAAGATGTCGATGATGACGACGTTATTTACTATAAAGGCCCACTGGTTGTTTTAGTTGATCGTTTTAGTGCATCTGCATCTGAAATTTTTGCAGCAGCGATGCAGGATTATGGGCGTGCGTTAATCGTGGGCGAACCAACTTTTGGTAAAGGCACGGTACAACAACATCGTAGTTTAAGTCGTGTGTACGACCAAATGTTAAAGCCAGAATGGCCTTCATTGGGTTCAGTACAATATACCATCCAGAAGTTTTACCGTGTTAATGGTGGGAGTACACAGCGTAAGGGTGTGACACCTGATGTCGTGATGCCAACAGGTCAAGACCCTGCTGAAACAGGTGAAAGTTTTGAAGACAATGCATTGCCATGGGATAGCATTCCTCCAGCAAACTATGCACGTGTCGGTGATATTTCATCAGACTTATCGCCAATCAAAACTCAGCATCTAGCGCGGATTAGCCAAGACCCTGAATTCAATTATATCGATGAAGATATTGCGCGCTATAAAGCGCATAAAGAGAGTAAGAATCTAATTTCGCTTAATTATGCTGAGCGTCAAAAAGAAGATAATGAAATCGAAGCAACTAAACTTAAACGTATAAATGAACGAAATGTACGTGAAGGTAAGCCATTACTAAAATCAATTGATGACTTACCAAAGGATTATGAAGGCCCTGATCCGTACTTAGATGAAACGGTTAAAATGGCGATTGACTTGGCAAGTCAAAATACCAAGATGCTATCAGGTAATAATCAATAACTAAGTAAAGTTAAAGCTCATTTTAAATAACAGACCCCATACTTATCTATGATTTGTATGGGGTTTTCTTTTATTTAAAGTCATCGATGATGACTTAATGTCTGAGAAAAAGTTAAAACAGGTATTAGATAGTTTTTATCTCCTAAAATAATCGTGTCATTCTAGATTTCTTTACCTTTAATTAATTTATTCTAAACTTTTGATAAGGGTTCTTAATCAAAGAGGCAATACCATGGGTAAATTAGTTATAGGTTTAATCGCGGTTAGTATCATGATGGCTTCATCAATAAACACAGCAACAGCAAGAAACTACCCTTGTTCAGGGAGCAAAGGTGGGGTCGATCGCTGTGAAAGCGGTAAGTTCATTTGTAATGATGGCTCCACTAGCCGCTCAGAACAAGTGTGCACCACATCATTGAAAAATGATATTAACAGTAAAGCGGGTATTGCAGGAGCAACCATTGGCTCTGGTGTTACCAAGCAATCAAGTAAGCCCTCTATTTCTGATCCAGTAAAGGCAACGGGAGATAGAGCAAATAAAACGGTAAATGAAAAGGTGGCTAAAAAGAGTGATAAGGCATCAGATCCAGCAAAAGCGATAAAAGAAAAAGCAACTAAAGCCACCGATAAAGATTCGGCAAAAGCGATAAAAGAAAAAGCAACTAAAGCCACCGATAAAGATTCGGCAAAAGCGGTAAAAGAAAAAGCAACTAAAGCCACCGATAAAGATTCGGCAAAAGCGGTAAAAGAAAAAGCAACCAAAGCCATCTTAAGGTGGCTTTGTTTTTCTGAAATAGGCTAATAAAGACTGATATTTATCGATTTAGCGAATAAAGTTGCTGGAAATATAATTAAATGCACGAATAAATTTCCATACGTATAATAACCAGCATTATCATTTTAATATTGGAACAATTTAATGTGAGCTGGTTATAAATTGAGCCTTTAAAAACAATTGGTTAAATTTAATCATTCTTTATTGTGATTGAATAGAGAAAATAGTAACCCGTTTTAGTGGTTTCAATGTAAAGTTATGTTGTTTTTTAATATTTTGATGTTAATTGACTTGAAATAGTGTGAAAAAACCTTATTTATAAAGTAAATTCTACGTGATATTAGTTTTTACCAAGGAATACAAAAAAATGATGAGAATTGCTTTATTCTTACTCACAAACTTAGCCGTTATGTTTGTGTTTGGAATAATCTTAAGCTTAACCGGTATTAGAGGTAGTAGTGTCCAAGGCTTGATGATCATGGCGGGGTTATTTGGTTTTGGTGGTGCATTTATCTCACTGCTGATGTCTAAATGGATGGCTTTGAAATCAGTTGGTGGTGAGGTAATTGAAACTCCTCGCAACCAAACAGAGCAATGGTTAATGTCAACGGTAGAGCGCCAAGCACAACAAGTTGGTATCCAAATGCCACAGGTGGCTATTTACCATGCGCCGGATATCAATGCGTTCGCTACGGGAGCCCGTCGTGATGCTTCGTTAGTCGCAGTAAGTACTGGTTTATTAGAAAATATGAGCCGTGACGAAGCGGAAGCGGTTATTGCTCACGAAATTAGCCATATTGCGAACGGTGACATGGTAACAATGACCTTATTACAAGGGGTTGTGAATACTTTTGTTATCTTTATTTCACGTATTATCGCACAACTCGCGGCAGGCTTTATGTCAAACAGCGATAATGAAAGTGAAAGTAGTAACGGTAACCCTATGGTGTATTTCGCCGTTTCCATGGTGTTGGAAATTGTTTTTGGTATTTTAGCCAGCATTATCACTATGTGGTTCTCTCGTTATCGTGAATTCCATGCAGATGCCGGGTCGGCAAAACTAGTCGGGCGCGAAAAAATGATCGCCGCATTACAACGACTGAAAACGAGTTATGAGCCGCAAGAAGAAGGGCGCTTAATGGCATTTTGTATCAATGGCCGAGGAAAAGCATTTAGTGAATTGTTTTTATCTCACCCACCATTAGATAAACGAATCGAAGCACTGCGTTCAGGTGAGTATTTAAAATAGTCTAACTTAACTGTTTAGTCGAAATCTAAAAACTAAGCCCAGTAATCATTTTATTACTGGGCTTTTTTTATGGACAAAAGTCCTCTCACTTGTACCAAGAAAGCTGTTAATCAGTAAGAAATTTTAAGCTTAAGATTTATTCACAATTTAACTGTATCGGTAATTAAAACATATTAATCACAAGTGAGCTTTCTCACAATCTTGCATCGTAAGTGGTAATTTTTTAAATTTTTGTTCGCTTTTATTTCATTTTTAATCTTTATTAAATTGATGGTAATTTGTTTAATAAATGTTAATTAAAAAATAAGAGTGATTAACTTGGGGGTAAGATGGAGCTAATAACTACGTGGTTAAGTGAACTCAACGGGATAGTATGGGGCGTACCTATGCTAGTTGGGATTTTAGGCGTTGGCATATACATGCAAATTAGGCTCGCGTTCTTGCCAATAAGGAAAATAGGAACAGGTTTTAGATTATTATTTCAAAAAAACGAGTCACGCGGTGAAGGGCAAATATCGCCATTTAATGCTTTGATGACAGCATTGTCTGCAACAATTGGGACTGGGAATATTGCAGGGGTGGCAACTGCTGTTGTGATGGGAGGGCCTGGAGCACTCTTTTGGATGTGGATGACAGCGTTGGTTGGAATGGCAACTAAATACTCTGAAGCTGTACTTGCAGTTCGTTTTCGTGAAGTGGATAAATATGGGCAATATATTGGTGGCCCAATGTATTACATCAAAAATGGATTGGGGCCTAAATGGATTTGGTTAGGTACTCTATTTGCTTTTTTTGGTGCATGTGCAAGTTTTGGCATCGGTAATACGGTACAAGCTAACTCAGTGGCGGATGTACTAGAAAGTAACTTTGGAGTGCATAAGTGGTTAACAGCAGGGGTATTGGTTTTACTTGTTGGTGCAGTGTTGATTGGTGGATTACGCCGTATCTCTGATGTCGCTGGTAAGTTAGTACCATTTATGACTGTCGCTTATTTTGGTGCAGGGTTAATTGTACTTGGTATTTATTTTACGCAAATCCCTGCTGCAATTTCCTTAGTAGTGACGTCTGCGTTTAACCCTGTGGCGGCACAAGGTGGCTTTGCCGGTGCTGCTGTTTGGGCTGCGATTCGCTTTGGGGTTGCGAGAGGGGTTTTTTCCAATGAAGCAGGCTTAGGAAGTGCTCCTATTGCCCATGCTGCGGCGAAAACACAGAACCCTATTCGCCAAGGGCTAATTGCAATGCTTGGTACGTTTATTGATACTATTATTGTGTGTTCAGTCACTGGTTTGACGATCATTATCACTGGAGGGTGGTTGACTAGCCAGACAGGCGCAACGCTGACCGCTTTTTCATTTCAATCAGCAATACCGGGTGGGAATTATATTGTCGCTATTGCGTTAGCTGTTTTTGCATTTACCACCATTTTGGGGTGGAGTTTTTATGGTGAAAAATGTGTGCAGTATCTATTTGGATTAAGGGCTATCAAACCGTTTAGAGTGCTTTGGTTAATCGCTTTACCAATCGGTGCAACCCAATCACTTGATTTTGTCTGGTTATTGGCTGATACGCTAAATGCGATGATGGCAATCCCTAACTTAATTGCATTGTTGTTATTGAGCCCTGTAGTGTATCGATTAACTCGAGACCATATAAAAGATGTTAATGCGGATAGTATTGATATGGCTAAACAGTTATACGATAACAAATCATAAATACCCCCCGTAAAAAGCTTCACTTCGGTGAAGCTTCTTCATTAAATTAGTGTGTATCCTTACCCCTTTTTGGTTAATCATCTCTAAGTGCTTTCAATGGGTTTTATGTAAACCAAACTACGCAATAGGTTTAAATGCGCTATGCTAAGAATAGTTAATCAATTTTCACTTATGAAATATTATCTATTAACTTTTGACTTATTCACAAGGAGACCAAATGGATATTCTGGAAAAAACGTTGGTGTTTGGTAATGATTTTATGACAACGACAAATCCCGCACGACTAGTTGCATTTAAATTTGAAATCTACCGTTCTGAACAAGGTTTTTATCATAGGATCTATAAAGAGGTTGGGATGTCAGGAGCCAATCTTGGTCAATTGTTCAAAGTATGGGCCTTTGAAGAACAAAAATGTTGGGAAAAACAAACTTCAACTACAACACTCGATGAGTACGTGCAGTACTGCCAAGATATTTATAAGCGGAATAATGTTTAATTAATAAACTGTGTTGGTAGATAAAAAAAGCCCCCTTCATAGGGTCTGAAGGGGGAGCTAAATGAATAAAGAATGGTTTAATTCGAGAACTAAGATAGTTGATTTAAAAATTCAAAACTTAGTTATTTGTGCAGTTTAAACCACTCAATAGAATATATATCCTTAAAATAGCATTTATCGCTAAATAATCTATTGGCGATAGGCCGTTTTTATTTGTTCTAACGTGTTTTTATAGGTTTCTGCTTGTTTTTCATCTTCTATGAGTGCGATTTCACGTTGCATTTTGATTAAAATTTTACCTGCATCAGCTTGACCAATAGCTTTAAGCATATGAGTGAGTAAATTTTTTAAACAAGTTATCTCATCAGCTAAAGTATTCACGTCAGGATCAGTAGGGAAATGGTTTTTCATTAACAAGGTCCTTTAAAAATAAAAAATAATCGTGAGATTGTAGCATAAAAAGGAATGATATGTGCTTTCAGATAAATGAGCGTAATAGTTATTTGCTAAACAAGGGGAACCTATATACGTTAAGGGGGGATATAACAGGGAAACCTTCCTGTTTTTGTGCTCGCTGGCGGAAGCCTGACCTTTAAGCCCCACTGAAAGTTGTGATATAATTCACAAAAATGGGTTTTAGCTTAAATAAGAGCTGAATGGTTAATCAAACCCATATCGAATACTAATATCCTTTCGCGGCAACCTTCACAAGCTGTTAATCAGTTAGTGCATTTTACTTGTGGGAAATGAAGGCTAAGATGAATATGACTCAGGTTTCTAGAAGAACAGCGTGGATCCGCGTAGTCGCTCTTGCGGTTGCAGCGTTTGTTTTTAATACAACAGAATTTGTCCCAGTTGCACTACTTAGTGATATTGCACAAAGTTTTGACATGTCAGTCGCTCATACAGGGTTAATGATTACGATTTATGCTTGGGTCGTAGCATTGATGTCGTTACCCTTAATGTTATTAACCAGTAAAATTGAGCGTCGTAAATTATTAGCTTTTTTATTTGTCATTTTTATTGTTAGCCATATTATTTCAGGGTTTGCATGGAGCTTTGAAATACTAATTGGTGGGCGAATTGGCGTTGCTTTATCGCATGCGGTATTTTGGTCGATAACGGCTTCTTTAGCTATTCGTGTTGCACCAGCAGGCAAGAAGGCGCAAGCGTTGGGCTTATTAGCAACAGGTACCGCATTAGCAACTGTTTTAGGGCTACCAATTGGGCGTGTAATAGGGCAATTTTTAGGGTGGAGGGTCACCTTTTTATGTATTGGTGTTATTGCCTTATTTACCATGATAGTGTTAATACGTTTCCTACCTCGTTTACCGAGTGAACACTCCGGTTCGTTAAAAAGTGTCCCCGTCTTATTTAAACGTCCCGCACTGGTGGGGATGTTTGCGTTAACTGTTCTAGCTGTGACTGCTCATTTTACTGCTTACAGTTACATTGAACCTTTTGTCCGTGAAATCGCATTGCAAAGCCAAAATTTTGCGACATTATTGTTACTGATTTTTGGTGGGGCTGGCATTATCGGGAGTGTTATATTTAGTCGTTATAGTAGCAAGTTTTCGTTGTTTTTCTTACCAACAGCAATTGCCCTAATGACGGTGTGTTTATTATTGCTAATGCCTTTAGGCTCAGATGTCTGGTCGTTGATTATGCTATCCGTTTTCTGGGGTATCGCCATGATGTGTATCGGCTTAGGTCTACAGGTTAAAGTGATTGATTTATCTCCTGATGCAACTGACTTGGCAATGTCAATTTTCTCAGGGATTTTTAATATAGGTATTGGTGGCGGTGCGCTACTGGGGAACCTAGTTATTGTTCATATGGGGATGACTAATATTGGTTATATTGGCGGGTGTATTGGTATAATTACATTGATTTTGTGTATTTACTTATTTAAACGTTATAGTCAATCGCTGGAAGATAAAACTGCAGTTGCAACAAGCCATTAGTCAGTTTTGTAAGAAAATTTATAAAAATAACGCTCTGTCTTTCGTAAAGAAAGATGGGGCTTTTTATTGTTCATTATTTGTATGAATAAAAGGTATAGGGTAAATTTTACCGTTAATAATTTTAATAATAAGGAAAATGTATGAAAGGGCTGAGCTTTTTATTTATTTCTATTATCGCTGAGGTTATTGCTACGACAACGCTTAAGGCTTCAGATGGTTTTAGTCGTTTTTGGCCTTCTTTAGTGGTGGTGATTGGTTATGCGGTGTCTTTTTGGGGACTTTCGCAAGTAGTCAAAGTAATGCCATTAGGGATAGCTTATGCGATCTGGTCAGGGTTAGGGATTGTGTTAGTTTCTATTGCTGCAATTTATATTTACAACCAAAAGCTCGATTTACCTGCAATTATTGGTATGCTGTTTATTATAGTTGGTGTTTTAATCATCAATCTACTCTCAAAGAGTGGTACGCATTAATAAGTGCTACAAAATCATTATGTAGAGCGAGTGTTAGCGGAGAAAGAAATGAGACTTAGAATCAATTTGCGGTTACAAACGATAATGTCAATGGTTGCTGCTGGGGCATTCGTTTTCACTTTATCCGCCTGTAGCAGTTCTGGTGGAAATAAAACCGACCAAGCAGATACCGTAGCTGCAAATTATGCTCAACAAATTGTTAATTTGGGCCCAGGTGTACAAGAAGCTTGTGTTTCGGCTGGCGGTTTACCTGCACTTACTCTAGAGTTAAATGGAACTCAAACTGCGGTTTGTCAATTCGCCAATGGTAAACGTTGCGCTGCTGATATTATTCAATCCGGTGCTTGCATATAACTCATCTTTTTATGAAATGTATTAACCTCTTATTAATCGTTAATATGAGGTTGATTACTTATTAAATATTAAACATTAAATTCATAAAATAATTTTAATAATTATTTATTAGGTTTTATTTTTATTTTAAAACATTCATTTGTCCATCATCTAATTGCGAGCATCTATTTAAGTCCTTAATTTAATTATTGATATTTAATTTTTTAATTACTAGTATTAAATTGTAAAAGCAATTTAGATAATTATAAAAACGCAGATAAATACATGTTCTATTTATTAAAGAGTAATGACAAATGAAAAAGAAAATTGAAGAATACACTGGACCTGCCGCCGGTTGGGGGGCAGTTAAAGCTGTTGCAGAAGCATTGCGTGAACAAATGAAAGTGGGTCATGATATTATTGCAATGTTTGATATGAATAAGGTCGACGGCTTTGACTGTCCGGGGTGTGCGTGGCCAGATCCAGTACATACCGCTTCTTTCGATATCTGCGAAAATGGAGCCAAAGCCATTGCTTGGGAGGCCACATCAAAACGTACTACCCCCCATTTTTTTGAAAAACATACAGTAACTGAATTACTTGATTGGGATGATTTTCATTTAGAGAATGAAGGACGTTTAACGCACCCAATGAAATATAATTCATTAACAGATAAATATGAACCGGTCGAATGGGATGATGCATTTCAACAAATAGGAGAGCGTCTGCGGAGTTATTCTGATCCAAATACTGTTGAATTTTATACGTCAGGTAGAACTTCGAATGAAGCGGCATTTTTATATCAATTACTGGCCAGAGAATACGGAACAAATAATTTTCCTGACTGTTCAAATATGTGTCATGAGCCCACAAGTGTTGGGCTAGCTGCTTCGATAGGGGTTGGTAAAGCAACGGTATTATTAGAGGATTTTGATAAAGCGGATTTAATTATTTGTATCGGCCATAACCCTGGGACTAACCATCCACGAATGCTTAGTTCGTTACGTGAAGTTTCTAAACGGGGAGCTAAAATTATAGCGATTAATCCGTTAAGAGAACGTGGTCTTGAACGTTTTACATATCCGCAAGACGTAATAGAAATGCTGACATTAGAATCAACCCCACTTGCTGGTCATTATTATAAAGTGCGGATTGGGGGAGATACAGCTTTAATCAAAGGGGTCATGAAGCGGCTGATTGAGCGACATCAGGCGGCCATTGACTCAGGCGAAAAAGCGCTCCTAGATACCGAGTTTATATCAGCCCATACCGATGGGTATGAAACATTAAAAAATGATTTACTGACGACCAGTTGGGACGATATTTTAAGGGTATCAGGCTTATCGCATGAGTCTATTGATGAAATCGCAGACCTTTATATTGAAGCGAAAAGCACCATAATTTGCTATGGCATGGGGATAACTCAGCATCAGCATGGAACTAAAAACGTACAGCAATTAGTCAACTTATTGTTGCTGAAAGGTAATATTGGGCGAGAAGGCGCAGGGATTTGCCCACTAAGGGGGCACTCTAACGTACAGGGCGACCGTACGGTCGGGATCACAGAAAAACCATCTAAAAGTTTTCTTGATAAAATTGAACAGCGTTTTGGTTTTCGTCCTCCGAGTGAGTTCGGTCATGCTGCAGTTGCCAGTATGCAAGCGATTTATAATGGGAGTGCAAATGCATTAATCTGTATGGGGGGCAACTTGGCGGTTGCCATGCCTGATAAAGATGCCTGCTTTGAAGGCATGAAAAAGCTTGATTTGGCTGTGCATACTGCGACTAAACTTAACCGTTCTCATTTATTAACAGCCAAAAATACATTCATACTACCAGTGCTGGGGCGAAGTGAAATCGACAGGCAAAGTAGTGGAGTGCAATGCGTGACAGTGGAAGACTCAATGTCAATGGTACATGCCTCAAAGGGGTTATTAAAACCTTGTAGCCCTTATTTGAAATCTGAATGTGCCATTGTTGCAGGGATTGCCAAAGCGACAATACCGAATAGTAAAGTTGAATGGGATGCTTTCATTGGTAATTACGACCTGATCCGTGATGCAATGGAAGCAGTATTACCCGGTTTTGATAACTTTAACGCCCGCATCAAAATACCGGGAGGCTTTCACCTTACAAATGCGGCTTCTGAGCGGCGTTGGTTAACTAAATCAGGTAAAGCTAATTTCATTCCAACTGTTGGGGTGATTGAAGACCCTAATTCAGCGGTAAATAGTGAGCTAGTTCTTGCGACATTGCGCAGCCATGACCAGTATAATACGACCATATACGGGTTAAATGACCGCTATCGTGGGGTATTTGGGCAAAGGGATGTCGTTTTTATTAGCGGTGCTGAGGCGCAAAAACAGAAATTAAAAGCGGGGGATAAAGTTAACTTAATTGCGTTAGATAGCAACCAAAAACCGACTAAGCGCCGTTTAGATAATTTAACGGTGGTTATCTATGATATGGCTGACCGTTGCGTTGCGACTTATTTCCCTGAAGCCAATAATTTAATTTCATTGGATAGTTATGACCCGGAATGTGGGATACCTGCCTATAAAAATATCCCAATCAAATTAGAACACGTAATACAGTAATTATGTGTATTTATATTTATCAATCAGATTAAATGTAAGATATCCCCCCAGTTTGAAATTAAAGCTAGGGGGATACAATAAGAAGGTTTAAATCATTTTTTAGCAGGGAAGAATTGGCTAATGGCAACAATAATGGCGATAACAAAATAAACAGCAAAAATACCAATCAACCATTGAGGCATATCGAGCCCTAAAAATGCCCACTGCCTAACCGCGCAGTCACCCGTCGCTTCAAATACTGCTGGAACCCAAGTTTGCAATGGTAGCCAATCAGGGAAGTTCACAAAGAAATCACAAGATGCGAATGGAGAAGGATAGAGCTGGAGCATGGTATGTTCCCAAGAAAGCTCTAAGCCACGCCAAGCAGAATAAACCCAAATAATGATAGCAACCCAACGAATGATAATATTACGTGGTGCAATTGCGCCTATTAAGCCGGCAGCCATAACACCAAGTAATGCAACGCGTTCATAGATACACATTACACAGGGTTGTAGTTTCATCACATGTTGAAAATATAGAGCAGCACACTCGAGCATGAAGGCAGTAAAGGCCATCAATAGCCATGCACCTCTTCCTTGTGAGCAGTAGTTAAAAAATCTGAACATACTTAATATCCTAATTGAGTGATGCGCACATTTTGCCCTTATCAGACGGATAAAAAAAGCACTTAAAGTGAAATAATGCAATTTTAGATAGGGTTTTACGCAAAATTACAAATGAGCCGTATTTGCATACGGCTCATAGTTTATCAGTATAGTTATTGTGCAAATGTAATCAAACCAATACTTTCCATCCAATAGGTTATTGGTACTAGCCATAACTCAACGCCTAATAAGCCGACAATTGTCATGACAATGGTATAAGGCAAAGCCATCCATACCATCCGGCCATATGATAAACGGATCAAAGGTGATAGCGCTGAAGTCAGCAAAAATAAGAAAGCAGCTTGACCATTAGGGGTGGCAACAGAAGGTAAGTTTGTCCCTGTATTAATTGCAACCGCTAGAAATTGGTATTGTTCCATTGATACTAAGCCGTCATTTGCTGCTTTTAGGGCTTCGGTAATATACACAGTCCCAACAAATACATTGTCTGAAACGGCAGATAATAGGCCATTGAACAGATAGAACAATGACAACTGCGACGATTCAGATGACTGTAATACAAATTGAATAAACGGAGTAAATAGCTGTTGGTCAATGATAACCGCTACAATACTAAAAAACACCGTAAGTAATGCGGTAAATGGTAGCGCCTCCTCGAAAGCTTTACCTAGAGCGTGTTCTTCTGTGATGCCGCAAAAAGCGGTTGCCATCACAATGACCGATAACCCAATTAAGCCAACTTCTGCTAAATGGAAAGCAAGAGCCACAATTAACCAGATACCGATTAAACCTTGAACAATCAGTTGTGCCAGCTCTTTTTTGGTGCGTTTTTCAGTTAGTTTTTTATCGTGCTCGGTTAATATTTGGCGCACGGAAGCAGGGAGTTCAGCTCCATAACCAAATAACTTAAACTTCTCGACAAGAAAGCACACTAATAACCCACAAATAAAGACAGGAATAGTGACGGGCGCCATACGGATATAAAAAGTGATAAAGTCCCAGTTAACATGTTTAGCGATGATCAGATTTTGTGGTTCCCCCACCATTGTCATCACCCCACCAAGGGCAGTACCAATACCCGCATGCATCATTATGCTGCGCAAAAAAGAACGGAACTGTTCAAGTGTTTGTTTTTTTTCTGTGCTATCAATAAAACCATCATTTTGTAAGTCGGTATCGCTGTGTTGGTTAGAAGCATATTGATGGTAAATAGAATAAAAACCAATTGAGACGCTAATGACTACGGCTATAACCGTTAAGGCATCTAAAAATGCAGATAAAAATGCACTCGCCATACAAAATGCAAGGGAAAGGATGCGTTTAGAACGCACGTTTATCAACAGTTTGGTAAAAACGAACAAAAGCAATTGCTTCATGAAGTAGATACCGGCGACCATAAAGATCAACAGTAAAATAACCTCAAGGTTATTGCTTATTTCATGTGAAATTTGTTTTGGTGTCGTCATGCCGATGATCACGGCTTCGATTGCTAATAACCCCCCAGGTTGCAATGGATAACACTTAAGTGCCATTGCTAAGGTGAATATAAATTCAATTACCAATAACCAGCCTGCCACAAAAGGGCTGATAAAATAGAAAACAACAGGGTTTATTATTAGAAATATGATAATTGCTAATTTGTACCAATCTGGTGAATTTCCAAGAAAATTTTTCAAAAAAGCACTTTTTAAACTAAAATCCATTATGGTTCGTTATCCTCTTTATACGGATGTCGTGTAACGTTCTATTACATACTACTCTGATCTTTTATCGATTATAAGCCCATTTGCTAATTGATAATGTATGAATTATATGGGAATTCTATGATTCGTCTCACTCTTTATTTTGAGTCTAACTATATCAGGAGACGACAATCTGGTATGATTTCCCCAATATCCGTCTAAATGTTTGGAATAATAAAAATATGGTTATTAAAGCTCAAAGTCCGGCAGGTTTCGCGGAAGAGTACATTATTGAGAGCATATGGAACAACCGTTTTCCACCAGGTTCAATACTACCCGCTGAGCGTGAACTCTCCGAGTTAATCGGTGTAACACGCACAACTCTTCGCGAGGTGTTGCAACGTCTAGCGCGTGACGGTTGGTTAACTATTCAACATGGTAAACCAACAAAAGTGAATAATTATTGGGAAACATCAGGCCTCAATATTTTGGAAACACTGGCCAGATTGGATCACGATAGAGTGCCTCAGCTAATTGATAATTTATTAGCTGTGCGGACTAATATTGCTGCAATTTTTATTCGTACTGCATTTCGTAATAACCCTGAAAAGTCGTTAGAAGTGTTAGCTGGCCGAGAAAAAGTTGATGATAATTCAGATGCATTTAGTGATTTGGATTATAACGTCTTCCGTGGGCTTGCATTCGCATCAGGTAACCCTATCTACGGTTTGATTATTAATGGCTTAAGAGGGCTATATACGCGTGTTGGGCGTTATTATTTCTCTAATCCTGAAGCAAGACGCCTTGCATTAAGTTTTTACCAACAATTGAGTAATCTTTGCCGTGAGCAAGCATACGATCGCATTATGGATTGTGTCCGAAATTACGGGAAGGAAAGTGGCTTAATTTGGCATAGTATGCAGGGTAATATGCCTTCAGATTTAGCACACACTCGCTAAATTAGGTAATCGATAAGGCATAAAAGCCAGCCCGCATCTTATGTCGGCTGGCTTTTTTACAAGTGAATGATTGACTAGATTAGTAAATACAATATGTATTAACTAGAGTTTGCTAGGACATGTACAGTAGCGAGGGATAGCAATATCTTCGGAATAATCTACATCTTTATTTTCTAACCGAGTAATTATTTTGTTTAATTGCTCACTTTCGCTTAAAACCAAATGTTCACCCTTAGTTACACAATTGAATTGAACTGTAGTTTTAACATAAGAAACTGCCGTTGCTGGGGGGGTACATATAGGAAGGGGTCTTATAGAAAAGCATATATTTTTCCCTTTATCTTTTATCAAATTTCTTTTCATGGTGGGTTCGCAATACTCTTCTGCAATACTTGGGGCTATAGATAGAAAAATTACATTCAGGGCACAAATAATAGGGATGATCTTTTTAGTCATATACTTTCCTTTAACATTTTTAATCGTTTTTTTCATAATGGATTATTATTTGGATAAATAAACTAGGAAAGAATATATTTTTAGTATAAAAATTTAAGTCTCGTAATTTGTAAACCCACCCATAAAAGACAGTATTCATTAAATTAAAGTATAAAATATCGAACTTGGTTTTTTTGAGATTAATTATTTTTATTTAAAATCAATTTGATATGTTCTTTTTTTGTTTTTGGGCTCTAATTTCACTAGAACAATTAACTTTTTTGTAAATAAAAATCATCAAGTGTTGGTTTTATTATCTATTTTGTTAAAAGTGTTAATTCACCACATTGGCAAATAATTTCTAGAATATTATCCTAAATAATAATTGAATACTTTGCATCTGGGGTGCTTATGAAAGTTCTAGTGTTAGGGGCAGGAGTGATTGGTGTTACAACAGCATGGTATTTAGCTCAAGAAGGCCATGAAGTACTGGTTGTTGATAGGCAGCATGATGTAGCAGAAGAAACCAGCGCAGCTAATGCAGGGCAAATATCCCCTGGTTACGCAACGCCATGGGGGGCACCAGGCATACCACTAAAAGCAGTGAAGTGGATGTTTGAAAAACATGCTCCATTAGCTATTCGGCCTGATGGTACGTTATTTCAGTTGCGCTGGATGTGGCAGATGCTGAAAAACTGTGATATTCAACATTATGCGATGAATAAAAGTCGCATGGTAAGGATTGCGGAGTATAGCCGCGACTGTATTCGGCAACTTAGGGCTGATACGGGGATTGGCTATGAAGCCCGTCAAGGGGGCACATTACAGCTGTTCCGCACAGCTAAACAGTTTGATAATGCTGCTAATGATATTGCAGTGTTACAACAGGAAGGCGTGCCTTATGAGCTTTTAACATCCGACCAACTCATTAAAGCTGAACCTGCATTAGAATTTGTTAAACATAAGCTAACTGGTGGGTTGAGGTTGCCGAATGATGAAACCGGTGATTGCCAGCAATTTACTAAAAAACTCGCTAAAATGGCACAACTAGCTGGGGTTAAATTCCAATTTGGTCAACAGGTTGAACAAATTTTAACGGATGGTAAACGTATTAGTGGTATCCGTATTGATGGCCAAATCGTGCAAGCGGATCAGTATGTTGTTGCTATGGGGTCTTATTCAACATCAATACTACAGGGTCTTGTGCAAATTCCGGTTTATCCATTAAAAGGGTATTCATTAACAATGCCGATTATTGATGAGCAGCGTTCACCCGCTTCTACCATACTTGATGAAACTTATAAAATCGCGGTAACGCGTTTTGATGATCGCATTCGTGTCGGTGGAATGGCCGAAGTTGTCGGTTTTAATCTTGATGTCCTTAAAAAACGCTGCGAAACCTTAAAAATGGTGGTACAAGATTTATATCAAGGTGGTGGTGATATCGAAAAGGCTCAGTTTTGGACTGGGCTTCGGCCTATGACGCCAGATGGCACACCAATAGTCGGGCCAACGGCATACAATAATCTATATCTAAACACGGGGCATGGCACTTTAGGTTGGACAATGGCATGTGGTTCTGGAAAACTGCTGGCGGATTTAATTTCAGGTAACACGCCTGATATTGCTTCGGATGATTTGTCTGTATTTAGGTATCTTGATGGTTTTAATACCAAGCTTGTAAGCAGCGGTCATTTGACGCCAGTGCGTTAAATGGGAGTACATGAAGTTGCAATTACAGTCTATCGCTGATTAAAAAATAATGTATTTAAGGAATTAAGATGCCACGCCCAATTAGTGCGGTTATTCATCTACAAAATTTGCAACATAACTTATCTATAGTACGGCAGCACACAGAAAAGTGTAAAATTTGGTCAGTCATGAAGGCGGACGGTTATGGTCATGGTATAAAGCATATTTGGCCAGCATTAAAAGAAACCGATGGTTTTGCTGTGTTAGATCTTCATGAGGCAATTTTATTGCGTGATGAGGGGTGGAAAGGACCAATTTTGTTATTAGAGGGCTTTTTTCAACCACAAGACTTACAGCTGATTGACCAATACAATTTGACGACCAGTGTCCATAGTGACTGGCAATTAGCGGCTATTGAAAATGCACAGTTTTCTGCGCCAATTTCAGTATATATCAAGTTGAATAGTGGTATGAACCGGCTAGGTTTTTCTCATACTGACTATGAAACTGTAGTCGAACGGTTAGCAGCTATCCCCCATGTAAAAAGCTTAACCTTAATGAGTCATTTCGCAAATTCAGATACAAAAACAGGTGTAACAGTACCTTTTCAACTTATTCAACAGTTTCAACATTTATCATTAGAAACCTGCATTGCTAACTCAGGGGCTGCATTATGGCACCAATACACGCAGTATGATTGGATCCGAACGGGTATTTTATTGTATGGCGCTTCACCTAGTGGCAAATCGGCAGATATTATAGGGTTAGGCCTGAAAGCTGCGATGAGTTTACAATCAGAAGTGATTGCAATCCATGAAATTGAAGCCGGGCAGTCGATTGGTTATGGAAGCAGGTTTACCTCGACTAAACCAATGCGTATTGCAACCGTTGCATGTGGTTATGCCGATGGCTATCCCCGCCATGCGCCTAATGGAACGCCAGTATGGTGCCAAGGAATGCGTTGTGCACTGCTTGGGGCTGTTTCTATGGACATGCTAACAATTGACGTGAGTGATTGCCGCAATTTGCAATTAGGGGATAAGGTTGAACTGTGGGGGCAAAATTTACCTGTTGATGATGTTGCTCATGCAGCGGGGACTATTGGGTATGAATTATTGTGTGCATTAGCAAAAAGAGTTCCTGTATCTTACCAAAACAGCGTAGAATGAATGTTAACCAATTTTGCTGTTTAATTCACATATTTAGCTTTAAATGTGATTTAGGTTATGAGTATTGGGAATAGTTTCGGATTGATATAATATATCAGTGATCCATTTCTCATTTTTTTAGGTTTTTATATGTCTAAAACGATTAAGTTAACCACACTTGCAGTTGCATTGAGTGTGTTATCAAGTACTGCACTTGCCGGTACATGGTCAGTAGGTGCCTCAGTATTGGCGCAATCGACACCTTATAAAGGGATTAAATCCCGTGATTATCTAACTCCAGTTCCTATCGTGAATTATGATAGTGAAAATTTTTACTTTCATACATTAGCTGCAGGTTACTATTTGTGGAATGATCAGCAAGACCAATTATCATTGGATGCATATTATTACCCACAATTTTTCAAGCCTAAAGAAAATGATAACGATGCCATGCGTGAGCTAAACCGCCGTCGTGATACTGTCATGGCGGGTTTAACCTATCGACATAAAGCGGATTGGGGGACATTAAGGTTTAATGGCTCCGGTGATATCTTAGGGATCAGTAATGGCTTACGCGCTGAAGCAGCTTATTTATATGGCTTTGAAGGTGACAAATGGTCTCTGACTCCAGGTGTAGGTATTAAGTGGGATAGTAAAAATCAAACACGTTATGAGTATGGGGTTTCTTCCAAAGAGTCTCGTAATAGTGGGCTAAAACGTTATAAACCAAGTGACAGCTGGTCACCGTACTTAGAGTTGTCAGGTAATTACCGTTTTGATGAAAATTGGACGGCTTTCGCTATGGGACGTGTAGACTTCATGTCGAGTGAAGTTAAAGACAGCCCAATGGTAAATAAAGATGTTTCTGCGATCTTATGGACAGGGGTAACTTATACTTTCTAATTTTACCTTATAAGATTGCTATGAATAAAAAATACCCTCTGAAATGTAATTTCTATCAGGGGGTATTTTTTTGAAATTAGATTATTAATCTTGTGGTTTATTCTCACGAGTAATCATCACAAGGGATAAACGGGCAGGGTGTTGTGCATCACTTTTCATTGGCACATTGATACAGGCAGTTTCAACGCATACCATTTGTTTATACCCATTATTTGGCATGTCTTGCATGCTACATGATAATTCAGCCCAAGGATTCCAGCAGACAACATCACTGTTATGATAATGGTGAATCTCAATAGTACGAGCCCAGCCGTCATCACGTAATAAACTGTACTCTTCGGGTTCAGAGTAAATGCGGTCAATATGCTTATTGAATTTAAGCGCTTCATTTTCATATACTTCTTTATCCGCGACTTTATCAAAATAGTGACCACCTAACCCATAGACGGTAGCCTTTTGAATATCGCTAATATTGAAGTAGGTGTGAAGTGCCGCTGTAGTTTCGAAGTCCCCATAACTTTCTAATTCGAGCTCACAGGTTTCACCAAGCTTCATTCTCAGGATTAAGGTAAATTCATGAGGCCATAATTTACGGGTATAATCGGTATCTGTGAGTGTAAAGGTTAAAATTACACCATCTTCATGTTCATTATGTGCGGTGAACTGCCAAGGTAAGAGACGAGCAAAGCCGTGGCTAGGTGGGGAAACCGGACCAAACCATGGCCAACAAATGGGGATACCACCACGGATCGCGACACCTTCTTTGAAGGCACTTTCGGAACTTAACCAAAGGCATGGTTTTTGCCCAGCAGGTTGCCAATCAATGAGCTGAGCACCTTGTAAACTGACAGCGCCACAAACTTTAGGATGTGAAACGACAATTAGGGGGAGATCGCCAAGTTGGCGTTGTGTGATATAAGCAGACAGCTGCTTAATAACAGGTAGAGCAAAAATTTTGTCGTGCATGGTATTAGACCTGTGTTAGTGGAACAGAGTTAATACTCGCCATACTTCAAACTGCGGTATTGTTGACTACGCTCATTCACATCTAGTCATAAACGTGTGTATGCGCTTAGCGACTTATTTGTTGCTTTGCTGCAATTTAGATTATTTAGAGTATCTATTCGCATACTTCAAGCGTAGTGAATAACATTCATTTTAAAACAAGTCATATTGATAGCGTATCGAATAATGGTATTAACGATAAGCGAAGAAGGCAAAATTATGAAGCGTTAATTTTATATTCAATACAGATACAAAAGAGCCGCCATATTGGCGGCTCAATCAGACTTGTTGCTTAACAGTGCTTATTTAGAGATATGAGCAATTAAGTCTAATACTTTGTTAGAGTAACCAGTTTCGTTGTCATACCAAGAAACTAACTTAACAAAGTTATCATTCAGAGCGATACCTGCTTTAGCATCGAATACTGAAGTCAGTTTTTCACCGTTGAAGTCAGTTGATACAACATCGTCTTCAGTATAACCCAGAACGCCTTTTAACTCACCTGCTGCTGCTTCTTTGATAGCATCACAGATTTGAGTATAAGTTGCTGGTTTTTCTAAGCGTACAGTTAAATCAACAACAGATACGTTAGGAGTAGGGACACGGAAAGACATACCAGTCAGTTTGCCATTCAGTTCAGGGATAACTTTACCTACTGCTTTAGCAGCACCAGTTGAAGATGGGATGATGTTTTGAGCAGCACCACGACCACCACGCCAGTCTTTATGTGAAGGGCCATCAACGGTTTTTTGAGTTGCAGTTGTTGCGTGAACAGTTGTCATTAGACCTTCAACGATACCAAATTTATCGTTGATAACTTTAGCCAGTGGAGCCAAGCAGTTAGTTGTACAAGAAGCGTTAGAAACGATTTCTTGACCTGCGTATGCTTTGTGGTTAACGCCCATAACAAACATTGGGGTGTCATCTTTAGAAGGACCAGTTAGAACAACTTTTTTAGCGCCTGCTTGGATGTGTTTACGCGCTGTTTCGTCAGTCAGGAAGATACCTGTTGCTTCAGCGACTACATCAACACCGACTTCGTTCCATTTCAGATTTGCAGGATCTTTTTCTGCAGTCACACGGATTTTTTTGCCGTTTACAACTAGGTGACCATCTTTAACTTCAACAGTACCGTTGAAACGACCATGAGTTGAGTCGTATTTCAGCATGTAAGCCATGTATTCTGCATCAAGCAAGTCGTTGATAGCAACGATTTCAATGTCAGAACGCTCTTGTGCAGCACGGAAAACGATACGGCCAATACGACCAAAACCATTAATACCTACTTTGATAGTCATAGTATTTCCACCAGCTATTTATTCGTGAATTAAGTTGTAGTTAAAGTTACCAAAACCTTGCCAGCCGTCAAGCGGAATCGTGTCAATTATTGAAAAAAATCAATTCTGATACCACTAACTGCTTATTTGTCAGCCACTTTAGTGACAAATACAGCCGCACGTATTATCGGGATTGTGCAGCATAATGAAACCATCTATCAGTGATATATGTGATAGGGTTCACAAATCAAAACGGAAAGTAAGATGCTTCTTAGTTTAGAATAGTTTTACAGAAAATGTTGTTAATTTTTTGTTGATTGAAATTGATGTATGATAGTAATTAAACTCTCTATTTATTTAAATACATGGGTAAATTATGTCAAGTAAAGAAAGACAAGGCATTGATATTTCAGAGCTAAATGAAATGCAGCGTTATGTCACGCAACAGGCGGGTACCGAGCCCCCATTTAGTGGGCAATTATTGCATAACCGTAAAGATGGTGTGTATGAATGTCTGTGCTGTGGTTCACCTTTATTTATGTCTGAGACTAAATTTGACGCGGGCTGCGGGTGGCCAAGTTTCTACCAACCCATCAATGATGACGCCATTAAATACATTGAGGATTTTTCTCACGGGATGCACCGTATTGAGGTACGTTGTCAGAACTGTAATGCGCATTTGGGGCATGTATTTCCTGATGGTCCAGAGCCGACGGGCCAACGCTATTGTATTAATTCAGCATCATTAAGCTTTTTGGATGATGAGGGAGGCGAAAAGGTACGTGGTTAGTGAGCTGAAGCAAGCTGAAGTTGAAAAAAATACCATAGCAATAACGATTCAGCTATATGGGCAAAAATAATAATAACCAAATACGAATACATTATCTTTTTAAGGAGCATTACGGTGAGTGTTGAAGTAAACCCAGAACAACTTGAGCAACTACTAGCGGCGATGACCCCAGAGATTTATGAGCGTCTAGTGACAGCGGTTGAGTTAGGTAAATGGCCTGATGGCGTTGCATTGACTCGCGAGCAAAAAGAGCACAGTTTGCAAATGGTATTGTTGTGGCAATCACGGAACAACCATAACCCAGAGCATATGACTGTTGGGACTGATGGTGAAATTACGATGAAAAGCAAACAAGAACTGAAAGCCTTATTCCAAGGTGAAATGTTAGCAACATTGAAGCCACAAAATAATGATGAATAGGGTAGGTAAGAATTAGTCATCGAAAGAATAATAAAAATACCATTGCGCGAGTGACAGGGTCACAACAAGTTTTCTCAGCATTATCATTGTGATAAGTATTTGAGAAAACTTGTATATACACAAATATTGTCTTAATTTAGGTCGGCAAGGGTGATTAACTTCGCACCTTCCTTTTCCATACTTTGCAGTGCTTTTAAGCTATCATCAGCAGCTAAATTAACGCCTCGGCACCCATCGGTGAGGACATCAACCGTATAGCCTAATTTTAATGCATCTAATACTGTGAACTTCACACAATAGTCAGTGGCAATCCCCATGACTATTAGATGGGAAATATTCTGAGCCTGTAGCCACCCATGTAACTGGGTTTGGCTGACTCTATCGTTATCAAAAAAAGCACTGTAACTATCGACTTGCGGGTTTTCACCTTTGGTAAACACCTGTTCAATGGCTTGCTGGTTCAATCGTGGGTGAAAATTAGCGCCAAGCTCACCTTGCACACAATGTACTGGCCACCAAACTTGGTCAAGGCCATTGAGTTTGCCTATCTCACCGACTTTTGTTCCTGAATTAACAGCAAAGCTCAAGTGTGTGGCGGGGTGCCAATCTTGGCTGGCAATAATGGTGATGCGTTGTTGTGTACAGTGTGCAATGGCTTTATTAGCGACCTCAATGACATGTTCGCTTTCATTAACGGCTAATGCCCCGCCAGTACAAAAATCATTTTGTAAATCGACTAACAATAAAGCTGTTTTCATTGTGCCCCCAGTATTTAGTCATCAGCGTAACTCAGTTCACCGCGTAAGTTATTTTGCATTAATTCACGAATTAATGCAGGTGTGTAATTTTGGCTGAGTAAGTAATGCAATTTACTTAATGCTGCCTCAAATGTCATATCATAACCACTGATTACCCCGGCGTCTGCTAGTGCGTGACCTGTCGCATACCCTTCCATATTGACTCGGCCAGAAATACATTGTGTCAGGTTGACCACAATAATTCCTCTATTAGTTGCTTCGCGTAGTATTCGCAAGAGTTCGGGCTGTTGAGGGGCATTACCCACGCCATAAGAACGTAAAATAAGTGCTTTGACGGGTTGTTGAAGAATATTACGCACAATCTCAATGGATAAGCCAGGATAGAGAGTAACAACACCAATAGGTTGAGGGGTAATCCGGTGAGCTTTAAATTCGCCTATGCCAATGGGAGCTGGACATGTATTAAATGAGCGAATATTTATCCCTGCCTCCATTAAAGGGGAACAGTTTGGGGAACTAAAGGCATCAAAACCATCCGCATGTGCTTTGACGGTACGGTTACCACGATACAACTTATTATTAAAAAATAACCCAACTTCATTTATTGGATAATTTGCGGCGAGATATAGGGCGTTTAATAAGTTAGTTTGCCCATCTGAACGCAGTGCCTCTAAGGGTATTTGTGACCCTGTCACTATCACCGGTTTTTTCAAGTTTTCAAACATAAATGATAATGCAGAAGCCGTAAATGCCATGGTATCCGTACCATGCAAAATCACAAAGCCATCATATAGGGAGTAATTCTCGGAAATATCATCGGCGATAAGTTGCCAGTCCTCTGGTGTAATATCCGAGGAGTCTATCAGAGGTTGATGTTCGCGAATGGTAAATTCAGGCATCTCAAGGCGGTGAAACTCGGGCATTTGTGCCAATTGCGCTTGTAGGTGACCAGAAACAGGAATATAGCCTTGTGGCGAATGGCGCATGCCAATGGTTCCACCTGTGTAGACGACATAAATTGATTTTTTTTGCATCTTATTACCTAAATTATCACTGCGCAGTGAAGAAAAATGATTATTAGGATTTTGACGTATTTATTGGTGTATTACTATCGTTAAGTTGCTAATTGCTAGGTTTAAATTAGGTAGTTAACTAGATTGTGAGATAAATCCCCTTCAAACAAGTTGAAGGGGAAAAGGGGCGATTAGTTGATTTCAGCACAGTTAAGGCAAAATGCATAGCGATTTTGCGGGTCATTCATTTTTAGGAAAAATTGTGCTTGCTGGCGAATATCCGTAGCGACTGCGGGAGGTAGGAATACTTGTAGTACATCCGGCATTGCGGCTTGAACATTGGTGGTTAATTCAAGTAGCAGTTGATCCATAAAAGTCAGCTCAGGTTTCATCCAATCTAGCTTAACATCAGTGAGTTTAGCTAGTTCTGCGGCTTTATCAACGGCATTATCAAAATCACCGAGTTGGTCAACTAGGCCATTTTTGAGCGCATCCTGACCTATCCATACACGGCCTTGAGCAATCTTGTCTATTTCAGCAGGGGTTTTGTGACGTGATTTAGCGACCAAACCGATAAATGTATCATAACCATTTTCAATAGTAATTTGCATCATATCGGCAAATTGTGGGCTAATCCCTTTGGTTAGTGAAATATCTGCAAGGGGAGATGTGGATACCCCATCGGTATAGACGCCAATAGAATCTAATGATTTTTCAAACGTATTGATAACACCGAAAATACCAATTGAACCCGTTAAAGTACTAGGGCTCGCAATAATATAATCAGCAGGCGTCGATACCCAATAGCCCCCAGATGCGGCCATGCCCCCCATTGAGACTACAACAGGTTTCCCTGCCGCATGAGCAGAAGCGAGTTCGCTACGGATCAGGTCAGATGCACTAACACTACCACCAGGACTATTAACGCGTAATACAATGGCTTTAATATTATCATCTAGACGAGCATCACGAATTTGAGCTGCAATGGTGTCTCCACCTGCAATACCCGCAGTTTGAGGGCCGTCCATAATCGCACCTTGAACAACGATTACAGCAATATTCCCCCCTTGGCTTGCAGTTGTATCGGCTATTTTCGCTGAGTAATCGTAAATACTGATATTATTAAACTGCTTATCTTCTTTATTCCAACCGAAATGCTTAGAGAGCAAATCTTCAACTTGTTCATTTGTATATAGTTTATCCACTAACCGTTGTTTTAACGCATACTGAGCGTTATCGCCCTTAACAGCACGTAATTGCGATAATATCGCATCTGCACCCGGGAAAATTTGAGCACTGGTCATTTTGCGATTTGTGGCAAGTTCAGATAAATAGTTGTTCCATAAGGCATCTAACCACTGTTGATTGGCTAAGCGTGCCTCTGGTGACATATCGTCACGCATGAGTGGCTCAACAGCAGATTTGTAAGTCCCCACACGGAATATATGACTACTAACCTTAAGCCTTTCTAACAGCGACTTATAGTACATGCTGTTAGTCGCAAAGCCATAAAGCCCTACAGTGCCTTGTGGTGTTAAATAAATATCATCAGCAAAACTTGCGAGATAGTATTGTGACTGGTTATAACTGTTACCAACAGCATAGACAGATTTCCCAGCAGCTTTGAATTCGTTAATGGCTTTACCGATGTAAGCCAAAGAAGGCTGGTCAGCCCCCGTTAAGTTATCTAAACGTAATACCATCCCTGTAATGCGGTCATCGCTAGCTGCGGTACGAATGGTATCGACAATATCAAACAAGGAGTTTTCTTGCATACGGCTATTTGAGGTGCCTAATAACTCACGACTCATACGGCCGAATGGATCAGGAGCGGAGACTTGGTCAACAATCACACCCTGCAAATCGACATACAATGCCCCGAAATAGTTTTTCTCGGGTTGAGAATCTGATTGATAAAGGGCAATTGAGCCAATCACAACAAAAAACAACACTAGGAAAATAGCATTGAAAACAAATTCTCGGATAAAATTTAACGCTCGCCAGCTAATTTTAAAAATGGTAGCGATGATGTCCCATAATTGACGCATTTTCTCTCCTATCCTGCCTATTTTGCTCCCCAAGGTGACATTAATTCACTGACTGCCAGTTTGGAGGACAAACTATTTGGATACTATTAAAAATTGTATTTAGTATAAATAAGGTGTAAGCCCTTTGTTAGATGAACGAAAAGCTATGGCCTTAAAGCCAATCCGCAACCCGATCATCATTTCTCACTTTCAGTCGGTTAGTATTAATCAATACAATTACTTGGCACTGAAAGCGGTTTTTATGCATAACAAAATTGTGTTACACAAGGTACAATATCTCAATTATATTTTTCACCAGTGACAAATGATACAATTCAATGAATTTATAACGTAATTTACTCAATAATTAATGGTTATATAGTGTAGGCGATTTTCTCTTAGGCTTAAACTAAATATAGTATTGGTATAATTATCTAATTGAATGATTATCATATCAGTTTACTCTTAATCGGAGACAACCATGGATGCTTTAACCCTTTTGTTGAACCGCCGTTCAGCTTCTAGACTCAAAACGCCAGCCCCACAAGGTGAACAGCTTGATAATATACTTGCAGCAGGGATGAGAGCACCTGATCACGGCGCATTGAAACCATGGCATTTTGTGATCATGAAAGATGATGGCATTAAACGCTTCAGTGAACTGCTTGAGAAAGCGGCAATTGAAGGGCAGTTAGGCGAGGATGTTGAAGAAAAAGCTCGCAATGCACCTTTTAGAGCGCCATTAATTATTACTGTGATTGCAAAGCTAAAACAGCATCCTAAAATTCCTGAGTGGGAACAATTGGTTGCAGCAAGTTGCACAGTACAAGCTATGCAAATGGCTGCAGTTGCACAGGGTTTTGGTGGAATTTGGCGTTCTGGTTCATGGACTGAAGATGCGGTCGTTCGTGCAGGTTTAGGCTGTGGCGAAAACGACCGAATTGTTGGTTTTCTTTATTTGGGGACACCTGAACTTAAAGCACCTGCAAAAGTACAAGCCCCTGATATGACAGGATTTGTAACTTATTTTTAAAGAGAACAATAATGACTGAGAAAATTAGACTAACACAATATAGCCATGGTGCAGGTTGCGGCTGCAAAATCGCACCAAAGGTTTTAGAACAAATTTTACATACAGAACAAGCTAAATTTCACGACCCCCATTTGTTAGTTGGTAATGAAACTAAAGATGACGCTGCGGTTTATGATTTAGGCAATGGCATTGGCATCATTAGTACCACTGACTTTTTTATGCCAATTGTTGATTCCCCGTTTGAATTTGGCCGTATTGCGGCGACTAATGCGATAAGTGATATTTTCGCTATGGGTGGTAAACCGATTATGGCGATTGCAATCTTAGGTTGGCCAATCGCTAAATTACCACCGGAAGTTGCACGTGAAGTTATCGAGGGGGGACGTGCCGCTTGTGCGGATGCTGGGATATCCCTGGCTGGAGGGCATTCAATTGATGCACCTGAACCTATCTTTGGTCTCGCAGTTACTGGCGTCGTTAATACCGAGTACGTGAAGAAAAATAGCGCAGCAATAGCAGGCTGTGAGCTATTTTTAACGAAACCTTTGGGGATTGGCGTATTAACTACTGCGGAGAAAAAAGGGGTTCTTGCTGAGGAGCACCAACATTTGGCAGCTGAAACTATGTGCCAGATGAATAAACTGGGTGCTGAGATTGCTCCTCTTGATGGAGTAACCGCGATGACTGATGTGACGGGTTTTGGCTTGTTGGGGCATTTAAGTGAAATCTGTGAAGGTTCTGGTGTCCGCGCTGAGATTGCTTTTAGCAAAGTACCTAAATTAACGGATGTTGAGAAATATATCGAGGCAGGTTGTGTTCCTGGTGGGACATCACGGAATTTTGATAGTTATGGGCATCTTATTGGCCCAATGAGTGATATGCAACGTAACTTACTGTGTGATCCTCAAACATCTGGCGGTTTACTTATTGCCGTCAAACCTTCAGAAGTCTCTAAAATTAAAGAGATTGCACAGCAACAAGGTGTTTTGTTACAGTCTATCGGGAAATTATTACCCCATCAGGACAATGTTCCTTTAGTTGAAGTGATAGATTAATTCATGCGTTTGTTTATTGCGGAAAAACCGAGCCTTGCAAGGGCTATTGCTGATGTACTGCCGAAACCACATAAGCGTGGTGATGGTTTTATTCAATGTGGTGATGGTCAAACTGTTACTTGGTGCATAGGGCACCTTTTGGAGCAGGCAGAACCCGATGCCTATGAACCTAGGTATGCGCGTTGGAATTTGCAAGATTTGCCGATTATCCCCGATAAGTGGCAATTAAAGCCGCGCTCCGCGGTAACCAAACAATTAAAAACGATTGAAGCGCTGCTTAAACAAGCAACTGTCGTTGTCCATGCAGGAGACCCCGATAGAGAAGGACAGTTGCTGGTTGATGAGGTACTCGACTTTTTAAAGCTTGATTCAGAAAAACGCAAAAGCGTAAAACGTTGCTTGATTAATGACCTTAATCCACAGGCTGTTGAGCGGGCCATTGACCGCTTAAGAGAAAATCGTGAGTTTATCCCTCTGTGTGTGTCAGCATTGGCACGAGCACGAGCTGATTGGCTCTACGGCATCAATATGACTCGAGCGTATACCTTATTGGGGCAACGGGGGGGCTATCAAGGTGTTCTCTCTGTTGGTCGGGTGCAAACACCAGTTTTAGGGCTGGTGGTCAGGCGCGATGAAGAAATAGAAAACTTTGTTCCGAAAGACTACTTTGAAGTTAAAGCACACATTGTGACTCCGCAAGATGAGCGTTTTGTTGCTGTATGGCAACCTAGTGAGTCGTGTGTCGATTTTCAGGATGAAGAAGGGCGCTTATTTCATCGGCCTTTAGCGGAGCATGTCGTTTCGCGTATTGAAGGTAAGCCGGCGATAGTCACACAGTACCAAGATAAACGTGAAACTGAGATTGCTCCTTTACCTTTCTCTTTGTCAGCTCTGCAAATTGAAGCAGCCAAAAAATATGCACTCAGTGCACAGGAAGTCTTGGATATTTGCCAACGTTTATATGAAACGCATAAATTAATTACCTACCCGCGTTCAGATAGTCGTTATCTACCTGATGAACATTTCGCTGGTCGCCATAGTGTATTAAATGCAATAGCAGTGCATCAGCCGTTACTCACTGAATTTGAACTCCCAGAGTTAGATAAAAAAAACCGTTGTTGGGATGATAAAAAAGTCGATGCTCACCATGCGATTATTCCTACAGCAAAAGCCACTGCGGTAAAACTTACAGAGAATGAAAGTAATATTTATCAACTGATTGCGCGGCAGTATATTATTCAATTTATGGCTGATGCGGTTTATCGTAAATGTACAATTGATTTAGAAATTGAAAAGGGTAAGTTTATCGCTAAAGCGCGTTTTTTAGCTGAAGCAGGCTGGCGAGTTGTCTTAGGAAATAAAGAGCGGGACGCTGAAAATGATGGTATGCCTTTACCCATCGTGAGTAAAAATGACGAACTTCTGTGTGAAAAAGGGGAGGTTGTCGAAAGGCAAACACAACCACCAAGGCCTTTTACTGATGCTACTTTATTGTCTGCTATGACAGGAATTGCTCGTTTTGTACAAGATAAAGCATTAAAAAAAGTATTGCGAGAAACTGATGGCCTTGGTACTGAAGCGACGCGTGCTGGAATTATTGACCTATTATTTAAACGGCAATTTTTATATAAAAAAGGGCGTTATATTCATTCATCGCCTGCTGGGAGAGCATTAATTCATGTGTTGCCAGATATGGCGACTTTACCGGATATGACCGCACATTGGGAGTCTGTTCTGACTCAAATCAGTGAAAAACAATCACGTTATGATGATTTCATGCAGCCACTAAGCCAAACGCTGGTGCAATTAATTCATCATGCTCGCCAATTTACGAATTTGCGTACATTTAGAGAGTTACCTCCACCGCCTTCAAAAAGCGGGAAGAAAGCAACGAAAACAAGCAAGAAAACTAAAAAGAAAGTCGAGTAACTAATACAGTAAAAGGTGCTATATAGCACCTTTTACTTGCCGTGTACGGTGTTAAAGAATTATTTGGTTAAGTTAAACTCAGACCATACAGGGGCGTGATCTGACGGTTTTTCCATTCCACGAATGTCATAATCAATCCCTGTTGCAATACAACGCTCAGCTAACTTGTTAGAGGCGAGTAATAAGTCTATCCGCAAGCCACGGTTATCATCGAAACCTTTTGAGCGGTAATCAAACCAGGAGTAGCAGTCATTGACATCCGGGTTCTTCGCGCGGTAAGTATCGACTAACCCCCAGCCCAGTAGGTTATCTAGCCATTCACGTTCTTCTGGTAAAAATGAACACTTACCTGTTTTTAACCAGCGCTTGCGATTAACATCTCCAATACCAATATCTAAATCGGTTGGACTGATGTTCATATCCCCCATAATTAATAATTGGGAGTCAGCTGTTTGTGTCGACGTTACATAGTGCTGTAAGTCTTGATAGAATTTTTCTTTGGCTGGGAATTTCGTTGGGTGGTCACGGCTCTCCCCTTGAGGGAAATAACCGTTAATTACCGTTAATGGCCCCCGCTCTGTGTGAATATCAGCCATAATAATACGGCGTTGGGCATCTTCATCATCAGTTGGAAAACCTTTTCGTACATCGATAGGTTCATTTTTAGTGAGTAGCGCAACACCGTAATGTGCTTTTTGACCGTGATAAAAAACATGATAGCCCAGTTGGCTCACTTCCTCATAAGGGAACATATCATCATGGACCTTGGTTTCTTGTAAACCAATGACTTCTGGTTGATGTTTTTCTATAATAGCGGCAAGTTGGTGAGGGCGAGCTCGCAGGCCATTAATGTTGAATGATATGAATTTCATGGTTTTTTTATCACCTATGCTTTAATGATTATTGCCTCAGATTCTAACAGATGATGACCACACTGTATAACCCTACATAGCGTACTTTAATTCAAAAATAAATTATGTAGACTACTGTAATAATAGCAGTAGGTAATACATTTGACTGATACTGTATATTATATAAATTAATATCAACAATTTTAATTATCTATTATTGTTAATTGGGTGAATTATGACTAATTTATTTTTTATTGAAAATTAAGGTATGTTAAATAATATCTTAATTAAGTATATTTAATTTCATTTAAAGTCAGTTGGTTATTTGTATTTTAATGTGATTTAATAGTCTAGCCATAAAAAATAATTAAGCTAAACAGTATAATATATTGCTTTGCTATGTTGGAAATTATAAAAATACCTTTATGAAATATTGTTACTCATTCAATAAAAAAATTAAGATTGTCTTTTTATTTGGTGAGTTGAATTATGGGCTAATCAACATTTTTTGACTTATATAATTACTCTTGTTGATTAACATTTTAATAATAGAATGGGGTCATAGATATGTTCTTTTCAAGAAAATTAGAGGCGTTTATGGCGGTTGTGGAAAATGGCTCGTTAAGCAAGGCTGCTAGGGTGATGAACCGTACGACACCTCCCATAGCGAAGTCAATCAAGGATTTCGAAACCAGTTTAGGTAAACGGCTTTTTAAGAGAGAAAAATTTGGAATGACATTAACTAAGGATGGCCAGGAACTTTATAATGATCTTAGGGATCTTTATTTACAGGAGAAAGAAATTACTAAAAAACATTTTTCAGGCTACATTGTTAATGAGGCTAATATTTATTATGACTGGGGAAAAGAAGGGCACTTAATCAATTTATATCAAGCAGCTCACCTCAATAATGTACAAGTTAATATATTGAGGTTTAATTATGATGAAGTGGATGAGATTGTTGATTATGATGGTAATACACTTATTCTTAGTTCTGAGGAAGTTGTTAGTGAGCGTTTCTCATTACAAAAAAAAATAGAGAACTCACCATTGGGTATATATTGTCGTAAAGAACTATATGAAAAATACCATTATAACCTTATTGAGCTATTACAAAAAAACACTTGGTTATGTGACCCTGCATTTTATAAAAGTTCGCTAATGAGTGGGTTATTAAAAAAAATTGAGACCACCGATAACAAGATTAGCGTAAGACAAATGGACAATATCGGTTGTTGTCAAAGTTTTATTCAAGATGGTGACTTTATTGGCATTACTGACCATTATCCTGAAGAAGAGTTAATTGATAAGTCATTGATATACGTATCAATAAATAATTTTCTAGGGCAAAGTGAATGTTATGTCTATAAGTCAAAATCACATTCTAGTGTGTTAAATCGCTTTATGGGCGTTGTTGATAAACTGGGAGGTGAATATAACTGAATGGTGGTGGGAGAAGGATTCGAACCTTCGAAGTCTGTGACGGCAGATTTACAGTCTGCTCCCTTTGGCCGCTTGGGTATCCCACCTAATTTTGTATTGCTGTAATCGTTCACAGCGGGCGGCATCATATCAAATGACGCGCCGCTGTAAAGCATTAATTTACAATAAAATACTCGTTTGCTGTTTTTTTGTTCTTAACGCTTGTAATATCAACAATTTATTGTTGTTTAAGCCAGTTTTTGACTTATAAAATAATCGTTCGGTTACCATATACAAATACACGCTGAGCTAATACCCAATATAATGCATGGCTAAGTACATTTTTTTCAACATCTCGGCCAGCACGCATCATGTCATCAGCAGTGAATGTATGGTCTATATTAATCACGTTTTGTGTAATGATTGGTCCCTCATCAAGGTTATCATTTACAAAATGCGCTGTTGCCCCAATAATTTTTACCCCGCGCTCATAGGCTTGGTGGTAAGGTCTAGCACCAATAAACGCAGGTAAGAATGAGTGGTGAATATTGATAATTTGGTTTGGATAATGCTGAACAAATTCTGGTGTTAAAACACGCATATATTTGGCCAGAACCACATAATCAGGCTGATACTGGTCAATTTGAGCTGTCATTTTTTCATCATGTTGTTCACGGGTTAAACCTTCGTGACTAATATGGTGGAATGGAATGCCAAATTGCTCGACCAAGTTCTTCAAGGTGTCATGGTTACCTATAACAGCGGCAATCTCAACATCTAAGCCATCATAAGCACTCTTCATGAGTAAATCACCAAGGCAATGAGCTTCTTTGGTGACCATGATAACAATGCGACGACGTCCAGCTGCGTTTAATTCGCGTTTAGAACCCACAGGCAATGCATCGTCAAGGTCTGCTAATAGAGTTTCATCGTTAAAAATCCCTTCCAGTTCGGTCCTCATAAAGAAACGGCCTGTGCGGTGATCGACAAACTCATTATTCTGTACAATGTTGAGCTGGTGTTTATAGCAAATATTGGTGATTTTCGCGATAAGTCCTTTCGCGTCAGGGCAAATTGTCCTGAGAATTTTCTTTTGTACATTTTTGTGTTGCATGAAACTGTCTAATCCTTAACTAGCAAAGCTTATATAATAAAGCTAATGACAAACTGAGTGTTAAATTTGCGTTGATACAAGTAAATAAACGAGCGATAGCTAACTTGGATTACAGCACTTTTTATATTTTTTGCTAGAACCACAAGGGCATAAGTCATTACGACCCACTTTTGGTGTTATGCCATCTATATAATACCAACGCGAATTTATCCGAATAAAACGGGAACGTTCATGAATAAGTTGTTTATGATCAGCTTTTTCATCAATAAAGCAAGCCGAAAATTCGACATAGCCTTCATCAGGATTTTTAGCATAAGAAGAACTAATAACACAAAGTCCTAGCCATTGTGTCTGTATAAAACTATTGATTAGCTCTTCACGGTATTCCTCGGCATGGCAATCGGGGTGCCATGTCTCAATAAGGTAATCAACATTGTGATGTACATAGGCGCTGTAACGTGAGCGCATGAGTTGCTCAGGTGTCTGAGGAATTGACAAGCCTCGCAAAAAAGGTGAGCAACAATGTTCAAATTGTGCTTCATTACCGCAGCAACATCTATCTTTTGCTTGTGATGGCATAACACTCTCGATAAAAATAAGTATAAGATTGAAAAATCACTATACTTAAATTGTGGGTGAAAAATAATTTTATAGTATGAATAATAGTATTGTTAATTAAACCAGGTCATTGCAGTAGGTATCTTATGAAAAATAGAAAAATACTGATAGTAGAAGACGAAATCACCTTCTGTACAATCTTAAAAAACTACCTTGAGACATTAGGGATAGAGATCTATACCGCAAAAAATGGTCAATTAGCAATAGAAATGATCACAATAAGCCATATAGAACCTGATATCATTCTTTGTGATTTAAATATGCCAGTTATGGATGGCGAAGCATTTATGCGGGAGTTAGTTGCTAGAAATATTAACATTCCGGTGATAGTCATTACAGCAACCACTGATTTTACGCAATTAGACAGAATGTTCCGTTTAGGGGCGACAGATGCGTTATTAAAACCGATAAAAAATTTAGATGAAGTTAAAGTTACCATCCTTTCAGCGTTGTATCCTGAGCAAGACGACTTATCCGAACAAATCGGCGATAATATTTCTGCATTGATGGAAAACAATCCGCAAGACATGCTTACCGTCTTGAAGCAATTGCAGCCGCCAGTACACCAAATAATTAATGGTTATAGAATTAATTATCGCCAACTTAATGAAGCTAATCGGTTTGGTCTGTTGTTAGACTTAGCCGCTATTTCAGATAGCCAAATTGGTTTTTACTGTATAGATACGGAGCGGTCCCATCAAGAAGGCGTCATGGCTGCTTTTTTAATCCGGGTTGTATTTAATGATTTATTGAAAAGCGCCGTTAGCTATCCAGATAAAAAACTACCAAATATTGATAGGATTATTAATCAGATAAATCATTTATTGGAAGATTCCGGTTTTAATGGGCAATTCCCTTTACTGTTGGGGTATTTTAACACGCAAAATAATTCGATCATTATGGCTAGTGCTGGGTTAGAAGCCGATATAACGACAGAAAACTCTCATTTTAAATTGGCAAGAAACCTGCCACTTGGGACACTCAAGTTTTATCAATCGAATCATTTGGAGATAAAAGGGGCTGTCTGGCAGTGTTTAATACGCAATAATAGCCAAAAAATAAAACTAATGTTTAATCCTGAAAATTAATTCATTCTTAAAAAGTGTTGATAACGCGTTTTAAATAGCCGCATTCGGACTCGTCACTATTTATTTGGGATAATTTCCTGATATACTTCCGCGCACTTGAAATGCATCGCTAACATATTTGAACTATGGGGCTAAGATGCGTAGATATTATCTGGAGTTATGACTAATGACACAACGCAAGGTGCGTAAAGCTGTAATACCTGTTGCGGGCTTAGGGACGCGGATGCTACCGGCAACAAAAGCTATTCCAAAAGAGATGCTACCGATTGTTGATAAGCCGCTCATTCAATATGTAGTCAATGAGTGTATTGCTGCTGGGATCAATGAGATAGTTTTGGTTACCCATTCATCAAAAAACTCAATTGAGAACCACTTTGATACTAGCTTCGAGTTAGAGGCCATATTGGAAGCGCGTGTTAAGCGCCAGTTATTGGATGAGGTGCAATCTATTTGCCCAAGTCATGTTACTATCATGCAAACACGTCAAGGGATTGCGAAAGGGTTAGGGCATGCTATTTTATGTGCAAAACCATTAGTGGGTGAAGAGCCATTTGCTGTCATTTTACCTGATGTGATTTTAGACCGTTATAGCACGGATTTAACAAAATTTAATCTACGTGAAATGCTAGAACAGTACGAATCTACGGGGGCTAGCCAAATTCTGGTTGAACCTGTGCCCGAGCAAGAAGTTTCCAATTACGGTATTGTTGATTGTAATGGCGCAGTTCTGCAACCGGGGGACAGCAAAAAAATTATTCGCATGGTAGAAAAACCAAGTCGTGAAGAAGCCCCCTCCAATTTGTCTATTGTTGGTCGTTACGTTTTATCTGAAAAAATATGGGACGCATTAGCAAAAACAGTCCCAGGTGCTGGTGATGAAATACAGCTAACTGATGCAATCGCATTAATGATGGAAAATAATGAACCTGTAGAGGCTTACCACTTATGTGGTAAAAGTCATGACTGTGGAAATAAACTAGGTTACATGAAAGCATTTGTTGAATATGGAATGCAACATGACACTTTAGGAGATGACTTTACCCAGTGGTTGACAGAATTGTCGGCTTCATTGAACGCGCCGAAATAGAAAACTTATTTCAGTAAATTAATTCAAGGCTAACTAGACAAGTTAGCCTTTTTTATAGATAGAGATGAACTATTAACTATAAAGATTAAGTATTAAGGAGTAGAAGCGGCTTTTCTACTCGTTGTTAATTTTACCTCCATGCAGTGCGATAAAAATAGCACTCAGTCACATTAAACAATTGCTTTTGAATTTAATAATGTCTAATTAAAATTACAAATCTTTACCTTGGCGTTTTTATTTAATTGTAAATATTTGATGATTAGTGCAATACCTATTAGAGGCTATAAATTAAGCAAGAATTGTAGGGGGAGGTAGTGGTTATAATGGTTAAGAGACTTTGTAGCTAGAGGCTAATATAAAATAATATATAAAGGTACAAACAAAAACACCCTTTTAAAAAGGGTGTTTGGAATAAAAGATTAGGCGATTAGATCAAGAAATCATCTAATGATTTGCCTTGTTCTTCAATGGCAACTTTGATTACAGCTGGAGTACGGCCTTGGCCTGTCCACGTTTTAGTTTCACCATTTTCATCAACATATTTATATTTAGCTGGACGAGCTGCACGTTTAGCACGAGTGCTTGTGCCTTTACCTGAATCCATTGTTTGCAGAAGGTCATTTAAATCTACGCCTTGCTCAAGAATCATTTCACGAACTTTTTCCAGTTTACGGTTACGTTCTTCTAATTCTGCACGAGCTTGGTTTTCTTCATCACGACGTTCTTCAACAACGACGGTTAATTTTTCCAGCATTTCTTCTAACGATTCTAAAGTTACTTCGCGAGCTTGAGCACGAAGAGTACGGATGTTATTTAACGCTTTTAATGATTCGCTCATTTTCCTGGTCTCAAATTATTTGTTGGCATGTGTACAGTAATAATAGAATGCTATTTTAAATTCTGCAATAGCTAAATTACTTCTCTAGTTTAAAAGTTATCTTTTACGAATGCAATTTTTTTACAAAAGAAAAATAAAACTTTCGTAGATATATATACCGCTATTATCAATAACTGAACTAATGAAAAAAATAGCAATAAGAAAAAAACTTTGTGATTTAATATTTCGCAGTGCTTGTCGAAAGTCGCATTCTACTTTTACTCAGAATGAATTGAAGGGGGATACTAACTTAAATTTTCTTTTTTTGATGATGAATTTTAGCTTAACATGCTTTAGCTGATACGGTTTATAGTTAATATCAAATTGGTTTTTATTGTATATAAGGTAAGCTTTATTAGCGATAAGAAGCAAAATAATTGTAAAAAGGGTTAAATTTTCAATAAGTAAAGTGAGATAGTGTCATTTTGTTAATCTAACGATATGTTTTATGGTAAAATTATTGCGTATATTAATTGTGAGGAAACAGCCAGATGGCTCAGCTTTATTTTTATTATTCAGCAATGAATGCAGGCAAATCAACGTCGTTATTGCAATCATCGTATAACTATAATGAAAGAGGGATGCGTACCGTTATTTTCACAGCAGAGATAGATAATCGCTTTGCTCAGGGGAAAGTATCCTCGCGTATTGGTTTATCTGCTGAAGCGTTGGTTTATTCAACAACGACGGATATGGCAGAGGTTATTAAGCGCGAAAATCAGTTACAGAAAGTGCATTGTGTCCTTATTGATGAATGTCAGTTTTTAACAAAAAAACAAGTTGAAGAATTATGTGACATCGTTGATAACGAGGATATCCCTGTTTTGTGCTATGGACTTCGCACTGATTTTGCTGGGCAACTATTTGCAGGCAGTCAATATTTACTCGCATGGGCAGATAAATTGGTTGAGCTAAAAACCGTATGCTACTGTGGGCGTAAGGCTAATAAGGTATTACGTATAGGAAGTGATGGTATTGCTGTATATGAGGGTGCTCAGGTCGATATAGGCGGTAATGAAAAGTATATATCTGTTTGTCGTAAACACTATTCAGAAGCAATAAAACAAGCGCAAATGATGAATGAAGGGATAATTCCTAAAAAACCAATTCATTTTAGGTAGTTTTATATAGTTACGTGTATGGAAATAAAATAATTATTATAATCTCGTTATGCGAGTAGAAGGTGATATAAAACTAGCTATTAGTAAAAATCATATATATCAACGTTAATATTTAGTACGCCGCAACTCATTTTAAGTCCTCAAAAAAGGCACTGTTTCTATAACAGTGCCTTTGCTAATTTAATAATCTATAAATAAATTATTTTTTAGTGGTTTTCTTTTCAGCTGTTTTTTTCTGAGGAACTTTCTTTTCTATATGTTCGGTAACAGGTGCTGTTGAATGCTCAACAAAATCACGACCATAATAGGAATCCAATAATAATTGTTTAATTTCAGAGATTAATGGATACCTTGGGTTAGCACCAGTACATTGGTCATCAAATGCATCTTCAGATAGTTTATCTACGCGAGCTAAGAAGTCTGCTTCAGGTACCCCTGTCTCACGAATAGATTTTGGAATGCCTAAATCTGCTTTTATTTCATCAAGCCATGCTAATAATTTTTCAATTTTAGCGCCTGTACGATCCCCTGAATCAGTTAAACCGAGATGATCAGCAATTTCAGCATACTGTCGACGTGCGTGAGGACGGTCATATTGGCTAAAGGCTGTTTGCTTAGTTGGATTGTCATTCGCATTGAAACGGATGACATTACAAATCAATAGGGCATTGGCGAGGCCATGTGGAATATGGAACTCTGAACCTAGTTTATGTGCCATTGAGTGACATACCCCTAAGAACGCATTCGCAAATGCAATACCTGCAAGGGTAGCCCCATTATGTACACGCTCCCTAGCGACAGGGTTTTTAGCACCTTCGTGATAGCTGGCAGGTAAATAATCTTTTAATAAACTTAATGCTTTAAGCGCTTGGCCATCGGTAAATTCGTTAGCTAGCACTGAAACATAAGCTTCTAATGCATGGGTCACTGCATCTAGACCGCCAAAGGCAGTTAAAGATTTAGGCATATTCATGACTAAGTTTGCATCAACGATAGCCATGTTCGGGGTGAGTGCGTAATCCGCTAATGGATATTTTTGACCTGTTTTATCATCAGTCACAACCGCAAACGGCGTAACTTCAGAGCCAGTACCCGAAGTAGTTGTAATCGCAACTAGTTTCGCTTTAACGCCCATTTTAGGGAAACGGTGAATACGTTTGCGAATATCCATAAAGCGTAGCGCGAGCTCTTCAAAGTGTGTTTCAGGATGTTCGTACATGACCCACATAATTTTCGCTGCATCCATCGGTGAACCACCACCTAATGCAATAATAACATCAGGGTTGAATGCTTGCATTTGGGCAGCGCCTTTACGTACAACTGTTAATGTTGGGTCTGCTTCAACTTCAAAGAATACGTCTGTTTCAATGTGGTGTTTTTTGAGTACATTGACTACTTCATCAACATAACCATTATTAAATAAATAACCATCAGTGACGATAAAGGCACGTTTCGCACCGTCAGTTGCAATCTCTTCAAGGGCGATAGGTAGGCAACCACGACGGAAGTAGATTGAATTTGGTAGTTTATGCCATAACATGTTTTCAGCTCTCTTCGCCACAGTTTTAGTGTTGATCAAGTGTTTTGGCCCGACGTTTTCGGAAATAGAGTTACCCCCCCAAGAGCCACAACCCAATGTGAGAGAAGGAGCTAGTTTGAAGTTGTATAAGTCACCAATACCACCTTGCGAGGCCGGCGTATTAATTAAAATACGTGCTGTTTTCATTTTTTGGCCGAAGTAGTTCACTCGTTCATGTTGATTGTCTTGGTCGGTGTATAAGCAAGAAGTATGGCCAATCCCTCCCATTTCGACTAATTGTTCAGCTTTGGAGACGGCATCTTCAAAGTTTTTACCACGATACATGGCTAAGAGCGGGGACAGTTTTTCATGGGCAAAGGGTTCTGAATCATCAATAACTTTAACTTCACCTATCAAGATTTTAGTCGTGATAGGGACAGTGATGCCCGCCATTTCGGCAATTTTAACAGCAGGTTGGCCCACAATGGCAGCATTTAAGTTACCATTTTTCAAAATGATTTCTTGAACCGCTTTAAGTTCTTTACCTTGCAGTAAATAGCCGCCATGGCTGGAAAAACGCTCACGAACTTGGTTGTAGATCTCATCCACAACAACAACGGATTGTTCTGAGGCGCAAATAACGCCGTTATCGAAGGTTTTTGACATAAGAATAGATGCAACAGCACGTTTGATATCTGCTGTTTCATCAATCACAACAGGGGTATTACCCGCGCCGACACCAATCGCTGGCTTACCAGAGCTATAGGCTGCTTTAACCATACCTGGTCCACCTGTCGCTAAAATCAGGTTAATATCAGCGTGGTGCATCAATGCATTGGATAATTCAACGGAAGGGGAATCAATCCAGCCAATAATATCTTTTGGTGCACCTGCAGCAATAGCGGCATTAAGTACTATTTCAGCTGCACGATTGGTTGCATTTTTCGCACGTGGATGTGGAGAGAAGATAATGGCATTACGTGTTTTTAGACTAATTAATGATTTAAAAATTGCAGTTGAGGTTGGGTTAGTGGTTGGCACAATGCCACAAATAATACCGATAGGCTCTGCAATCGTTATTGTCCCAAATGTTGGGTCTTCAGATAAAGTCCCACAGGTCTTTTCGTCTTTATAGGCATTATAGATATACTCAGAAGCAAAATGATTTTTTATCACTTTATCTTCAATAATACCCATTCCAGATTCTTCAACAGCGAGTTTTGCTAGGGGGATACGTGCATCAGCGGCAGCGAGAGCAGCAGCACGAAATATTTCGTCAACTTTTTCTTGTGAGAAAGTCGCGAATTCGCGTTGAGCTTTTTTGACACGAGCAACGAGTTCATTGAGTTCGGTAACGTTAGTTACAGACATATAGATTACTCCTGATAAATGTTAAACTTTTTAAGCCAATGAGCAATGTATCGACAAACTGGGCGAAAAAGACTGCCTAAAAGTGAAAGTATAGATAATTCTAATAATAACGCTGCTCATCATCGCCTATTGGCTTAAAAATCTTATTAATCCTGTCTATCAGTTAAGAATAGATTAACAAAATAGGAATTAAATAAAGTGATCTAAATCACGAAAATGCCAAGCTGACACCTTTCAGCAGGCTTATATTCATATACGTTATGTAAGTGTTATTGTTCTATGACTTAATTTAATATGACTAATACATCTGTGGGGAAAAATTCATTCATTACTCACTAAAATAACAAGGAAATTTAGTTTGTTATAGAAAAAATTATTTCGCGCAAGGAAATTGGCACCAGAGGTGATAAAATTAGAAAAGGTATCAATGCATCTCTTAAGAGAACTGTTTAAGGAAATGGCTGAGTGAGCATCGCATTACTCGATTTATCTGGTTACATTAAATTTTTTATTGGTCTTTTTGCACTTGTAAACCCAGTAGGCATTCTACCTGTGTTTATTAGTATGACTAACTATCAAAGTAATGCAGGGAGAAATAAAACTAATACTGTAGCGAATACTTCAGTCGCTATTATTTTATGTACTTCACTACTCATAGGTGACTCAATACTTCAGTTGTTTGGTATCTCCATCGATTCATTTCGCATCGCAGGGGGGATATTAATTGTGACAATCGCAATGTCGATGATTAGTGGAAAAATTGGTGAAGATAAACAGAATAAGCAAGAAAAAACAGAAACTGCAGTAAGAGATAGTATTGGTGTTGTCCCGTTAGCACTACCACTAATGGCCGGTCCGGGGGCAATTAGTTCTTGTATTGTATGGTCATCTCGTTGGCACGGTTGGCAAAACTTTTTGGGTTTAGCGCTGACCAGCATTCTCTTTGCATTTTGTTGTTGGTTGCTATTTCGTTCAGCATCTTTACTTGTTCGTTACCTTGGCCAAACTGGGATTAACGTTGTAACTCGTATTATGGGGCTGTTGCTTATGTCGTTAGGGATTGAGTTTATCGTGACAGGGGTTAAGGCGTTATTTCCTGGGTTGTTATAATTTTTATTCTTTTGCCTATCTAGCTATCTTTGTTGGTTGCAGTGGTTTGTTGCAGCCAACATTCCCTCGAATTGTATTTTCTACTTCTGAATACTAACCATTCATATACAGACTACTTTTATTACCCTCAGATGTCCTCAAAATTAGAGTAATTAACAATTACGGATAACAAATATGTTAACTGTAATTATATGTCGCATTTTTTGCTAAAGTAGGGATAAAAAGTAAGAAATTGTGAGCTACGTAAATTTATTCACTATTCTAATTAGTGTTTGTTAATGATATGTTTGGAACCACAAAAAAGGCGATACTGCTTTTTGGGTGCAGTAATTTTTTTATCATAATGTTATTAAAGTATATTTTTTACTTTTGCATGATTATTTGAATATTCATATAAAGTTTTTATGCGCAAGAATGTTAAAAACTTGTTATTGATATTTATTGGGGAGAGCGCTATTTACTTTAATAAACAGCAAACTTGATAGTTATAACAATCAACTAATTTTGTAGAGAAGGCTGCTAATGCAGTGATAGCGCCATCAATTAATCATGAGGGATATGATGATCAAATCAAAAATGGGTTTTGGTGCACTCTCGATATTATTTATTACGCTTCAGGCTAATGCGACAGATACGGCAATTAAGTCACCGCAGGTGATCACGATAAACAATGGCTCAGAAGTCACATCACTTGACCCTCATAAAGTGGAAGGGGTACCAGAAAGCAATATTATTTTAAACTTACTTGAAGGGTTAGTTTACAGCGATATCGACGGAAAAGTAGCGCCTGGGGTCGCGGAAAGTTGGACAAATGACAATTATATAACGTGGGTTTTCACTTTACGGCAAGGGGCTAAATGGAGTGATGGTACGCCAGTTACTGCTGAAGATTTCGTTTATAGCTGGCAGCGGTTATCGGACCCAAGTACAGGGTCTCCTTATTCGAGTTATTTACAAAATGCGTATATTTTAAATGCCGATGCTATTTTAGCCGGTAAATTACCTCCGACGGCGTTGGGTGTTAAAGCGCTTGATCCTCAGCATTTACAAGTGACACTTAGCCATCCAGTTCCCTATTTTGTCGATATGCTTTCTCATACATCATTGAAACCTGTTAATAAGAAGGCAATAGAGCAGCACGGTGAAAAATGGACTCAACCACAAAATTTTGTAGGCAATGGGGCTTATTTACTTGATAAGTGGGTCGTTAATGAACGTATTGTAGTAAAACGTAACCCATATTATTGGAACAATGACAGTAGCCGTATAGACCAAGCTACATTTTTAGCGATTACCTCAGAGGTCAGTGATATTAACCGTTACCGTAGTGGTGAGATAGATATCAGCAATTCTGCAATCCCGCCTGTTCTGTATAAAAAAATGCAGCAAGAAAAGCCGGATGAACTGTATGTTCGCCCTTATTTATGTACATTTTATTATGAAATAAATAACCAGAAACCGCCATTCAATGACCCACGAGTACGTGAGGCAATTAAGCTAGGGTTAGATAGAGAGACAATAACCAATAAAGTTATGGCGCAAGGGCAAGTCGCAGCTTATGGGTTTACACCAACTTTTATCAATAATGGGAATTTTACGTTACCTGAATGGGCCGATTTAACCCAAGAACAGCGTTATAAGAAGGCCAAAGAGTTACTTTTAGAAGCCGGTTATAATAAAGCAAACCCGTTAAAATTTTCATTACTCTATAACACTTCAGATCAGAATAAACAGCAAGCTATCGTCGCAGCCTCTATGTGGAAAAAAAATATAGGGGCGCAGGTGACTTTACAAAACCAAGAATGGAAGACGTCATTACAAAGCCGTCATGAAGGCCATTATGATGTCGCTAGAGCGACTTGGTGTGCAGATTATAATGAGCCTACTGCTTTTCTAAACATGATGTTGTCACAAAATAGTAATAATACTGCATTTTATAGTAATTCTGCTTTTGATGCGTTACTTGCACAGGCTTTAACTGCTCCTGATGACCAATCTCGTCATGATATATATCAGCAAGCTGAAGCCTTGTTGGACAAGGACTCGGCCATAGTTCCTGTTTATTATCGCGTTAGTGCGCGCATGATAAAACCTACGATTAATGGATTTAAAGGCAAAGACCCTCTTGATTATACGGATATTAAACGGTTATATATAAATGAACCTAATTAATAATATCTAAATAATTATAAAAAGTGTTCACTATTCTAGGTTTTAGTGAATATGAACAACACACAATCATAATAAATATGAACGGGAGTAACCGATAAGATGAGTAAATTAATCAATAAATCGATTATTGCACTTAGCGTGACCGCAGGGCTGGCTGTGGGGTCAATAGCGACGAGTTTTGCGGCAGTTGTTCCTGCGGGTGTGGAACTTGCAGAGAAGCAGGTGATGGTGCGTAATAATGGGTCGGAACCTCAATCGTTAGACCCGCATAAAATTGAAGGGGTACCTGAGTCAGCATTAGCGCGGGATCTTTTTGAGGGGATCACAATTGTCGGCCCTGACGGTGAGATTTTACCTGGCTCAGCAGTTAGCTGGGAAAATAAAGATTTTAAAGAGTGGACGTTTAAAATACGTGATGATGCAAAATGGTCCAATGGTGACCCTGTCACAGCAGAGGATTTTGTCTATAGTTGGCAACGTTTAGCAGACCCTGATACGGCATCACCTTACGCAAGTTACTTACAGTATGCACATATTCAAAATGTTGACGATATTATTGCAGGTAAGAAAAAGCCTCAAGAGCTTGGTGTTAAGGCTCTTGATGATAAAACATTAGTTATTTCACTTAGCGAAGCCGTACCTTATATTCCTAAGCTATTAGCTCACTCATCTATGTCGCCAGTGAATAAAAAAACCATCGAACAGCATGGCGCAAAATGGACTCAGCCACAAAATTTCGTGGGTAATGGCGCGTATAAATTAAAAGGTTGGACGGTGAATGAACGTATTGTGTTAGAGCGTAGCCCTAGTTATTGGGATAATGCGAATACTGTAATTGACCAAGTGACTTTCTTACCGATTTCTTCCGAAGTGACTGATGTTAACCGCTATCGTAGTGGTGAAATCGATATGACTTATAGTAATTTACCGATTGAGCAGTTTAAAAGCTTACAACAAAATATGCCAAATGAGTTAAAAGTGAGCCCATATCTGTGTACTTACTATTATGAAATCAATAATGAGAAACCACCGTTTAATGATCCGAAAGTCCGTGAAGCTCTAAAATTATCCATGGATAGAGATATCATTACTTATAAAGTGAAGGCGCAAGGAGATATCCCAGCGTATGGCTTTACTCCTCCATTTACCAGCGGAATGAAAGCTGAAAAGCCTGACTGGTATGCGAATATGACCCAAGAGCAACGCAATGAAAAAGCCAAACAGTTACTTGAAGAGGCCGGCTACAATAAAGGGAACCCATTAAAATTCAATTTACTGTACAACACTTCAGATTTACATAAACGTATCGCAATAGCCGCTTCTTCTATGTGGAAAAAGAATATAGGCGCGGAAGTTAAATTAGAAAACCAAGAATGGAAAACTTTTTTAGATAGCCGACATCAAGGTAATTATGATGTTGCTCGTGCTGGTTGGTGTGCTGATTATAATGAACCGTCATCTTTCCTCAATATGTTACTTTCCTACAGCAGTAATAATACCGTTCACTATAAAAATACAGATTTTGATGCCGTAATGAAAAAAACATTGCAAGTCAAAACAGATGAAGAGCGGGCGGCGCTCTATCAGCAGGCTGAAGAATTACTCGATAAAGACTCAGGTGTTGTTCCTCTTTACTACTACGTTAATACGCGTTTGGTAAAACCTTATGTTGGTGGTTACAGTGGCAAAGACCCGTTAGATAACCTGCATACTAAAGACTTATATATTATCAAACACTAATAAACTTGTTCTGGCTCCATTTAGTGTGGAGCCAGATATTAGCCTAATAGGCAATAGATGTAGGAAAGAGCAATGTTTAAATTCATTTTGCGTCGGTTGCTAGAAGCGATCCCGACGTTACTGATCCTTATTACAATCTCATTTTTTATGATGCGCTTGGCGCCAGGAAGCCCTTTTACAGGGGAACGTAAACTCCCGCCTGAAGTTATGGCCAACATTGAAGCGAAATATCATCTCAATGACCCAATGTATAAACAGTATTTCAATTATTTGATTCAGTTATCCAAAGGGGATTTTGGCCCATCATTTAAATACAAAGATTATAGTGTTAATGACCTCGTTGCTAAGGCTTTCCCAGTGTCAGCAAAGTTAGGTGCAACGGCATTTATTATTGCGGTTCTTTTTGGTGTTTCAGCCGGGGTTATTGCGGCGCTAAACCAAAATACTAAATGGGATTTTACAGTCATGGGGTTTGCCATGACGGGGGTTGTCATCCCCAGCTTTGTTGTAGCACCACTATTGGTGCTGATTTTTGCCATTCATTTGAAATGGCTCCCTGGTGGTGGCTGGGATGGCGGTAACCTTAAACACATGGTTTTACCCATGGTTGCATTGTCATTAGCTTATATTGCTAGTATTTCCCGTATAACTCGCGGGTCGATGATCGAGATTATGCACTCAAATTTTATTCGTACTGCACGCGCGAAAGGGTTACCCCTAAGAACTATTATTCTACGTCACGCATTGAAACCGGCTTTGCTTCCTGTGCTTTCTTATATGGGGCCAGCATTCGTTGGGATCATTACGGGGTCAATGGTCATTGAGACAATTTTTGGCTTACCGGGCATTGGCCAGCTTTTTGTTAATGGAGCACTTAACCGTGACTATTCATTAGTACTAAGTTTAACAATTTTAGTGGGTGTATTAACCATTGCATTTAATGCAATTGTTGATGTGTTGTATGCCGTTATTGACCCTAAAATTCGTTACTAAGCCGGAGAAACACTATGATATCGAATCAGCAAAATAGTGAAGCTCTGGAGCATTTTTCGGAGCAGTTAGATATTGAAGGGCGCAGTTTATGGCAGGATGCAAGGCGTCGCTTTATCCATAATCGAGCCGCAATCGTCAGTTTGTTTGTGTTATTTTTAATCACAATGTTTGTGATTTTTGCCCCTATGCTCTCCCCATTTTTATATGATGATACCGATTGGGAAATGATGTCCATGCCACCAGATATGGCGACGGGGCACTATTTTGGCACTGATGCATCAGGTCGAGATTTACTCGTCAGAGTTGCGATTGGTGGGCGAATTTCCTTAATGGTTGGGGTTGCAGCTGCGTTAGTTGCAGTTATTGTTGGTACTTTGTATGGTTCATTGGCAGGTTATATTGGCGGGAAGGTTGATTCCCTGATGATGCGCTTGCTAGAAATTTTAAACTCATTTCCGTTTATGTTTTTCGTCATTTTATTAGTGACCTTATTTGGTGCAAATATTTTATTGATATTTGTGGCGATTGGTATGGTCTCATGGCTCGATATGGCACGTATTGTGCGTGGGCAAACACTGGGATTAAAACGTAAAGAGTTTATCGAGGCAGCCCTTGTTTGTGGTGTCAGTACGCGGCAGATTATTTTACGCCATATTGTCCCTAATGTTTTGGGGGTTGTTGTGGTATATGCCTCATTATTAGTACCAAGTATGATTTTATTTGAATCTTTCTTAAGCTTTTTGGGGTTAGGAACGCAAGAACCACTAAGTAGTTGGGGGGCTTTGCTCAGTGATGGGGCTAATTCAATGGAGGTTACTCCATGGTTATTGCTGATCCCAGCGGGTTTCTTGGTCATTACACTATTTTGTTTTAACTTTATCGGGGATGGGCTGCGCGATGCTCTTGACCCGAAAGATCGCTAGAGGGAAACACATGTCAAATAATGCAATAAAAACCCCTCTGTTATCAGTAAAAGATCTCAGCGTTAATTTTGCCACTCAAGATGGCAGTGTAACGGCGGTTAATAAATTAAATTTTGAGTTAAGTGCAGGGGAAACACTCGGCATTGTCGGTGAATCGGGTTCTGGTAAATCACAAACTGCTTTTGCATTAATGGGTCTATTAGCTAAAAATGGCCGGATCAATGGGTCAGCGGTATTTAATGGACGTGAAATACTGAATTTAAGGGAGAAAGAATTAAACCGGATGCGGGCCGAAGAAATTTCAATGATATTTCAAGACCCAATGACATCGCTCAATCCTTATTTAAAAATTGGCACTCAATTATCTGAAGTTTTAATGCTTCACAAGGGTATGAGTAAAAATGAGGCTTTTGAAGAGTCTGTTAGGATGCTTGATGCAGTTAAAATGCCTGAAGCGCGTAAACGGATGAATATGTATCCTCATGAATTTTCAGGGGGAATGCGCCAGCGAGTGATGATTGCTATGGCATTATTATGTCAGCCTAAGTTGTTAATAGCAGATGAGCCTACAACGGCGCTTGATGTTACTGTGCAAGCACAAATCATGACGTTGCTTAATGAATTAAAACAAGAATTTGATACTGCGATTATTCTGATCACGCATGACCTTGGGGTAGTAGCTGGCGTTTGCGATAAAGTTCTTGTGATGTATGCTGGGCGAACGATGGAATATGGTACCGCTCGAGATATATTTTATCATCCTTCTCATCCGTATTCTCTTGGTTTATTAGCTGCGGTTCCCCGTCTTGACGGTGATGATGAGAGCCTAGCAACAATACCGGGTAATCCACCAAACTTATTAAGGTTACCCAAGGGTTGCCCATTTTCACCGCGTTGCCAATATGCCACACAGCAGTGTGTGGATAATGAACCCGTATTAACAACCTTTGAACAAACACGTTTACGCGCCTGCTTTAAGCCTATGGAGGAACTTGTATGAGCACTCATGAGAATAGGCCGGTCTTATTAGAGGTGAACGACTTAAAAGTCCATTTTGAGATTAGGGATAAAAAACAATGGTTTTGGCAACCTAATAAAAGTTTAAAGGCCGTTGATGGGGTAACATTGCGGCTGTATGAAGGCGAAACCTTAGGTGTTGTGGGTGAGTCGGGATGTGGTAAATCGACATTTGCTCGGGCATTGATTGGCTTAGTCAAAGCCACAGATGGCACGGTGAGTTGGCTAGGGCAAAATTTATTAGGTAAAAGCGATAAAGAATGGCGGCGTGTACGCAGTGATATCCAAATGATTTTTCAAGATCCATTAGCGTCGTTAAATCCGCGTATGACGATTGGGGATATTATTGCTGAGCCGTTGAAAACGTATCATCCTAAAATGTCACAGCTTGAAGTCACCGAAAAAGTGAAAAAAATGATGATGCGTGTAGGGCTGTTGCCAAATTTGATTAACCGCTATCCTCATGAATTTTCAGGTGGGCAATGTCAACGAATAGGTATTGCTAGGGCACTGATCTTAGAGCCTAAATTAGTGATTTGTGATGAACCCGTATCTGCATTGGATGTTTCCATTCAAGCACAAGTGGTTAATTTGTTGCAAGAATTACAACGGGAAATGAAGTTATCATTAATATTCATTGCTCACGATTTAGCTGTCGTTAAGCATATTTCTGACCGTGTATTGGTTATGTATCTGGGGCACGCGGTAGAGCTTGGTACATATGATGAGGTGTATAATAACCCCTTGCATCCTTATACTCGGGCTCTCATGTCTGCGGTGCCAGTTCCTGACCCCGATAAAGAAAAAAACAAAGAAATTGAGCTACTTGAAGGGGAGTTGCCATCCCCCATAAACCCACCTTCCGGGTGTGTGTTTAGAACCCGTTGCCCATTAGCAGATGAAGAGTGCGCAAAAACACGACCCTTGCTAGAAGGGAGCTTTAAACATGCGGTATCTTGTTTGAAAATTGACCCGCTTTAAGGGATAACATTAATTTTGTTGTAAATAAAACAGAGCGTTTTGCTCTGTTTTATTTGTTAGCCATAGCGGTTATTGCGCTATTTTTTCCATAAAATGTGATGAAATGGTTTAGAAGGGTGACGGCTAATTAAAATACGGGCAAAAATATCATTCAGTTCTGCATCAGGGGTTTCAGCCAGCCCAATAACCACTTCACTTAATGCATTTAAATCAACTTGTTCCGTGATGATATTTTGCCAATTATCACTCAAAGGGGCTATTTCTGCCGCCCCTAATTCTTCAAACTGTAACGCAAAAATGAGTTGATCTGCGGGTTCTAAATGGGTCATTGCACCTTCAAGAAACAGGTCATAAGCAATTTCAATGATGTCATCCTCATCGATTAACCGGGTAAATTGTTTTTCTGTCATGACCTTTCCTAATTAATTCAATTTATAACAATGGACTAAAGAAGTAACAAATACGTTCAACGACACGATTCCAGAAAGGGCGCTGTTCCCATTCTTCAATTTCTAACCGTGTTGAACGAGCGATGTAATCATACTGTACTAGTGTCAGATCGCTACCAAAACTTTTATCATCAATGACCACGGTAATTTCGAAGTTTAACCATAAACTACGCATATCTAAGTTAACCGAACCAACTAGACTGAGCTCCCCATCCACAAGGACGCTTTTAGTGTGCAGCAAACCATCTTCAAACTGGTAAATTTTAACACCTGCTTCTAATAATTCACTATAAAATGAACGGCTTGCCCAGCGTACAAGAAAAGAATCATTTTGACGCGGCATAATGATACTAACATCTACACCGCGCATTGCTGCAGTGCAAATCGCGTGGAGTAAATCATCACTTGGCACAAAATAAGGGGTCGTCATGATCAGTTGTTTCCGAGCGGAAAACATTGCTGTCATTAAGGACTGTTGGATCAGTTCATCGGGGAAACCAGGGCCTGATGCGATAATTTGGGTGGTATGACCGTTTGCTTGCTCAAATGGCATTATATTGCTGTCTGGTGGCGGTGGGAGAACACGTTGGCCTGTTTCCATTTCCCAGTCAAAGGCATAAACAATGCCGAGGGTTGTACTGACAGGACCTTCCATGCGAACGAGAATATCAACCCACTCACCGACGCCCGAATCTTGTTTAAAATAACGAGGATCAACCATATTCATACTTCCAGTATATGAAATATAGTTATCAATAACGATTATTTTACGATGCTGACGTAAGTCCATGCGGCGTAAGAAAAAACGCATTAAATTGACTTTAAGAGATTCAACAAACTCAATGCCAGCTGCTCGCATTTTTGCTGGGTAGTCGCTCCGGAAAAAATGCCAACTTCCTGCTGAGTCGACCATAATACGGCATTTAACGCCACGCTTTGCCGCATTCAATAAAGCTTCGGTAACACCATCGACTAAGCCACCCGGCTGCCAAATATAAAACACCATTTCGATAGAGTGCTGGGCGTTGTTGATATCATTGACAATCGCTTTCAGTGAATCTTCGCATGTAGTTAATAACTGGATTCGGTTGCCTTTAACACCAGCAACTCCTTGACGTTTTTCCACTAATTGAAAAAGTGGCTCAGCGACACGGCTATTTTCGGTTGCAAAGATGTGTTTTGAACTGCGTAAATTTTCTAGCCATGTAGCAACTGAAGGCCACATATGATGCGCTTTATCAACACGGCGTTTTCCGAGGTGGAGTTCACCAAAAGCCACATAAGCAATGATACCGACTAAAGGGAGAATATAGATAATCAGAAGCCATGTCATGGCAGAGGTGACAGGCCTTCTTTTGACTAAAATGCGGACAGTGACTGCTGCAATGATTAGCCAATAAAGGAAAAATAAAAGCCAACTCATAAGTGTATAGACGGTTGCCATAGTGGATCACATGCCTCACTGATAAGGGAATTGAGTTAAAGAAAGACGACCTAGTTAAAAAAACCGTTAGTAAAATATCAACTTAATAGAATTTAGCAAAATTTTGCAGTAAAAGCTTTGTGAAATAAGCAAAATCATTAGGAAATAATGATTACATACATTGATAATATCAATGAGATATTAAATTGTAAGAGAAACTGTCTCAAAAAGTTCCCCTTGGTTCTTTTTTACAAAAGAATATAATATTTTTTTGACGTTATTTTTTGATGATAAAAGGACAAAATAAAATGAGACGTAGTAGGCATGAAGTGGGGCGCTGGCGGATGTTAAGGCAGACCCTTCGTCGCCGTAGACGCTGGCTGGAAGGGCATTCTAGACGGAATATGCACATTTATACAATGCGCAAAATCGATGTGTACCGTCGTCGCCATTCGCTACTTTTTACTCAATGGATTGAATAAGGTTATTAAAGCGCACATTCACATTTTTCACTTTGTATGACAAAGCTTATTGAATATGATTGCTATTTGCATTTAAACTATTGGGCATATTATTATAGTTAGACTGGTGTAGGTAGAAATTGCATATGCGTTGGATCCGTTGGACTTTAATTATCGTCATTTCATTATCTATTCATGCAGGCCTTGCGATGGCATGGATTTTTAATCAACCTAATTTGGCCAGAGATCCTGAACCAATGACGATAGCAATGATTAGTTTTGCTGCCCCTGAACCTGCATCTGAGCCTGCTCAACCTGTTGAGACGCCAGTAGAGCCAGAGCCGGTTGTTGAACCAGAACCTGTTGTTGAGCCCGAACCGGAGCCTGTTGTTGAGCCAGTCATTGCATTACCAAAGAAAAAACCTGAGGTGAAAAAGAAACCTAAACCTAAACCTAAACAGGAAGAAAAGAAAAAAATTAAAGAAGAGGTCAAGCCAGTAGAAAAACAACTGGCGATGAGCAACTTAAAGTCTGATGCAGATGCGCCTAAAACTAATAATAATGCGGTTACTACAGCAAAAAATGCAGGAACAAGCAGCAAAACCTCGAATAAAAGTGGGCCAAAAGCATTACATAAACAGCCACCAATGTATCCGGACCGCGCCCGTCGTTTAGGTAAAGAAGGGTATGTTAAAGTACGTTATGATATCGACGACTCAGGCCGGGTTACCAATATTGAGTTTGTTGAAGTTTCACCGAAAGGTTTATTTGAACGCGAAGTTAAACGTGCCATGAACCGCTGGGCTTATGAAAAACAACCTGCTAAAGGGTATGTAACGGAGATTTACTTCAAATTGGATGGAACTGTGAGCCAAGTTTAGGCACTCGTTTTTCATAAAAAAAGCACCTTATGCCATTACTGCACAAGGTGCTTTTTTATAAATAATATCAATTAATCAAACTGTTGTTCTGAACTTGCTAACTGAAAATGTTGTTTTTCTATGGGGAGTGGCCTAGTTGTATTGTCGTCATTGACAGCAACATAGGTGAATACCGCATCAGTGGCTTGATATCGTTGACCAACAGGTGCTGTAGCCACTTTTTTTACCCACACTTCGATATTAATAGTGATTGAGCTTTTGCCTGTTTTTAAGCAACGGGCGTAACAGCAAACGACATCCCCTACTGCAACAGGCTTTTGGAATTTAATACCATTTACAGCGACGGTGACCACACGGCCAAGTGCAATTTCTTTAGCTAAAATAGCACCACCAATATCCATTTGCGACATTAACCAGCCACCAAAAATATCACCATTTGCGTTAGTGTCTGCGGGCATGGCTAACGTTCGTAAAACCAATTCACCGTTTGGTAATTGCATATTTGACTCTTATTAAAAAGGATAAACATATTGATTTGGCATTTATAGCAAATTACATATGTAGTCGTAAACAATAACCATTAAGTTATCCATTGTTTACGCACCTATAATTGATTTAATGTAAAAATAAGGGGGGAAACCCGCCATGTTGCTTCTAAATTCACCAAAAAGATATAGTTATGCAAAGAATAAACAAGAAGTGTGTTTTACGTTTAGTCAACTGATTAGATTGTTTATACTATAATAAATTAATATTGGTAACTCACTGTGGGAGATAACATGAGACTGTTATTAGCAATATTATTACCTTGGTTACAGTTTTTCACGATAGGCCGTCCTTTTGCTGGCATTATTTGCTTGGTTCTTCAAATAACACTTATTGGCTGGCTACCGGCTGCAATTTGGTCAGTATATGCGTTATCGCAATACAATACAGATAAAAAAATTGAAAAAGCATTTGGTGAGAAGCGATATTAATATTTAACGAGTAAAAAAAAACCTGCGAAATAATATTTGCAGGTTTTTTTTGTGTTTTATCACCAGTATTACTCTTCGTGTTTTTCTATCGGCTCTTTAGTCATATTTTTAAAAATATAGACAACGCTCAGTACAGTAAATATCAACGTACCAGCAGTAAGACCAAACACTTTAAAGTTTACCCAAATATCTTGTGCCATCCAAAATGCAACATAGATATTGAGAAGAGCACAGAAAATAAAGAAAATAGCCCAAGCGCTATTTAGTTTAGTCCAATAGCTGTCAGCAAGTTTAATTTCTTGATTACTACCTAACATTCTTTGAATTAATGGTTTTTCAGTAAACCATTGGCTAAACAATAATGCCCCTGCAAAGGCTGCATAAATGATGGTGACTTTCCACTTAATAAAGGCATCACTATGAAATATAAGGGTTAAAGCTGCAAACCCCATTACGATTGCACAGGTGATTTTCGCCACCTTTTCAACTTTTTTATAAATAAGGTATGTCGCTAACAAAGCAAGAGGTGTTGCTACCATTAGTGCGCCACTTGCGTAGAAAATGTCATATCTTTTATAGACGATGAAAAATATGATTAAAGGGATAAAATCAATAAGTTGTTTCATAACAGTGAATAAAGCGCCTCAACGTAAAGATAATGGAGTAGTTTAACTGATTTTGACCATAATTGTTAAAAGTTTGCACCTTTTTACCAATAAATACGCTTTGTTACCAAAGATATTTGCACTATTTTACTATTATTTGACTTACTTCTAGATAAACTTTATTAGTTCAGCTATATATAGTGTTAAAGCTAATTTAACTTACTAATTTATAGGTATTTTTCATCAATGATAAAGGCGAAGCTGTTTGCTTGGATGCCAGGGTTAGAAACGCTGTTTAATTACCAACTTTCAGATCTTGGCCCTGATGTAAAAGCAGGCTTGTCTGTTGCTGCTGTTGCTTTGCCTGTCGCAATTGCTTATGCCGAATTAATGGGGATGAATGCAATCGTTGGGCTTTACTCCTGTATTTTACCCATGTTTTTTTATGCATTATTTGGGACATCCAAACAATTGATTATCGGCCCCGATGCAGCAACCTGTGCGGTGATTGCAGCAGCAGTTGCACCACTTGCGATGGGGGATGATGATGTCCGTTGGCAATTGGTCATGGTAATGAGTTTCATGACAGGGATTTGGTGTTTGATTGCAGCTAAATTTCGCTTGGGAACATTCGCTGACTTTTTGTCTCGCCCCATATTGCAAGGGTTATTAAATGGGGTTGCATTAACTATTATCGTTAGTCAAATTAGCAAGGTTTTTGGTATCAGTACATTACCAGCCGGTTTTATTGAACGTTTAGTCGCTTTACCTTTAGCATTAAAAGAGACACATATTCCGACATTATTAGTTGCGGTGACGACGTTAGCGATTACGCTTGCGATTAAGCGTGTTCGCAGTAAATGGCCTTCTTTACTCATTGCAATGATTTTAGCCACCGCGGCTAGTGTTGCATTTAATCTTGAGCAATATGGCGTGAGTACTGTTGGTGATTTAGGTGATGGGCTTCCGTATGTTCCGCTGCCTGATTTCCCTCCGGGGCTAATTCGTGATTTGGTTATCCCATCTTTAAACTTAGCGGTGATTAGCTTTGTGAGTTTTATGATGACTGCCCGCAGTTTTGCCAGTAAAAATGGCTACACGGTTGATGCAGACCAAGAACTTAGGGCATTAGGCGTAGCGAATATTGCATCCGCTTTGGCGCAAGGCTTTGCGGTAAGCGCAGCAAGCAGCCGTACTGCAGTGAATGATATGATGGGGGGGAAAACTCAGTTAGTCTCTATTGTCGCGGCTTTAACTATTTTAGCTGTCTTACTTTTTTCAATAAACTTATTAGAATATATTCCGATGCCTGCATTGGGTATGGTACTGATTATTTCGACATTTTCCTTATTGAGCTTCCGTAGTATTTTTTCGATGCGTAAACGCAATCGACAGGCATTTTTCTTATGCGTGTTTACGCTGTGCGCTGTACTTGTTGTCGGGTTAATTAGTGGTGTGGGGTTGGCGGTATTATTGGGGTTGTTGCAGTTTATTCGGATAATATTTAGGCCTACAGACCAGTTATTAGGTGTCGATGAACAGGGAATGCTGCATTCTATGGCGCCTGAGAATGGTATTCAACAAATTGATGGGGTTTTAATTTATCGGTTTAATTCACCATTAACTTATTTTAACGTGAATTATTTTAAAGAACGATTAAACAAGCATATAGATAATCAATTAAAAAGGCCTGCTTGGGTAATTGTGGATGCGGCAGTTAGCTTCACGCATAATGATGTGAGCGTATTTTCAGCGCTAAATGATATTGTTACCTCATTGAAAGCAAAAGGGGTAACTCTTGTACTTGCAGGTCGTAGGACTTCGGTAAAACGGTGGTTGGAACAAAATAAAATCAGTCGCTCTGATGATGATTTATTGGTTGTGCCTGATATTTATTTTGCTATTCGACTTATTCAGAGTAAACAGCAAGTACAAATAAAAACAGTTGAAGATAGAAAGTCTGAAGCAGACAGAAAATCGTTAGAGACATTCGATGGTGAAAAAACTGAACCACTGAATTCAAAAATTGACCTAGAGCCAGAACAGCCCAAAGAAGTATGATTAATGTGTTGGTAGGGTGTTTTTAGGAATAAAATACTTGATGGGCCTTATTCGGTGTTTAATAACGCGAAGATAAATGGGGGATTAGATCCCCCATTTACCCTTTAGATCAATTCTTAGCGACTAACATGTATAGGCGATAAAAATAAATTAAAGCAAAGGCTGCAACGAAATTATTAAGTAAGAAGGAAACCCCGTTAACAGCAATATGATTCATATTTAAGCTACCCAAGAGAACGCTAACCAGCATTTGTGCAGCCATCCAAATTAATACCATTGGCAATGCAATGCGCCAGTTTGCATAAGCCATTTTCCAACTTTTACCCATAGCACTAAACGGGTTTGTACGCTCACTCATTAAGATAGCAGGGGCTAAAGAGAAGCCAATAGCTAATACAATTCCAGGTAGCACCATGATGGTGATACCTAATTGGATAAGTAAAGAGCAAACAACTAATAGAAGAAACATTGATGGTGCTTTGTTTAAAGATGCGGTGAGCGCCTGAATACCCGATAGGTGTTCACCACGAGACAGACCAGCAATATAAGATAGAGTGCCGCAAATAAGGACTAAACTGCCCAGAGTAACCGAGAGAATTAACCCAAAAGAAACGCGTAAGATACTACTTTTATCTTCTTCTGAAAGACCTAGTATCCAGTCTTGTAAGCCGGAGTTACCAGACTCAATCATTTTAGTCTGTGCTTGCGCTAGCACGCTTATCATTTGCTCGCTAGGGATCATCATTGCGTAAATCGCAAGGCTTACTACGGTTGCTGACAACACAATAGTAAACAGGCCACTCAATTGGTTTTTAAAAAAATTGACGCTATCACTGATGAGTGAGTTGGCCGAAATGGACATTTAACTGCTCCTATCTACAAACGGGTCAAGAGTTTCAGCCAATTGTAACCGAGTATCAGGGCTAGAGGTAGAGAAAGATAAGAAAATTCGGAATGTTAACAACTCTAATCAGTAAGATATTTGGAGCAATATAAGTAAGTTAATGCGCGAAATCTAAAGATAATTACTTATGTTGTATATTTAATACATGTTTAAAATGCAGGATTAATATAAATAAATTATAATCAATTTTATATTTTATTGGTTATTTCCTAAAAATTGATTTAAATCAAAATTAAAAAAAATATAAATGAAATAATAAACTCATATTTATCGGGTTGCCTATAAATAAGCAAAAGATGTGATCTTGATTTGAACATCAATTTAAATAATACGGTATATTTTCCTAAAATAAAAACACAGGAATGGGATTGATAATGAAAAAACTCACTGCGCTTGTATTAGCAGCTGCAACTTTAGCTCCAGCAGTTTCTATTGCACATGAAGCTGGCGATTTTCTTTTCCGCGCTGGTACTGCAACAGTCAGACCAAATGCGGGCTCTGAGGATGTATTAGGTTTAGGTAAATTTAATGCTAATAATAATACTCAATTAGGTTTAACTTTTGGCTATATGATCACAGATAATATTGGCGTAGAATTATTAGCAGCAACGCCTTTCGAACATAAAGTCAGCCTAGGTGATTTGGGAACAATTGCTTCAGTTAAACATTTGCCACCAACTTTAATGGCTCAATATTATTTTGGTAGTAAAGAAGATAAGTTACGTCCTTATTTAGGTGCAGGTGTTAACTATACTTTTTTCTTTGATGAAAAATTCAATAGCAAAGGTAAAAATTTTGGTCCTGGCCTAAGTGATTTAGACCTGTCAAGCTCTTGGGGCTTTGCTGCACAAGCTGGTATGGATTATATGCTGACTGACAACTGGATGTTAAACGCATCAGTTTGGTGGATGGATATTGATACTGAGGTTAAATTTAAAGCGGGTGGAAGTCAGCAAAAAATTGACACACGTTTAGACCCATTTGTATTTATGTTTGGAGCAGGTTATCGCTTCTAAATATTTGATAGGACGCAATGCAGGGTAATGCCTGAATTCTGATGGATTAGATTGCAGTAGGAAATCCGAGAGTATTTATATTCTCGGATTTTTTGTTTTTAATGACGTCTTATATTTAATAAAATTACATGAAAGCAAAAATAAACAATAATTAACACGTAGATGAAGGAGGCTAAGTTATAATCAGTATAATATTTTTAGTGATAGCAAAGGGGGACTTTTTCGATATGTGATTATTTTGGTGCTGTTGAATTTTTTAAAATACAAGATGAAAACGAATAAATTAAATAGTAGGGCATAAAATAAAAAAGGCTGAAAGTAGTGATTTACAGTCAACCTTAAATATTAAATTAATTTTACCAGAACCATTGAACATTTAAACCAGCATTGACACTATTGGTTTCATATTCATCAGGTTTATACAGTGGGACGCCTAGGAATAAATCATAACTAAATATATTAATATTGCCTCTCATCCCTATGGCAGTTCCCAACAGTTGGTCATCAGAATAAAGCCCTAATGGGTAAACACCACCTAATATACGACCATAATCAACCGCATAGTAAGGGTAAACGGGTAAACCTGGAATATAAAAATTAAACTCATTACGTAAATAGAAGCCTTTATCGCCTATTAATGAGAATTCTTCGTCGAAACCACGAACCGTCCAGCGGCTACCTAATGAAAATTGATCTTGAATGGTTAAACGGTCCCTTGAGTATTGTACAAATAGTTGAGGGTTATAACTCATGATAAAATCATCAAAAGCAACGGGGATCATGGCGGATACATCCATTGTATAAACACGAGCCATATGACTCGCATCGCCATATTTCATATCCCAACTTTCTTCTGCACCAAACCAAGGTACATTGCGCTGGTAATAGATTGATGCATCGAGGGTTGCGTTATCAATATTTTGTCGGTGGCTAACACCGACTTTGAAAGTGGTTAAATCTCGTTCCTGAGACAGTAATTTTACATCTTCAAGTTTGTACTTCGATTTTCGTTTAATTAGTTGAATAGATGCAGTATCTTTATAAGTTTGTCCACGTAGAAACACGTTACTTGCGGTAGCGTTATAATATTTGCTATCACCATAATATTTATAGCTGGCAACGGTATCATTAATTGTCTGTTTATAATCACTTTTGCTAGCATAGAGTGAAAAAAGCCAATAATTATAAGGCACAGCATAGTAAACAGCAGCATTGCTGGTACTGTTACGAGCTTGGTTTTTTAGGTTTTTACCCGCTGAAACATAAATAGTATCATTTAAACTTGTCAGATTATTACCGTAAAGGGTGACTCCGACCTGATCTTTACCGGTTTGACGGCTACCTGAGTTATTATAATAGCCACCAACATTAACAGGAGATGATTTTTCCCTTTGAATTGAAATATCGGATGTCGAAAATTCTTTACCGGGGGAGAGTTCAATATTAACTTTTGCGCCAGGGATACGCTCAAGGTTTTCTAAACCTTGTTCAATATCACGAATATTTAATAAGTCGCCTTCCTTCGCTGGCATAATTGCACCTAGGGTAATATATGTATCACTACCTTCAGTTAATTTTACGTTTGCTACTTTGCCCGGTATGATTTGTAAGGTTAAGATGCCATCACTAATATTTTGTTCAGGAATATTCACGCGTGTTGTGACATATCCTGATTTGATGATTTTATCTTGCAAGCCTTTAGCAAGCGTTTCAACACCATTAATACCAATACAAATTCCCATAACTTGATTTGCATAAGCCTCTAATGGGCGCATAGATGGTAATTTGGGTTCTGATATTAAAATGACTTTTTTCATTTCAAAACAGTCTTTTTCTTCATCAAAAACTAAAATATTATTAGCCTGTTCTCTTGTCCTTGCTAGAGCATCCTTCGTTTCTAATCTAGTCTGCTGTTCACGAGATTTATCTTGGCTAGCTTGGTTGTTGATTTGTTGGTCAATTATTTGTGAAGCATTAGCGAATACGTATAACGGAAAGGCTAATAAGGTAGTAGATAAAAAAATAGAGCTAAAATTCATACTCACCACATTTATTCTTAAACGAAAAAACAATAAAGTTATTTTTATGATATAAAATATAATTAAATGATAGGTTAGGCTATTCACTCTGAAATTGCCTTTTTGTCTTATTTTAAATTGATTTTCATATATATCCCTATAATGAACCTATCGGTAAATGTGTGGTTTTTGGTTGTTTTAACACGGTTTTAATTATGCGTTAATTTCTTTTGAATTAAAAATTAATTATATTAACTTAGTCTGAATAATAGGGGGCGATAGTTAATGCTAATATTTCTGAGGTTACAATTTAATTTATTGTTGTTGCTTTTATTTTTAATTAAATCAATGAGTAATAATTACTCTAAAATGGGATATATAAGTTATTTTACTTAGATTTAATTGATTAGCAATTAATTACAATATCGGGGTGATATTAGATTTTTTTAACTTTTTTAGAATGGATAAGTCTGAAGGTAAAAATATATTATTTCATAACTCTAAAATGGGGTTTTTTATTTGATATAAGGAGGCTAGATAGCCTCCTTAATAGCCTAATTAATAATAATTAGAGGTGTTTAAAATAACTGTTTGGCCTAAAATTTGCCCATAAGAACCATTAGAAATAGTTGGGCTAGAGATTGTAGTTGTACCGAGTGAACTTAAACGGCCACCGTAATTATCGACACGAGAAAATGCATCAATAGTAAGGTCTTTACCTGCCTGAACTAAACCTGAACTAGTATTATCTAATTTGTTCACATCTAATTTAACAGTATTAGAACCTTGAATTTTACCATGACGGTTATCAAGGTTGTTTCTTAAGGTAATATTAACATTACCATTTGTGAGCACATTTTGCGCACCATTAGCTGAGATAACACCATTGTAGTTGTCTATGTTATTAGCTTTGATAGTGACAGAACCATCTTTAGCGTAGATACCGCCAGTATGCCCAGAAACCCCAAATTTACTTGCATATTTATCAAATCCAACAGAACTATAATTATTTAAGCTGGTGGTATTAATAACAACATTAGAGTCTGCAGTAATTAAGCCTTCAGTATTTGATAAATTTGTCGTTTTAATATCTAAATTATTTCCTTTAATATAGCCATATTGGTTGTTTAAGCTATAAGCATTAAATTTAGACTTACCTGCACTCGCGCTTAGAGAGCCTTTATTATTAATGGCATTAGCAGTAATATTTAGTGCTCTACCACTTGAAATTGCAGCATAGCTATCATTTGTAAAATTACCAGATAGGTTAATATTAATTAAACCATTTGTTGATTTGATCAGTGAATTGTTATTTTGTAATGTATGGGCATCAAGAGTAACTTTTCTTTTAGCGATAACTTGGCTGTTGCTATTATTATAAATGCTATCACGAGCGTTAACGCTGACATCGCGGCCAGACAATGTTGAGTTACTGTTGGCGATCCTCGTTGTGTTAACGGTTAAATCATTACCAGCCCTGATCCCACGCTCATCAACATTAATTACGTTATTGCGTAGGTCATAGTTATTATCAATCGAGCCAGAAGCTTTAATCGTTAGGTCACCACGGTTTGTTTTAATTGAACCATTACCATTACTAATATTGACAGTTGATATATCCATAGCCTTCTGTGCATTGATGATACCACCTCTATTATCAATAGATGCACCAGCAAGTTTGATATCACCACTATTTGACTTGATTTGGGCATTGGCATTACTCAACGTCGAGTTATTACTATTAATGTCAATATTCCCATTAGCAGCGATAGCGGAAGAGTTGTAAATACCATTAGCCTTAATATCGATGTTACCATTTGCGTATATTCTAGCGTTTTTGTTATACACAACACCTGAAGAATCAATATTGATACCGCCGGTACCAGCAATTAGGCTGCCGTTATTAGAAACACCAGTGCCACTTTCAGTTGAAACTAAGGTGATTTTATCTGCATACATACCGCCCATAGCGGCAACATCGATGCCTACGCTAGTTGGAGAACCAACGCCTTGCACTTTAGTGACTTGTTTACCGCTTGCATCAACAAAGTTATTACCAGCAACAACATTGACTTCTTTAGCATGAAGATCGCCACGAATAACAGCAGAACGAGCAATAATATCGGTTGGTGAGTCAGATTGTAGGCGGCTATTAATAATGATTTGGCCTTTTTCTACGTTATAACCAAGTATATCACCACCAGCTACAATTGGTTTCCCAGTTGTTAAGGTCACACGGTTAGTATTGATAAATCCACAGTTATTGCATGTGATACCTGATGCGTTAGCAACAATAACTTGCGCTTTATCCCCAGCAACTTCAATCATCCCACCGAGTGTACTGGCTTTATTTGAATTGACTTCGTTTAAAATAACGCTAGCCGTGCCATTATTTAAATTAAGGTTTCCATTAATTTGTCCACCGAGAGTGGTATTCGTATTTGTTTTACTGTTATTTAAAATAACACCTTTTTGGTCAACATCAAATTGACTATAGATATTATGAGAAACACCTTTATCGCTTGCACCTTTAATATGAACAATGGTTGGCCCGTTAGATTGGTTTATTACACCAGCACCATTAGTATTGATAACCGCACCGTGAGCAACGGAAGCAGATCCTAAGATAACAGAGACACTTAAAAAGAGTGGTTTGATTTTTAGCATCGGATTTCCGATTGATTTATCAGAATGCTTTTTCATAAAATATTCCTAAATATAGACTATAGATAAAATAAAATAGCTAAAATTATTGCTATTAAAGCGTGAAAATTATGCGTTATATTGGTTTTTATTAAAATTTAATTGTACTTAAGTCTGGTTGTTTAGGGGGTGGGAGATTTAAATTCCATAATCAAAGAAAGCGAAGTCTTTTATAATAAATAAAATATAATAACAAATAAAAACAACAAATAACGTTTACTCTGCTATAGATTATTAAGTAAATACACCAAGGTAATAACACCTAGCTTTAATTTTCTATAACTAATTGATTGGTGAAAGTTATTTATGCGTACTAAAAAAAGGCTAATATTTAATCTAATCACGCCTAACTTTAGAAAAATATATTTTAATTGGAAAGGTTATAAATAATAGATATACACTATAAGTATCATTAAAGTTAATTTTCATTTTTAAATAAGAGACCGTTATTAAAAATAACGGTCTCTTAAAAGATAGTTAAAGTTATTTCTGTGTTGCCGATTTCATTTTAAATACAAATTCTGTTAATGTTTTTAGCAGAACATCAGGTTTATTTAAGTTATCTTCAATGATTTTTACTATCGCTGAGCCAGAAATAGCGCCAGCTGCACCATTTTTAATTGCTTCTCTAACTTGTTCCGGTTCTGAAATACCAAATCCTTGTAATGCGGGTGCTGCTTGATACTGATTTAATTTATCAATCAAGTGAGTTAACGGCATTTCCGCACGCTTCTCTGTACCTGTTACCCCTGCACGAGATAATAAATAAGTGTATCCACGGCTATACTGCCCAATTTGTTGTAACAATGCATCATCACCATTTGGCGGGCAAATAAAAATTGGGGCGATATTGTGTGCTAAAGCTGCTTCACGGAAAGCTTTTGACTCATTCATTGGAACATCTGCAACTAATACGGAATCAACACCTGCTTTCGCACAACGGATATAAAAGTTTTCAATCCCATTAGTAAACACCAAATTCGCATATACCAATAAGCCGATTGGTATAGTAGGGTGCTTTTCCCTTATACGGCCCAATAACTCAAAACAGATAGTCGGAGTAATTTCGCTTTTAAATGCGCGTAAATTGGCATTTTGGATCGTAGGGCCATCAGCGAGAGGATCAGAAAAAGGAATGCCTATTTCCAAAGCATCTGCACCACCTGAAATTAATGCATCGATAATTTTTAACGATAACTCAGCATCAGGGTCGCCTAATGTAACAAATGGAACAAATGCACCTTGATTGTTATGGCTTAAACGCTCAAAAAGTTGGGTATAACGTTCCATTAAATTTCTCCTTTGCTGGCCAGAATATCATGCACTGTAAAAATGTCCTTATCTCCACGGCCTGATAAATTTACGATGAGTAATTGTTCTTTATTTGGTTGTTGCTCTGCCATTTTTAATGCATAAGCGAGTGCATGCGATGATTCTAATGCAGGAATAATACCTTCTTTACGAGATAATAACTTGAAGGCATTAAGTGCTTCATCATCGGTAATGGAAACATACTCTGCTCGACCAATACTATTTAAGTGTGCGTGTTGAGGGCCAACAGAAGGAAAGTCTAACCCCGCAGAAATGGAGTAGGACTCTTCAATCTGCCCTTCGTTGGTTTGCATCATTGGGGACTTCATACCAAAATATATACCTACACGACCGTGTTTTAATGGTGCCCCGTGTTGGCCTGATTCAATTCCCAACCCTGCGGGTTCCACACCAATTAATTTGACGTTTTCTTCTGGTATAAATGAGGCAAATAAACCAATCGCATTGGAGCCACCACCAATACAGGCAATAACGGCATCAGGTAAACGACCTTCTTTTTCAAGAACTTGTTGTTTTGCTTCGTCGCCTATCATGCGTTGAAATTCACGTACAATGGTTGGGTAAGGGTGAGGCCCTGCTGCTGTCCCTAATAGATAATGGGCATTATCATAGCTACCAGACCAGTCCCTCAATGCTTCATTACATGCATCTTTGAGTGTGGCGGAACCACTGTACACAGGGATAACTTCAGCTCCCATTAATTTCATACGAAATACGTTAGGCGATTGGCGTTCAACGTCTTTAGCTCCCATATAAATACGGCATTTCATATTTAATAATGCGCAAGTTAAAGCAGTTGCCACGCCGTGCTGTCCTGCGCCTGTTTCCGCAATAATTTCAGTTTTGCCCATTCGTTTGGCGAGTAAAGCTTGGCCTAATACTTGGTTGGTTTTGTGGGCACCACCATGTAATAAGTCCTCACGCTTTAAGTATAATTTGGTCTTTGTACCAGCGGTTAAGTTTTGACAAAGTGTCAGGGCCGTAGGGCGACCTGCGTAGTTTTTAAGAAGGTCGTGAAACTCTTGCAAAAAACTAGCATCATTTTGCGCTTCAATAAAAGCATCTTCTAATTGGTTTAAAGCGGGAATAAGAATTTCTGGGACATATTGTCCACCAAACTCGCCGAAATACGGATCTAATTTGCTCATTGTTTGTTATCCATCTCGTCAATTAAATTGGGTCTAAATATTGTTTATTACTAATAAGGCTATCGTTATCTAGTGGTTAGCTATGTGTTGATTCCGCGAATAAAGTTGATAGCACTAAGTTTATTTTTTGTTCACTTTTAATTCCGGGCTCAATTTCCACCCCTGAATTAAAATCAAGTCCATTACAAAGTAATTTCGACGCTTCAAGGCAATTTTGGGCATTTAGCCCGCCTGCGATCATAAAACGTTGATTAACAGATTGTGGGATGGTGCTCCAGTCGAAAGTTTTCCCTGTACCGCCATGGCCATTATCTAGCAACAAAACATCGACACCTTGGGTGTCATAGTGAGACAAATCCACTTGTGACATATCGACTGCTTTCCAGATTTCACAATAATTGGGGAGCAGGTTTCTCAGCGTTGCTATGTACTCTTGATTTTCTTGTCCATGTAATTGAACCGCGGATAACGCAAGGCGCTGAGCAATATGAGCAACAAAATCAGCTGACTGATTGCGAAAAACCCCAACGTATTTTAAGGGGGCAGCATGAATAATGTTTTGTGCTTGTGACAGTGTCACTTTACGTGGGGAACCTTCAGCAAAAATTAACCCCCCAAAGCAAGCACCCGCATCTAATACTGCTTTTGCGTCTTGTTCACGAGTCAAACCACAAACTTTATGTTCACCAACTAATAAACGTTGTAGCGCTTTATCAAGATCAGTTTGTTCCATCAACGCACTGCCAATTAAAAAACCATTAGCAAATTGGTTAAGCGATTGAATATGTTGGTGTTGATGAATACCTGATTCGCTGATAATAATTGTGCCTTGCGCTAATCGAGGGGCAAGCTCACGTGTCCGGTTTAAATCAATGGAAAGGTCACGTAAATCACGGTTATTGATACCCACGACTTTAGATTTTAAAGCAATCGCTCTTTCTAATTCTTCTTCATTACTGACTTCTGTTAACACGCCCATATTGAGTTGATGAGCAACTTGAGCTAAAGCGATATATTCATCATCACTTAGGACTGATAACATCAATAAGATAGCGTCTGCTTGGTAATATCTAGCAAGATAAATTTGATATGAATCAATGATAAAGTCTTTACATAATACAGGTTGCTTTACTGCCTGACTAACAATAGTCAGGTAATCCATATTACCTTGAAAATATTTTTCATCAGTAAGTACGGAAATGGCAGATGCATAAGGTGCATAGGTTTTGGCGATCACTTCTGGGTCAAAATCTTCTCTGATTAGGCCTTTAGATGGAGACGCTTTTTTGCACTCCAAGATAAAAACAGGGCGTTTTGCACTGAGCGCATTATAGAAGCTACGTTGACTAGGCTGAACCTCATCGATAAAGGCACTTAAAGGTTGTTTCGCTTTACGTTCAATGAGGTAGCTGGCTTTATCATCAACAATTTTTTGTAATACGGTTGCTTTCATGTTATTGGTTCCTTGCCGCTAGTGCAGTGACGCGGTCAAATGCTTTACCGCTACGGATAATTGCGAGTGCATGTTCACTATTTTGTTTTAGATTTTCATGGCCATTAATGCGCATTAACATCGCGACATTAGCCGCAACAGCGGCTTCATGAGCAGCTTTACCGTGCCCCTGAAGCAAGTTGCTTAGCAATACGCGGTTCTCATCTGGGGTTCCCCCTTCTAAATCAGTTAACGCATAGGGCGTTAAGCCAAAATCCTCAGCGGTTAACTGATAATAGTGTAAAGCACCATCTTTTAATTCAGCCACTTGTGTGGGCGCGTGTAGTGATACTTCATCCATCCCTCCACTGTGTACCACAGCTGCGCGTGTAAAACCAAGCATCTGTAATGTTTCAGCAACAGGTTTGACTAGTGTTTCTTGATAGACGCCAATAAGTGCGATTGGTGGGCGAGCTGGGTTAATCAACGGACCGAGTACATTAAATAAAGTGCGTGTTTTAAGTTGTGTACGTACCGGGGCCGCATGGCGAAAACCGCTGTGATATTGTGGTGCAAATAAAAAACAGACGCCAAGCTCATCTAGTGCATCGCGCGCACTTTGAGCACTTAGATCAAGAGCAATACCAAATGCGGCGAGTAGGTCAGAAGAACCGGAGCGGCTTGATACGCTACGATTACCATGCTTAGCGACTTTAATACCGCATTCTGCGGCGACAAAGGCACTGGCCGTCGAAATATTGATACTATTAGCCCCATCACCACCAGTACCAACAATATCACTGAATGTATAATTAGGGCGAGGGAATGGCTGTGCATTTTCTAAGCAAGCCAGTGCAGCACCTGCAATTTCTTGAGGCTGCTCACCACGCATTTTCATACTGATCAACACCGCAGCTAATTGGGGCTCAGTTAACTCACCTTGGATAATAGCATTAAATAAAAACTGGCTTTCTTGTTGAGTCAGTGGTTGTGCTTTAAATAATTTGTCATAAATATTTTGCATAATTGGCTCTTTAGTATCCCGTTAGTGCGAATGAGTGGTGGTATTTTCATTGGGTGTAGAAAGAGCCCATGCCACGGTATTTTCTAACAACTGTTTGCCTGTGGTTGTTAAAATAGATTCAGGGTGGAATTGGAACCCACAGACTCGGTCACTATCATTGCGGACTGCCATAACCATGCCATTTGATTGCGCACAAATTGTCAGGCTGCTAGGGATTTGGCTACCAACTAATGAATGGTAACGGGCTACAGAAATTGGGTTTTCAAGATTAGCAAACATGGCGAGTTCATCGTGAGTTGCGATAGAGGATTTACCATGTAATATTTCACCAGCAGCAGAAACAGTCCCACCATAAGCTTCGACAATAGCTTGGTGTCCTAAACAAATACCAATAACTGGAATTTTGCCTTTTACCTGCTGTAAGACTTCAGGCATTGAGCCCGCCTCGCTTGGTTTCCCAGGCCCAGGAGACAGAACTAAAATAGGGGAATCCATATTGTTTAATACTGACAGAATATGCGATGCGCTGACGGTATTACGGTAAATAACCACTTGATGCCCGCCAGAGCGTAGCTGGTCTACCAAGTTATAAGTAAAGGAATCTACATTATCGAGCAGTAAAATATTCGCCATTAAAATAACTCCTTTACTTGGTGTGCTTGGGCAATTGCGCGGATCACCGCTCGTGCTTTATTACGGGTTTCATCTGCTTCAGCTTGTGGTGAAGAATCCAATACAACGCCTCCGCCAGCTTGTACCGTTGCAATTCCATTTTCGACATAGGCGGAGCGAATAACAATGCAAGTATCAAAATCACCATTTCCTTGGAAATAACCAACGGCACCGCCGTATGAGCCGCGTCGTTCCTGTTCATTTTGGGCAATTAACTGCATGGCTTTTACTTTTGGTGCCCCAGTAAGGGTGCCCATATTCATACAAGCTTGATAAGCATGAAAAATATCTAAGTCTTGGCGTAATGTTCCTACAACGTGAGAAACCAAATGCATAACAAAGGAATAGCGGTCAACTTTAGTTAAATTAGCTACATAACGGCTGCCAGCTTCACAAATACGCGCTAAATCGTTACGAGCAAGGTCTACTAGCATGATGTGCTCTGCTAATTCTTTTTCATCTGAGCGCATTGAGAGTTCAATACGGCTATCTAAATCGAGGTCTAAATCTCCCTGCGCATTACGCCCACGAGGACGCGTTCCAGCGATTGGGTAAATTTCCACTTTGCGGGTTTGGGTGGCATATTTCAGTGCGCTTTCTGGTGAAGCACCAAATAGGGTGAAATCTTGATCTTGCATGTAAAACATATATGGGCTTGGGTTTTGCAACTTCAGTTTTTGATATGAAATCAATGGGTGTGCACAAGGCATGGTAAATTTACGTGAGGGGACAACCTGGAAAATATCACCACGGTAAATAGCTTCTTTTAAAGACGTAACGATTGCACCATACTCTTGGTCGCTTTTATTTACTGTCACGGTAAAATTGGGCGCCGACTCAAGGGGAAGCTCAGGTAAAAAAGGGCGGCATGAAACGATAATTTGTTCATGTCTTTGTTTTACGGTTTCTATATTCTGTTGATTATCAGAAAAAATACAGCTTTTGATCCGTGCAGCCTGATTTTGATGGTCGATCACTAAATAATGTTCGGCGACAAAAAAACAATAGTCGGGGCATTGATTAACGCTCTTAACCTCAGGTAAATCTTCAAATCCTGCAACTAAATCGTATGCGAACAGACCACCAACAAATAGTGTTTCAGGTTTAGTCGAATAAGTTTGAGCAATTGTCGGTAGCGCTCTTAAAACATCCAAGCTAGAAGGGGCTTTAAGGCGATTATCTTCATCCAGATCTTGTTTCGGTTGGTTAAATGATACCGTTAATAGATTGTCACTAAGGTCGTGATGAGCTATTCGTCCATTAAGCTCAGCTAATAGCTTTGGTAATAGGGATTGGCCATTAGGTGTTAAAGCTTCTATTTCAACACGTTGAGCAAATGCGCGTATACGTAGCGCACTATTAACAATCAGCAAACTTTGTAAATTCGCTTTGTTATTAACCTCGGCAGATTCTAATAACATCGTGGATGGAACCTGCTGACACAGGTGATTAAATAATAATGTTGGGTCTGGCTGATAGTTAATTGGGCTATCCAGATACTTAAAATGTGCTAATGTGGTGTTTTGTTTGTTCATTTTGTTGCCTTACGCTAATTTTAGACATTAAAAAACCCGCCGTAGAAAGGCGGGTTCGGCACTGAGACATACAATAACTATGCGCGTGCGGCTTCCGCCCAATTTGGGAAGTCACGCCACCAACGATTTGTTAGGTTAAATAAAGTCATGATATGCCTCACTGGATAAACTGATTAATTATTGGCGCCAAGCCATCTTGCGTACTAGTTAACTGGATCATGTCTTTAGTGTCAAGCACTTTGTTAATTTATTAGGAAAATAGTTGTTAATGGAAATTGGAGAAGATACCACCATGCCGCAAGCAGCAACGTCATTATTGACTCGTTATGATTTACATAGTCATACGATTGCTTCGGATGGGGAGCTAACCCCTGAAGCGTTAATTGAACGTGCGATAACCATGGGCGTAAATATTTTGGCTATCACAGACCATGATACTTGCGATGGTGTATTGCAAGCGAGACGTTATTTGGCTGAAAATGATCGGCCAATTGAACTTATCAACGGCGTAGAAATATCCACTCTTTGGGAAAATATAGAAATACATATTGTGGGGCTAAACTTTTCTACGGAGCATCCCGCAATGATTAAATTGCTGGAAGAACAATCAGCTCGTCGATTAGAACGTGGAATAGAGATGGGGCGTCGTTTGCAAAAAGCTGGCATTGACGATGCATGGGAAAATGCACGAAATATTTCTGCCGGTGGGCAAGTGACTCGTGCGCATTTTGCACAATATATTGTTAAAATTGGTAAAGAAAAAACGATTAACAATGTATTTAAACGTTATTTATCAAAAGGCAAAACAGGGTATGTTCCTGCAAAGTGGTGCTCTATTCACGAATCTATCGAAGCCATTCACGCCGCAGGTGGGGTCGCTGTTTTAGCGCACCCATCTAAATATCAACTATCAAATAAGTGGTTGAAACGCCTTATTGCTTATTTTAAGCAATGTAATGGTGATGCTATGGAAGTTTCCCATTGCCAACAACCTCCAAATGAAAAGCAGTATTTAGCTGAGCTTGCAAAAGTTGCTGAGCTACGAACCTCAGTTGGTTCCGATTTTCATCGACCATGTTCTTGGATAGAACTGGGGCGCAATTTATGGTTACCTGATGATGAACAGGCCGTTTGGGCGCAGTGGGCTGAGTAAAAAACACCTAATACTTTGATGTATTAACAATGCGGTGTAAAATAACCAGTATGGATAATGATTTATTTCACATAAATCATTTAATTGAATAAATAGATAGTACCATTTATAGGTATTTTGCCGGGTGATGCTGTCGATACTACGAAAAGTAGAGGTATGTATGAGCCAGTTTTTTTATATCCATCCGGACAACCCTCAGACGCGGTTAATTAGCCAAAGCGTTGAAATCCTAAATAAAGGTGGTGTTGTTGTTTATCCGACAGACTCAGGTTATGCAATAGGTTGTCGTTTAGAAGAAAAAGATGCATTGCAACGCATTTGCCGTATCCGCCAACTCGATACCAATCATAATTTCACACTAATGTGCCGTGACCTTTCTGAATTATCCAATTATGCCCATGTTGATAATACGGTATTTCGTTTAATTAAAAATAATACACCCGGTAATTATACGTTTATTTTACGTGCAACCAAAGAAGTCCCGCGCCGTTTAATGAATGAAAAACGTAAAACAATTGGTTTACGAGTGCCTTCTAATCCTATTGCAAGGGATCTACTTGAAGCGGTGGGAGAGCCGTTGATGTCGACCAGTTTAATCATGCCTGGTGATGATTTTACTCAATCTGATCCTGAGGAAATTAGGGATTTATTGGATAAACAGGTCGATTTAGTGATCCACGGTGGTTACATCGGGCAAAAACCAACAACAGTCATTGATTTTACGGATGACACGCCAGTAGTTGCTCGGGTCGGTACTGGAGACCCATCGCCTTTTGAGTAATGTTTAGCTAATAAAACACTGTGTTTATATAGCTAATTATATGAAAATGTATTGAAAGTGCGATATTCTGATAAGTAATAGGGCTTCAAGATAAACCTGTGTATAATACGCGGGTTTACAAATTCAATACTTTTTGGAGAGGGTAAACATATCACTCCCAAAAGTCATTTGACGCCTGTGAAGGCGACAGTAGAGGGTTACATGAGCGCTAAACCGCAAAAAACTGAAAAATTACAAAAAATCCTTGCCCGTTCTGGGCATGGTTCCCGTCGTGAAATCGAAACGTTCCTGCAGGCAGGTCGTATTAGTGTTGATGGTAAAATTGCAACATTAGGTGATCGAGTAGAAGTTACAGCAGCAACAAAAATCCGTTTAGATGGCCGTTTATTAGCGATTAAAGAGCCTGAGAAAGAGATTTGCCGTGTTATGGCGTATTATAAGCCAGAAGGTGAATTATGTACTCGCCATGATCCTGAAGGCCGTCCTACTGTTTTTAATCGTTTACCGAAGTTAACAGGGGCTAGATGGATTGCCGTTGGCCGTTTGGACGTCAATACGAGTGGGTTATTATTATTTACGACAGATGGTGAATTAGCGAATCGGTTAATGCACCCAAGCCGTGAAGTTGAACGTGAGTACGCGGTACGTGTTTTTGGTGAAATTAACGATGCTAAAATTCGCCAATTAACCACTGGCGTGCAATTAGAAGATGGTCCTGCTTCTTTTAAAACGGTTTCATATCGCGGTGGTGAAGGGATGAACCAATGGTATAACGTGACGTTAACAGAAGGGCGTAACCGTGAAGTTCGACGTCTTTGGGAATCAGTCGGTGTTCAAGTTAGCCGTTTGATCCGTGTTCGTTATGGCGACATTGATTTACCAAAAGGGCTTCCTCGTGGCGGGTGGACAGAGCTTGGTTTACAACAAACCAATTATCTTCGCGAATTGGTTGAACTAGCACCTGAAACAGAAAGTAAGGTTGCTGTTGAACGAGACCAACGCCGAATTAAAGCGAACCAAATTCGTCGTGCGGTGAAACGCCATACACAAGTTACAGCACGCCCTGCAGCTAAGCGTCAATCATCAAGGCCGACAGCGAAGCGTCGTACACGTATCTAATTTCGTAATAATCATTATTTCATTATTAAAGAAAAGCGCTAAGGGATACCGATGCGCTTTTTTATTTGCAAAAATAATTTTGTTAAGTGTGTAGAAGGTTACAGTTAGCACTACTTTAAAGAAATATTAAGTTTTATCACTTATTGAACTAACTTCGTCATAAGACCATCAATTATTAAATTAATGGTCTAGCTCACATTATTATTAAACCCATCAAGAATAGATAACATTTATGAGATATGTGTCTCATTTTAATGTAACTAAAAAACTTAGTATTACCTCTCATGTGAGATGTCCCTCACATAATTTCTGCATTATTTATTGATAGTAATAGAAAAATAAGCAGTTAAACATTTTACTTACACGTTAGCTAGACAGTTTATCCAGATGAATAAAGAATGGTTTTTAAGCGGATAAACCTTGAATAAGGATAAGAAATGAAAAAAATAACACTAACTCTGAGCGCGGTTGCTTTGGCATTAAGTTTTACTGCAACTTCTCAGGCAAAAATACCAATGCCAGAAACAGTCAGCCCTGGTGTGACAGTCGTTGAATTAGCGCAACAGCAGCCTATTCATTGGGTTTCCATTGAGCAAATCAAACAAAGCTTAGAAGGCAAAGCCCCAATGGCGGTTGGTTTTGATATTGATGATACAGTGTTATTTTCGAGCCCTGGTTTTTATCGTGGTAAATTAGAGTTTTCACCAAATGATTTTAGCTATCTAAAAAACCAACAGTTTTGGGAAAAAATGAACAATGAATGGGATAAGTTTAGTATGCCAAAACAGGTGGGTATTGACTTAGTCAAAATGCACTTAGACCGTGGAGATACTGTTTATTTCATTACTGGCCGTACTAAAACAAAAACTGAAACCGTCACTCAATATGTTCAAGAAGGTTTAGCTATTCCTGAAGATAAAATGCAGAAAGTTATTTTTGCAGGTGATGAACCTGGTCAAAATAATAAAGTAAGCTGGATGCATGACCATAAGCTGACTATTTATTATGGTGATGCAGATGCAGATATTGCAGCAGCTCATGAATTAGGTATTCGTGGTATCCGTATTTTAAGAGCGGCAAATTCCTCTTATCAGCCATTGCCGAAAGCAGGGCGTTTTGGTGAGGAAGTGGTGATTAACTCAGAATATTAATTCTGAACGACAATTAATGAAAAAGGAGACGTTTATCATCTCCTTTCTTATAACTTAAGTAAATTAGTTGGTTACAATAGAATCGATAACGACTCGATTACCTGTGATGGTACCTGTTGTGCTATTAGTAACGATAGGGCTTGTGACCTTAGTTGTATTTGAAGAACTCAAAGTACCATATTGATTGTTGACTCGATTTTTTGAATCAATTGTCAGGTTTCTACCTGCATCAATGCTTCCTGAGTAATTTTCTAATGAACCCACATCAAGTTTTTGGTTATTAGCGCCTAAGATCTTCCCATAATTATTGTTAAGTGTTGATTTAAGCTTAACATCAACATCATTACGTGAAGCCGAAATATTATTCACATTTGCAGCAATAGAACCATTAATATTGTAGAGAGTATCCCCTTGAATTTTTACAGTACCATTATTGGTTTGCAGACCACCGTTCTGATCCACCAAGCCAAACTTAGCATTAGCCTGTTTAAAGTCAGCACTATTGTTATTATTCAGATGACTGGTTTCGATGTTTAAATTGTTTTCTGTATGGATTAATCCAGCCTGGTTATCAATATTAAATGCCTTAATGGTTAGATTATTTCCTTTAATATAACCTGAGCGATTATTTAATATATTCGAATTAATAGCCATTTGACCATTATTTGAAACAATAGCGCCAGAGTTATTGATCTGGTTAGCATTGATATTCATTAACCGACCACTGTCTATTTTTGATGATGCATCATTGCTTAATGATACAGATGCATCAATATCCATACGACCATTAACTGTCTTTATCTCGGAGTTAGCTTGAGTCAAAGACATGGTACTGATCTCCGCACGGCGTTGGGCGATGATTTTGCTATCCGCTAAGTTTTCAATTGATGATTGTGAATTGATAACGGCATCTCTACCTGCAGTGATATTGGAGTTTTGATTTACAACACGCACTGCACTGATATTGATATCACGAGCAGAATTGAACCCTTTAGATGGGTCATTAGGGTTACCTTGATTATCTCGATTATAGATAATATTCATGGAATGGATATTCATATCACCTTTTGAGGTATTGAATGAGCCATTATCGTTAATCAAAGTATCAGACGTTGAATTTATATTTTGTAATGCGGTGATTGCTCCTCCATTATTGCTTAATCGCCCCAATGTCGTTAAATTAATATCATTGTTGTAAGATGTGATTTCGCCCTGATCATTATTGATGGTACCCGTACCTGCAACGGTGATATTGACGTTTTTATTACCAACCAGATGGCCGTTATTCGTTACAGCTGTTGCTTTAATGTTTAAATCTTTAGCGGCATTGACCCTTGCGTTAGTATTATTGACGCTACCTGCGCTATCAATCGTGATAGCACCATTATGGGTACCAATATCCCCCGCATTAGCAACACCCACTCCGCTTTCAGTGGCAATCAATGAGATTTTATTTGCATACATGCCACCCATAGCGGAAATATCGATGCCGACGCTAGGTTTAGTACCAATAGCCGTCGTTGAACCAATAACTTCACCAGAGGCATTGACTTGATTATTACCTGCAACAACGTTGAGACGCTGGGCATCAACAATACCATTAATCGCTACGGAACGAGCAATGATATCCGTTGGAGAATTAGCGTTAAAACTGCCGTTAATTGCGATTTTACCTTGTTGTACATTATAGTTAGCAATAGAACCATCACTGGCTAAGTTGACTTTGCCTGTCGTCAGAGTCGCGTGATTGGTATTGATAAAACCACAGTTATTACAGGTGATACCTGAAGCGTTTGCAACGATAACTTGTGCTTTCCCTCCGGCTACTTCAATCATTCCGTTTAGGGTGGTTGCTGTATTAGAATTTACTTCATTTAAAATCACTTTAGCTCTATTACCACCAGCAACATTACCATTACTACCGATTTTGCCACCAAGAATGGTATTAGAGTTTCCTCCATTGTTATTTAAAATAACGCCTTTTTGGTCAACATCAAATTTACTATACACATTATGAGAGACCCCGCCTTGGCTTGGTTTATTAATATAAACAACGGTAGGGCCATTACCTTGATTTAATATACCTGCACCATTCGTTGAGACAATCTCAGCTTGGGCTACTGTTGTTGAACCGACAACCATGGAAACGCATAAAAAGAGTGGCTTAAATTTCAATGTGGGAATATTGAAATTATGGTTTAAAATATTCTGCATATATATCCCTTAAAATAGGTAAGTTTTAATTAAACTAACAATCCTTTCTGGCTGTTTAATTATGCAGGTATATTGATTTTAATAAAATTAATAATATTAACGTGAATATATTGTTTATTGTTTTTCAATAAATAACTAAAACCGCATAAATATAGATGATGATCTATTAACTTCAACCAAAACTCTTAATTTTCAATTTGTTATAATTACTCTATTTCTGTAATGCATGGTATTTTTACTCAGGCAATTATACTTAATCAATTGGAATTGATAGGTTAAATTAAGTCGGCTGCATTAATAATTTTTATATTCTTAACTTATGCTATAAAACATTATTATTTAATGATAAGTCTGAAATGTAATTATTTTAGGGAAAACAACAATGCAAGTTAACAATAAATGAAAAACTTTATAAGTTTATTATTATTTTGCACTCTTATTATGGGGGTCAATAAGGGGTGGCTAGATTGCAGGGGGCATAGCCCAAAAAATGATTGGACTATGACCATTTAAATATTACAAATTACCAGTCAATTCCTTTTTGTGCTTTAATCCCTGCATCAAACGCATGTTTGATAGGCCGCATTTCAGTTACTGTATCAGCCAATTCTAACAAAAAGCGATGACAAGCCCTGCCAGTGATAATAACTGACTGGTTTTCTGGGCGGCTTTGTAGTGCTTGGGTGACTTCATTTAGATCAAGGTAGTGGTAGCTCACCATATAAGTTAGCTCGTCTAGAACCACCAAATCGTATTGTGGGTCACTGAGTAATTGTTTGGCATGTTGCCATGTCTCAAGGCAGGCAAGGGTGTCTGTTTCTTTATTTTGAGTTTCCCATGTAAACCCAGTGGACATCACGTAAAAAGGTACGCCTTGTGGTTCTAATAGCTCGCGTTCGCCATTATCCCAACTACCTTTGATAAATTGTATGACACCCGCTTTTTTACCATGCCCAATTGCGCGGCAAACAGTACCAAAAGCAGCGGTCGTTTTACCTTTACCGTTCCCTGTGAAAATAATTAATATTCCACGTTCAATTTGCGCCGCTTCAATGCGCGCATCCACCTTGTCTTTCAAACGTTGTTGACGTTCTTCGTGTCGGCTTTGAGACATAAATTATTACTCCGCTGCACCAGCCTTACGACCTGGTTGTGCATCATAACTTTCCCCTGTTTTACGGAGGCTATCATCACCCATTAAATAAATATAAATAGGCATAATATCAGCAGGAGTTTTCAGTTTAAGAGGGTTTTCTTCTGGGAAAGCACTTGCACGCATGCTAGTTCTTGTTCCTCCAGGATTAATACAGTTTACACGAAGATTACTTTGTTTATATTCTTCTGCTAAAACTTGCATTAAACCTTCAGTCGCAAATTTTGATACGGCATAAGCACCCCAGCCAGCACGCCCTTGTTTACCAACACTTGAGCTAGTAAAGACTAATGAGGCATTAGGTGCGCGAAGTAGCAGAGGAAGTAATGCTTGGGTTAACATAAAGGTAGCATTGACATTAATTTGCATGACATCATGCCAAAGGTCAGTCGGCTGCTCAGTGATTGGAGCAACCACACCGAGCATCCCTGCGTTATGTAAAACACCATCTAAATAGGGTTTTGTATCAGAAATTTTTGCAGCCAATGCATGGCAGTCATCGATAGTAGCAGTGAGTAAATCTAATACATAGCAAGGGGATTTCTTCCCAGATAAAGCGGCGATTTCGTCGCTAACGGTTTCTAATTTGTGCTGTGTTCTACCAACTAGGATTAAGGATGCACCAAAACGTGCGTAAGTGAGAGCGGCTTCGCGACCAATACCATCACCGGCACCAGTTACGAGTATGGTTTTTCCTTTCAGTAGGTCTTGTCGAGGTTGATATAGGAGCATATTCTTTCCTATCATTATGTTTAACATGTATTCTTATCATCGCATTGATTACGATTATTGGCTAATCTAACACAGATATCTACTAATTATATTGTGTTAATGACTGTTTTTTTCTGGTTGTTTACTGACAATCGTGAGATTATTTTTGTATTGAAGATAAATATCAGAAGGATCAAGTTGTGGAGTATTTCTCTTTGTATGGGTTATTTTTAGCAAAAGTCATAACAATCCTTGTGGCTGTTGTTTTGCTAGCTGTTTTTGTGTTTGGTGTTGGTATGCGCCGTCAAGGTACAAAAGGGGCATTAAAAATCACTGATTTAGGTGAAAGCTATCGTGAACGCCAGCGCCAAATGCAGCAAGTAAAAATGAATGAATCAGAACATAAGGTCTGGCTGAAAGCATTTAAAAAACAGCAGAAAGTTAAATCAAAAAGTGAGAAAACTGGGGCAAAACTGGGGCAAACAGGCGTTAAAAAACCGTGTTTATATGTCTTAGACTTTAAAGGTAGTATGGATGCGAGAGAAGTTTCTTCTTTACGAGAAGAAATCAGTGCAATCCTTGCCGTTGCTGACCAGCAAGATGAAGTTTTGTTAAGGTTAGAAAGCCCTGGTGGGATGGTGCATGGTTATGGTTTAGCTGCCTCGCAATTATTAAGGCTAAAAGAAAAAAATATTTCACTGACCATTGCTGTTGATAAGGTTGCTGCAAGTGGTGGCTATATGATGGCCTGTATTGCTGACAAAATTATTGCTGCACCATTTTCTATCATTGGGTCAATTGGTGTTGTTGCACAAATACCTAATATTCACCGTTTACTCAAAAAACACGATGTAGATGTTGAGTTGCACACTGCAGGTGAATATAAACGAACGCTAACCATGCTTGGTGAAAATACGGAGCAGGGGCGTAAGAAATTTGTGGAAGACTTAAATTCAACTCATGAATTATTTAAGCAGTTTGTACATCAAAATCGACCTACCTTAGACATAGCATCTGTGGCTACTGGTGAGTATTGGTATGGTTCACAAGCCATAGATAAGGGCTTGGTTGATAAAATTGGTGTGAGTGATGATGTCATTATTAACGCTATAGACACCAAAGAAGTGGTGAGTATTCGTTATGTATTAAACAAAAAAATGATGGATAAATTTATGGGGAGTGCGGCAAATAGTGTTGATAAATTGTTACTCCGCTGGTGGCAACGAGGCCAAAAGCCATTATTATAATTTTAACTGTAACCTCGTAAATAAATCATTTTAGTCCTAAAATTAATTACCGGCCTTAATCGCCGGTAATTTTTATTAAATAGCTTAATAGTTAACTAATTGTTATTACTTAGTTGGTATTGTTCAGATAGAACATGAGCTAGGTGTTTGTACATATTAAAAGCAGCCGTACTTTTTAATGTGGGAATATTATTTTCATCTAGAAAAAATTCCCCTTTAAACACAAAAGTACCCCGATGTTGCTCAACAGCGTTGACAAACATGCCATGAATATAGTCATCATGTTTCTTTATGATATCATTAGCTTTTTCAAGTAACTCTTCTTTTGTAATGATTGGTAGATTATCTTGCATAACATGGCTTCCTTGAAAAAATAATTGGTTGCTTCTAGCATTTTATCAGGTAGAGTGTGTGTTTTTCAATGACAGCTAAACACATTTATTTGGTTAAAATCAGTGAACTAGAAGACTTTGTGTTCTTTTAGAATAACGTGACTGAGTTTATAAGTTTTGTTTCAGCACAAATAATTGTTTAAAAAATTATTGATATATTGTGATTGTGTCGCAATATAAAAAAGAGATTCTCATTTTGCGCATTTTAATGTAGAAATGCGCCATTGTTGATATTTAGGTAAAGGTAAATATGGGTAAAGCTCTTGTTATAGTGGAGTCCCCGGCAAAGGCCAAAACGATCAATAAGTATCTTGGCAGTGGCTACGTTGTGAAAAGCAGCGTTGGCCACATTCGTGATCTGCCGAAAAGCGGCTCTGGTTCACAAACCGGCTCACAAAAGAGTACAGGCTCATCTACCGACAAAACAAAGAAAGTTAAAAAAGATCCTCGTGATGCGTTAGTCAAGCGTATGGGGATTGATCCTTACCATGGTTGGGAAGCGAATTATCAAATTCTGCCAGGCAAGGAAAAAGTTGTTTCTGAACTGAAATCACTGGCAGAAGATGCTGATCATATCTACCTAGCAACGGACTTGGACCGTGAAGGGGAAGCTATCGCATGGCATCTGCGTGAGGTGATAGGTGGTGATGAATCTCGTTTTAGTCGAGTTGTGTTTAATGAAATTACAAAGAATGCCATCACACAAGCTTTTGATAGCCCTGGTGAATTAAATATTGATAGGGTTAATGCGCAGCAGGCTCGTCGTTTCATGGACCGTGTTGTGGGTTATATGGTCTCACCACTTTTGTGGAAAAAAGTGGCTCGTGGCTTATCTGCCGGTCGTGTTCAATCAGTCGCAGTGAAACTGATTGTTGAGCGTGAAAGGGAAATTAAAGCGTTTGTTCCTGAAGAATATTGGGAACTACACGCTGATTTAGCGGATAAAGACATTGCAAATTTACGCATGGAAGTTACGTCGCAATCTGGTAAATCGTTCAAGCCTGTTAATAAAGCGCAAACTACAGCGGCGGTAAAATTGCTTGAAAAAGCACGCTTTGAGGTTATTGACCGCGAAGACCGTCCAACCTCGAGTAAACCGAGTGCGCCTTATATTACTTCAACCTTGCAGCAAGCAGCGAGTACGCGCTTAGGCTTTGGGGTGAAGAAAACCATGATGATGGCACAGCGCCTGTATGAAGCTGGTTACATCACCTATATGCGTACCGACTCAACTAACTTGAGTCAAGATGCATTAGATATGGTTCGTGGCTATATTAATGACAACTTTGGCGCGAAATACCTGCCTAAAGATGCCAACGTATATAGCAGCAAAGATAATTCTCAAGAAGCGCACGAAGCTATCCGTCCTTCTAGTGTTGATGTGTTACCTGATTCACTAAAAGATATGGAAAATGACGCCAAAAGATTGTACCAATTAATTTGGAACCAATTTGTTGCATGTCAAATGACGCCTGCGAAATATGACTCTACGACCTTAACAGTGAAAGCGGGAGAGTTTGAACTGAAAGCCAAAGGGCGTACGTTACGTTTTGATGGTTGGACGAAAGTGATGCCTGCGCTGCGCAAAAACGATGAAGATAAAACGTTGCCACCTATCCAAGTAGGCACGGAATTATCATTAATCGAATTATTGCCTAGCCAGCACTTCACCAAGCCACCAGCGCGTTTTAGTGAGGCATCATTAGTTAAAGAATTAGAAAAACGGGGAATTGGTCGTCCTTCTACCTATGCAGCCATAATCTCGACTATTCAAGATAGGGGTTATGTTAAAGTAGAAAATCGCCGTTTTTACGCGGAAAAAATGGGTGAAATTGTTACTGATCGTTTAGAAGAAAACTTCAACGATTTGATGAACTACGATTTTACCGCACGTATGGAAAATCAGCTCGACCATGTTGCTAATCATGAGGCGGAATGGAAAGCGGTTCTCGATGAGTTTTTCTCTGACTTTAGTACGCAACTCGATGTTGCTGAAAAAGATCCAGAAGAAGGGGGAATGCGCACTAATCCGATGGTTATTACATCAATAACCTGTCCTGATTGTGAGCGGCATATGGGCATCCGCACAGCGTCAACAGGGGTATTCCTTGGTTGTAGCGGTTATGCATTACCACCGAAAGAGCGTTGTAAGAAAACGATCAATTTAATCCCTGAAGATGAAGTTCTTAACGTGCTTGAAGGGGATGATGCGGAAACTAACGCGCTAAGAGCTAAGCGTCGTTGCCCGAAATGTGGCACTGCGATGGATAGCTATTTGATTGATAACCAGCGTAAATTACATGTGTGCGGTAATAACCCTGCGTGTGAAGGTTATGAAATCGAAGAAGGTGAGTTCCGTATTAAAGGCTATGATGGCCCAGTTATTGAGTGTGACAAATGTGGTTCTGAAATGCACCTGAAAATGGGGCGTTTTGGTAAATACATGGGCTGCACCAATGAAGAGTGTAAAAACACACGTAAAATTTTAAGAAGTGGTGAAGTTGCACCGCCGAAAGAAGATCCAGTGCCACTACCGGAATTGCCGTGTGAAAAATCAGATGCTTACTTTGTATTGCGTGATGGCGCAGCTGGGGTATTCCTTGCCGCGAATACTTTCCCTAAATCTAGGGAAACTCGTGCGCCTCTAGTGGCTGAGCTACAACGCTTTAAAGACCGTCTGCCTGAAAAATTAGCCTATTTAGCAGAAGCGCCTGCTGAAGATGGTGAAGGTAATCCAACTGTTGTGCGTTTTAGTCGTAAGACTAAACAGCAGTATGTTTCTTCCGAAAAGAACGGAAAAGCAACGGGTTGGAGTGCTTTTTATGTTGATGGTAAATGGGTCGTCAAAGAAAAGTAACAGGTTACTTTTACGTTAAAAAATCAAAGCCAGTCAGAAATGACTGGCTTTGTTATTTAGAGGTGAATACCGATCTTTGGCCTTATTGAATGGCACTATTGTGATATAACCACCAATTATTAACTAAACTCAAATACAGCACCAAAGCGATAACAGATTTGTGCTAACTTAGATATTGTCATTAATAATGATGATTAAAACAGTACAATTCTTATCTTATGAATGTATTAAGGTAAGTCGATGGAATGATAGATAAACGTTATCCACCGGAGGCAAAATGAAGTTAAAAATGTGTTTACTGGCTGCATTATTTACTGCGGGCACTGCGTATGCGGCTCAATCTACCGTAGTATTAAAAGAGGCAACGCCGACTGGCGATGGTAAAGCAATAGGTGAGGTTGTTATCACAGAAACAGAATACGGATTACTGTTTACTCCTAAATTAGCTGGCTTGCAAGCGGGAGTTCATGGCTTCCACGTCCATGAAAACCCAAGTTGTGAACCCGCAGACAAAGATGGCAAATCTGTCCCTGCATTAAAAGCTGGTGGTCATCTAGACCCTGCAAAAACCGGGGTTCATAAAGGCCCATACGATAATAGCGGCCACTTAGGTGACTTACCCGGTTTAGTTGCTGATAGCCAAGGCAATGCAAACTATGCGGTATTAGCACCACGCTTAAAATCACTGAAAGATGTCCAAGAAAGAGCTCTCATGGTGCATGTTGGTGGTGATAACTATTCTGACAACCCTGAAGCTTTAGGTGGCGGCGGGGCGAGGATGGCTTGCGGCGTTATTAAATAATATTCGTTATATTTCGAGCTGTGGCGTTGTTGGCTACGGTTGTTAACCCTAATCACATACTTTTTGTTATGCTCTTAGGGCTTACAGCATTTGCTCGCTAGTCACAACTCGAATTATTTAGCGTATTTTAGTGAAAAGATAGAACCTTGTTTTCGGTTTCGATGAAGGTTAGAAAAATAAGGCTCGGGTAGTATCCCGAACCTTATTTTTGTATTACCAAATACGAATACGTTGTTCTGGCGCTAAATACAGCGCACTATCTTTATCAACACCGAAAGTTTGGTACCAATCATCAATATTTCGTACCACGCCATTTGCACGGAACTGGTTAGGGCTATGTGGGTCGGTCATAATTTTGTTACGTTCAGACTCTTTATTTGACAGTTCTTGCCATGTACGCGCCCAAGCAATAAAGAAACGTTGTAACCCTGTTGTTCCATCAATAATAGGGGCTTCTCCATTCGGGTAATTTTCTTTAACGAATTGTTTATAAGCACTTAAGGCAATATTGAGCCCGCCAAGGTCGCCAATATTTTCGCCTAATGTGAGTTGCCCATTAACATTTAAATCGTCAACAGCAAAACCATTATATTGTTCAACAAGCTTCTCAGTTTTTTGTTTAAAATGCTCTTTTGCGCTATCGCTCCACCAATTGCGTAACTGGCCAGTACCATCATATAATCTGCCTTGGTCATCAAAGCCATGGCCCATCTCATGACCAATAACTGCCCCGATGGCACCATAGTTATAAGCAGGGTCAACATTTGGGTCAAAGAATGGCGCTTGTAAAATTGCAGCAGGGAACACTATCTCATTTTGTACAGGGTTAAAATAGGCATTAACCGTTTGCGGTGTCATGCCCCATTCCCATTTACGCACTGGTTGGCCAATTTTGCTGATCATGTCATCGTATGACCATGCTAGAACCTGTTTGTAATTATCTAAGAGGGTATTTGGGTTTAAGTTGATTGTACTAAAGTCATTCCATTGGTCAGGGTAGCCGACTTTTACTGTGAATTGTTCTAGTTTTTTTAATGCTTCTTGGCGAGTGGTGTCATCCATCCAGTCATTATCCTTCAGGCGCTCATTAAATGTTCCCCTGACATAACTGACGAGATCTTTAATTTTTTCTTTGGATTGTGGATCAAAGTATTTTTCGACATAAATTTGACCCAATGGCTCACCTTGTAGGGAATTAACTGTTTGTAGTGCGCGTTCTTGGCGAGTTCTTTGTTTCTCTACGCCATTGAGTTTTTTTGAGTAAAAATCAAACTGGGCATCAGCAACGGTTTTATTTAAATAGCGAGCATGCTCACTAATATATTGAAAAGTTAAATAGTCTTTTAATGTTGAAATAGGCGTATCTGCGAAAATTTTTGCTGTTTGTTCAACAGCGCTGTTTGTTTCCACAATGACTTTTTCAAGTTGTTTATCCGTTAATTTTCTACTGCTAATAAATGCATCCCAATCAAAACCTTGGGTATATTTTTTCATTTCATCAAGGGACATCGCATGGTAATTTTTTAGAGTATCACGGCGTGCCTCAGGGCTCCAATGAACGGTGGCAAGAGACTTTTCTAAGTCAAAAATCTTCTGTGCTTTTTGCTCAACACCTGTTTCACCTGCTAACTTCAACATTGTCCCGATATAAGCAATATAACTTTGGCGAATATCTTTCATTTGAGGAGTATCTTCAAGGTAATAATTTCGATTAGGCAACCCTAACCCGCCTTGACCAAGATATAACACGTAAGTATCAGGAGCCTTTGCATCTAAATCGACCCAATAGGAAATCAGTGATTTATAGTCAGGCTGAGTCATTAACGCACTTATTTCATTATGATCTTTAGCTTTTTTGATGGCGTCTAAGTCATGTTGTATTGGGCTGAGACCTGATTTTTCGATGGCTTCCTCATTAAGGTAGCTGAGATATAAATTACGAATATTACGTTGATTATGACTCAATGAGTTTTCTGGTATTTTTTGTAACTCATCAATAATAGATTGGGTCTGTTTTTCGGTGTTCAAATACAAGTCAACAAAAGAGTTTATACGTGGCATACCTGTTGGAATTTTGGCTTTGCTTATCCAATCCTCATTTACATAGCGGTAAAAGTCATTCCCTGGGTTGATTGAATCAGATAGGACAATCTTTTGTTGCCCATAAGAGACTTCTTTTGCCAGCAAATGGGGGGCAAAAGAAATAGTAGACATACCAATAATTAAAGCCAAAATATTTATACGCATGTAGCAACCTCTCTTCGTTGAGAATATTGATTTTCACTATTACTCATTAATATTGGTAATGCAGTGGAAATCTTTCCAGTTTGATTTTATCTATTGAATCACATTATGAAATTAAATTAACCCGTCTTTGCAATTTCTTACGACCCTAATGATAGAAGTAAGGTATAGATGAAATTTTATCATCATACTGTTTATTCTTGTTTGAATAATGTTATATTAGTTATATCAAATTGGTTATATATATCTTTTGGTTATAACTAATATTATTTAGCTATAGTGAAAGCCACATAATTAAGCAAGAGGTAGACTGAAATATGAAATTGCAGCAATTACGTTATATTGTTGAGGTCGTTAACCATGACTTAAATGTCTCCTCGACTGCGGAGGGGCTTTTTACTTCACAGCCAGGGATCAGTAAGCAAGTAAGGATGCTTGAAGATGAGTTAGGGATTCAAATTTTTGCCCGCAGTGGTAAACACTTAACTCACGTAACCCCAGCAGGGGAAGAAGTTATACGTATTTCTCGTGAGGTATTGTCTAAGATAGAGGCAATCCGGTCGGTGGCAGGGGAACATACCTATCCTGATAGAGGGAGTTTGAGTATTGCAACCACACATACTCAAGCACGTTATGCATTACCGCCGGTAATCAAAGGTTTTATAGAGCGTTATCCCCATGTTTCTTTGCATATGCAACAAGGCTCACCGACACAAATTGCAGAGGAAGTTTGTAAGGGGAATAGTGATTTTGCTATCGCGACGGAAGCATTGCATTTGTATAGTGACTTAATAATGTTGCCGTGTTACCACTGGAACCGTTGTGTTGTGGTACAAAAAGACCATCCATTAGCCGCGAAAAAAAATGTCACTATTGAGGATATAGCCCAATACCAAATTGTGACTTACACCCATGGCTTTACAGGGCGTTCAGAGCTCGATGTTGCATTTCAAAAAGTCGGCATAGAACCAAAAATTATTTTTACTGCTACGGATGCAGACGTTATTAAAACTTATGTAAGGTTAGGTCTAGGGATCGGAATTATTGCCAGTATGGCTGTTGACCCAATTAGTGACAGTGATTTAGTTGTTATTGATATGCGCGATAAATTTAGCTATAGCACAACAAAAATTGGTTTTAAACGAACCACATTTCTTCGTAGCTATATGTATGATTTTATTTGGCGTTTTGCACCTCACTTAACGCGTGATGTCGTCGATAAAGCAGTCGCATTAAGGCATAATGAGGATATCGAAGAATTCTTTAAAGATATGAAGTTGCCGATTATTTAATTCTTTGTTGTAGCTAGGGCGATGGTTACTAATAGCGCTATCTACCTAGCTACAATTTGCTATTCAAGAAGGCTAGTCACTTTATTTTACCTACGCAACTGTTCACTGACCACATATTTTCAATGTATCAATTTCCCTTCTTAACTTAAATTTCCTATGATAAATAGATAGGAATTCAAAATTTGGCACAAAATCTATAAATCAAATTTCTAAAGCAACTATGATTACAATTGGTTAACAAAAAATAAGGGCGGTAGCTAATACCTATCGTTATAGTTATAAAAACCAAGGAGGAGTTATGTCGTTGAGCCTAAAATCAGACAGTGCTTCCATGCTCACTGTTGGAAACAAGCAGTATCATTACTTCAGCTTAGCACGTGCTGCTAAAAAACTTGGTGACGGTTCTAAGTTACCTAAATCTTTAAAAGTCCTACTTGAGAATCTACTGCGTCATATTGATGGAACCTCGGTGGTAGAACAAGACTTACAAGCGATTATTGATTGGCAAAAAAAGGGGCACGCAGACAGGGAAATTGCTTACCGACCTGCTCGTGTACTCATGCAAGACTTTACGGGTGTTCCCGCAGTTGTTGACCTTGCGGCGATGCGTGAAGCCGTTAAGTCTCTTGGGGGGAATGTTGAACAAGTAAATCCATTATCTCCGGTAGATTTAGTCATTGACCACTCTGTTATGGTGGATGAATTTGCCACACAATCTGCATTTGGTGAAAACGTCGAAATTGAAATGAAACGTAATCATGAACGTTATCTATTTTTGCGTTGGGGCCAAAAGGCTTTTAATCGATTCCGAGTGGTTCCACCAGGTACGGGGATCTGCCACCAAGTTAACTTAGAATATTTAGGTAAAGCGGTTTGGTACGAACAAATTGACGGTCAGTTATACGCTTATCCTGATACCTTAGTAGGAACTGACTCCCATACTACGATGATCAACGGGCTAGGTGTACTTGGCTGGGGTGTGGGTGGGATTGAAGCAGAAGCTGCTATGTTAGGTCAGCCAGTTTCGATGCTGATCCCTGATGTCGTGGGCTTTAAATTAACAGGGAAATTATCCGAAGGGATCACCGCGACAGACCTAGTGCTGACGGTAACACAAATGCTACGTAAACATGGTGTTGTCGGTAAATTTGTTGAATTTTATGGTGATGGGTTAGCCGATTTGCCGTTAGCGGATAGAGCGACCATTGCGAATATGTCACCGGAGTACGGGGCAACATGTGGTTTTTTCCCTATTGATGACATTACATTGTCATATATGCGGTTAACCGGCCGTAGCGATGATGAAGTCGCGCTGGTGGAAGCATATAGTAAAGAGCAAGGCTTATGGCGTCACGTTGGTGATGAACCAATTTTCACCAGTACGCTAGAACTTGATATGTCGACAGTTGAATCTAGCCTTGCTGGGCCTAAACGTCCACAAGACAGAGTTGAGCTAAGCCAAGTCCCTAAAGCTTTTCGCGGTGCAGTTGAATTAGAAGTTAATAAGAAAGAAAAAAATGCACAACCGACAGTGAAATATCAAAATAAAACTTTTGAACTCACAGATGGGGCGGTTGTGATTGCCGCAATCACATCATGTACTAATACATCTAATCCAAGCGTATTAATGGCCGCAGGGTTACTAGCGAAAAAAGCGGTTGAAAAAGGGTTAATGCGCCAGCCTTGGGTGAAAACCTCATTAGCACCAGGTTCTAAAGTTGTTACTGACTATCTGGCCGTCGCGGGCTTAACCCCTTATCTTGATAAATTAGGTTTTAACCTTGTCGGTTATGGTTGTACGACTTGTATTGGTAATTCAGGGCCATTACCAGAACCGATAGAAGATGCGATTAAGCAAACAGACTTAACTGTTGGGGCGGTGCTGTCAGGTAACCGTAACTTTGAGGGGCGTATTCATCCATTAGTGAAAACTAACTGGCTAGCATCACCGCCTTTGGTAGTCGCGTATGCATTAGCGGGGAATATGAATATTAACTTGAAGAATGAGCCACTAGGTGTAGATAAGCAGGGCAATGATGTCTATCTGAAAGATATTTGGCCTTCTAGTGTCGAAATTGCTCAGGCAGTGCAGCAAGTTAAAACGGATATGTTCCGTAAAGAATACAATGCGGTATTTGACGGTGATGAGGCTTGGCGTGCATTAGAAGTTGCAAGTTCATCAACCTACCATTGGCAGGCGGATTCAACCTATATTCGCCATCCGCCCTTTTTTGAAGGGATGTCAGTTCAACCCGCACCAATCAAAGATATTCATGGTGCAAATATTTTAGCTATCCTTGGCGATTCAGTTACAACAGATCATATTTCACCTGCGGGTAACATCAAAAAAGAGAGCCCTGCAGGACGTTATTTGCAAGAGCATGGTGTTGCGGTTGCGGATTTTAACTCTTACGGGTCACGTCGTGGTAACCATGAGGTGATGATGAGAGGGACATTTGCAAACATTCGTATTCGTAATGAAATGGTGCCAGGGGTTGAGGGTGGCTACACATTGCATATCCCAACAGGGCAGCAAATGGCGATTTATGATGCAGCGATGTTATATCAACAAGACAAACGTCCATTGGCTATCATTGCGGGTAAAGAGTATGGTTCGGGTTCTAGCCGTGACTGGGCAGCTAAAGGGACCAATTTGTTAGGTGTTAGGGTTGTGATTGCTGAGTCGTATGAGCGTATTCATCGCTCTAACTTAATTGGAATGGGGGTTGTTCCTTTAGAGTTTAAAGATGGCGAGTCCCGTAAAACACTAGGGTTAAAAGGTGATGAGTGTATTGATGTTAATGGTCTACAGTCACTTGTGCCAGGGCAAGACATTGTCGTTAAAATTACTTACGGCAATGGTGAGGTAAAGGACGTTACCATGCGCTGTCGTATTGATACCTCGACAGAAATGGATTATTACCGTCATGGCGGTATTTTACATTATGTAATAAGACAAATGTTACACTAACTTTTACTGCAATAACGTCTGCATGGTTCGCCCAGCAGACGTTTTTTTTTAAATATATTATCTTGTTTATTAATCTTGTTCTTTCTCAATTTTTTCGTTTCGATTCTGGGCTATGGTAATAAATAGATGACCAATTAAAGGGGAACACGATTATCATTATTGCTTAAGAATAGGGTGTAGTTCGCTATAAATCAGTTTCTTTGTTGAAAATAATATAAATGTAATCGCTTCTGCATCAACCATACAGTGATTGAACTTATCGAAAACACTATAAAGGAAATAAATATGGCAGATATCAATGAAACCGATTTCTATAAAGGGGCATTGTGGGCAGCAGACATTTTATTGACGACTTCTCATTTTGATGGGGCAAATGAAGAGGTTCGTGACATTTTAGAGCATATCCCTAATTTATATTCTATCGTTATGAGAACACCAGAAACGGAAGTGCATGACTTACGTTTGTACGCGGATAAAGAATTTCCACTCGGTTTAAATGCAGATTATACCGCTATCACCATTGCTCCATTAAAAGATTATTTTGATATTTTACCAATGCCTGATCAAGACCCTAAGAGTATTACCTTTGAGGTCGAGTATTGGGGAGTAGTCGCAGAAACGTCCTCAGGGAAACCGGATTTATTGATTGCGGGCTTGTTAACACCAGAAGAAGCGCAGAGATATGCACAAGGGTTATCGAAACAGCTAGAGTTACAGCTTGAAAAATAATCGATTGAAAGTGTTTTGGGCTTTTTCTGTTTATTTATTCTTCTAAAATGACCAAAAACGGCAATACTGTGTTTATATACAGTGTTGCTGTATGTGGCATTATAAGAGGCTTCCATATTGTCATTCTGATATATTCCGAAGAAATAATAATTTTTCAAAATAAGTGAATTGTCTCATGTTTGTTAGGTAAATATTCTTGAGGATGCAATACATCTGTAAAAATATCATTTACTTAATAAAGGAACATAATATTATGGCAACGATAAGCCAACCCCAGCGTTTTATTAACGCACTCAATAAATTAGAGGTGTCAAGTAAGGTATCAAAAAAACCGCTCAATGAACTGAATAAGTTAGTCGGTAATATTGCAAAGATCACTAATAGTACTGATAGCTCCGAATTTAATAGACTGATGAGTGGCGGGACGGAGGTGTTTGAATCCCGCATAGATAAACTTATCGAAAAACTTAAATCACAGAACTCAGGCATGTATCAAGAGAAGAGTACAAAATTAAATTTTGTCAAAACAACGCTTTTAGCATCAATAGGTGCAAAAGAGAAATGCACATTAGAAACAAAAAAATCGAATTTAATAGAAAAATATAATAATACAAAGAATGAACTTAACGGAATTAAAAATGACATTATCAAGACTGAAGAAAAAATAAATAAGAAGAAATTAGAAATTGAATTTCTTAAAACACCTGATGTTGTTTCTTTACTGGCTGAGGATCATCAAGGGCTAGTTACTGAAAAAATAGCAACGGCAATTGAAAACTATAATAAAGGCATTAAGCAACTTGATACGGCTATTGAAAATAACAAAAATAAATCACTAACTAAAAGAAACGAGCTGGTTAAAAAAATTCCAGATATAGGAGATTCATTAGATAAGGCGATAAAGGGAGAAATTTTTAAGGTAGAGAATAGTGGTTTTTTCGGGGAGATAAAGACTACATGGAAAAGCTATCTAACCAGTGATTCCTTTGCGATGAAAAAATTTGGTTTCGAGTTAAAGGACGGACACAAAGAGTTTTCAGGAAAAACCAAGGTTCCAAATCTCGAGGGTCGCAATTTTACGGAAAACGTACAACAATATTTTGTAGCATTAGATAAAATCCAAGAATTACAAAACAAAAAGAATGAACTCAGTACAGAACATGAAAATAAAATCCAGAATTATAGTAAAGAATTGAATGTTTCAGTGCAAAATTACGTACAGGAAAAAATGAATTCATGTACAACTAGCTTAAATAAATTGCAAACTGAGTTAGATAAGCAGAATAACACAAAAGATATGTATCAAAATCAGCTTGCTGGATTAGAAACAAGCATTACAGGTAATTAAGAGCAACAAAAGGGGCTACAACAGTATTCTCGTTAGTCATTAATTGGGTAGGACCTAAATATAAATAGGGTATAGATGGCAACAAATAACCTTGTTGCCATCTATAGACTGATGAAAATTATAACGCCTTGTCTTCGGCTAATTGCAGGGCGAAGTAACTAAAAATTAAGTCAGCTCCTGCACGTTTAATAGAACCTAACGTTTCGAGTGCCACGCGAGTTTCATCAATTGCTCCCGCTTGAGCTGCAAATTTAATTTGAGCGTATTCCCCACTCACTTGGTAAGCCCCAATCGGTAATTGGGTTTGTTCACGCAAGTCACGGATGATATCTAAATACGCTCCTGCAGGCTTAATCATTAATGCATCAGCACCTTCACGCTCATCAATTAATGACTCATGTAACGCTTCACGGCGATTCATTGGGTTCATTTGGTAGGTTTTTCTATCACCTTTTAAGCAAGAACCTGCGGCGTCACGAAAAGGGCCATATAATGCGGAAGCAAACTTTGTTGAGTAAGACATAATTGCTGTATCCGTAAAGCCGGCGGCATCAAGAGCTTGACGAATAGCAGCTACCTGACCATCCATTGCTGCGGATGGAGCTATAAAATCAGCACCAGCCCGTGCAGCTGCAACAGCTTGTAACCCTAAGTTATGGATAGTTGCATCATTATCAACAATATGGCCATGCATCACACCACAGTGACCATGTGAGGTATATTCACAGAAACAGGTGTCTGACATAACAATCATCTCAGGTACCGTTTCTTTACAAATTCGGGACATTCGCGCAACAAGGCCATTTTCTTGCCATGCATCGCTACCATTATCATCAAGGTGATGAGAAACACCAAAAGTCATCACAGATTTAATACCTGCATTGGCAATCCGCTCAATTTCATAAGCAAGACGTTTTTCAGGAATACGCATCACGCCGGGCATACTGGCAATCGGCATATAATCATCAAGTTCTTCTTCAACGAAAATAGGTAGACATAAGTCATTAATAGTTAACTGAGTTTCTTGGAATAAAGTGCGGAGCTTTTCTGTTTTACGCAGTCTTCTCATGCGTTGAATGGTTGGCAGGTTGTTCACAATATCTCCTTGTTGTTTGAAAAACAAACTTAAATGATTAAGCGTATTTATCAAGGTAATAATATTGCTAACAGTATAAACCTTATAGAAAGAAAGTGAATATAGCAGTTAATAAATGCAACCATCAGGGTTGTTATATTTGGTTAAAATTTAAAAAGGTATTATAAGGAAGAGCATGACGCTCTTCCTGTGAGGGGGCTATTGGTGCTTAAACAACATATGACCCATTTTTTGTGCTTTTACATCCAAGTAATGCTCATTACTAGGGTTGCGCCCAACAATAAGTGGTACACGTTCAATAACGTTAATACCCGCGTCACGCATCTTTTCGATTTTTTGTGGGTTGTTGGTCAATAAACGGACTTCGTTAATACCGAGTAATTTATACATATCAGAACATAAGGTAAAATCACGTTCGTCAGCTTTAAAGCCTAATTTGATATTTGCCTCAACGGTATCAAGACCTTGATCTTGTAAAGCATAAGCACGGATTTTATTTAGTAAGCCAATATTTCGTCCTTCTTGACGATGGTAAAGTAATACCCCTCGGCCTTCTTTACTAATCTGAGAAAGCGCGGCTTCTAATTGAAAACCACAATCGCAGCGTAGACTAAATAGCGCATCTCCTGTTAAACATTCGGAATGGATCCGGCTAAGTACCGGCTCATTTCCAGAGATATCGCCAAAAATTAACGCTACATGATCACGACCAGTTGCTATTTCTTCAAAACCTACCATTAAGAATTCACCGAAAGGTGTGGGTAGCTTTGCCTCGGCAACACGTTTTAGCTGCATATTTTCATTCATTAGTTAAAGTAACTCTTGCTTAATTAATAACGTTTATCGATATAAAGTACAGTGAGTATAATGTATCGACGATATATGACGTTTAGCATATAGAGGTTGGTTTTCTTTGCACACTACCAATGGTGTATTACTATAACAGAGTTAATAATGGGTGAATGTAATATTTATTGATTTAGTTAGATTTATATTTATGGAATGCATTAAATGAGAAAAACTATTTTGGTCGTTTGTGCTTTTGCGCTGTTGTTGATTATTCCACCCATGTTAATGATTATGGCGGGCTGGCATTGGTCACCAGAAAACCAATCAGGCGTCGGTAAATGGTTACTATGGTTAACTAATTCTGCTGGCGCTCCATACAGCATTTTGACTTCTTTATTATTTATCGGGGCTGTCATTTTCGCGTTTCGTACAGAGAAAACGCATCTGCTAAAAGTTTTACTGGTTGTTATTAGTGTGATCTTACTTCAACAAGGGGTAAAAACCCTGCTAAAAAATTCGTTTAAAGAGCCACGGCCTTATGTGGCCTGGTTAGCAACTGAACATCATATTCCAACAGCCGAATTTTATGATTTAAAAAGATCTGAGCGGGCAGCATTAGTTAAAAATACTGTTAAGCAGGATAACACTGTTGCTAAATGGCAACGTAAGCATTGGCAAGCTGAAACAGGGTATTCATTTCCATCAGGGCACATGTTATTTGCTGCTGGTTGGGCTTTATTGCTGATTGCTCTTTTTTGGCAGCAACGTCTGTATATATTAGCGATAGGCCTCGCTGTTTGGGCGGAAGGTATCGCATTTAGTCGTATGCTATTAGGAATGCACTGGCCAATTGACATTATTGCTTCAGTAGTCATCAGCGCTAGCTTTGCAATATTAGGGTACGGGGTATTGCAATTTCGTTGGTTTAGAAGCAAAGCAGACTAATCTTTCAGCAAGCAGTGATAGATAGGGTATTTTTAGGTTGAATTAAGCGTTGTATAAAATAAATTACTTTGTCTGAATGCGCTGGAAATGCTACCTTATCAGGTAGATATTATTGAATGAATAAGAACTGATAACGGGAAAAAATGTGAAATACTTTCTGATTTTATTACTAGCTGTCGCATTTTTTATTATTTCGATTACGCTAGGTTCAAGCAATGATCAGGTTATTACATTTAACTACCTGATTGCAAAAGGGGATTTCTCATTATCGACCCTGCTTGCATCACTTTTTGGTGTCGGTTTTGTGCTAGGCTGGTTGGTGTGTGCGGTATTCTATCTGCGCATGGTAGTTAGTCTAAAAAATGCACGTCGTAAAATTAGACGTTTAGAATCACAATTAGGTGCTGGAGAAAGTAATATTTCTGACTCAACCTCATTAGTGACGGCTCAGAACAAGGAATAATCCTGTATGTTCGAGTTGCTGTTTCTGCTGCTACCAGTCGCTGCTGCTTATGGTTGGTACATGGGGCGCAGAAGTGCTCAACAAGATAAGCAACAACATGCGAATCGCTTGTCACGTGATTATGTGACAGGCGTGAACTTTCTATTATCTAATCAACAAGATAAAGCTGTCGATTTATTCCTCGATATGCTAAAAAATGAAGATAGCTCCGCTTTTGAAGCCCACCTTACTCTCGGTAATTTATTTCGTTCACGCGGGGAAGTTGAACGCGCCATTCGTATTCACCAATCGCTGGTGGAAAGTGCGGCGTTATCTTTTGAACAGCGTCTTTTGGCAACTCAGCAACTTGGTCGTGATTATATGGCGGCGGGGGTTTATGACCGTGCTGAAAGCATGTTCCAACAACTCACTGATGAGGTGGATTTCAAACTCAGTGCATTACAATCGCTTTTAAATATTTATCAATTAACGAGTGATTGGACAAATGCCATTGAGGCCGCCGGTAAATTGGTAAAGTTAGGTCATAATGAATTACGTGAACAGATTGCACATTTTTACTGTGAGTTAGCGACTCAACAATTAGCCAGTGATGACCTTGACGATGCCCTTACATTATTAAATAAAGCAGAACAAGCGGATAAAAACTGTGCTCGTGTCTCAATAATGAAAGGGCGGTTATTTATTGAGCAAGGTAATTATGATAAAGCAATTAATGTGCTAAAACAGGTCTATGAACAAGATAGAGAACTTGTTGCAGATACTCTTCCTTTACTTTATGACTGTTATCAACATACAGGGCAATCTAATGAATGGGAGAATTACCTTCGTCAATGTGTTGCGGGTAATTCAGGTGCAATTGCCGAACTCTATCTTGCAGATATTATCGTTGAACAACAAAATCATGAAGCTGCGGCGAGTTACATTAATGACCAAATTCAACGTCACCCAACCATGCGCTTATTCTATCGCTTAATGGACTACCATTTACAAGAAGCTGAAGAAGGTCGAGCAAAAGAAAGCTTGATCTTATTACGTAAAATGGTCGGGGAACAAATTCGCACAAAACCGGATTATCGCTGCCATAAATGCGGTTTCACTTCGCACTCATTATATTGGCATTGCCCATCTTGTCGCTCTTGGGACACAATAAAACCAATTCGCGGGTTAGATGGGCAGTGACAGCGTCACTTTTTTCAAATAAATATGACTTTTTAAAGGCTAAGAAATGATTTCCTCAACTGAGAACCAGACATATTCGCCAATCATTGTGGCACTTGATTATGAAGATGCTAACGCAGCTTTGGCGTTTGTTGAGCGCTTAGATCCTCGTGATTGCCGCTTAAAAGTAGGCAAAGAAATGTTCACTTTTAATGGTCCTCAATTTGTTAAATCGCTCCATGAGCGTGGTTTTGATGTTTTTTTAGATTTAAAATTCCATGATATTCCGAATACCGTTGCTCGTGCTGTAGCGGCTGCTGCAGAAATGGGGGTATGGATGGTAAATGTTCATGCTGGTGGCGGTGCTCGAATGATGGAAGCTGCCCGCCAAGCACTTGAGGTCTATGGGAAAGAGGCACCGTTGTTGACGGCTGTGACCGTGTTAACCAGTATGGATGAGTCTGACTTAGTGGGTGTGGGTATTAACGTACCTCCTGCTATACATGCAGAACGATTGGCTTTGCTCACTAAAGAATGTGGTCTTGATGGTGTGGTTTGTTCCGCCCATGAAGCACAACGACTGAAAACATTATGCGGCTCTGACTTTAAATTAGTCACCCCAGGCATCCGTCCTGCTGGGAGTGAGGTTGGTGATCAGCGTCGTATTATGACGCCACAAGATGCAATAAAAGCAGGGGTAGATTATATGGTTATTGGCCGGCCTATAACGCGTAGTGAAAACCCCGCATTGACCTTACAGCAAATCAATCAATCTATTAAAGGTTTAGTATGAGTGAACACAACAGCCGATTGGTCTACAGTACAGATGTAGGGCGTATAGCAGAAGAAAAACCACAAATCGAAAGGCCCAAAGGTGATGGAGTGGTAAGGATACGCCGTGAGACTTCTGGACGTAAAGGGAAAGGGGTTTGTGTGATCACTGGAACTGATCTTGACGATACTGAACTAAATAAACTGGCTGCAGAACTTAAAAAAAAATGCGGCTGTGGTGGTGCAGTAAAAGAGGGTAATATCGAAATTCAAGGTGATAAGCGCGATGTGATAAAACAACACCTCGAAGCCAAAGGTTTTCAAGTTAAATTAGCGGGTGGCTAAAGCCATAAAATAGCGCTCGTAAAGAGCGCTATTTAAAAACTAAGGAGCGTGAATGAAAGTGCGGGCAAAGTGTAGTCAGTAGTGCCTTATTTGCCAACCTGATGACCGATAATCCCACCAATAGCAGCACCACCTACGGTACCTAATGAACTTCCTCCCGTTAGGACAGCACCACCAACAGCACCTACACCTGCACCAATTGCTGTGTTTTTATCACGCTTAGACATGTTGGAACACGCACTGACACTAATAGCGACAGTGGCGATCACCATGAATGATAAAATACGTTTGCTGACTATTTTCATTTTTATAACCCTTAGTGCGTATTAGACAAATCATAAAATACCATGATACGTACAATTACGAATAAGAATAATCAGGAAAATGTTTTGCAAGGACAGCGAAATTTAACGTTTAATGCGAACTTTAACCAAATGACGGATTGTTAGACAAAGAAAAGACCATAAGCATTAACTTATGGTCTTTAAATATTAGCACAAGAATAGTTATTCTGCTGGGCGTGCAACAATATTACGTGTTTCCATACGAACTTCTGCGATAGTAACGTTAATAATATCGTTCAATTGATAGGCTTGTTCACCTTTAATGAGTACAGCCCCGGTTTCTTGGCTACATTGGATTTCATCACGTACACTATGAATAAACGGTGCAGGAACAAATGCGACTGCGCCATTATCCACTAACCGAACTCGTATACCGCCACGGGTGATATCAATGATTTCTGCTGGGAACTTTGTGTCAGTCCCTGCAAATGGTTTTAAGTATCGAGAATATAACCAGTCCCCAACATCACGTTCCGCCATGCGGTTGGCACGACGGCGTTCGGCTAGTTTTATTGATAGTTCCTCTGAGGGTTTATCAGGTGAAGGTTTGCCTGCAATGATGGACTTTAATAGCCGATGGTTAACAATATCGGTATATTTCCGGATTGGGGAAGTCCATGTGGCATATGCATCAAAACCTAAACCAAAGTGTGGACCGGGGTCCGCTTTAACCTCTGCAAAGGTTTGGTAACGACGGATGCGGCTATCAAGGAATTGGGTTGGTTGTGCATCTAACTGACGACGTAGTTGGCGGAAACCTTCTAGGGATAGCAAAGACTCAGCAGTTGTTTCAATACCATGGTCTTTGAGTGTTTGGACAACCTGTTCAATTTGCAGAGGTTCAAACCCCATATGCACGTTGAATACGCCAAAACCTAATTTTTCTTTTAATACAGCAGCTGCGCAGAGGTTAGCGGTGATCATTGCTTCTTCAACAATACGATTTGAGCTGCGACGACGTTCAGAAACGATATCTACTACATTTCCTTTATCATCTAGCACGAAACGATAATCTGGGCGGTCTTTAAAGACTAAAGCATTATTTTCACGCCATTGTAACCGTTTATCAGCCATTTCTTTGAGTAGTTCGATTTGCTGTTTATCTGTATCATTTGCTGGTTGCCAAGTACCTACATTTTCAAGCCAATCAGAGACTTCCTCATAAACCAGTTTTGTTTTTGATTCAACCCAAGCACTGAAAAACTCAATATTATTATCGATACTACCATCTGATTTAATTAACGTTGTACAAACTAAAGCAGGGCGACGTAAATTTGGGCGTAAGGAGCACAGGTCATCAGATAATTTACGCGGCAGCATCGGGATATTGAAACCGGGCAAATAGTTGGTATAAGAGCGCGCTAATGCCAGTTTATCAAGTTCACTCCCTTCGTGGATATAGCTTGTAGGGTCGGCAATGGCGATGAAAAGTTTTAAATCGCCATCTGCTGTTTTTTCAACATACAGGGCGTCATCCATATCCTCAGTGCTTGCGCTATCAATAGTAACGAAATGCAAATGGGTTAAGTCAGTCCGTTCAATGCCTTGATCGTCACGTTCACTATCAACCATTTGCGGTTCGTCACGGTCTAATTGGTGACGCCGTAACGTTACCCACCAAGGTGCAAAATGGTCATCACCCTCAGTAATGTATTCGGTAATTTCTGCATAAAAGCCTTTATCACCTTTTAAAGGGTGACGGCGCATGTGGGCAACAACCCAATCATCTTGCTTAAATTCGTGGGTAAGGCCGTTAATGGGACGGCAGGAAATCATATCTTTGAGTGAAGGATGGTCGGGAATGACAAATAAGCGATTATCATTTTCTTTTTTCTGAATTTTCCCAACAAACCTATCTAAAAAAGGCTCAACAAGCTCTTCCGGTTCAGCAAATTCACGGTCTTTATCTGTATGAACACTGGCAATTACACGGTCACCGTGCATTACTTTTTTCATTTGTGGAGGTGGAATAAAGTAACTTTTTTGGCCATCAACTTCGAGAAAGCCAAAACCTTTTTCTGTGCTTTTTACCAGCCCTTCAACGCGTGGGGTCTGGGCATGTAACGTCTGTTTAAGTTGCGCGAGTAGTGGGTTGTTTTGAAACATACTTACCGTTTAATTGAGGTTGAGTTTGGCTCTATTGTTACGTAAGACAAAGTCTTAGAGCAAGGAAAAAATGCGTTACAAACAAGATTAGTCGCTAACAGACTGTTTTTCCTATAACCAAATAGAGCCATAACTAAGTTAATCTTCAGGGTATATTTTTTCTTTAAATTCACATAAATCTTCAATAATACAGGAGCCGCAACGAGGTTTGCGTGCAATACAGGTATAACGGCCATGTAAAATAAACCAATGATGGCAATCGACTTTAAACTCTGCAGGAACAACCTTGAGTAGTTTCTCTTCGACTTCAACGACATTTTTCCCCGGTGCAAAATTAGTGCGATTACATACCCGAAAAATATGAGTATCAACCGCAATAGTTGGCCAACCGAACGCGGTGTTAAGCACAACATTTGCTGTTTTACGGCCTACGCCGGGCAAGGCTTCGAGTGCATCTCTATCTTCGGGTACTTGGCTGTGGTGCTTTTCGACTAAAATCTTACAGGTTTTATATACGCTTTCTGCTTTGGTATTAAATAACCCGATAGTTTTAATATATTCTTTAATACCATCGACGCCGAGAGCCATTATGGCTTCGGGGGTATTCGCGACGGGGTATAGTTTTGCCGTTGCTTTATTGACGCTCACATCAGTCGCTTGAGCGGAAAGCAATACAGCTATCAGTAACTCAAACGGGGAGTTAAATTGTAACTCTGTCGTAGGATGTGGGTTGTTATCGCGTAGACGAGTTAGTATTTCAATACGTTTTGATTTATTCATTGCTCACAATAATATCATTATTAAGAAATATGGCTGCCACAACCTTGTTGTTTTTCATACTCACGAGTGGGTTGTTGGCCCAATTGTAAAGCAGCTCTTTTTTTCATTTTTTCATCAATTAGGTATTTTGCCGCTAATAGCAAGGCTAGGCCAATAAAGGCGCCCGGAGGTAGCATAGCGAGTAAAAAAGGAGAATCAAGGTGTAATACCTCAATACGAAGAGATGTTGCCCAAGAACCTAATAAAAGGTCAGCACCATCAAATAAAGTTCCATTGCCTAAAATTTCACGAATAGAGCCAAGCACAAATAAGGTCGCTGTTGCTCCTAATCCCATGGCGAACCCATCTAACGCTGATAATGGAACAGGGTTACGCGATGCATATGCCTCTGCACGGCCAATGACAATACAGTTAGTGACGATCAGCGGGATAAAAATACCAAGAGACTCATATAGCCCAAATGCATACGCATTAATTAACATTTGTACTGCACTCACCACCGAAGCAATAATCATGACATAGATTGGAATACGGATCTCTGATGGTACCCAACGTCGCAGCGCAGACACCGCAATATTAGTGCAAACTAAAACTAATGTAGTCGCTAAACCGAGGCCTAGGGCATTTGTTGCTGTTGATGAAACAGCAAGGAGAGGGCAAAGCCCTAATAATTGGACCAAAGCTGAGTTATTTTTCCATAACCCTTGCAGTAACAGGTCTTTAGTTTCACTCATTATTCTTCTCCACAGCTCGGATAATTCGACAGTTGTTGCGGAACATGTTGCATAAAAACGGCGGTGCGTTTAGTGGCGTTGACCACCGCACGAGGGGTTATGGTTGCCCCTGTAAATTGGTCAAACTCGCCGCCATCTTTTTTAACTGCCCATTTGGGGTCATTATCTGAATTAATCTTTTTACCACTAAAATAGGTGATCCAATCTGAAATGCGTGTCTCAATTTTATCACCTAGACCAGGCGTTTCATGGTGTTCAGTGACTCGAACACCAAGGACTGTCCCGTTGAAATCGGTACCTACTAATAGATGAATTGCACCTGAATAACCATCTAAAGCCGTTGTTTCTAAAGCAGCAGCAACAGGTTCACCATTTTTACGGGCAATATAGAGGTGCTTTGGTTGCGTATTGCCCAGTATGGCTTCATTTTTGACTAAATAACATTCTTTGGTTAAATCATTATCATATAAATTGCTAGGTATAACTTGGTCGAGTAACTTTTTCTGCATAATAGCAGCTTGTTTAGCAATGGTATCTTTAGTTAACGTATAGACAACTGCACTCAGAGCGGTAGTTCCTGCTGCAAAGATAGCTAAGATGACACCATGGCGTCGCATTGTATTTAACATCGGTGGCCCTTATTTATGTCCATGACCGTACGCACGTGGCTGCGTATAGTAATCAATTAACGGTACGGTTATATTCGCCAATAACACTGCAAATGCGACAGCATCTGGATAGCCGCCAAATACACGGATCACCCAAACCAAGAAACCAATTATTACACCAAAAATAATTCGACCTTTAGGGGTTGTTGAGGCAGTCACTGGGTCTGTCGCAATGAAAAATGCGCCTAACATCGTGGCACCTGAAAGTAATTGAACCAGTGGTGGTGCAAAGCGGCTGTCATCAATTAAATAGCTAACTACGGATAAAATTGCCAATGTCCCTAAGAACGAAAGCGGTATGTGCCAGCTAATTATCCGGCGGTTGATCATAATTAAACCACCAATCAGGTAAGCAACGTTGACCCATTGCCAACCAATCCCTGCTAGTGACCCTTGTAAAATAGGTTGCTGTAGTACTTCGGTGACTGAATGGGTCAGCAAACCGGTTTTAAAACTGTCCAGAGGGGTTGCTTGGCTCATTCCGTCAACTCCTGTTCGAAGCTGTTCAAGAGAGATACCCGTTAAGGTATGACCATTAAAAATGACGGACAAACTATCTAAGGGGGAGATAGAAAGGTTCTGTAACTCATGTGGTGGAAGCCAATTTGTCATGTGGACAGGGAAAGAGATTAATAACACCACATAACCCACCATCGCTGGGTTAAAAGGGTTCTGACCTAAACCACCGTAACATTGTTTAGCAATAGTAATCGCAAAGAAAGTCCCTAAGACGATAAGCCACCAAGGGGCTAAGGGGGGAAGACTAACCCCTAATAATAAGGCAGTGACAATCGCTGAATTATCTTTCAATACAGGAACAATGGGCTTTTCACGTAGCCTAATAGAAACAGCTTCCGTTAATACGGCTGTTAACATGGCTAACAATATTTGGAACAGAGTACCAACCCCAAAAAAATAAATTTGAACTGCGATACCGGGTATTGCAGCTAAAAGTACCCAAAGCATGACTAAACTCGTGCTTTGTTTGTTATGAGTAAATGGTGCACTCGCAATTTTTAAACGGCGATTTTTTGCGTCAATAGGCCTAAATTTCATCTGGTTATCACTTACTCTGTCGTCATTTGTTCATTTTGTTTTTGAGCCTGCTTCGCTTTTACTCGAGCTATAGCAGCAGCAACCGCAATTTTCCGCGGGTCAGTTTCTTCTTCAATAGGTTGTTTTGCGGCTGGAGTTAACTCTTCTTGGGCAACTTGCTCTGCTTGAGCCGCTTTTTTCGCCTTAGCACGGGCAATAGCAGCCGCTACCGCTGCTTTGCGTGGGTCGACATTTGTATCGGGAGTCGTTTCTGCCACCGGTTCAGCCGCAGTAGGTTGCTGAGCCGCTTTTTTCGCCTTAGCACGGGCAATAGCAGCCGCTACCGCTGCTTTGCGTGGGTCGACATCTGTATCGGGAGTTGTTTCTGCCACCGGTTCAGCCGCAGTAGGTTGCTGAGCCGCTTTCTTCGCCTTAGCACGGGCAATGGCAGCCGCTACCGCTGCTTTGCGTGGGTCGACATCTGTATCGGGAGTTGTGTCTGCCACCGGTTCAGTCGCAGTAGGTTGCTGAGCCGCTTTTTTCGCCTTAGCACGGGCAATAGCAGCCGCTACCGCTGCTTTGCGTGGGTCAACATCTGTATCGGGAGTTGTTTCTGCCACCGGTTCAGCGGCAGTAGGTTGCTGAGCCGCTTTCTTCGCCTTAGCGCGGGCAATGGCAGCCGCTACCGCTGCTTTGCGTGGGTCATCGTGAGTGTCTGGATTGTTCTGCTCAACTTGAGCCGCTGCTAATTTCTCAGCTTGTTTAGCTCGAGCTTGTGCTTTACGTGCTTCACGGGCTGCAATGACAGCACTATTATCTGGTAATTCGCCTGAAATGATTTTAACCGGATCAGAGGCGGTACTTTGTTTTGCTTTGACCCGAGCTAAAGCCGCATTAACAGCGTCTTTACCTGCGCTATCAACTTGTACGGCGGCTTTCTTATGCCGCTCTTCACGTGCTTTCTTATCTCGTTCCATCCGTAATTGCTTAGCTTCAAAACGAAGTTTTGCTTCTGCGGCTCGGCGTTCCTCTTGGGCAATTTCACGAATTTCTGCTTTTTCTTGGCGGTAATATTGAACTAGCGGAATATTACTAGGACAAACATAGGCGCATGCTCCACACTCAATACAGTCGAACAGATTGTGCTTTTGTGCTTTTTCATGTTCTTCGCCTTTGCTAAACCAATAAAGCTGTTGGGGTAACAAAGCAGCTGGGCATGCTTCTACACACAGCCCACAGCGGATACAAGCTTCTTCGGGAGATTCAGCCCCCATTTCTTCAGATGTTGGAACCAACAGGCAATTACAAATTTTAACAACAGGTACATTTAGGTCCGGTAGGGTAAAGCCCATTAATGGCCCGCCCATGATTACCATTTGTTCCGGCTCGGGATTAAAACCTGCTTGTTGTAATAGGTGTTTAACAGGAGTGCCTAAACGAGTCCAAAAATTCCCCGGTTTGCTAATAGCATCACCAGTAACGGTCACTACACGTTCAATCAATGGTTGCCCATCAATAACCGCGCGTTTTATCGCCACTACGGTGCCTACATTTTGCATTAATACGCCAATTTGTGATGAACGGGCACCAGAAGGGACTTCCTTACCGGTTAATATTTTTGTGAGCTGCTTAGCACCACCTGATGGGTATTTGGTTGGTATAACCCGTATGAATATCTGTTGATCTTGTTTGCTCAGCGCGTGTTTTAAAGCGCGGATCGCTTCTGGTTTATTATCTTCAATCCCAATTAAGACTTGGTCTGGGTTTAATAAGTGCTGTAATACTCGGCAACCTTCGATAACTTCCTGAGCATGTTCTTGCATTAACCTATCATCTGCAGTGATATACGGTTCACACTCGGCAGCATTAATAATTAAGGTTTTAATTGCTTCTTTTCCACCTGCTAATTTTGAGGCAGTAGGGAAGCCAGCACCACCAAGACCCGCAATACCCGCTTGCTCTATTTTTTGCAGTAATTCAGCTTGAGACAATTGTGTGTAATCTGCTTCAGGACTCAATGTGCACCAGGTATCATTGCCATCCGATTGAATACGAACACATAGCTCTTTCAAACCTGATGGGTGCGCTGTTACCATCGGTTCAATGGCTGTTATTACGCCAGATGTAGAGGCATGAACAGGTACTGTACGACCCAATCCTTTAGTGAGGGGCTGGCCTTTTAGGACATATTCACCCACTTGCACAATTAATTCACCTTCAGGGCCTAGATGCTGCTGTAATGGTATAATTAACTCATTAGGCACTGAAGCAATACGCATGGGAGTTTGACTTGATTGCAATTTCATTTCAGGCGGATGAATACCGCCGTTAAAATCCCAAATATTCTCTTTTTTTAACCAACTAAACAGCTTAAGCATGAGTATTACCTCTCGCTTGCGTTAATGGCTGTTCATTGGGTTCAACATTAATATTTTTAACGGGAATGGCGTTTAAATCCCATTTCCAGTTAGCGGTAGTCGTTTTCACAGGAACAAGTTCAATACAATCAGTAGGGCACGGGGCAACACACAGGTCACAGCCCGTACATAAATCTTCAATCACAGTGTGCATAGCGCGGGTCGCGCCAACAATAGCATCAACAGGGCAAGCTTGAATGCACTTGGTACAACCAATACAGTTTTGTTCATCAATGATAGCCACTTTACGCACAGGGTTTTGCGCCGCTTCGTCACCATCAATAGGTTGTGGATCAACATTTAGTAGCTCAGCAATTTTTAACATAACTTGCTCACCACCAGGTGCACATTTGTTGATCATTTCCCCATTGTTAGCCACGGCTTCTGCATAGGGGCGGCAACCTGGGTAGCTACATTGACCACACTGGCTTTGGGGTAAAATCGCTTCGACTTGTTCAACGATAGGGTCGGCTTCAACTTTAAAACGCAAAGAGGCATAGCCCAAAATAAGGCCAAATATAAGACCAAAAACGGCTAATATACCGATAGCAATCCAGACTGACATCATTAGAATTTCACCAAACCACTAAAGCCCATAAATGCGAGTGACATCAAGCCGGCAGTAATTAAGCCAATTGATGAGCCACGAAACGGGGCAGGGACATTGGCAACAGCTAGCCGCTCTCTGATTGCGGCAAATAACACCATTACTAATGAGAACCCAACAGCTGCACCAAAGCCGTAGACGGCAGATTGCATAAAAGTATGGGACATGTTGATATTTAGTAATGCAACGCCAAGAACCGCGCAGTTAGTCGTAATTAGTGGTAAGAAAATACCTAATAAGCGATAAAGCGTAGGGCTAGTTTTTCTGACAACCATTTCAGTAAATTGAACTACTACAGCTATCGCCAAAATAAAGCTTAGCGTGCGTAAATAGATAAGATCGAGTGGAACAAGTATCAGGGTGTCAATCAACCATGAGCTTATCGAAGCTAATGTTAGAACAAAGGTTGTTGCTAACCCCATTCCTATAGCGGGTTCAAGCTTAGTTGACACCCCCATAAAGGGGCATAAACCAAGAAATTTTACAAGGACGAAGTTGTTAACCAACACCGTTCCAATAAAGAGTAGTAGATAATCAGTCATGCTATTGCCTGAAATGAAAAAAGAACAAAAACTGACCTAAGCCAGCTAAACTATCATTATGATATCAAGCAATTTATCTGGCGCTTATCGATCTTGTGTGAAAGTCATTTTTACACGCTGTGAACGTTTTAAGTAAGGGACGAAGAAACCGGCTCCAAGTAATGGCCAGGCAAGCACTTGTAAGGCGGTATTATCATCAATAGGTGAAAATGCAAATGTTTTTATACCTAATAACAATAAGATAAGTAACCAAATAATAAAACGACGTGGAAAATGTTTTGAATGAGCAAACATCAGTTGCAGTACATGAATACTAAATAATGTCATGGCAATTGCGATAGCAAATGATAGATACCATGCCAAGGGAATATAGCTTGCCCAATTATCAACTGTGCTCACAATTTCATAAAATTTAATGCAATACATGACTGTCATACTGCATACGGCTAAAAACGTTAGCAACAGATACATAGCTGGCAGCAGTAACCAGCCAGTGATACGGTTAGCATTATAAATTGAAGACATAAGTAAACATCCATTTTTGCAAAATAGCGGTAGAAGATCCTAGGGTATTTTATAATCCTATCATAGATATATTTGCCATTTAATTCATTCTGATGGTACTTTTTATATCTTTCTGAGTTTGTTTTTGTATGAGGTCAATATGTCTAAACCGATTAAAGTAGGGGTCATAGGTTATGGCTATGCAAGTAAAACCTTTCATGCGCCTTTCTTAGGTTTTCTAAAAGAGTATGATTTAACTGCAATTTCAACGAGTGACCCTAATAAAGTTAAGGCGGATTGGCCAAATGTCAATGTTGTTGCATCTCCAGAAGCTATTTTTGCTGATAATGACATTGAATTAGTGGTGATCCCAACGCCAAATGAAACTCACTTTCCTTTAGCTAAAGCGGCATTATCCGCGGGCAAACATGTGGTTGTTGATAAACCATTTACTCTAGACGTTGCACAAGCAGAACAACTTAAACAACAAGCAGAACAGTCAGGGAAATTGCTTTCTATCTATCATAATCGTCGGTGGGACTCTGGCTTTCTAACTGTCAAAAAAATACTTCAAGATGGTTGTCTTGGTGATATTAAATATTATGAGTCACACTTTGATCGCTACCGGCCAATGGTAAGGCAAAGATGGCGTGAAGCGAATATTCCGGGCTCAGGTATTTGGTATGATTTAGGACCGCACTTATTAGACCAAATACTGCAATATTTTGGTAAGCCGATGGGGATCACCGCTGATCTTGCTATGATCCGCCCGAATGCGGAAGCGGTAGACTACTTTCATGTCATATTACAATATGCAACTAAAAAGGTGGTTTTACATGCGACCACGTTAGCAGCCGCACCTATGCCAATTTATGTTATTCATGGTATGAATGGTAGCTATGTAAAGTATGGTTTAGACCCGCAAGAAGATTGTCTAAAAAGTGGAATGAAACCAGAAGGTGAAAAGTGGGGCGTAGATGACAACACTGGAATCGTGACCCTGTCACAAGGTGAGGCGCTTATCACACAACCTTGGCCTAACGAAAAAGGTAATTATGGTGGGTATTACCAAGCTATTTATGATGCGATACGCCATAATAAACCCAATCCGGTCACACCAAGTGAAGCCATTGATATCATGAAGCTTATCGAAGCAGGAATACGTTCAGCAACAGAAAAGCGTACTATTGAATCAATTTTTTGAGTCCACGACCTATCATAAAGCCAGTCTATGTAACTGGCTTTTATTATGGAAAACAGAATGAACCTGCTAGCTAAACTAAGAATAGACCCATTTTTACTTATCATGATAGGCGTTGTAATTATTGCTAGCCTTTTTCCTTGTGAAGGGGAAATAAAAACGGGCTTTCAATATCTAACAACTGCCGCAATCGCATTGTTGTTCTTTATGCATGGTGCAAAGTTATCAAGGGAATCAATAGTGGCAGGTATAGGCCATTGGCGTCTGCACCTGTTAGTTTTTGCGAGCACGTTTATTTTATTTCCTATTGTAGGATTAGGGCTCGCTGTCATCGTTCCTGAATGGATGTCACCCACTGTCTATATGGGGTTTTTGTACCTTTGTGCATTACCTGCAACGGTACAGTCCGCGATTGCCTTTACTTCAGTTGCAGGTGGTAATATAGCGGCGGCGATTTGTAGCGCTTCAGCATCCAGTATTCTTGGCGTATTCCTTTCTCCTATTTTAGTCGGTGCTTTAATGGATGCAGATGGTAGCCAGGCGGTCGATACGCTTAATGCAATTGGCTCAATATTATTACAGTTAATGTTACCATTTGTAGTAGGGCACTTAGCGCGACCTTTAATTGTTAATTGGATTAATCGCCACCGTAAATTAGTCAATATAACTGACCGTTCCTCTATACTATTAGTTGTTTATGTTGCATTTAGTGAAGCTGTCGTTGAGGGAATATGGCAGAAAATCGACGCATTTTCTTTACTGATGATAGTGGTTGTCACTTGTGTCATTTTATTTATTGTCATAGTGGTTAACACATTAGCCGCACGCTTGCTTGGTTTTAGTAAAGAAGATGAGATTACTATTGTATTTTGCGGGTCTAAAAAAAGTTTAGCTAATGGGGTTCCAATGGCTAATGTATTGTTTCCTGCGGCAACGGTAGGGGTGATCTTACTTCCTTTAATGATTTTCCACCAAATTCAGCTGATGGTTAGTGCTGTATTGGCTCAGCGTTACGCTAAACGGTTATTAACTAAATAATATATTATTGACTTGAGGATATGGCACCACCTCAAGTCAATGCTGTTTACTTTCATTCTATTTTAGTTACAACATGCTGTGGGTGTTTTTTTATAAAGATCATACATTAACTCTGTGCTAATTAATGGCTTACTAGGGAAAAAGGGCGGGTCAAAATGCAGTGAGTGGAATGGATGAGGGCACCCAGTGTGATGCCCTTTAGTTTTTATCGTTTAGCTGCTTTTTCTAACAGTGCATTTTTCTCATTTGTGGATAAAAATGCGATAGCAAGGCCATTACGTTGAGCTTGCTCGATTTCAGCAGCGGTCAAGCCTGCTTGTGGTGCTGCGACTTCATATTCATAACGTAACTCAATTCCTTGCACTGCTGGGTCATCAGTATTTATTGATGCTAATACCCCATGCTGTAAAAAGGCCTTTAACGGGTGTTTAGCTAATGATGAGACAGTGCTAGTTTGGATATTGGAGGTTAAGCAACTTTCCATACCGATTTGGTGCTTCACTAAATAATCAATTAGAGCGGGGTCTTCAATTGCTTTTACACCATGGCCAATTCGTTGCGCACCTAATACATTAATTGCATGCCAAATACTCTCTGCTCCCGCAGCCTCACCTGCATGAACGGTAATATTTAAACCTGCATCTCTGGCTTTTATGAAGTGAGACTCAAATAATTCCCCTGGAAAACCAAGTTCATCTCCAGCGAGGTCTAAAGCACACAAATGATGGCGATGAGCTAAAAGCCCTTGTAATTCAGTAGAGCAAGCATGCTGCCCAAACGTGCGACTTAAAATTCCGATCAAATTAATTTTGATTTCAAATTGTTTGCAACTTGCTTGTACACCATCAATAATCGCTTCCACGACACCTTCGACAGGTAAGTGGTGCTTCATCGCCATGTAGTAAGGTGAAAAACGAAGCTCTGCATAATCAATCCCCGCATTAAACGCATCTTCTACATTTTCAAATGCAACACGGCGGCAGGCATCTAAATCAGCGAGTACTGAAACTCCCCAATCTAATTTTGACAAAAAACCGACTAAATCAGCTTCCTGTCCTATAATTTGTACATGAGGGCGTAATGCCTCAAGTTCTGTTGCGGGTAATTGAATATGGTGCTGTTCAGCTAGTGAAAGAATAGTTTCCGGTCGGATATTACCATCAAGGTGACGGTGTAAGTCGGTTAAAGGGAGACGGGTATTTATCACGGGATGATCCTTTATCTGTTTTCTTTCCTTATTTTGGCCGTTATTTAGCTAAAAGCAATTGTAAATCACGTAAAATGTGAAACATGATAAAAAATTACATTTAATTTGTGATGTGCGTCACCGAAATGTTGGTGATAAAAAAAACGCCAGTCATAATTGACTAGCGTTTTTTCTATTAGCTTGAGTTTGATTAGTTAGCAGGTGTTTCAGCTTGTGGTGCTAACTCAGGCTCATTACCAATTTCTGGTGCGATTTCCGCACCTGGAGCTGGTTGAGCGTCATATTCTAACTCGTCTTCAGGTCCAGACATGATTTTCATCTTAGTCAAGAACTCAGCTAAGGTGTACTTATCATTGTTGAATGTCAGGTCGTTACCAGCGAATTTGATCGTCATTGTTAAATCATTTTCGCTATCAATCATCCAAGGTGATTTTTTCTGTTTAGCTTTTTCAGCGCGTTCTTCATCGGTCATAAACATTTCTTCAAACGGGGAAGAGAACATATCCGAAGTCAACATTTGCTGTACACCTGCAAATTCAGATGTCACCATACCTTTCATTTCTTTTTTAGTTTCAGCATCAACTGGAACGCCTTGGTCTAAAATCATGGCTTGTGTCATGGATTCAATTACCATTGGCTTATTCAGCTTCAGGTTAAAATCAAAAGAAGAAATCAATTGTTTGAATGCTTCATCAACTTTATTAGACATTGCCAACGCGGTGATTTCGTCTTGGTTCCATTTATTGAAAGTGACATTTAAGTCAACAGAGCTTTGGCCAGCTTCATTTTTCCAATATAGCGGGCTAACTGTGAATACAGGTTTGCTTTTCATTAGCTCAGGCAATGTGGTTGACATCATTTCCATGGCTAAACGTTCAGTAGCTTCTGATGGGTCACCAGTTGCTAAACCTTCTGCTAAGGCTTTGTTGTATTGTTCTACAAATTTACCTAATGCTTTAGCATCTAGTTTTTCAATTGCAACAGTGACTTGGCCTGAACCTAAATTTTGTTCTAATGCTTTAATGTCACCAATACTGTAAGAAATGTTGCCTTTAACATCTTCACCGTTGATAGAAGTATCACTGGCGATTTTAAAATCTTTAAATGAGAATTTTGTTTCTGGGATATTGAAGTCTGTATCTGCAATCACAAATTCTTGTGTTCCTGTGTAGAAACCATATTGTGATTTTTTGACATTAGAAACTAATTTTAACCCTTTAACGGTCATTGTTTCTGATTTATCTGCTTTACCCATCACAAAGTTATCAGTGATTATTGATGCATCGACAGACTCTAAGTCTGCTGTAGTTGAAACATCAAATTTAGAGCCGCTAAACGATAGCGAAATATCATCTTTGCTATATTCAACTGGGATAAGCTCTAAGTTAGTATCGATACTTTTGCTATAACCAATGACAGCAGAACCATTAACAAACGGCTTTCCTTTGGTTGCTTCAAAAAGCTCTTTAGTTGTTGCATTATTTGCTAATTCTATTTGAGTAGCAGCCAGTTTTGGCAACAAATTAAACTTAGCAACTTGTGATAATGGGAATGGGCCATGATCAATATTTGTCTTAAATATGATAGAATCATCAGGTGTTACTGAATCAGCTGAAGTAATTACGATGTCAGCTTTAGAAGAGAAAACGCCTTTTTCATAGTTTTCTACTTTGAAATTCAAACCTGCTTCAGGCACATTTACAGCAAAAAAATCGTTGGTTTTGAGGATCACTCTGTCAAGTTCATCTTTTACTTTTGAACCTGTATACCACGATGCACCCGTCCATACAGCGCCCAGAGCTACAATAACACCAACCGCGACTAATGACTTTTTCATTATAAACATCCATCCTTTCAGTACGTTATAAACGTACTTATAAAATTATATAAGTTTTAAATAACCGTTTTTTAACAAAATAAACGGTTAAATACAGAATATGACACTACTTATTAAAAACTCGGGCAAGCTTACCATTGCCGTTAATGGTAATACTTTTCTCATAAGCAGGTAGAAAAACAGACTCACCAGAATCTATGCATATTTCTTCATTACCTGAACGGAAAACTAACTGACCTTCAATACAAAATAAAATTGAGGCTGTATCGTTAGATAGAGTAACCTCCGAGTTGTTTATAGAATATATATTAAATGAAAAATCTTCTACTGGAATATTATATTTCCAGATATTTCCAGATTTTTCGGGGATACTTAATAAATCCTTTGCTGACGTAGGGTTAAAGTCAATATTCGCAATCAGTTCAGGGACATCTATGTGTTTATTTGTTAACCCTGCACGCAGAACATTATCTGAATTAGCCATGACCTCTAACCCAACCCCTTCTAAATAAGCATGCGGTGTTCTTGCATATAAAAACATCGCTTCACCGGGTTGCAGTTCAACAACATTAAGAAGAAGTGGGGTAAATAAACCATTATCTTCAGGGTATAAACTTGCCATTTGCTTTATTGAGTTCCACGGTTCACCTTGGCGACTATTTAAAGCCGCTTTTAGTACTCCAAGTGCGAGCTCTTTTTGTTCACCTGTTAAATTAAGAATTTGTGCAAATAGGCGTGATAGCTTTTCTTCTGTTGGGTCTTGAACAAATAGTTGGATGTCCGGATGAGCCGCTGAAACAAAATCAAGCAATTGTGCTATTTCATTCAATGGACGAAATGCATTCATTGCTTTAAAAGGTGTTAAGGCATAAATTAATTCTGGTTTATGGTTATCATCTTTATAGTTGCGAATAGGTGAGTCTACTGGAATACCCGCTGCATTCTCTTTAGCAAACCCGACCTCAGCATAGGTTTTGTTGGGATGTACTTGTACTGACAGCGGTTGAGCAGCGCACAGTACCTTAAACAAGTACGGTAATCGATGATAAGTTTGTGCGATATGCGAACCCAAATAATATTCAGGGGCGCTCTCAATCAAGGTGTTAAGGGGGACAGTTTGATTTTTTTGCGCATCGAGAACTTCTGAGCTCGCTTTGGGGTGAGCCCCCATCCAAAGCTCAGCCATTGGTAGGTGGTTAGGGTTAGGGAGCCCATATAGCTTAGTTAGGGCCGTTTTACTACCCCAATCATAATTTTGGACTTTGTTTATCATTTTAAGCATAGCAAAATTCTCTTTTTTATAAAAATCAACTCATTTCCTTTTCATTACAGTACAATAAGCTCGACTAAGTCTCATAAATGAAATTCAATTTGTGGCATTATACTGCTCGGTTATTTGCTTACCTGCAAGCAGATGATTCTAAAATCAATTATTCTGTATATGTACCTAAGGAGATAGTAATGGCAGCCACTCGCATTGAAAAAGACTCAATGGGACCTATTGAAGTACCTGCTGACCACTTGTGGGGCGCGCAAACGCAGCGTTCTTTAGAACATTTCCGTATATCTGTAGAAAAAATGCCTGTCGCGTTAATCCACGCACTCGCTATCACAAAAAAAGCCGCCGCTAGTGTAAATATGGATCTAGGATTATTAGCCAAAGAGCGTGGCGATGCAATCATTGCTGCTGCTGATGAAGTATTAGCTGGCAAACACCCTACAGAGTTCCCACTGGCTATATGGCAAACGGGTTCTGGTACGCAAAGTAACATGAACATGAATGAGGTATTAGCTAACCGTGGTAGCGAAATCCTCGGTGGGCAGCGTGGTAATGATCGCCTTATTCACCCAAATGACGATGTTAATAAAAGCCAAAGTTCAAATGATGTTTTCCCAACAGCCATGCATGTCGCTGCGGTGGTTGCTATTCGCGAACATCTACTACCAGAACTAAAAGTTTTACACAAAACTTTAGATGCAAAAGCAAAAGAATTCAAAGATATCGTCAAAATTGGTCGTACCCACTTACAAGATGCAACCCCATTGACGTTAGGCCAAGAAATTTCTGGCTGGGCTGCAATGTTAGCACACAATGAAAAACATATTGAGAATTCAATACCTCATGTTTGTGAACTTGCTCTGGGTGGTACTGCTGTCGGTACAGGGTTGAATACTCATCCTGAATACGCAGTTCGTGTTGCTAAAAAAATTGCCGAATTAACGGGTCAGCCATTTATCACTGCACCTAATAAATTTGAAGCTTTGGCAACGTGTGACAGCTTAGTTCATGCTCATGGTGCACTGAAAGGCTTAGCGGCTTCATTAATGAAAATTGCGAATGATGTTAGGTGGTTAGCATCAGGTCCTCGTTGTGGCATTGGTGAAATTGCGATACCAGAGAACGAACCAGGCAGTTCAATCATGCCAGGGAAAGTTAACCCTACACAGTGTGAAGCATTAACAATGCTATGTGCGCAAGTGATGGGAAATGATGTTGCAGTTAATATTGGTGGCGCATCAGGCAATTTCGAGCTTAACGTTTTTCGCCCAATGGTAATTGATAACTTCTTACAATCTGTCCGTTTATTAGCTGATGGTATGCGTAGTTTCAATGAACATTGTGCTATTGGTATTGAACCAAATCGTGAGCGCATTGAAAAATTACTGCATGAATCATTGATGTTAGTAACCGCTTTAAATACCCATATTGGTTATGATAAAGCCGCTGAAATTGCTAAGAAAGCTCATAAAGAAGGGTTAACACTAAAACAATCAGCATTGAAATTAAACTATCTGACAGAAGAACAATTTGATGAATGGGTTCGCCCAGAAGACATGGTTGGAAGCATGAAGTCATAAACTTTATGGCTTGCTAAAATATCATGTAATAAACTGAGGAAACACCCATATTGGTAACAATTGGGTGTTTTTTAACGTTCTATATATAAATTTAAACGTGGGATTAATAATTCTACTGGTTTAGCTTTTGGCCGGTTACGTAGTGGGATATTATCTACATGGTAATCGTGTAATTCACCAACTTTTATTTCGGCAACTGTTTTCTCTAGGGCAAAAACAAATAAGGGGGTAGAGCAAGCAAATTGGGTTTGTTTTTGTTGAGAACTATCCCAGACTCGCGCTATCGGCTGAACTTTTACAGGGCGTTGAGTTTTTAAAATCGCATCATGGGGTAACGAGTAGATCAATTGAATATCGCTTTCTATTTGTAATTGCCAATGTTCTTTAGGGATATGTAAAGGGCAGCGACCACTTTCTAAACTTGCTTGTAAACGGCTTAATACGGTTTCTTTGGTCACTTTATTGATGATTTTTTTATTGGCCCATCCAAAATTAATGGTATCAATATCGACTAGTGAGGTGAGGGTGCGATAGGTATTTAATGTTAATAACCCATGAAGGCTTTCTCTAATAAATTCAAAACGTTGAGTTTCATTTATTTGTGTGACGATTGTTTTTATCTGTACTTTCAATTCATTAATCTTTGATATTAATGCATTAAATTCCCGATATGTTTTTAATTCAGTTTGGATACAGATAACACCAGGTAGACGGATAGCCGATTTATTGCTAATTTCTTCAGATTTATTATGGATAAACAGTAGGTTAATTAACTTAATTGTTGCTTCAATAGCACTATGACTAGTTAATTTTTGAACCGGAATATGGCTAATCTCGTTATTTTCTTCACCTTTGATTATATTAGGTAAAATAAACGTACTTGCTATAAATGGGACGAGTTGAGCTTGTTCTAACAATAAATGACTAAGTTGTTTTATTTCAATCTCTAAGTTATTGAAAGTGTCGATAAGTTTTTGTCTAGGGTTCATTTTTAGTTACAACATTCTATTTGTGATAAATAAAATGTAGCATTAACAATCATTATTAGCAATTTTTTAACCAGACTACGGGGGATTTTAGCGAAACTTAACGTTAGCGGGCAGGGGAACTGGTAGCTTTTTCTCTTCATTGGTACTTCAGGATGAGTTTTCCCCCCTGTACCGATAGCAGTACCATCGATATCTTTTCGATATAAGGCTTTGGAATACGCCATTATCCTCGAATAAAATTCAGTAAATTATATATTAAATTGAAAGTGTTAATGTCTTAATTATGGAAATATTAAACATTATAAATGATGTAATACTCACTCAATTTTAAAAGGTAAGGTATGCTGACTATCCCACCGCTGATCCAACCGTTTGTTGACCTTTTTCAAAAAAATACAACTACACAAGCTAATTACCAATATCTTGGTACCATTCAACATATTCAAGATGCTTTACCCGAAGGGGCAACACCAAGTCATCTTCGTTGTGCTTTACAAGGGGAAGGCGTTTTATCTAGTTACAGTACTAATAATGAGAATAATTATTTATGTTCTGTGAATGCGCAAACCTGTGTGGTCGCAACGCTATACAATAAAAATAATCAGACTGGAGCCGTTATTCATTTTGACCATAATATAATAAGTTTGATAGACCAAGCAGTTACAGCAACTTTATTACAAATAGCTCCTCAGAATAATAGCGATGTTGTATCAACGCTTACGGGAGGAATTTGGCTTATGGGTGGGGATAACATTGGTGAGCCGGTAAAAAAGGTATTAAGCAATCATGGAGTAAATTCATCTTGGGAACAATGGGCGATTTCATCGTGTATACCACATAATTATGGGGTTGTATTGAACTTACAAGATGGAAGTATTAACGCTTTTGAACAACCAATTCACTCAGTTATGCAATTTATTAATCCGTTATTAGCAGAAGCTGAGCATGCTAATAATTTTAATAGTTATTTGAGACCAGAAGTACGTCGAGCCAAAGACTTTATGGAACGTTTTCGATTACCCGCAATAAGTGAAAGAGAAAGTGGATTAACATTTACTGAAGGTACAAGGAGTAGCAAGGTAACGGTGGATGATGTCAATAAATACCATTTCAATATACATAACATATAGTATTGAAATGGTTTTAGATATAAATATACAGTTTAGCCTATTACTCAATTTTTGTTATATGAAAAACATTAATCCAATGATAAATCAATAACTTGATAGAATGCCTTTGACGTATCGTCTATCGTCCAAACAGCAAGAACAACCTGATATCCTGTTTGTTCTTGAGGCAACACACAGTTGTGTTTGACTGTGTTATCGGGGGTTTCTATACGGTGAAATTCGCAAAAAGGGGTTAATTCAAATTGAGCACGAGATAAGGGAATATTGGGCTCCCAATCGGGTTTAGTCATAAAATATTCCCATTTGGTCGTTTTATGTTTTGCAGTTAAATACCATTCAAATTCTACATTACGGGTCTTCAGGGGAACAGTCTTCCATCGCTCAGCTGTTTGTACATCGAGCGGTGAAAACTGAGAAAGGCCAGCGCTAGCAATTTCACCATCAGCAGGGCCTTGTTGTGGGAAACCTTTTGGACCTTCTAGTGACTGAGGTTCATATTGAATTTGACCACAATTGGTATTTACTTCTTTGCGGCACAAATACGAACGGCTTTCTGGAGACTTTACATATCCGTGGGGGTAGGCCAAAAAACTGCAGAAAAAAAGGATAGGTACAAGTAGTAATTGTTGTTTCATAGAATTTCCTCGTCATTAATAGAATAACTATCATCACTAACAACGAGGAGGATCGAAATTTCAACCTTTATTAAATACTAAGATAATTAATCATAACATCCTAATTTCAAACGATAGGCGATGATAATACCGATAAGTAATATTCCAGCAATAAATAAAGCAACACCGTTCCATCCAAAATAAGTCCAAAATACTCCACCTAAGGTGCCTGCAATACTTGAACCGGCATAATAACTAAAAAGATACATCGATGATGCTTGACCGCGAGCACGTTTCGCTCTTCGCCCAACCCAACTGCTTGCAACTGAATGTGCTGCAAAAAAGCCCGCCGTTAATACCGTCATACCAGATAGGATCACCCAAATATTTGGGTGTAATGTTAATAATATACCCACTAACATCATACAAATTGCAGAGATTAGTACACTACCTAAACCATATTTTTGTGTGAGACTACCAGTTTTAGTTGCGCTATATGTTCCCGTTAAATAAATGACAGAAAGAAGGCCTACAGTGGATTGTGAGAAATAGTAGGGGGCGTCAAGCAAGCGGTAACCAATATAGTTGTACATTGTCACAAAACCCCCCATCAGTACAAAGCCTTCTACAAAGAGCCAAGGCAAACCTCGGTCCCTAAAGTGTAGGTGTAAGTTTACCCATAAATTTTTAGGTTTTAATGAGCTTGCACGGAAATGTTGAGATGGAGGTAATAACCGCCAAAAGCCAATTGCAGCGATCAACGCTAATGCCCCTAAAAGAACAACAGCGACCCGCCATGAATAATAATCTGAAATTACCCCAGTCATTAACCGCCCACTCATACCGCCAATAGAGTTACCGCTAATGTATAACCCCATGGAAAGCGCAACATAACTCGGGTGAATTTCTTCACTTAAATAAGTCATTGCAACGGCTGCGACTCCGCTAAGTGATAGCCCAACCAATGCTCTAGCTATCAAAATACCATTCCAGCTTTGCATTACAGAGCTTAATAAAGTGAATAGCGCAGCACACATCAGTGCAATGACCATGACGTTTTTTCTACCAATGGCATCTGAAATTGGCCCTGTAATTAATAGACCTAGAGCCATTAAACCTGTACTGAGTGATAGCGACAAACTCGCGGTTGCAGGAGAAACATTAAAATCCTCAGACAACATTGGTAAGATAGGTTGAACAAAATATAACAGCGCGAATGTAGCGAACCCAACGGTAAAGAAAGATAAAGTGACACGTAAATATAGAGCATCATCTCTTTGAATATAATGCTTTTTAGGTTCGGTATGGGCAGGGGCGTCCGTTTTTTTCCCTTTGGCTGGTTGCTCAGAAGTCAGACTATTTGATGAATGTTCCATATGTATTCCTTGTCATACCAACTGGTTTGATTTCGATCAAAGAATAGAAATTTTTCAGTTTTTTGTCTAATATATTAATTATACACAATAATACTTTAAAGATATCAAATGAACTATGAGCATAGAACTTCGACACCTTAGATACTTTATTGCTGTCGCCGAGGAACTACACTTTGGCCGAGCAGCAGAGCGGTTGCATATGTCACAACCACCTTTAAGCCAACAAATACAAATACTTGAAGAAAAAATCCATGCGAAATTATTAGAAAGAAATAATCGTAACGTCGCATTAACACCTGCGGGAACGATGTTCTTGAAAGAAGCCTATCAAATTTTGGCTCAGGTTAATGCTGCGGCGACTAAAGCAGCGCGAATGGAAAAAGGCGAACTTGGTGAATTATCTATTGGGTTTACTTCCACCACACCCTTTATGCATAAGGTTACAATGAGTTTACGTCAGTATCGGGAGTCTTATCCTGAAGTTTCTATTCATATGCATCAGATGAATACTAAGCAGCAGATAGCTCCTTTAATTACTGGCCGTATCGATTTCGGTATTATGCGAAATACAGGGTTACCAGAGCAATTAGATTACAAATTATTATTCAAAGAACCTTTTATGGTGGCGGTTTATGAAGGACACCCATTGCTCGAATATGCTGATGTCGGCATTGATATAGAACAACTTGCTAATTACCCATTAGTTTTTTTCGAGCGCGATGTCGGGACTGCATTATACGATGAGATAAACCAGCTATTGACTTCTGCTGGTGTCGTACCAAAAATTTCTCAAGAAGCAGGTGAGGCAATGACTATTTTAGGCCTCGTCTCCGCAGGGATGGGGATTTCAATTATTACTGAGTCGTTTACACGTATGAAAGTTGATGGTGTGAAATATATAAAACTCGCTAATATTAATGCTTCATCTGAGGTTTGGTTAGTTTACAATACGCGTAGAACCTTACCTGCTGCGGCTAAAAAGTTAACCAACCTGTTAATGTCTAATATTGTTGGTGAATAAGTGTGATTAACATCACACTTATGCTGTATGCGAAATCATTAATATGCAGATTAAGGCATAATAACTAATTGCTTTATAAAGGATTTCAATTATTGCCATGGTGAATCAAACAGGTCATATTGACCAGATAAAACAATTAAATACGGGGATCGTATATCGAATAATTGATCAACATGGTCCTATTTCGCGTATTGCATTATCCAAACAATCACAACTTGCCCCAGCCAGTATCACTAAAATCACGCGTGAACTCATGGATGCTCATATAATAAAAGAGTTAGAGTTTCCTGTTCTCGGGTTGCGTGGTCGCCCAGCAGTAGGCTTAGTCGTTGAAAGTGAAGGGTGGCAGTTTTTAGCAATCCGCATACAAGACAAGAAAATCACTATTTCACTAAAGGAAATTAACGCTACAACATTAGCTCAAACAGAATATCCTTTTAAACCTATTAATAATGAACAATTTATAAATAAATTATCTGAATTAATTAGTCATTTTTTTGCTAGCCACCAGAGTATATTAGAAAGAGTTACAGCAATAAGCATTCTGTCTGATGGCGTCTTAGATCCTTATACCGGCGTTATCCATCACCATGCTCACTTTAATATTAACCAATTAGCTATTGGCGAATACTTAACTGAACATACAGGGCTACCTATTTATTTACATCCATCAGTGGATGCTTTGGCATTAAAAGATTATTTTTCCCATTTGGCAAAACGAAAAGCAAAAAACATTATTTATCTTCAACTACAAGATGTTGTCAATATTACAGTTCTAAACCATGGTATAACGTTAGATGCTAATACTCAGCGCCCCAATTTATTTGCTCATACCCAGTATAAAAAAACGCAAAACATCCCCTGTTATTGTGGAGGTGTTGGTTGCTTAGAAACACACACATCCCTACCTGCAATATTGCAACAAGCAAATAACTTACTCTGTAATTATTCAGACTCTTACTTGCAACATAATATTATTTCTATTGATAGCATTTGTAGCGGCGTAAAATTAGGCGATACTCTTTGCATTCAACTTATCGACAATATTGCGCAGTTATTGGCAAAACCATTAGCTTTAATGGTCAATGTACTCGGAACCGAATTAATCTTAATCAATTCGCCTATTAATCAAATCTCAGAATTATTTTTTGATAAACTTCATCACTACATCGACCAGCAGTCAATTCCTCTTTACTCATCAAAAATAACAATAGAAAAATCCACGTTAAGTGTTAGTGATAGTGAATCATCATTAATACAACGTGCTTTATATGATGGTTCGCTATTGATGCAGTTATTACAAGGTTAAATTAATTCGATAATCTTTACATTATCCCACACAAAATTGAGCTAACGCAAACTTATCACTTTCCCATTCCAATAAACTGAATCCATATCATTTTTGCAGCTTATTGCTGTGTAAGTCTGTCACTTCAGGATAGAAAAAGACCATGATCAATCTATTTATTACCGGGACAGATACAGATGTCGGGAAGACAGTATCGACGCTTGCCATATTGCAGGCACTAAATGGCCAAGGAATTAAAGCCGTCGGATATAAACCCATCGCGGATCAATGCATTGATACGCCAGAGGGGATAAGAAACAAAGATGCATTATTAATCCAAAGTGTATCTAAAGACCGTGTTTCCTATGATGAAGTCAATCCAGTGCGGATCAGCGATAATTATAGTCACGAAAACAGTATTGATTTCAATCAAATCAAACAAGGCTTAGAGCATTTACACAGCCAATGTGACATGGTTGTCATTGAAGGTAATGGAGGATGGCGATATCTTCTTGATGATAATACGTTTTATGCAGATTGGCTAAAAGGGCAACCAGTAGGTGTTATTCTTGTTGTAGGTATTCAACATGGCTGTGTTAACCATGCCTTGTTAACTGCGGAAGCGATTAGAGCTGACGGACTACCTTTGGTTGGTTGGATGGCAAATCGCATTAACCCTGGGCTCGCACATTACGCTCAAATCATTGAAAGATTACAACACCACATTAAGGCCCCACTAATTGGTGAGATACCCTATTTATTGCGCCCTGAAGAGAAAGAACTTGGGCATTATCTAGATGTGGAAAAACTTCAACAATTTATTGCTATACCCGCCTAACTCGCAAAATAAATCAAGGGCGCGTAAAAAATATCGCGCCCTTGATTTTAGCCATTAGAAATCAATCAATGACGTGTATAAATAATTTTATACGAATCATTTTGGCAGTGCCCAACAACTTGCCCTTTAGATGAATCGACCTCATCATTAGGGACTGCGACTAAACTAAAATTGTCAGCAGGTACACCGTTATTGATGATTTTCTGCTTGATCTCTTCAATTACGCTTTCACATGAAGCTTGTGCAAAAACCGGTGCTAGCGTTAATACTAATAATGGAACTAATAATTTCTTTTGCATTATACCTCCTTGGTAATCAATCCATAAAACAGCAAGCTAGAAATTATGGATTGATTGGACGGCCTGTACTGACATCAAGACAGCGCTTGGTGCTAGGTTCCCAATAAGCATTCAGATTAAGGCTTTTTTCACATTTATCTTTTGCATCAAAAGCGGCATCTATCTTATCAAATTCTTTTTCAGTACGAGTATTGACTTTATTACGTAGCATACGGGTATTATCCCATTGCTCTTTTTCCTGACGCGCTTGCTCTTTGTTAAGGGAATCATCACCTTTACCAACAGAAACACATGTGCTTCCGGCGGTACAGGATGTGGTTGCTTGTGCTGCCAAAGAGGATGTTACCCAAAATAAAGGGAGACAAAAACAAAACGCAGTTAAGCCAGTTTTCAAAGTTTTATGTGGGCTCATGTAAAAATTCCTTACTTGAGTAGGGGCAATAACCAAAGTATAGCCAAAAGTATATGATTGCGTCAGTATAGAATAGTACTAAAAATCAAAGTTGTTTATGTACGGTTAAACCTGCAAAGGTTTGGCATACTGGCATCAATTCAAGTGTATTCACATTCATATGAGCAGGTAATGTTGCCACCCAATAAACCGTTTCAGCGATATCTTCAGGCGTCAAGGCTTCTGCACCTTGGTACGTATTAGCGGCTTTATCATCATCACCTTTAAAACGAATATTGGAAAACTCTGTTCCACCCACTAAGCCTGGTTCTATATCAGTAACCCGGATCTTTTTGCCTTGAAGGTCAGCACGTAGACCTAAAGAAAATTGTTTTACGAAGGCTTTAGTTGCGCCGTATACATTACCGCCTTTATAAGGCCAGCTCGCAGCCGTTGAACCGATGTTAATGATATGACCATGATTATTCGCGACCATACCTTGTAGTACCTCATAAGTCATATTAACTAAACCTTTAGTATTGGTATTAATCATAATTTCCCAATCATCAGGGTTAGCATCAAAAGCAGGTTCTAAACCGAGCGCTAAACCAGCATTGTTAACTAGTACATCAATATTTTTGAGATGAGCAGGCAAACTTGCAACAGCTGATTGAATTGCTTTTCTATCTTGGACATCCAAAGTTAATGGATAAAATTTTTCACCTAGTTCCTGATGTAGCGCTTCTAAACGTTCTGTTCTACGGCCTGTTCCAATAACGGTATAATTATGTTGAATAAATTTGCGAGCTATAGACTCACCAAAGCCCGATGAAGCACCTGTTACTAATATAATCATGAGAACCTCAAATTGTTATTGTTGTGTCAGCATGTAGCGATTTTAACGCTTTCTAATGTGAACTACAAAAGCTGTTATAATCCTAGGATATGTTTATCCTTAGGGTAACTTAATGTGTAACTAAATGGGATCTGAATCTCTTCATTCGGTTTTAGCTCAACATTCCAAGTTATTTTCCCTGTTTTTTTGTTGATCACAGCGTCTTTATTATCTACATCTGACACTTTTATATCACTGTCTTCACTAATAGGCAGTTGGTCATAAATAGTTAATTTAACAGGGTTTGGATGTATGTTTTTAGCTTTGATGAGATAACTCTCTTTTTGCTCTACCGTTGAACCAATGAAGCTTGGTTTTTTCTTCATTTTTTCATTGTTTTCACGTGAAATCTGAATATTTTTATCGATACCAAAAGGAACTTGTAAAGTATCAGTCAGTCGATTTGCATCGATTTTAACGTTTCCAATATACGTATTTCCATAGTAAATATTGGCATTTCCGTTCAATAAGTTTAGAGCTTGCCAATTTTCAATATTTGCTTGTAAGAAGACATCCTCTGCAAGTTTTGGTGTTGCGGTGTACTCATACTTAGCCGCAATATCTTCTTGTTTAATCGTCAATGAACTTGGCTTGGATGTACTTTTCAGTGTGAAAGGAAGGGTGATTTGATAGTTTAGGCTAATACCGTTATTTGCGGTGGTCACAAAATCAGCAATACCTGACCCAACCTTTTTTTTGCTAGCAGTCATACTTTCTTCATACATAGCAACAGGTGCAGCTGGCATTGGTTTCATACGGACTTGACGTTCCAACTGTTTATTTTCATCATAAATTGACAGACGCCAAGGCTGTAAATCAAAAGGGGTGATATTCTTTGATGGATTAATGGTCGATAAGGTTAGGTCAATATTTTCCCAATCAATACCTGTATTTTGAATGACATCCGCTTTATAAGTTAAAACTATAGGTGATTCTGTGTTCTGACTGCGTATATCATAGCTAGGTGACCAAGCGGCATCCTGTGTTAAATAAGAAAGCTGTAGTTTTGCTGTTGTGGCTTCAGGTGCGTCTATCGACATAACAACCTGTGTTTGTTTGCCAAGGGAAGCCGGCATATTTTGGTCAATTTGAGCTTGTAGCAGTGCTGATTTTTCTTCAAGCTCATCGATAGTGAGTTGGTATTTTTGTTGTTCTTGTAAAATTTTCGTCATTTGCTGACGTATAAAGTCTAGCTTTTGGGATGATTGCTCTAAAGATTGAGCATTATTTTCCCCAAAAAAGCGTTGGTCTTTCAATAAGCTTAATTGTTCTTCTCCGACTTTAATCGCAATAATAGCATCTTCTATTTGCTGCATTAATTGCTTTTGTTGAGTTTGAAGTGCCTTGATATTTTCGGGATAAACAACTTCAGTAGGGACAGTTTGAATATTAACAGAACGAATTATTACATTTTTATCATTTAGGTTAACTGATAACGTACGTGGGTCAACGTTATGGGCTATATTCGTTAAAATTACCTTATTTTGCCCCTTATTAAGTGACAGCGTCACATCATTATCTAATTCAGCCCCGTGTAGAAATACAGTGGCATGATTTAATTTAACTGGTTGATTTAAATTGTTTTTAGCTTCAGCAAATGCATATTGAGACGTAAAAAGTGCCGTCAATATCAAACTACTTGCCAGTCGAGTAGATACGGTCATATGTGAACTCCAATAATGATAAAGTTATTACACACGAAATTATGTAACCATCCTATTTAACTGATCTTTTCAGCGATAGCAGATAAAACCGAAAAGTTGATTATAAAAATTAAGTTATTAAACCTAAAAATATCCATAAACAGAAAATAGCTAAAGGAAAATAAAAAAGATTAAGGTAAATATTGAAAGATGTTTTTTACTTTTGTGGAAAAATAATACATCAAATTTTTTAAATTGAGAATAGGTGTATTTTATGAATATAGCCCCGACTAGCTCCACATTTTATTACAAAGCTGATCACAATGATGCTACTACAGTTATAAAGACGCTAAATAATGAATTATTAAAAATTGAAAAGGAGCTTTACAATCAATACGAGCCTAGCCCCGAAAGAAAAAATGAACTGAACAGTAAGGCATTTGAAAATATCAATATAATAGAAGATATCTTAAAGAATAAGGAAGAGATAAATATCACATCAATCAAAAGGTTACAAGAATTAAACGTTATGTATGGTATGGCAGCAATGAAAAGTGGAGATACGGAGTGGGAGAGCTTTGGGTTATCCAAAGAGGTTTTTGAAAATAATGAGAAATTCTTTAACTCTACAGATTGTTTACTTAGTACCAGTGAACAATTAAAACAAAAGATAGATATAGAAAAAAGACTTACGTACTGGAATACCTGTCAATATAATTTTGCTTATAACATTGTTTATGAAGGAATGTCTGCACCAAGTGATCTAACACAGAATGATTTTCATCATCATTTTGAACAATGTAGCCGAAGTAATATTTCTAACGATATTGCAATCGCAGCAGCAAATGCAAAGTGTGCAGAAAATTTATGTAAATCCTCATTAACTGAGCAACAGAAATCATCTGATATATTAATGAATACAACATTAAGACTCAATAAGTTCTATCATGATTATATAAATACGCCTTCCGCTGATTTAAATGATGACATAAGGTCTGATGCATTTTTTTTAGTCAAAAATTTGTCAGTTTACTTACCTTTTGAAATAAAAGAAAAATTTGGTATTAATTAAATAATATTAAGGAAGAAGAAATGCTCAGTTCTAGGCTTTATTCAGTAAAGGATACCAGTAGTCAATATGGTATTAATCTTGAAGAAAATACCAAATATTCATCATTAAAACATATTCTAGAAAACATAAAAAACATATCAAATAACAATGTAGAAATGAGTACTAGTGGGCCATCAGGGCATTCAATAATCTATACAAATGGTGAGATAAAGCAACCTGCAGCAAATGGTCATTTAATACTTAATCCAAATGGGATTGACCTACGAGTTATCCCTGGGAAAATTAAAAACGTTAATTATAAAAAAATTAGTGATAATAGATATAAAGCTAATTTAATGTCTCATGATGGAAATAAAGTATTGTCATTAAGTTTTTATTCAAAAGAAGATTTAAACATAAATCCAAGTGAAATCGTCTCTCAAAAATCAACAATGAAAACAATAAATAAAAGTAATGATATTGAAAACTTATGGAGAAACATGGCTGATGTACACCATTTTTATCCAATGCTACAACAACTTGGAATAAGCAAACTTGAAGCATTCCAAAAAGTACCAAATGACTTGGCAAGAAAAGTAAGTACAGAAAGTTTATTGACAACTTTAAATAAGATACATAACGACAATAAAAAAATGATGATTTTTGTGGGTAATGATTCTGCAATCCAGATCTATACAGGCCCAATAGATAAAATTACTGAAATAATGAATGGCAAAAAAATAGTCATCCACGGTACAACTGAAGAAGGAGGGAAATCAGTAATAAGAATAGCAAAAGATGAGGTTGGGGAAGCTTGGGTTGTTAATAAAAACTCTCGTGATGGGTTTATTACAAGCCTAGAGTTATTTAATAAAAATGAAGAGCATATAGCCCAATTTTATGGAGTTAGGAGAGAAGGGCAAAAGCAAGATGAATACTGGGGGGATTTAATGAGGAAATTACCGAATCACTAGCTCATTGATCATTATTAATAGAATTATAAAATAGAAAAATGGTGGATAATCAAATGATAAATAACATTTTTGATATTAAAACATTTTCATCACATCAAGGTACAGATGCAGAATCTGCGCTCTCGGAGCACGAACCAAACATACACCAAAAAATTAACCATATCAGCAATCTCCCACTTGAGCTAAAACAAAATATTGCATTTAGGCTTGATGCTTCAAGTTATGAAAACTTTCGCAATGCATCAAAGGAAATGACAGATGATTTACCGTCTTTTCGTTATATGCTTGCGAGTTTAAAAAATAACAACTGTACTGGCCAATTAAGAGAAGATTATAAATCAGTGCTCTATGGTAACCTTAATCAGCGCTATGACGAACAATTAGATGGTATATGGACCGGGTAGTGATAATGTTAGCAATAGAAGGCTAAACGTCAAAACCTCAAACTAAGATTGAAATATCCTATTTTAAGCATGTAGTATTAGAAGAACATTAAGAAAGCCTTTATGGAGAATTCATGCTAACAGTTTGGGGTCGTAAAACTTCATCTAACGTCCAAGCACTAATGTGGTGTATTGGTGAGTTAGAATTACCTTATAAGAGGCTTGATTTTGGGCATCGCTATGGCGGTACTGATACTGACGAATTTTACCGCTTAAATCCTAATCGTACTGTTCCTGTTATTCAGGATGGTTGCAACCCTCCATTATGGGAAACTGGGGCAATACTTAGGTATCTTGCTAACCGATATGCAAAAGGGAATTTTTGGCCTGATGAAATATTAGCAAGAACCGAGGTTGATCGCTGGATGGAATGGTCAAAGTTAAATGTAGCATTGGCATTTACGGCGCCTATCTTTTGGCAAGTAGCACGCACTCCAAAGGAATCCCAAGATATTAATTCCATCAAACTTGCTATCGACAAATTTGAAAATAATTTAATGATTGCAGAAGAGATATTAGCATCCAGAAACTACTTGGCCAGTGATGATTTTTCACTGGCTGACATCCAATTCGGGCATGTGTTGTATCGTTATTATGATATTGATATAAAAAGAAAATCGCTTCCTTACATTGAGGCTTACTATAAGCGTCTTCTTGATAGGCCTGCATATCGCGAGCATGTTGCTATTTCGTATGATGAACTCCGGCCAGCAAAACCTTAATCTTAGATGTATAAATAGCACTTTATGTGACGCTGTCACTTATTCATCGATAAAATGATGGGTATATCTACAGCTTAAAAATTTAAATCAACACCATAGTGTTGATTTAGTTTTGTTCGTATTAAATATGCAGCGGGCATTTAACTACATAGGTTATTTTTTATGAAAATATACACTTTTCCTAGAAGTCGTTCTCTGAGGGTTTTATGGACATTAGAAGAACTTGGTGTTGACTATGAAACAGTTAGAGTTGATATGTTCAGCGATAAACCTAAAGTTAAATCACCTCATTCACGAGGTAAGGTTCCGTTAATGGTAGATGGGGATGTTTCAATAGAAGAGACATTTGCGATATGTCATTATTTGTGTAATAAACACCCAAAGGAAACGTTCTATCCATCTGATATAAAAGAACAATCAGTTATTTATTCTTATATAAGCTTTGCTTTAACAGATTTAGAATCTCCTATCTGGAATCTACTAAAACAACTTGTTTTTATTCCTGAAGAGAAGCGTTCTTTATCGTTAGTTGATTACTTTAAAATAGAATCTGAAAATGTAACAAGGCAATTTAAGCTTAATAAAGATAACGAGTGGGTCGCTGGTGACAACTTCACTTTAGCTGATATTTTTCTATCTCATACGCTTTTGTGGGCTAGGTTATGCCATGTTAACCTTAGTCCTACAATTAATGATTACATTGATAGGGCTATTAGCCGGCGGTCATACATACAAGCCCAGGAAAAAAATAATTTATAAAACAACAAACAATAACATTTTGATTAACAGGAAAAATCACACCAATGAAAGCCATATCTATAGTTTTTCCAGCAGGTAAAAATATTGCGTTAGGAATAAAAACGTTAGAAATAAGAAAATGGGCACCAAACATCGATTGTAATGAAGACTTACTAATTGTTGAAAATCACCATTATCTTTTAAAAGATGGCGATGAAGAAATGGGGAAAGCAGTCGCAATTGTTAAAGTGAAAAATGTGAGGCCATTCGTTGAAAGTGATATTGATGCAGCCTGTGCATTTTACTATGAAGCAGGTTGGCTAGCTTGGGAACTAACTGATATCCGAGCTATTGAAACCCCAGTAAAAATGATAGCAAAACGTAAGATTTATGAAGTCGAGTTGAGCTAAGATTCAATCCTTACGATTAACCAATTCAGCGATAAAAAAGCCAACATGATTAACCAGCCAGAACGCTGGATTTCTTCATTTCATACTTAGGTTCGCATAACACATATTATGTTAAATAGGATATTGAATTAAGAATCGGTCTTGATAGATCAAGCATTGTTAGTTCCCTATTGACTTAGAGCCGTGTTCAGCTTATTTATATGCGCTCAATGATAACCTAACCTATAACTTCGGATATGCCGTAATGAGTGAATTTAAATCGAAATCCCCTTTACATGGAGTTACACTAGAAATGCAAGTTAATGCATTGGTTGACAGATACGGTTGGAACCAACTTGGGCGTACTATAAAAATAAACTGCTTTAACAAAGATCCAAGTATTAAATCCAGCTTAAAGTTTCTGCGCCGAACACCTTGGGCAAGAACTCAAGTCGAATTACTCTATTTGGATATGATAGAAAATAATTCGATTGATAATACTGATTTAGATTCTGATGACCCTTGGTGTAATTCACGACATTAAAAATAAACTGTAATTAACTGGCTACTGAAACTTAAGCTGTTTTATTTCTTAGCTTATAAGTAAGAGCCATCTCAATGCTTATGGCCAATTCTTTTATTGGCAGCGCTTCATTGATATCTAAGATAATTGCTCGGTTCTTTGAGTAATTAAGTTCAGGAAAAAGCGTTCTAAATGAATCAATTAAGGTGGTTTGACAGTGAACAAAAAGAGCAACGGAGCTCTGATTGAACCGGCCTATTCGTATCGTTGTTCCTGAGCCCGTTTCAATTGTTTGATAACTTGGTTGCCCCCATTTCAGAGTCTCAGTGATTGTTCCTACTTTTTTATTTTCTGCTGCTGTTCTAAAAATCAGCTCTCTAATCATTAATAACACTTTTTGGTATTGAATAGGATAACTGCCAAATACCAAATTCACTCTATCATCCGAAATGGTTTTCATATAACTACCGCTAATTTATTTTAAGACATCCTTGTCATACCTATGTACTTTAACCTTCCTAGCTGATATTTACATAATATATTCGTTACATTCTGCCCTGTTGTATACTAAATTCAATCAAAGATTCGAGCACACTTTGTTGTCCAGTTGGTAAGACTGGTAATAATGTTTCCCTTCTTTTTTCTTTGTCGTATAGCGATTCTATTAGCCATCCAACTAGATAAAGGGCGGAAAGGCAACCACCTGCTGTAGCTACCCTTCCATGACATACAAGAGGTTGCCCTACTGGCTCAAGTTGTGATGCTAATAATGCATTCCTAGCATCTGGATGAGTGGTGGCTCTTCGTTCAGGTAATAGGTTTAATGCATTAAGAATTAAAGTGCCTGCACAAATAGAACCGATATACTGTTTTTCAGGGTTTAATTTAAATTCGGATAAAAAATCTGCATTTTCAATCGCCTTTGGTACGCCATTTTTACCACTACTAAATAATACCGCATCAGCTGAATTCGCTTCAGATAATGCCCCTTGAACATGTATGTTTAAGCCATGTGCTGATCGTAAGCTTGATTTGTTCCCTAATATTTTGACTTGCCAATCTATATGGTTACGACCAAGAATATCCCACATAAAAAAAAGGTCTATATCCGTAAAATCATCAAATGCAACAATCACAATTTTTTTCATAAATTTATTCCTTTTAGCGGAAATACAAATTAAGCTTTAACGTATCAGAACTTGAATCACCATACACAGACTGTATTGAAAATGAAAAAATTAACGAGAACATCTTGGATTAACGCAGGTTTTAATATTTTGGATAATGAAGGATATACACGTTGTTCTGTTGAGAGAGTTGCTAGGAAACTAGATGTTACCCGAGGCTCCTTTTATCATCATTTTAATGACCGTGAAGATTTTATCCGTTCAATGCTTTCTTGTTGGGTTGTTGAATATACTGATAAAATATTAAATGAACTAGAACAAGAAACGAGTATCAATAAGGTGCTTACAGAGTATATTAATTTCACATCAAGAAAAAAAACAGCAAGAGAAATTTCCATCAGAGCTTGGGCATTACATGACCCTATCGTTGCAGAGTATCAAACGATTGTTGATGAGAAGCGTTTAAATTTTGTTATTAATAAATTAGGAAGCCTACCTATTCCGGCTCAACATGCTCAAACAATTGGTAAATTAGTACATCTTAGTTTAATTGGTGGCACCATATCTGGAGAGAGGTTAAATAATCTAAACTTCAATAAATTAATTTTAAATGGCGTAAAACTTAAAAAATTTTTATTTTAAATAACCCGTTGTTAATGGCATTTACTACCCCTCCTACTCCACCTATCTACATTTCAGGAAAGACTCATTTTTTAGCTTGGCTAAAGATAAATGTTGATTAAAACCATAGAACTCTATTGATATTATTGAATTATTCGATTTTCGAATGTCACCACGCTGATTTATTTGATTTTATAATCAAGTTCAGTAAGTTAAGTTCAATAGCATGATATCACTCTGAATATTAAAAATATTGCTGACTATTTTTAAGATCTAAAAATACCGGCAAGTGAATGAATTTCAGTATATGAAAAAATATTATAAGCAATAAAGAGGAATATATGGGAGTAGACAAACTAAAATCATTAGTTATCACTGGTACTTTTGTTTTACTTTGGGGCAGTGCTGCAATTTTTACTAAGCTAGGAATCGATAATGCTTCTTCTATGATTTTATTAGTATTTAGATTTAGTATCGCACTAATTGTCATTTTGATATTTTGCAGATATAAACAACAATATTTACCTGAAAAAGGAATGATATTACAAACGGCATTGGTAGGAATTATTTTAATCGGTGGCTACTCTATTTGTTATTTTTTATCAATGGAAAATGGTGTTACTCCTGGTCTTATCGCCACTATTATGGGAGTACAACCAATACTTTCACTCTGTATTACAGAACGAAAAATTTATGGCTACAGGTTAGTTGGGTTAATTATGGCGTTATCCGGCCTAATTGTGCTTGTATGGCATAGTTTAATAACTTCCCAGTTACCTATTATGGGCATTGTACTTTCGCTAATGGCACTGTTATTTATGACTATCGGAGCTATTTCACAGCAAAAAATTAAGCAATCTCCATATAGAGTGTTACCGATTCAATACGCTGTCAGTTTGGTACTATGTTTGTTATTCATTCCAATGCAAACTGTACATTTTAATTTTAACTTGAATTTTCTGATATCCATCCTATTTCTAGGTATATTTATTTCCGTTATCGCTCAAATATTACTTTATTATTTATTAAGTAAGGGGAATGTAGTGAATGTAACTAGCTTATTTTATTTTGTTCCGATTGTTACGTCATTGCTTGACTATTGTATTCTTGGGAATAAACCTTCATTATTTGGCATCTTTGGCATGGCTGCAATTATACTGGGGATTATATTGGTTTTCTATAAGCCTAAAAAGGGGGCCCTTAGCCATGTTAGCAGTTAGTTAAAAAAGTAGTAAAACATAAAAAATGGAGGCTTCCTTTAACTAACCAAGTATATGTGTTTTATCTTTCAAACTCATTTAGCTACTCTTAGAGTTTGGATTAGGAGATTATAAAGGCTATCAACAGCTTGATCTCCAAGAGACTGATTACTTCTATATGCTGCGACACCCATTGGTTCCAAAGGCCCTAACCCATGCAATGCGCCTAATATTTCCAGATTGGGGGGAACACTACATTGAGTCAGTACAGCAACGGCCAGCCCACTTTCAACAGCAGCAACCTGCCCTGGCAAGCTCGAACTATTATAAACAATTTTATATCTACGCCCCTGTAATGAGAGCGCATTGATGGCGCTTCGTTTTGCCAAGCTGGTGTGCTCATATACCGCGATCGGTAATGGGTCACGTCGCCAAATTTCAAATTGTGAAGAACCGACCCATACCATAGGCTCATAAAATAATAATGCTCCCTGAGTATTATTTTCTCTTGAGACTAAAGCTAAGTCTATTTCACCCTTTTCTACCTTTGGTATCAATGAGGTAGATTGCTCACAGTTAAGCTCTATTTCAACGGAGCTATGGTATGCGGCAAAACGTTTTAATACAGGGGTCAGATATTTTTCAGCATAATCATCTGGAACACCAAGTCTGATTCGCCCTTCTAACTCACCACCATGAAATGCAATAATAGCTTCATTATGTATATCCAGTATCCGCCTTGCATAACCCAATAATTTTTGACCTTCGTAGGTTAATTGATGTTGCCGAGGATTACGTACTAACAATTGACAACCGAGTGATGACTCAAGCTTTTTTAGTTGCATACTGACTGCAGATTGTGAGCGATGAATCTCCAAAGCAGCAGCAGAGACAGACCCTGTATTTACTACAGCGACAAAACATTTTAACCAGTCAATTTGTAAGTCTGTATATTTCATAACCAATCCATTCGTAAATCGAATTTATAAATTTCGAATTATTCATTTTAATAAAAAAACCATAGACGATATTATTCTTATCGAAGATGAAATTACATTATAAGGTCATATATGGATAACTCAAAACGACAGTATTATAAAAAACACTTAGAACAAATTACTTCTTTTCAAACGAGTAATCCAAATGAAAACCCATGGGTACTAGGAAAACCCAAAATAGAAATAATTGATGTGGTTGATTATGACCCAAACTGGCAGGCGCAATTTAAACAGATTAAACAAAATATACAAAACAAGTTAGGTCATAAGGCGCTTGCTATCGAGCATGTGGGCTCTACCGCAGTTTCAGATCTATCAGCAAAGCCAGTAATTGACATTGATTTAATTGTCAAAAATCCGGAACAAGAACTTAATTATGCTCCTATATTAGAAGAGTTTGGTTTTTTACTAACTGTAAGAGAACCTTCGTGGTACCAACATCGCATGTTTCGCCTTGAACAACCAAGAGTTAATTTACATGTATTCGGGCCTGACTGCCCTGAGCACCTACGTCATATCTTATTTAGAGATTGGTTACGTACACATTCCGATGATAGAAGATTATACGAAGAGGCGAAAAAAATGGCCTCGGTTAAAGTAACCAATGTACAGGTATACAACCAAAACAAAGAAAACGTAATTAAAGAAATATACGACAAGATTATTAAAACAATAAGTGAATAAGCAGAACAATATAATGAAAAAAATTATACTCATTAAATCATCGGTTATGGGAATGCAATCCCATACTAAACGTATGCTTGATTCTTTTGAGCACTCATGGACTGAAAATCATAAGAATACCGCCATTATTCAACGAGATTTAATAGCATCTCCTCTACCAATTATGGATGAAGATATTTTTTCTGCGTACTATTCGGTACCAGAGCAGCAACAAAGTGAAAAACAAAAAGAAGCTCTAGCTATATCAGATAAGCTTATTGAAGAACTTAAAATTTCGGAACTAATCGTAATCGCAGCTCCGATGTATAATTTATCAATTCCTAGTCAACTAAAAAACTACTTTGACCTTATTATCAGAGCAGGTTTAACGTTTAATTATGTAAATAACGAACGCATTGGTTTACTTAAAAATAAGAAAGCTTTAATTTTAACAAGTCAAGGTGGATTAAAAAATGCTAATAAATCTGATTATTTTGTTGATTATCTAAGGGATATGCTCAGTTTTGTTGGAATTGAGCACACTACTTTTATTGGTGTTGAAGGTATTGCTATGGACACAAGCCGTATTGAGTTAGAGCATATTAATGCTGAAACTCAAATGAAAAATTTCATTAACAATTACTAAATAGCTAGTCTTGAGTAAGAAGAACTGTGCTTAATGGTATAAAATGAGGTATAAATAACACTAAAAAATCATAATTAACTTAATTAAATTAGAGTCTATTTTTCATAACGCATAAATAAACCTTACGTAAAAACTTTTATTTACCTTAAGGTTGTTAAAGAAAAATACTCTGATTTAAATTTAGGCCACATTCTATTTATATGTTTTTGCAAAAAAACTGAGGTTAAGAAAAAACAAGTGGTTGGTAAAATTCACCTCAAACACCATATGCTTACTATAATACAAAAAATTTAATAATGTTTTTATAAAAAAACGGCCAGCATAATGCGGCCGCTTTATTTATCGGTGATATAATATAAAAGATATTTAGCTAATTAATTGATAAAATCTTCTCTCATAGGAACAAAGATATCTAATATTTCACCATCCAATAAACATTCACATTGGTGTTCTTCATTTGAAGGTACATATATAACATCACCACAGCTTACTACTTTAACTATTGCCCCTACGCGATAGTTAAATGAGCCAGATAAAATATAACTCATTTGTTCATGTTGATGTTGGTGTAACTCACCTAATGTTCCTGTAGCTAAGGATATTTTTGCTATCATCATATTTTTACTACCTAAAAATATTTTCCTTAACGTACCCGGAGCAATATTTTTCGCCATGATGTCTTTATCAAAAATAAACATATTTTATATATCCAAATAATAATTATAATTTAGAGTTAATTAGTTTGTTCGATTTCATGATCTGCTGGCACAATTGGCTTAATATCTCTTAACATAACCAAATAGACTAAAGCACCGATAGCGCAAGCAATCCCTGATACGATTAATGCCCAAATAAATGACCCTGTAGCAGCAATAATATAACCCGTTACGATAGGCCCTAATATTCCACCACAATTTGATACCGCACTTTGCATTCCACCGAGTACCGAAGTCATATTACGAGGTGCAACATCTCCTGGTAGTGACCAAATCGCGGATGCAGCAAATGCAAGGGCTGCATAAGATAAACATAATAATGCCATCATCAGTGTTGTAGACTCTACGAGACCGGAGAATGCAATACTGGTTGCAATTAACATTCCGCCGACAATAGGTATTTTACGTGCAAGACTGACGTTATTATATTTAATAAATAAATAATCTGTTGTCCACCCACCTAACCATTGCCCAGCGATACCACAAAGAGGTGGCAACATCGCGGCAAAGCCCATTTCTTCTAAACTCATTCCCCTTTCCATCATTAAATAAGCAGGGAACCATGTAATAAAGAAATAAATGGCATAGTCCAACATAAAAAACCCAATACACATTGCTTGTACATTGCGATAGCGGATTAAGTGGTACCATTTCATTGGCTGAATATTATCAATGCCTTCTTTTTTTACCTGACCTTCGCGAATATAAGCAAGTTCTTCAGGGCTAATCTTAGGATGTTGTTCTGGGTCGTGATAAACTTTAAGCCAAGCAAATACCCAAAGTACACCAAGCGCACCACAAATAATAAATGCAGCTTCCCAGCCCCATTTTGCAATGATCCAAACAACTAACGGCATGGCAAAAGCTGTTCCGAATTTTGAACCACTATCGAATAATGCTGTAATGCGGCCACGTTCTCTGTCTGGAAACCATTTTGCCGCAATACCGCTATTACATGGGTAAGCCCCTGCTTCCCCCATCCCCATTAAAATACGAGTAGAAATAAAACTCAGCGGTGTTTTTGCTAACGCAGTTGCAGCTGTAGCTAGAGACCACCACAAGACTGACCCTGCTAACGTTTTTCTTTGGCCATATTTATCTGCAATAAACCCCGCAGGTATTTGGCAAAGTGCATAGCTAAGAAAGAATGCAGACATAATCCAGCCCATCATTTCAGGCGAAATCTGTAACTCTTCTGAAATAGTTGGCGCAGCTGCCGACATTACTGTTCTGTCTAGATAATTAATGACAATAGCAAGAGTCATTAATATCGCTATCGAAAATCTGACTTTAGTACCCTTATTCTTATATGCCATAATAACCAAACCTTTTTAAAAGAATGGAAAGCCAGGCAAATATTATGACTACCTGGCTTATAATATAAGTTACTTAAATAAACGTTCTGGATTTATTGTAAACTTAGCTAATTTATCTACATCAAGCTCAATACCAAGCCCTGGTTTATTCGGAATAGTGAGATACCCCTCCTCGTCAACTTTAAATGGAGTTTTAACAATGCCATCGATATATTGGCTACCGCCAATAAACTCAACAAAATCAACTTGAGGGAAAGCGGCCGCCATTTGCAGGTCGGCAGCCAGCCCCATCGCTGTATTCCATCCATGCCCAACATATTTAACGCCAAATTCATCGGCTAACCATGCAATCCGGCGCTGCTCAGAAATACCGCCAACTTTTGTCACATCGGGTTGTACAATGTCAAAAGCGCCTTGGGATAACCAAGGTAAAAATGCTTGGCGACGAGTTAGCACTTCACCACCGGCTATTGGTACTGGGCTTTCTTTACGTAACACTTTAAAATCTTCGATATCATCAGGTCGCAAGGCTTCCTCAAACCAACCCACTTGATATTCAGCCAACATATGAGCTGTTTGAATAGCCCATTTCAACCCATTTGGCCAGTAAGCATCACTTGCTCCTGCATCAATAAATAGCTGGGAATCTTGCCCTGCCGCATCCCTTGCAGACTCTACTATTGCACGGTCTAATTGATGATCATTACGACGACCAAATGGACCCCAACCAATTTTAAATGCCTTAAATCCAAGTGCTTTATACTCAGAAATAACCTGATGCATGGTCTCTGGCTCTTCCATAAGCAAAGAGCAGTATGGTTGTACCTTGGTACGGTAGTTCCCGCCTAACAATGTGCTTACAGGTAGCCCAGTTGCTTTCCCTAAAATATCCCATAGGGCAATATCAATCCCACTGATGGTGTGCGTTAATGTTCCCCCACGCCCCATCCAAAAAGTATTTTGTCTTAATTTTTCAGAGACACGCTCTGGTTGCAGTGCGCTTTCACCAATACATAATGATGCCAAAATGGGAATGGCTGCCTCTACAAGTCGTCCATCGGTAAACACGCTGCCGTACCCTGTAATACCTGCGTCCGTATGTATTGCCACAATGGCATGAATAGGATCTTCAGGTTTTATTTCATTCGACCACCCCCCTTTAGGGCTCTCGCCAAATAATGGCACAGCAACAATTTCGGTAATTTTTATATCTTCCAACAGATTTAACATGGTTTTTCCTTCTTTAAGCAGAACTGATTTTCAATGCATTAAACATGATTGTATAATTGTATACAATATTCAATAGAGTAAATTGTGATCTAAATCTGGTTTGTAAACCCACCAGCACATAGGTAATTTTTTGTTTTTTAGTGGTCTATTATTTGATGATGTGGTAATTTTGTTGGATAGGATTTAACATAAAGAAGATAATTAATCTTTTGATTAATAAAAATTTTATAGGCTTTCACTATGATTGACGAAAACAAAAATCGCCCTTTTGATACGCCTTCAAAAGACGATTATTGGCAACCGATTAAAGCAAGAACACTAACCGATGATGTTGTAGATAAAATTGTTGAGGCAGCAACTCGAGGTTATATTCTCCCCGGCGATCGAATTGTCGAAAAAGAAATCGCAGAAAAAATGAATGTTAGCCGGGTCCCTGTAAGGGAAGCTCTACGCATTCTCGAAAGCCAATGCATCGTTATCAATGAACCATTTAAAGGCATTCGCATGGCTCCAGTTTCTGAGGAACGCCTTGATGAACTTATTGAAGTTCGTGTTTTACTCGAATTACACGTCATAAGAAAATTCATTACTGGGAAAAAGCATCTCGATAATCAATGCATTGAAAAACTAAAAGAGTGCATTGATAAAATGACAATGGCGGCAAAATTAGAAGATAGTTATTTATTTTCCCTTAGTGATGTCAATTTTCACCGTACTCTTTGTGAATTGAGTGGCAATAAAACACTCACCTCGTTATGGGAAAACGTATCAAAACAATTAACGATTATCATTGGAATATCAACTTTTACTAAACCAATGGAAGAAATCATCCAGGAACATAAAGTCTTGCTTGATAAAATATGTGCGGGTGATTTGCCTGTTTTAGAAAAAGAAATCAAAGAACATATTCGTAACCAAAACAAAAAGATTAACTTTAATTTAGCCGTTGATAAAAAAAGAGATAAATAATTTTAATAAAAATATATTAGAATATTTTTTCAATCCAAATATAGGGTTATAAATTACCATCTTTTTAAACAATGTAGACAATAAGTTAACTTGCCTACATTGAATGCTGCCATATATACGATCCCAAAAGCGGTAAATTAATTATAAGTGAAATAAATTTCAAATTTTAAGCCGTAAAACCACCGTCCAATACAAGGGTTTGCCCTGTAAGGTATTGGCTATTATCACTGATTAAAAACTCAACCGCTTTAGCCACTTCGTCTGGTTGACCAAGGCGACGTAATGGAATATTTTTTAGGATTGCTTTCAGTTTTGCATCAGGGATCGCGTTAGTCATATCACTTTCAATCAAACCTGGTGCTACACAATTTACCCGGACCCCAAACCGGCCTACCTCATGTGCTAAAGAACGCGCAATACCAAACATTGCGGCCTTACTAGCCGCATAAGCCGTTTGCCCGATATTACCTTTTAGCCCAGTCACAGAAGACATCAACACAATAGAGCCATGCCCATCAAGTAACATGGCAGGAACAAGGTGCCGGTTCCAGTTAATGATTGAAATAAGGTTATTATCCATAACATCTTGCCAAATAGCGGCATCTTGATGAATATGAAGGGCATCCCTAGTAATACCAGCATTATGAATGATGGCGCTTGGAGGGCCTAGTGACTCAAGTAACATTAGCGCAAGCTCTTGAACTTGTTGTTCATTTTTCCCATCGCAGGCGTAACCTTTAACCCATAAATCTGAAGGGTTATTCTCTACGATGTTCAACGTCTCAGCCAAGCCTTCTTCACTTCGGCCTGTAAATACAATATTCCAATTTTTATGTAACTCTATTACGAGTGATTGGCCTATCCCACGGCTACCACCTGTAATTAAAATCCATTTAGTAGACATATTATGAGCTAGACTCCTTGCTAATATACTCAATTAATTCCTTGATGGTCATCGTTGAATTTTCGATGAAAAAATCGGCAGTGAGTGCAACGTTATATTCACGTTTAACTAAAACCATCAACTCAACATAATCTAAACTATCAAATTTAATTTGATCGAGTGTTTGGTTAGCGTCAATGTCTTCATCTAAATCTTTTGCATCACAGATCATTTCATTAATTTTAAGATAAATTGTTTGATAATCACTCATTAGTCATCCCTTCATTTAAGTTATTGGTTGAACTTATTTTCAATGTAATCGCACTCGTTATAAATTTACGTTGGTATTCAGCCACCAGCGATAGACAAACCAACAGACCAGAATCAATAGTCCCTGTTACAATCGCTGGCTGAATATCAATATTAAGTGCCACAGTCTTGTCTTCCAGCATTTGTGGTTGTAAAAGCGTAGGATCAAACCGCAGCTCTTGGTGTGTTTGCACAACGAAGTAATCAGAAAAAAGGGTTTTAAATGTGGTGTCTTTAGGTAACCAAACCGCAATATTCTCCTGTTGAAAAAGTGTTTGGTCCTCAATAAGGTATTGAAAAAGTACCGCATCTAAAAACATCCACAATGGCAGCTGTTGAAAATGGGTATCAAACAACTCCTGCTTTTTTACCAGTTCAATTGCATTGATTTTCTTTGCATTTTTAATTGAATAAACCTCAGTTTTTTCTGTGATTGATAAATTACAGGTTATGCATTTTTGGTCATCTGCCGTTAAAATCGCTGAAGTCCCCACTTTACTCCCTGCAACTAACGAGTATTCAATATTGTTCCATAATGGTTGGCGAATTCGGACCACACACTTAACATCACTATTCGCATCAATCTCACTGACAGAAACTTGTTGGCTTGAAAAATGCTTTATATCTAATAATGCACGCATGCCATGTACACTAAGACGCTCCCCTCCGTTAGCTTGAACCCAAGGTAAATCAAAGTGGACCGGGTTATAATCCCCTGAAAATTCTGCCCAACTGTGGGCGTCTTGTAGGCTATAACACAAGGTTTTCATTTTATTTTTCCAAAACAAGTGCGGCATTTGCGCCACCGAATCCAAAACTTAGATTCAACGTTGTTGATACTGTCCCTTCACGATGTTCATTCGGGATATAATCAAGGTCACAATGGGGATCTGGGTTATTTAAATTAATTGTTGCCGGCATCACCCCTGTTTGCATGCTTTTTAAGCAAACAATGGCTTCAAAACTGCCTGCCGCAGCAATCAAATGCCCTGAATAGGATTTGGTACTTGAAATAGGGATTTTATATGCTGCAGATCCTAGAGCCCTCTTCAATGATTCAGTTTCATTTAAATCATTAAGCTGAGTTGATGTACCATGGGCATTAATATAATCGAGCTGTTCTGGGGTAATATTGGCTTGTTTTAACGCTGTTAGAATCGTTTGAGTACGCGCAACACAGTCATCCGCGGGTGACGTAAAATCAAAAGCATCAGAAAAATTCGCATAGCCCGTAATTTCGCCGAGAATGGTTGCACCCCGAGCCAAAGCACTTTCCTGCTCTTCAAGGCATAGTACTGCCGCGCCTTCTGAAAGCACAAACCCACTACGGTCTGCACTAAATGGGCAACTAGCTCGTTCGATATTTTCTGATTCATGGGATAGTGCGCCTAAAATATCAATATTCCACACAGCACAATTACTGCGTAGTGACTCTCCTGCGCCTGCTAGCATCATAGAAGCCTTACCACTTCGAATAACTTCAAATGCATCACCAATGGCAATCGTTCCTGTAGCACAAGCGGCAATAGAGGTATTTTGATAGCCTCGTAAATTCCAATATTGGCTACAAGCTGCCGTCGTTACATTAGGCATTGAAAAAAAACAGTTAAATGGGGATGTCATGCCTGTCTTATTAAACTCATCAATGGACAGGTAACTTTCATCTAACCCAGCCCATCCCGTCCCCATAATGACACCGCAGGATAACGGGTCATAGTGCTCACTAGGTTCACTCTGACCAAAAGCCATTTGCATGGCTTCGCGTGCTGCTGCCATTGTTAAACGCGCATAGCGAGGCAGGCGCCGACGAATAGCAGCGGGTATACCTTTCATACTAGGCTCTTTATCAATTAAGCCTAAGAAATGACTAGAAATATTACTTTCTGTTTTATCAACATACTGATAGCCTATTTTCTTATCCATTATGGCTTGCCAACATTCAGTTACCGTCTCACCTAATGGTGTAACAGCGCCATATCCCGTAACGACAACACGCTTAAATTGTGACATTGGCTTGATATCCTCTCATATTAATTCTCACCACCCTGGGCTAACCAAAGCTGTAACGTGGCATATAAATAATCGTATTGGTTTTGTGCTAATGAATTTTCGATGGACAACAAATCATCTTGAGCCGTTAACAAAGTTTGGTAATTAACAGCGCCTGCTTGATAGCGGTTTGTGGTCAGTGCTAAGCGCTGCTGGCCGAGTGATAATGTCTCGAAAAGCTGTGATTTTTGAGTCTCAGCCATTGTTCGAGCATTAATGGCATTATTAACCTCCATAATGGCGTTATAGGCGCTATTACGAAATTCGATTGCCGTTTGCTGCACTTGCAAATCTGATTGCTCGATTGTCAACCGCACGGTATTCCATTGAATAAAAGGTAATGAAACGGCACTACCAACTACCCGAGTTGGGTCGCTGAACCATTGGCTAAACAATTGGCTCCCTGCATTCAGTGCAGCTTGCAGTGATAAGGTTGGATAAAAACTGAGCCTAGCCACATCTGAGTTGGCGAGCATAGAACGTAACCTTGATTCGATGGCACGCACATCCGGTCGGGTCGAGATCACACTTAACGGTGCTGAATACTCAACAAGCACATTTTGACGAAGATTAATCGGTTTAATATCAATAGATTCAGGCAATACCGTACTGTTAAGCAATAAGGTCAATGAATTCTTTGTATTCTGTTGTTGATTTATAAGTTGCTCTAACTCATTTTGCCGGTTAATTACAGTTTGTTTCGCATGCAATACATCCAACTGTCCGACTTTCCCAGCGTGGTACCAAGATTCTGTTTGTGCTAATATTTTTTCAGCAATCACCTTTCCCGCTATTTGGTTATCAATTTGCCGGTTGAGTAAGGCGATACGCCAATAAAGTTGAGAGGTGGTATTGATTAGCGTTAGTCTTGTCGCTTGGTAATCATATTCACTAGCAACGGCTTCCCATTCATCCTTTTCACGTATACGTGCAAGCTTCCCCCACAAATCTAATTCATAATTCAATGAAAGCCCTGAGCTATAATTTTCTTGTGGGCGGCTACCATGCTTAATAGATTTGGTATTTGAAGCACTGCCTGTAAATGAAAAATCAGGGGTAAGATTGGTATTTGTTAACCCTGCACTGGCACGCGCCAATTTCAATTTAATGCCTGCTAATGCCAAATCATTATTACTTTCCAATACTAACGTAATAAGTTTCATTAATGCTGGGTCATGAAAATTAAGTAATTGAGTCTGGCTATTAAGAGGCTTTTGCGAGCTAATTATCCGTACATTTTGTTGCCACTGGTCTGGCAGGTCCAATTGAGGACGCTGATATTCAGTCCGCATTAAGCTACCGCATCCTGTCAGTAGAAATATTACGCCATAGCCAATAGCCTTGATTATTTTCATTCTCTGGCCAATGCCTCAGTTGGGTTAAGCTTCGCGGCTCTGTATGCGGGAAAATATCCAAACATAAAACCGATTAAAACGGAAAAACCGCAAGCAAATAAGATTGGCGTGAGCGTAAAAACCATCCGAAATTCAACTGCTAAATAAGAAAAAACCGCACCACTCGCTAATGCTCCAGCAATACCAATTACTCCCCCTAACAAACAAATCATGACAGCTTCAATTAAGAATTGAGTCATAATGTCGGAAGGTCTCGCACCAACGGATAAACGGATGCCAATTTCATGTGTACGCTCGGTAACTGAAACCAGCATAATGTTCATCACACCGACGCCTCCAACTAAAAGAGATATCGCCGCAATCGAGGTGATCAACAATGACATTGAATCTGATGTTTTTTGCAAGGTCATCGCAATTTGGTCGTCCGACTCAATGAAAAAATCTTTTGTGCCGTGGGTTTTCATTAAATGGGATTCAACTAGAGAGGTCGCTTGTTTAAGATCTAGCGTATCCACAAAATTAACCGAAATGGCTTCGAAGGGCTTATCACCGGTTATTCGTTGTGAAACGGCGGTATAAGGTGCCCAGCCAATCATAAAATTATTGGTCATTTTTGGGCCTGCTTTTTTCGCTATACCGATGATACGCCAAGGTGTCCCATTAATTTGAACCAATTGGTTTAATGGTTCCTCATTTGGACCGAACAAAATATGACGGCTATTATCATCTAAAATAAAAACAGGTTCTTTATTGACGATGTCTAACTGATGGAAGCTATCCCCTTGTATAATGGTGATCCCTTGTCCGGTTATATAGGAATCGGATACTCCATTTAACATAATAGATGAATCTAGCCCTTTATAAATAATAGTAGGGACACTTGTAATAACGGGTGAGACCGTAGTAACCCATGGAAGTGTCGCAAGACTGTTGACATCATCTAAAGAAAGCGCCCTTTCTAAATCAGGGCGTTTACTCCCCCAGCCTAAGCCAGGGCGGAGCTCTAACGTCGTTTTACCCAACTTACCAATTTCTTCTATAATGGTACGTTTAGCGCCTTCGCCAACAGCAACAGAAGAAACGACCGAGGATATGCCGATAATAATGCCTAACATAGACAAAAATGCCCGCATCCTATGCCCTAATAAGGCACGAAAAGCCATGCGTACTGACTCTAAACCTCTACGCCATAATGAAGCGCGCCCATTGCTGTTAACAACTGGTAAACACGGGGAAATTGCCTCATCTTTCAGCACATTATTCGCATTGTCGGAAATAATTTCCCCATCGCTAATTTCGATGATCCGCTGAGTCTGTTGGGCTATATTTCGGTCGTGTGTGACAATAATAACGGTATGTCCCGCTTGATGAAGCTGATGAAGTACACTCATCAACGCTTTACCACTAGTACTATCTAAAGCCCCTGTGGGTTCATCCGCCAAAATGACTTTTGCGCCATTGACCAGTGCTCGACAAACACTTACGCGTTGTTGTTGCCCCCCCGACAATTGAAACGGTTTATGCGCTAACCGCGTTTCTATTCCCAGTTGCTGGGCTAATAACTGTATGCGTGATTGGCGTTCTTGTTCTGGCATCGCAGTATATAATGCAGGAATAGCAATATTTTCTTCAGCCGTTAAGTACGGCATCAAATGATAGCGCTGAAATATAAAGCCTAAATATTGACTGCGCAGTTCAGCGAGCTTTTCGCTATCCGCCGAGTGCACTGCAATACCATTAATATAAATTTCCCCGCGTGTTGGTTTATCCAAACAGCCGAGAATATTCATTAGTGTGGACTTTCCGGAACCTGACGCACCAACAATCGCTAACATTTCGCCTTGGTTAATAGAAAACGATATATCCTTCAGTACCTGAATTCTCTGAGTGCCGGCAAGAAACTCACGATAAATATTTTTTACAGTGATCATAGGAGCCATTAGCTTACTCCTATATTATTTGAAACAATAACCTGCTCACCCTCTTCAAGACCCTGAATAATTTGAACAAAATGGCGATCGGTGATCCCAACAACAACCGTTTTAGTCTCGGGTTGATTACCATTAAGTACCGTGATTTCATATTCATTGGCGGCAATTGAACGACCTAAAGCATTAACCGGTATACGCACAACCCCTTTAACCTGAGCAACACGAATAAATACTTGTGCTGTCATAGACGTTTTTAATTCGCGATTTTTATTATCAACTTCAAAGGTCCCTGAGTAATATACGGCATTATTCTGTTGGTTATTTGCGCTTGCCATATTCCGTTCTTCTAAAGCTTCTTGAGGCACTGGTTGAACATACCCCATCGTTCCCTCATAACGTTTATCTGGGTCTGCAAGCACATAAAAATATAACGGTTGACCTGAATGTACGGATTGAATATCTGCTTCTGAAATACGCGTTTGAATTTGCATTTTATCCAGATTAGCTAACACCAAAATCGTTGGAGCCGTTTGGGAAGATACTATTGTTTGCCCTTCATTTGCGACAATCCCTAATACTTCCCCAGCAATTGGCGCTAAAATTTGTGTGTAACTTAAATTTGCATTTGCTGTTTCAACTTCCATTTCTGATTGAACAATTAATGCTTCATTCATTTTGACTTGATACTGCTGCGCTTCATATTGTGCTTGTGCTTGTTCATAATCACTGTCGATGCCAGAACCGTCTTTACGTAATTTTTTTTGTCGTTCAAAGGCTTTTCGATATTGAACTAATATAGCTTCTGAAGACGCTTTTTGGGCTCTAACACTCGATAACTTGGCTATTGCATTACGTAAATCAGATTTTTGAATGGCGGGGTCAATCTCAGCAAGTATTTGCCCTTTGAAGACTTTATCTCCCTGTTTAGCATACAAATACTTTATCTGCCCATTAACCTGAGCACCTACATTCACCTGTACAGAAGGCTTTAACGTCCCGGTTACCATAATGATTTTTTCGATATCACCACGGTCGGCTGTTATCACCGTCATTTCTTGAGCAATATTCGACTCAGTGCGTGTTGTAGCGAAATACACGATAGCAAATAGTGCAGCGGTAATACCGAGCACGATCAGTAGGTTGGAACCCCGTAATTTAAATCGCTGAGCCCACTGTTTCATGGCACTGACTCAGCGAATAAAAGTGGATTGTTCAACTGAGCTTCCTGCTGACCACGGTTGTTATCAATAGTCTTTGTTAGCTCACCATCAATGATTTGATAAACCACATCAAACCTTGAAGTTATCTTATCACTATGTGTCACGACAACTAACGTCTTGCCCATTTCATGGCAATGCTTTTGAATAGCTTGAATAACTTTAGCGGCGGTTTCTTCATCTAGATTAGCGGTTGGCTCATCAAGTAATAATATCGGCCTAGTGCTATACATAGAGCGAGCTAATAATAAACGCTGCCGTTGGCCTAAAGATAAAGCGCTATGGCTCTCGCGAATAAGGGCATTTATTCCCCCAGGGAGGTTATTAACCACTGAATCTAATACTAGGCTTTTTAACAGTTTATTAATGATTTTTTGTTCTTTTTCCTGAATATTCGGTGCAAACAGTGTGATGTTTTCCCAAACTGAGGTATTAAATAAAATATCTTCTTGGCTTTGTAAACACACTAACTGCGCCAATTGTTGATACACAATCGTATCCCCATCAGAATGACAAAGGCCATGTTGATATGGAATTAACCCTGCAATCACACGCAATAGTGTGCTTTTCCCGGCGCCAGACTCCCCGACGATAGCTATTTGAGCGCCTGTAGGTAAATCCAAAGAAACATTTTTTAAAATTTGCTTGGCCGGATCATAACTAAAATCAATATGTTCAAATGTTAAATGCGGAGCGCCACCAAGGTGCGACTTAGCGTGGAAATTCGCTACCGCAGGTTCAATTCGCTCTGGAAATAAGCTATTCGCACGTGTATCAATAATATGTAATTGAGATTTATGAATAATCGAATAAAAAATTCGGGTAATATAGGAAGTAAAAATTTGGCGAATAAAGCTATAAGCAAAAAAATCACCAAGGGATATCATTTTACTGGCGACCATTGGGAGTATGACTAACATAAATACCACCATTTCTAGGCTACCGGTCAATTGGTAAAGAGTCCCTTTAACTTGCTCATAAACATTTCTTTTTTGAATACAAGTGAATAAATCCCGACTTAACCATGCAAATTGTATTTTACGTTGCTCTTCCAATCCCCCTGCTTTAATAGTCAGTATCCCTTGAAGGGTTTCCATGAAAAAATCATTCAATGAAGCTGTTTTTAATTGCAATTGTTGGGTATACCAGCGGTCACGAATAATAGCCCAAACACTGATTAACCCCATCACAGTTACACCAACAGATGAAATTGCAGCTAACACAGGCGCTATCCAAAACATAATTGCCAGCGCAATAATGCCAATAACCCAATCTGTACGTAATTGGTTATCAAGCTCTATTTTCTGTGCCATTGCCGATTGCCAAGCCATAAAACGACTAAAAACATCGCCTGGTGCACGCTTTTCAAAAAAGCGTAATGAATTACTCAGTAATTTAGAGAAACCCACTCCACTATTGACTAATACAAAGTGCTTAATAAACCGTTCAGTTACCGCTCTAACACCAAGAGCCAGTAAAGAGGCAAGTACAAAAGCAACAATAAATAACCCATAGGGGAAATCCGCATTTTCAATATCAGAAAATGCTTTATTAACAGCATTACTTACCATTATTGGCATAATAAATAATGTTAAACCAACTAAAAAAGTCAGTAGCATTAACCAATAAATTCCCGAAATAGCACTGGTTTCTTTTAAACTCATTATCCCCAAAGGGCGTTTTTGAATTGTTTGTTGCTCTTTGCCGCCTACCGTATTTGCCTCATCTGATTGGCTTTGGTTATTCGGGTCTAAAATAAGTGCATAACCACTAATTTCTAGCTTTAACGCTGAATACGGTAACCATTGCTGACCAATCGCTGGATTGATCACACAGACATTATTCCCTTTCCGATAAGCTAAAATAACAAAATGGTTAGCGCCATAATGCAAAATTGCGGGAAGCGGAATACTTTTTAGCTCATCATGTTCAAAAAGAACGGGAGCAGTTGCAATACCGAAGTCTTTAAGTATTGTCGAAAGTTCTAACAAAGAAGTGCCATGATCTGTCGCAGGATAGCGTTCACGCAGAGTATCAAGTGAAACAGTAACACCTTGCGTATGGGCTAACATAGAAATACATGCTAAACCACATTCATTCGTTTCTTCTTGATAAACAGTATTAGGGATAATCTTGTTCATAAGAGGTCAATGATTAATAAAATAAAGTGAATGGCTATGCCACAAAAGCCAATCATTAGGGTAATCTCGAATCGTTTTTTCAATAATGATTGGCAATTGCTTAGCAATATCTGTTGCGTGCACAGGAGGATAAATATTGATTTGTATTCCATTTTTGCAATATAAGTTATAGAAAACGACTTGCGCTGAAATCACTTTGGATAACCGAACAACACCACTATGTAATTTCGCTGGACGATTAAATAAACGGCAAGCTAATTTATTATTTATCCCTTCCCCCGTATGAATCGTATAATCTGGGGTAATATCAGGGAAAATAATCATATTTTTCTGTCCTGATGCCGTTTCAGTCATTAATGTCATTAAATTTTTTGCTAATGACTTATCCTCTTGATGTATTGAGCAATAAGATAAATTAATTCCCCCAAGAATACGGGCGGTATCATCAAATTTAGTTTGCTCAGCACTTGAAGACACAATAACCGTCGCATTTTTAGGTGATGTTCCTGCCCCTACGATAGTAGCTAATACATCAGAAACCATATGCAATGGCGCTAGAATAACGGGGACTTGTTGTTCATGCAGAGGCTCAACAATTTGATTAAGTTTGTGTGTACACGCTTCTATTTGTGACATGATTTGTCTGTTTTGCCCCCAAGTTGCGCCCTCTTCTAAAATATACCGACGTACCGCGATCCATGCGGTATCAATACGCCCTGGTTTATCCATTAAACACTGGTAATTTTGAGTAGCGACCTTAGTTCTATTACGATAATTCCTACCGATAACCCCAAGGCGGCATAATGTATAACTAACTATTAATAATAGTGGTGTAGATATATAACGCAGTAACCACCTAAATAGAGTCACCGCACAGGTATTTAATTTCACAATACCTACAAGTGCTGCGTCAACGACACTTCTAATACCAAAAATTAGCCATACAATAATAAAGCGGCCCACAATTACTCCTGCTTACTCTTTTCTAAAAGTTCTGCCATATACTTAGTAAATTCAGGAAAATCACGGTCTTGATAAACAACATAGCGCTTATTGATAATGAAAGCGGGTGTTGCCGTAATATTGTAGAATTCAGCAATGCTCTCCATATAATCAAGTTTTTCAGCTACAGCTGGGGTATTGCTAATTTCAAGGTACTTTTCAGTATCAACATTATGCTTTTTCAACCATGCCAATAGTTCGACTTGATTTTTAAAATCAACATTATCATTTAAAACAGAATTAAAAATGGCTGAGCGTAAACTAGGCTCAATATTCATTTCTTCTAAAGTCGCAAAAATAGGTGCATAGGCCGCTAGTGGAGTATACTTACTTGCTAAGTGTATTGCTTTGAAATTATCATCATCAGGCAGTTCTTCTGCAAACTTCATGATGGCATCATTATTTATACCGCAGTAATAACATCCATATGACATAACCTCAATAATACTGTTATTTTCTTTTATTGGGCTCGACAATACTTTTTCGGCAGAAATTTCAAAAAATGTTTGCTGACTTTGACTATTATCTTTAAAGGTCTCAAAAATAAAAACATGATAAAACATGACTGTTGTAAGCACAGAAATCATAATGACAAACAAGGTATATATGATAATCGTTAATTTAGATATTTTTCTATTATTCATTACAGTTTTACCATTGGATTGAAAGCAAAGCATGCAAAGAATCCCTCCTCAGCATGCTTTATAATTATTACATAACAACTAGATTATAAAGGGCATTTACCTGTTGCAGGTTGTGCTTTATAACTTACTTCACCGTGCTTATCAGTACATTTTGTGATCTGTTGGCAGGTTGTCAGGCCAGCGCCTACTGTTACAGTATCAAATGATGTTTCACACACTGGCGCTGTTCCACCAATAACTTTTGATGCATCTACTGTATTTAACAATTTCATATAATTTCCTTATTTATTTTTAGCTATTAACTATTAGCTATTAGATAAAATCAATTTAAATATTTCGCCTTAATAATTTTGACTAAGTAGCCAATAAGGCGGTTTGGATTATATGCATAACAATAATATAAGTTCAATTTAATGGGTAGCTATTCAATCCTAAACCCTGCCTATATTCATGTTATAATTATCCTTATTAGGGATTAACCAGTTTTTCGGTTATTACTTAACTCCACCCCATCATTTATCACAGATTAAATATTGGAATAATGACAGCATTGGAGTAAAATCAGATAATTGTATTTATTTTTATTTTTCACTAATTTCATGAGTGATATATATAAATATTAACAATTAGAAATATTGTTTTACTGATTTAACACATCTAAAAATTTAAATATTTAGGTCAATACAATCTATTACCCCTCATAAGAGTAATAATTTAAAAAGGAGTATTCTAAGGGTTAATAAAAACACCAGTTAAAATTTCACTTACATACTATCAGATACTTTTCACCAAGTTGTCATATTGATAAACATAACCTTAATAATATTAACTTGCATTAATAACATTAATTACAAAGGTAATTGATTTCATTATTTTCTAATGTGTATAAATAATAATACACTGAAAATTAACATGAGGGAGCCATAAAGACTAATGTTGAAATAGTAAAAAAATGGAGGCAATAAACTGCCTCCTAATTAGCGAATCATGAAAATGAAAGTTAAACTTTACTTACCTAATAAATATAGCTTAACAGAATAAACATAACAATAATTAATTTCCCACATCTTCATTTAAAACAATGTCACTTGAATTTTATTTATTAACTAAAAAAATTAATTATATACTTAAATATATCATATCCATATACACAAAAAATCATAATAATATAGATTCAATTTTGGTTATATATCTATTATTAAAACGCCCCAAACAACCTCGCATGAAATAAAATCATGCTTTATAAATGAGAAAACTAAAATGGCACATGACAAAACTATAATATTACAAAATAATAAATCATTAGGTTACTTCAATAAACTTATTGTTTCTAAAGGAAATAACTCTCATTTTAATAATAACAAATATAAAAGTGATACAAGCGGTACATTGGCAGGTTCAGTTCATTATGTACAGAATTGTATAATCCCAGCGGGAAAGCATATTGCTGATGATATTCAACCAAGAATAATATCTAATCGAAAAACTATGTTTCTATTCCAACCTAGAGAATTCATAGCGCATAATGATGACGTCAAGTTATTTGTTTTTGATAAACAAAAACGTATTATATTTGAAGCTAAGATGAAAAATCCAAATGAGCTAACGTCAACTTGTGAACCAATCTATGCCAATATTAGTCCTCCCCAACCCCATCCTAATGAAGTTACTATCATTGTTAGTAATGATAAACAATTGCATCAGTTAGATGACCCCGATTATTTTAATGATATTATTCTTAATCATGATACGGTTAAAATAATCACCAGCGATGGTCACTATAATTCATCATTCAAAGTTGAGTCAGATGAAAAATATTCGCGAAAAAAAATCATATTTCAATGTAAATCAACTTATCGATTTTCAGTATTTTTCAATGGTAGAAATGTTGAGTTAGCTACAGGTGACGAACTTACACTCGTTAATGTAGATGGCACTTGGTTCGAAATAAATACAGAAAATAACTGTGACCAATTCCTATCAAAAATAGACTATATTGGTAATTGTTGGTCAATTATAGTGCCAAGCCAATTTATTAAGCCTAATATTACCTTACAATTTACACATCAAGATAAAAAAGGAGATATTGAATATATAGATATTGGTGCACCTAATGAGTTACTTCTCCATACTATTGCTATTGGTATGTTAACACCCTATAGGGACAAATTCGAATTTCAACAAATGCATGAATATCATCAGCAATATTTTCAACAAGTCCCCTTATCTCGCTTAACGGTAACAACCTACGATCCTATTTATTTAACCGAACTTATGTTGCATGATGGCCGGCTACTGGTAGGTATTGCTCCTGGTGATGGGGGTTGGCACACCGGCATTATGCGGGAATACATAGCAAAATCGTTAATTGCATCTGGAATTAATTTTGCCAACTACGGCTTTTTCAATGCAGGAAGAGACAAAGCGAGTAACATGGTAACACCACAAATAACCGTACACACCTCTATAGGAAAATATGAAAATGGGTTACAAGTGCACGGCGGTTCTGGTGGTGCAGGTATGGCGACATTAGATGACACTATTCGTAATGAATTTAGTCATGAAATTGGACATAATTATGGCTTAGGGCACTACCCCGGTGGATTTTATGGTTCTGTCAACGCCGTTCCTAGCCAGCGAAATTCAACATGGGGATGGGATAGCCACAATAATTTTTTTATTCCCAATTTTGAAAGCGCAACACGAAATAAACCCACGTATTTAGAAAATGAAGGTGAAGGGTTATTCGCACTCCCTTATAAGGAACACTCTCTCGGCCATGATGCAATGGCTGGGGGGTCACCTATGTATGAAAAATACAATGCATTTACCTTACATACTCCTCATTCCCTTAACCAAATTCAACATTTTCTTGAAAGTAAAGCTGTTTTTAATGTTAACTCGGCCACAGGGTTTTCTCGCTGGGATGAAGAATTACAACAAATGAGAGAGTACCGTCATACCACATCAAAATATATTTATAGTGATGTCCCCATAGAAAATGGTAAAGATATCACCGAAGAGCAATTAATAAATATTTTCCAGTTTAATAAAGAAGCTATGATCCACTGTTATAATGGTAGACACGCACCTAATATTATTTTCCCTACCCCCAATAATTACCCGGATTATTTAATTACTATTGATACTTCAGCAAGTTATAGTATTACTCTTCATCTAAATGATACTCAGAAAATTATACATAATAATGAAGTACTACATTATATCTCTGATGGCCGCGAATGGATTATGCATGATGATGATGCACTTCTTAAGGATTTGGTCCCTTACAAGCAAGGTGTTAAGGTGATAACCTTATTAGGGTTACATGACCCCGAAAATAAATTGCCAAGTTATATTTACCCTGCCCTTAATGGTTCTTATGGGATGGTCTATCCTGATGATAGTAATAAACTCGATACAGATTTAGATTACCTCGAAGTCAGCCTTATAACTGGAAGATGTTTACAATTTCAGTTAGCCCCCATTCAAATTAATAGAAATGAAATGAACCAATTTCACGTGAATATCGAAAGAAGTTTACACCCCGTAGAAGCTAGGGTCATTCATAATGGCTCAGTGATTACAAGCCGTAAGATTAATTTAGGTAATGATGACCTAACCTTTACTATCAATTCTAATTAGTTGATAAACTCCTCGTTTATATAAACGAGGAGTTTATGTGGAGAATCACATCATTATATGGAAATAAAAAACTAATACCATTATAGCTAAACAAATAGCAGGTCCAAATGGAATGTAACTTTTTTCATCAATATCATAGTACTCAGCAAACTCTCCTCGATCCGGTCTATAATTAACAGACCTAACAACTAAATAAGTTAATAAACCAAATAATACCGATAACAAAATAAGCCAAGGGATCGCAAATAACCCAATAAAAGTGGCGCCTGCAGCAAACAGTTTGGCATCACCATCACCGAGCCCATCTTTACCTGTCGACAATTTGAACCCCCAAATAACTATTTTAATCACTGACCATACGAGCATACAGCTTGTGACAGATTGCAAAGGAGTTATATTTGTCCAGCTCATTACAGAACTTAATAACCCGAGCCAAATTAACAAATAGTTTAGTTCATCTGGAATAATTAACCATTTAAGATCAATGAAAAATATAACATAGCAAACGGAACATAACCCTAAAAACATCACCAATGTAGCGAGTTCCCTATCAAAATAATAGTAGAAAATAACCAAACCAAAAAAAAAGCCAAAAATAAATTCTGAAAGAGGATAAAGTTTCGATATAGGGCAATGACAATGTCGACATTTCCCTTTTAAAATTAACCAGCTTAATATAGGAATATTGTCCCGTTTATATACTTTATTTTTGCAAGTTGGGCATCGAGAGCCAGGAAAACTTAATGAAAAATTCCCCACCTCTCCCCGTGTAAATATTATAATAGGCAAACGATATATTACTACATTGATAAAACTACCAACACAACAGCCTATAATAATGGCAATCACAGTATAATAATAATGAATAAACTCTAACATACTAGTCACAAATCTTCATTATTGAACCGTCTTTTTCATATTTTTTTTGATCAATATATACATTATTATAAGCGTTGATACTGCCTCTAAAATAGGTTATTTTATATTTTCCTCCATGCCCCCATCCCAGATCTCTATCTATTGCATCAATATTGGTATAAATAAAATCTGTTTTTTTAAGGTTAATATCATAAGCACTTAATTTTTTATTTTGACTTATCGCATTGACTAATTGAGCAAAATCCAGATCTCCCGCTTTAAATGCATCCCGTTCTAATTGGTATGCTCTAGAATAAAATGGGTTAGTCGCAAGGTCTCTAATAATAGGGCTTCGGTTCCAGTCCATTGCTAATGTGTATTTTTCCCCTAATGTTATGCTACTTAATACACTTGCATTACCATATAGCGTCTTGTCAATATCATTATCTGATGCAGATTCCGACCCCCAAGAACTATTACCTTGTCCAGAATAAGTCACACTTGTTAATTCCAGTATAGGCGGAACAGATGATTTTGGGTTATAACCTGTTTTGGCTTTCCACTCAAATGTAACTGTAGGTGCCGGTCTCCCTTTTAGTTCGGGTGGAGATGCTGGTGGGTTTGAATCATAAATATGAATTGTCAGTTTTTTTATTGCGCGTCCGGGTAACCAAATAATATCGTCAGGTTGTCGAAAGTATTCACCACCGCCATAAGTAGTTGGTGCAGCTTGCTGCCTTGGAAAATAGTTAGCGTTGTAAACACCTCGATTTTTGATATAGAGTATTTGGCTATTATAAGACTCAAAAGTACGTTTCCGATCAGTTTTTGTCGGTTTTCCCAAACCTGCATCCGAGATTGACATACCACTGTACTCTCTTGCGCTCATCGGTATGGGCGAAACCTCTTTTTTTGTAGAATAATTCCCAAGTAACGGCGTTCTACCATCAGGTTTCCGTATCGTATCCATTGCAAAAAAGTTAGCAATTTTTATAGGAATACCCCGTTCTTCTTCAGTCCAATATTCTGCAGTAACCGATACATTTACTCGATTACTAAATTTAGATGTTAAACCAAAATCACGTAATGTAGAAATAAATATAGGTAATGGCGTCGATGTATTAGCACAAACCGACATTATTGGATTAGAAGCAGTGTTATTAATATAATTAACACCTTTTGTTGTTTTAGCAACCGCTATTATGGGCAGCAGCAACACGGTACAAAAAATTACTTTTTTCATTATTAACCTCTCACTTACATTTGGGACATCTTAGATAACTGATCTGATAACGAAAATAGTGCAATAAACACCCAGATGACACAACCGCCTAATATTAATGTTGAAAATGATTTTAATAATCCTGCAAGCTTATCCATTTTGTCATTAATATTAATTTTTGACTTTTCAGATACTGATGTTAATACATCATGAAATGATGGTAATGCGGAATACAAACTAATATTCAAAAGCTCATGTACATTTAATAACCCTGTATTCAGCGCTTCTCCGTAGTTTTGACCTTTGGCCATATTAACTTTCATAATATTAATATGACTTTTTAACCATCTATTGGCATTTAAACTCAATATTGTCAATGCATCATTAATAGGGATTTTATTTTTTAACATCCCTGACAAACTATTTAATATAATAGAAGCATTTAATTGTTTGAAAGTAGAAAATGGTACTACTCTGTCCATAAACCTATCCCTAAATAACCCAGTTACATTTGCCATAATAACCCTAGTTATTATCGTTAATAGGATGACTGCTACTAAAATATAAACCCATAACCCATTATATAAAGCCAAGCCAAATTCATATAATGAACTGGTCACAACAGGCCAACGCGTAACCGGTAGTACTCGTTCAAAGGCAGGGAAAACTTTGACCGCATAACCTGCTATCACAATTAAAGATAAAGCCAACATAATCAAAGGAAATGTTATTGATTTGATGACTTTTGACATTAATTGGTCTTTATATTTAATAACCTCAACGATACTGGTAAAGCCATTGGCAAGTGCCCCACTTTTCTCTGAAGAATAGATTAAACTTAATTCACTCTTTGGTACCATCCCATCAAAAACGGATGCAATAGATTCTTTATTCGCCATTTTGTCTAATAAATAATTCAATTTATTGACAAACCCTTTGCCTATAACCGTTTCCCCTTCTTTTTTTAGTTTTATGATTGAATCATAAATCGGAAGGTTAGAGTTAATCATATCAGCACAAAATTGATATAAATATAATCGCTGAGATTTAGTGAATTTTTTCAAAAATTACCTCCATATCTTCTGCTGGAATAGCGCCAAATTCATGAGTAAACCAGTGGTAACAAACTTTATTTTCAATTACTAATAACAGCGTTTTTTCTTTAATTTGAAACCCCTCACCAATTCCTTTTCCAATTAGCCTTTTTTTACGCCAGTGCATATACGCTTCAAGCCAATTATTTTTCGCTATTGCAGATAATTCATCAATTGATGGCCGCATATATTCGATAACGAGTTTACGTCCTTTGATACCCGTATATTTGCAATGCTGGCAGCCATCTTGGTTAAGCACTGATATTTCAATTTCCCGGGAACCGAAAATGGCAAGCTCTGATTTTTTACAGTGCGAACATAGTACTGGCATTAACTTTTGACACTGTAGGCCCGCAATAAAACCAGGTGTACACAGTTTGTCTCCTGTAATACCGAGTGCCGATAGCCGCTGTAATAATGTTACAATGCTCCCTGCGTGAACGGTTGTGAAACAATAATGGCCACTTTCAACTGCACCAGATAATGCATTAGCTGAAATTTTATCTCGTATTTCACCTATCATAAGTACATCTGGATCACGACGTAATGCGGATTTAATCGCGGAATGAAACCCTCCACCATCGACATCTAATACTGAACTTTGTTTGGTACCATAGATATAATATTCAACGGGGTCTTCCACCGTTAAAAAACAACCTTTGTTGTTAAACCGATTTATTTGTAGCCATTCAATAACTGTCTTTAATGTTGTTGATTTCCCCGACCCCGTTGTTCCTGCAATAAAATAAGCACCATATGGATTACTTAGTATTGATTTAATATCTTCAATTTCTACCTCAGATAACCCTGTACTCTCCAATTGAGGGTTAGGGTTAGTATCTATAGAAGCAGGTATAATTCTCAATACACAATGATAACAATCACTTGTCTCTCCAAATATTGGGAAATGTGCATAACGAAACCGGTATTTTTTACCTTTCAAATCATACAAAATATTGGCACTTTGCGGTTGTTGGCGATTCCATGTTGTCTCTTTAGTCGTCGCTTCAACGTTATACAATACAAACACCAATTCATCACAACTAGCAGATGTTAACTGAGAATATAAAATTAAAGAGCCATTAACCCTAAACTCTACTTTTGAAATAACATCCCCACGAGTAATATGTAAATCACTCGCCCCAGTATCAACGGCAACCTGCAATAAACTTTCTAGTTCTTTTTGGACATCACTGGTTTCATATAATAGGTTACTGCTCTTGTCTCGAGTTGCTTTTTCAATAATTTGGTAATATTGAGATTCAGTACTCAACATAAACCCACAAATATTTTTCTTATAAACTGAACGCGTATAATATAAATCCATATATATACTCTCTAGTTTATCAATCTTAATTTTATTGATAACTAAATACTTGGATTTATTATAATCAACAATGATTAAATTTTTTTCAAGCAACTCAAAGTGGCATTTTTCTAATGCCTTTACCCCACCTTCAATACAATTTATGTTAATAAAATCAATTGATTGGAACATTATTAATCTACAACTTTATATTGATTGTTTTTTAGAATAACTCGATATCGCATTCCATTCATACTAAATGGTTTATTCTCACTAACAAAAGAAATGCGGCTATTCTCACTATTCACCACCCCTATTTTTTTTATACCCGCAACATAAGAAATCATAATAACTTTTGGCTTATCCATTGGTTTAACGGGAGTATCCATCAGTTCATTAATTCGTTGTTCCTCGACATCATTATCCATTTCCTTGGTTGCTACAGTTTCTTGACTAGGAGACTCATTTAAAATTTCATTGACCTCTTTTAGTTCTTTTTTTAACTTAGCTAGCGTAATTTGATTTTCAATATGTAATTTTTCTGATTCAAATTGAAGATTTCGTTGCATTAAGTCAACAATATTTTTTTGTTCAACTGATACTTCTTTATTTTCAATGCTTGGTAATTCCATACTTTCTGCTTGCGGATCTGCATAAGCGAACTGTAGGCTTATACCTAATGTTAAAATAGAAAACATTATCTTTTGCATGCAAAAACTCCTGTAACTTTAATATTGTTAACATCTAATTTCTCTATTGATTTAAAAACATAATAATCAATATAAGGTTGACCGTTTAATAAGTAACTAATTTCCAATGGGTTATTTTTAAAAGTCATTTCAAATTTTGCAAATAACAAATTATGGCTATCTGGATACCCTGAATATTTACTTTCTATATTTGACACAGAGGAAGATGGTAATTCATTTAATTTTATCTTTTTTTTCTCGTTATCTTTTGATGAATTGTATGCATAAACATAGTTTATATAATCATTACAAGTAGGTACATGCAATTTTGCCTCAGGAGAAGTTATTTTATTTTCCAATCTATTATCAGTATATTTCAATTGTAAATTAGAAAAATCCAAGCTATCTGGGCTAATAATCCCTTCGTAGCGTTCATTGAAAAAAAATTTATCTTGAACATTAAAAATAGCACCAGGCTTTAATTTGTATGAAAATTGACAGTTATCTTCATTACAAGTAAACATATCCTCATTGAAGCCACTTGCTGTAAATGCATAACTACTGAGTAAAATTTGTTTTAATATAATGATAAGATCATCAGCTTGATACCCATGAAACTGAGATAAATAAAAATTTGTAATTTTCTTTTTATCATTGAGAACTAACTGCTGCTGTTGTTTTTCTAATGCCTCTTTTTCTGTTTTTTTATAATGTAAATAATACATTACACCAGAAATGGTTATAATTAATACTATTACAATACTAATGATTAGCATATACTTACTTTTCAATAAGCCATGCTCACGCCAGCCAGAAAGAATATCTTTCATACTAATAACCCTAATATAAGGATAGAATATAAATAATGATTGTGAATATGCTTATCCCACAAGCAATTGCCGCTGAAACTTTAATGATTGTATTACGATACTTTTTTTCCTGATTCAAATACTCTTCATAAATTGCATCAAATATATCATTATTAATAACCGTCACATCTAAAGAGCCATATATTGATGTATCTTTTTGACTCAAAATATAGGAGAGCATTCCCTCCGTTATGATTGTATCTATTGGAGAGATTACACAATCATCTTTAATGCATATTAAATAATAATGTGTAATATCACCCTCAACTATAGGAGCATAAAACATGCCATCGCCATAAAGTTCTTTAATATATAAAGCTAATATTTCGTGTAATTTCACTTGCTTAGGAAATAACACTTCCTTCATACCATTACGAGTTTTATACCTAATTTTCCTACATTTTTTTTTGGTTGACTCAAGCCAAAATCGATGCCGATGCTCTTCTGTTTGGCTCGAATCAATCCATATACCACCAATAGTCAGCTTATTCTTTAGTAACTCTGCTAATGTCATGGCTTACTCATTAATTGAAAAGTAATTGTCTATCCCTACAATCATAATAATAGTTGAATTCGCATCTTCACTTTTTAAGATAGCTGATAAAATACCTGCCTTTTGTCCATCAGATTCTGTATTTTCATCATATTTACCAACGATCAGTAAATCACCCGGTTTAATTACAGAAGTATTAAACATTTCCGTTGTTGTATAATTAGGCAGTTGAACATTATCAAATTTTTCTATGCCAATCAGATTTTTACGTGTAAATCCACTAGCAACTTCAATTTTCCCATCAGATAAGGCTCTCGGAGTAATAATAAAACTGCTCCCTGTCACAATTTGATCGGTTGTTAACTGATTCTCAGTAATATCCATATTGGCATTTTTAGTTGAAGTCATGCCAGATACATAATGTTGAGTCTTAGTTAAATTTAGCGGGATTGGCATATTATTACGAGTAATAAAAGACCCACTTTGCAAAATTTTACTTCCAGTTAAATTATAAACAGCGTCAAGTTGTGCGGCTAAGCGAAATTTGGCATTTTCACCACCATGAAAATTTGAATTAGCATTAAGACTTCCAGTTAACTTAGTCAGCAAACTTTGATTAAACCCGACTTGCGTACCACCACTGTTGTAAGAAAAACCCAACTCTGCTTCTAAGTTTTTAGATTTTGACTTGTCGAGTATATAAATTTTATAGCTAACAACAAATTGACGGCTATTTGCTTGTTTGTATTGCTCTAGAACCTTATTGACATGATTGTATTCTGATTGCCTTCCAACAAACGTCAAAATAGATGAGTCTTGAAATATATTATATACCCCTGAAGAGATATATTTATCCATCATATCTTTCACATCTGCCCAGAACGAGGATTTAAATGAGGTTGTTGATTTACCTTTTAATCCGCTAGATGAGGCTGCCTCATTACTTGATATATCTAAACTAGCTTCATAGTTATTATCTGTCCCATAATAATCAAGGTTGATCGCAAAGTTTGAATATAATTTAACCTCTAGTAAATTATTCTTCTTCAGTTGAATACTTACATCATACAAATTTGATAAATAACCAATAAATTCGTCTAGATTACCTTTAAAATTAATAGTATATACTGTGTTTTTTAATATATCCTCACCAGCCGTAGCTTTCTCAGCCAACTCTTGAGGAGTACTCGCATCAACTTTATAGGTAATTTCCATTTGTTCACCTAACATTTCTAATACGGTATAAATGTTAACAGGTGCATAAGTTGTCAAATTAATTTCTTTATCGAGTACTTTTTTCTGCTGACGATCGTAACTGACTTCTTTTCCTAAATATGATGTACCTAGAGATAAAAATGTCTCTTGTTTGCTACTATCAATATCTTGAAGGTCAGTTACTCTATCAAATAATTCTTTGTCATTATATTTTTCTTCAAAAAAACTACTACATCCTTGAAGTAGTAATGGCAATAGAATATAAACCAATTTACACATTTTCATTTTATTTTCTACTTATCAATTATCAATCACGAGAACATTGTTTTCTTCATAAAACTTCAAATAAAACCCTGCTTTTTGGTAAGACAGTTGTTTACCTAATTTTTCTAAAACTTGTATCCTATCTGTACCATCAATTGTGATCTCATTAAAAATGACAATATCTTTTGGGCTATTCCAAATAAAATCAATGCCATTAAATTTTGTCCACTCTTCAATACTTTGGCTTAAAAGCTCATTTTTCTTAAGTATTAAATGACTCATAACCTCCCGTTGCTCTTCACCCTCTTTTTTATCACCAGTCATTTGTTCTATATTGATATTTTGCTGTTCAGTTTTTGATGAATCAGAAACCGATTTAATTTCTTTCATCGGTTTTAAATTAACCCATCCTTGTTGACCTATTGTTGAGTTAGCAATAGAAGAGAAAGCTAAACTACATAAAATAAACACGCTCATTTTATATTTCATTATATGAATACCTTATTACTAATCATATGAAGTAGAATAATCCCCTTTAATTGAACTGCACCATTCAACTGCCATAATTGATAATGATTTAGGGTTAACATAAGTACTGGAATCCCCGTTCTCTGGATTATTTACACCTAATGAAGCACTTATAATCCAAGTCGGTTGAAATGGTGTCGTTGCTGTGCCAGCAATGCTGCCATGTCTAGCCTGTAATACGACGCCTGCAGATAACCCTACGTTTTTTATTTTGTTTATTCTTGTACTCGACTCGTGAGAGAGGTCAACATCTAAAATATTTTTTTCATCATCAAATACAACTGGCGTCATTGATGAAACTGCGACTGTCAACCTTGGCCATAACCTTACGTCATTAACTACCGGACATAACTTTCTTGGTATAGTAATGACCCCATCCTCTTTGAGATCATCTCCAACATAATTCTCACCAACAATCATGCTCTTATTATTGCCTGTAAAACTGTGATAACTTACTTCAGGGACGGTACGATATTCTTTGACTAATTTAGAGCCTTCATAATGACTATCTTCAATAACTACATTAGCGACCAATGTTCCTGCTATTTGATTGCCTTTATTATCTTCTTTGGTGAGTATAAAATTACTGTCATCTAAATATTGAGCATCCGTTATACTGAAGTCTCCGGGTAATTCTTTCAATTCTAAACAAACAGATTTTGCTTTATTTTGAGTATCCCAACATAAAGCAGGCATTTTTTCATTTTTATCTGGAGCGCCACTCGTTAATACAAGTTTATTCTCATCTTTTGCTGTCAAACAAGGACCATATTGACTATTTTTTGTATTCCAACATAATTTATCGGTATTAACAGAACCATCGGATTTTAAATATTTCCCTGCTTTACTATTGAAGCTAAAACGTATTCCATAATTATAATTATCATTACTTAAAGTATCAGCATTTAGTGCTAATTCTCCAAACTTGATATTTTGATCATTTTTCTTTAATAATTTCCAGTTAGTATTTTCATTATGTTTTTTTTCTTTAAAAACTATATCAGCTTGAATTAAATATAGGGACTTATCTTTAAATGATTGCATAAAGTTATTATATAAATTGTCAATGTATAAATTTTCTTCTTCTTTTTGTGGGTGGTACATTGCGATAAAATCAGTTCGCTCAATTGTTTTTCTTTTGGTGTCACCAATAAGATCAATTCTTTCTATAGATAAAACAGGCTGTTGGCTAATTAAAGGGTCAATTGTACATTTCAAAAATTCTTTTTTTAGTGATAATTCAAGTAGGCTTCCTTGACAAGTTTCATCGGTAAAGTAATTACGTTCACTTCCAATGCCACTTCCCCAATTAAAGTGTAAATTATCATGAGTTAATTCATCTTCAATTTTATAGTTACTCACACGCTTACTGTATTCTGGCTTTTTATTTCCTATTTGAAATAAAGGATTTCGCTTGAGGTTCCCATCTATTGTTTCTAGTTCGTCACTATTAACAAAGTCTATAAAACGATACATTTCATCAACGATTGTATCTGAAATTTGTTGGCGACGGTTATCTTCAATTCTATTAATAATAAAGCGGCTCAATGGAACCATTATCACACCAATTATTCCAAGGACGATAATAACTTCAAGTAATGAATAACCTGCTATTTTACTTTTTTTCATCTTTATTTCTCAAAACCTCTCTAATTAAAGAGAGGTTTTATTAGCGAGTTATTAGTCTCTATTTATTAACGACTACCTAAAATAACTGCGTTAGTTGGCGAATCGACACAAACTGTTGCGATGTCATCTGGCTTAATGTTTTTATTACCATCGGCATGCAATGAGCGCAGGATAGGTGAATCATCTGTTATTTCTACAGCGAGATTTTTTGCTGTTGCAGTCAAGCTACTTGCTCCAGCTGCTGCTACACCGACTTCAACGTAATCCCATAAATTTCCTGATTGGGAAATAACCGCACGGCACTGCTCTTGATTAAGTCCATTTAATTCCACAACAAACCCACGCAGCCCCGTTGCTGGCTGCCCCGTTACTGTCATGGCTCCAGAGATCGCAATAAAGTTATTAGAAATATTATTACGCGCTTCGTCTGTCGAAACTTTGCCTAACTGAACTAAGCGTGCCACAATTGCTGTAGATTCTTTTGCGTCTTTAATTGACTCAAATGTATAGTTCGCAGAATCTGTTCCTGCCTCTGCTGGGTAACCTGGAGCGCGTTGATAAGCTTCTTTAGCTGCAATACGTATTGAGTTTGTATTGCTCACTAAGTCTGAGATTGCACGGCTATCGAATGCACGTTGTGCTAATACGACGACACCTGCTGCAATTGTTCCGACAATGCCTAATACAATGATAATTTCGAGTAATGTCATACCACGCTGATTTTTTACTTCGTGATATTTAGATACTTTTTTTAGGAGTTTCATTTTTAAATTTTGAGTCTGCTGATACACTTTGAACATAGTTATTCCTCAAATATTGATTTGATATATTTTTATAAATTCAATAACATTGATAAATTATATATTATTTAAATTAGTTACTCTCTTTATTAATAGTAACTCTATTTATTACCTTTCAAGATTTTATTTTGTTTATATTAAATGTTTATTGGCCGTATCCTTTTATCACTACCTCTCATTGCAATAATTATTAGTTCAAATTATTTTTCAGTCAACATGGTTTTATTATTATAAATTTAATTGTCGTAATCACCTTGTAATCTTTATTAACTTTTATTTAATATCTTATACATAAAGCATATTTAATATGTATGCACCATTTATCTATTCAGTATATAAACACCCACCGATTAGGATTATTCCTAATCTATTTTAATTTAATAAGAAATATTCAGTTACATTATTTATGAAAATACTACCGATTAAATATATACAATTAAATAATATTAATATATTTTACTCTTTATTCGGCTAAATACTCCTATTCGGGATAATAAACGTGCTTTGTATATTGCTTATTTATTATCACTTGAGTAATTCTGTTTTTTAGTCGAAACACTACTTTTACTACCAATTACCGCTATTACTATCGTTAGTTGTATGGTAAATAGCCCTGATATGAGACTATAAACATGACATATCCAAAATTATCCTTTACTGGCACTTCATTTAGCTCTAATCATGAGTCTACTATTAATTCAAAACCTGCACCAATTGCTAAACAAGATTTGAAAAAGGCAAAATTAATACAAGTTCCTATGATATATATTGATGCATTTGAAAATATTAAAAATGAAGGGTATACCTCCCTCTCCTTCTCTTCATATCTAATCGAAGCGTTAAAAGAAAAAATCATTTGTGATGTCTCTCGATTAGATTCATAGAATTATATTTAACGTTTTAACCTAATAAAAAATCGCGTATTTATTCATGTTCAAATACGCGATTTTTTATTTTTAACTACACTAACAAATAAAATAACCTACTAACTATTCTTACTAATAATTAGTTATCGATAACCTTTTTTATGGTTTGCCGAAGACCAACTGTAAGTTTGGTCACTTGGTATTAATTTATCTTTTTTCTTTTGTGCTCGAAGTTTCTTTGCTTGCTTATCAACTTCAATAGATATTTCGGTAATGATTTGCTTTTTGACTTTATTTTGCTCAGAGTTGGTTAATTCACGGCCAAGTTTTTTTCTTTCTTGCGCCAACTTACTACGAACTTGCATCTTTTGAGTTTCGGTCATCTCTTGGATGGTTAACATCTTCATTGTCTCGCCCCTTACTCATATTGAAATACCCAACATCAATATAGCATCATTATACGCCAAAGTACTATTAAGCCTTTTTAATCTTAACATTAAGTGCCAAGTGATAAGATTAGGAGTATAGTTAGCCTTATTGCAACTTTAATGAATACCACAGTTATTATGGAATTAACTCCCTCTTCAAAAAATATTCGGCAATTACTGGCGACTGACAGCACGTTAATTGATGTCAGGGCTCCTATCGAATTTCAACAAGGTTCGATGCCAAGTGCGATTAATATCCCTTTAATGAATGATGATGAACGCAAAGCAGTTGGCACTTGCTATAAACAAGAAGGGTCTCATCAAGCACTCACATTAGGGCATCAGCTTGTGAGTGGTGAGATAAAAGAAGCACGCTTAGCTGCTTGGAAAGAAGCCTGTCTCAGCCATAAAAGTGGCTATATTTGCTGTGCTAGGGGGGGAATGCGGTCGCATATCGTTCAATCATGGTTAAAAGACATTGGTATTGAATACCCTCTCGTTGCAGGAGGCTACAAAGTATTACGGCAAGCCGCAATTGATGCAATCAATGAATTAACACTACGGCCTATAATTTTAATTGGTGGCTGTACTGGTAATGGCAAAACAACGCTTGTTCATAACTTAGCAAATGGGATTGATTTAGAAGGAATTGCTCATCATCGCGGGTCGTCTTTTGGTCGCACATTACAACCCCAATTTCCTCAAGCCACATTTGAAAATCATTTGGCAGTTATGCTACTAAAAAAAGCAGAACATCATAACCGCTGGGTTTTAGAGGATGAAGGTCGTGCAATTGGTTCTAATAGCCTACCCAGTGTACTCAAAAGTCAAATGGACTCTGCTACTATTGCGGTGGTTGAAGACCCCTTTGATGTACGGCTCGAACGCCTTAAACAGGAATACTTCGACCGTATGACACATGAATTTCTTAATGTATTTGGGGAGGAAAAAGGCTGGCAAGAATACAGCGAATATTTACACCACGGTCTCTTTGCTATTCGTAAGCGTTTAGGTTCACAGCGTGCAATTGAATTAACTCGCTTATTAGATCTTGCTCTTGCAGAACAAAAAGTGACAGGTGACACTCAAGCACACTATTCTTGGCTATGCCCTTTACTCAATGAATATTATGACCCTATGTATCTCTACCAATTAAGTAAAAAACAACAGCGGATTATTTTTCGTGGAACTTATGAAGAAGTTGAATATTGGCTAACGTCTCAGCACTGATTTTAGATCCATATCATACAAATCCCATGCTCAAAACGGTGAAACTGTATAGTTGTCATCTGCTATCTTTTAACAACAAGTTCAGTTACACCTTGGTAAATGAGCCTTGATGCTAGCGTACCTAGTACTATACCAACCGCTTTTCTTACTATTTTATGAATGCGTGAATACATTCTTCTGACTGACGTCATCGAGAAAGTTTGGCATAAAATAATTCGCCATATTAATGATGCGATGATAATGCCGAACCAAATGACGAGCTTGGTCCATAAAGGAGTAGAAGGTGAAATAGTTGTTGAGAAAATACTCATGAAAAACAAAACTGTTTGCGGATTAGATAAATCAGAAATCACCCCCCGCCTGAAATAAACACCGGAAGGAAAGCTTTCGACAATGTTTTCTGTAGATAAATTAAGCTGCGTCCTATTTTTAAAAACGGTTATGGCATAGTAAAACAGGTATAAACCACCAAGAATTTTGATCAATGAAAATAATGAGCCAAATTCAGACATTAGGGTAACTAAACCAAATAGACCTAACCCGGAATAAATCGCATTACCCAATACAACACCATAACCACAAGTTAACCCCGCTTTTTTACCCGAACTTAATGTTGTTTGCACAACAATAAACAGGTTTGCGCCAGGGTTAAAAAAAGTTAAGACAAACAAAAATAGAGTGATAATAATGCTGTGCAAAGGGTCCATAATTTTGTATTCAAAAATTTAGGGATAACCATTATAGACATAAGATTATTAGCAACTCTATTTTAATTTGCATGTTTTCTGAGCTAAATCAGCAAATTTATTTCCTATTATAGACTTAATGACTTTTTACGGTGTAATAACCATTTGTCTAACTCATTTGCAAATTGCTGCCTATCACGTTGATTTAAACTTGCAGGCCCCCCTGTTTGAACGCCACTTGCCCGCATGGTATCCATAAAATCACGTATATTAAGGCGTTCACGGATCGTCGCCTCACTATAACGCTCCCCACGCGGATTCAAGGCAGAAGCTCCTTTTTCCATCACCTCTGCGGCTAACGGTATATCCGCCGTAACAACAAGGTCGCCTACTTGTGCACGTAAGACAATTTCATTATCCGCAACGTCAAAACCTGCAGAAACTTGCAACGTTTTTAAAAACGGTGATGGTGGAACTGTTAAGCGCTGATTGGCAACAAACGTTATTTGCACATTTTCCCTATCCGCCGCACGGTATAAAATTTCCTTAATTACTTTAGGACAGGCATCCGCATCAACCCAAATTACCATTATTGTATCCAGAATAGTCAAAAAATAGGGCTCATGATTATAACAGAGAATAGAAACAACGAGTGTGGATTTATAAGCGAGTCAACTAGAACAGATGAAAACAGGATACAATATTGACAATTTCATCACTATTTTATGTCAGGTTACCCCACCATACTCAGGGTTTTAAAAATAAACGTATTTATTTTCTGTATTGGTGTCTACGCCATCATAATTTTGTTGCGGCCAGTCACAGTGGCCTCTTCTTTTAAGTCTCAGATAGTATATCGACAACAGATAACACCAACCGATAACATTAACTAAAGTAGCTCATTGAACAGCCCGTTACACGTAAAAATAACAGGATAGAGCAACCAATAAATAAGGTTATCGACTGGTTTACTGACTGTATTTTTAACTTAATGTATGAAAAACTTGTTTAAATTTATCGATATCTTGCTGGGTTGTTGACCAAGCCGTACAAAACCGTACGCACGTTGTTTCCGTTGTGGGGTTACCAATTTTGCTCAGTTGGTAATGCTTTAATAAATTATCAGCAAGGCTGTTTGGTAAAATAACGAAAACTTGGTTTGATTCAACGGGAGCTAAAAACTCAAATCCTTGTTCCTCAAAAAATAAGGCTAACTGAGATGCCATCTCATTAAGGTGATGACCAAGCTCAAAATATAGCTCATTATTAAACAGTGGCTCAAACTGTGCGGCCAATAACCAACCTTTAGCTTGTAACCCCCCTTTTTGCTTGATGCTATAACGAAAATCAGATTTTAATGCTGGGTTCAAAATAACCAGTATTTCCCCCGTTAAAGCCCCTATTTTTGTACCGCCAATGTAGAAAACATCTGTGACTGCAGCAATATCTTCAATGGTTAAATCACTTGCTTTAGACATTAACCCCGATGCAAGACGTGCGCCATCTAAAAAAAGGAGTAACCCATGCTTATCGCAAACCTCACGTAATGCAAGTAACTCATGTTTACGGTAAACGGTGCCTATTTCTGTCGAATTACTGATATACACTAATTTTGGCTGCACACTGTGTTCATCATTATGCTCAGCCAGCACATTCGCAACCAGTGTTGGCGTTAATTTCCCTGATGGTGAGCTCACCGTAATCACCTTATGCCCCGTTGCTTCGATCGCACCAGTTTCATGCGTAGCTACATGCCCACTATCAACAGCGATCACCGCTTGGTGCGGGCGTAAAGCATGGGAGATCACGGTTAAATTGGTAACAGTGCCGCCATTAAAAAAATGAATATCCGCATCAGGTTGTCCAATACGTGCTTTAACTTGCTCAGTGACCCGAGAACAAGTTTCATCTGTGCCGTAACCTTTAAAACGTTTTCCTGCTAAGTCATTCAGGGTTTTCATCACTGCTGGATGGGCTATTTCATTGTAATCATTTAAGAAGCTATACATTCATTCACCTATTAATACTGGACAAAACCATTTTATAGCCACTATTTATAGGTGTATCTTATTAATTATTCAACAAAATTTTTATTGGGATGCGTTTCAAGTTGCTTACGTAGCTTTCAATTTTCTGAAGCTAAATATGCAGCTATTTATCACCTATTTCCCCCCTTTAGTTGGAATACAACCGACACTAGTTTTGGGTACGGCGAAAAGTTAAATTAAAGCGATAAGGGCCAAGTAGTGGGTGAGTCCCTGCTTTAATACGCCTTATACCATGGTAATTTAACCGTGATTGTCCTCCCCAAACCACCACATCGCCATGTTCTAAATGGATAGCTTGTTTAGCGGCATCCCTTGTTATCCCTCCAAAGTCAAATAGCGCAGGTAGCCCCAAAGAAAAAGAGACAATTGGATGAGAATAATCGGCTTCATCTTTATCTTGGTGCAAAGATAATTTTGCCCCGATAGCATAACGATTAACTAGGCAAGCATCAGGTTTAAACCCATCAAAACCGACGCTATTTGCAGCTGAAGTCGCTAACTGACGGAAAATAGCTGGCATTGATAACCAAGGTAAATTAGTGACAGGGTCACGCTGACTATAACGATACCCTTGTTCATCCGTTACCCATCCCCAATCCCCACAATTAGTCATCGCAACTGACATGTGATAACCACTTGGTGTTTTCATGTGCCTTAAAGGATTCGCCTTGAGTACAAGGTTCAAATCCTTCAATAACCCTTGGCTATGCCCTAATAAAAAGCCTTTTAATAAATAAGCATCAGGGGCAATCTGAATGGTGTTTTCTTCTTCGGAAAATAGCATATCGACCACTTCTCATTATTAGCTGCTAATAAAAATAATACTGCTGCCCGCTATACTACCCCAAAGCTTTCGTTAACACCGGATAGTGTCGCTTTTGCTAACCATGTTACTGAAAGATGTTCTTTACATTACTCGAATAGCTTTGCTCACGTTTAAACGCAGACCTCATGTTATTTAGATGGAAAACATTGACTAAACATATAATCTAATATTAGACTAAAATTCCAATGCAAGACCACCGTTGTGATAGATAACAAGGTAAATATGAACCAATCAATTAAATATGCGAATGCCTCTACATTAATTCCCCCTAAAGGGCATTATTCTCATTGTGTTAGCGCTAATGGGTTTGTTTTTATATCGGGGCAATTACCTATTGATGCTTTGGGTAATGCCGCCACAAACATATCTTTTACCGAGCAAACCAAGCTTGTGCTCAATAATTTGCAAGCCTGCCTAGATACCGTCAATTGTACTAAAGCCAACTTGGTGCAAGTCCGTATTTATATTACCGATATGAATAACTGGAATAGTTTTAACCAAATTTATGCTGAGTGGATCGGTAATTACCGCCCCGCTCGTGCTGTTGCTGGGGTTGCAGAGCTCCACTTTGGCGCCGCATTAGAAATCGAAGCCACCGCTGTATACGCTTAAAATTTGATAATTTATTGAGGTAATATCATGACTGAGTTAACTTTGCCAAGCTATCAAGATATTGAAGATGCCGCCCAACGTATTTTAGGTTTTGCCCATAAAACGCCTGTATTAACATCAACCACTGCAAATAAACAATTTGGGGCTGAATTATTTTTTAAGTGTGAAAATTTCCAGCGTATGGGTGCATTTAAATTTAGAGGCGCATTCAATGCGTTAGCACAATTAAGTCCAGAACAAAAAAAAGCAGGTGTTATTGCTTTTTCATCAGGTAATCATGCTCAAGGTGTTGCTTTGGCCGCACAGTTACTCGATATCCCAGCAACAATTCTAATGCCAAATGATTCCCCTGCAGTCAAAGTAGCTGCCACCCAAGGCTACGGGGCTAAAGTTATACACTTTGATAGATATACCGAAAACCGCGAGCTACTTTGCCAACAACTCGCTAAGCAACATGGGTTTACCATTATCCCGCCCTATGACCATCCACATATTATTGCTGGCCAAGGTACTACTGCTAAAGAACTCATAGACGAAGTTGGGCCATTAGATGCCCTTTTTGTGTGCTTAGGTGGTGGTGGTTTGCTCTCAGGCTGTGCTATTGCCACAAAGCAACTACTCCCTGATTGCCAAATATATGGTGTCGAACCACTTGCGGGTAATGATGCACAACAGTCATTTTATCGCGGTGAAATTGTACATATTGATCCCCCAAAAACCATTGCAGATGGTGCCCAAACCCAACATTTAGGCCATTATACTTTTGAAATTATTAAAAATATTGTCAATGATATTTTTACCGTTACTGACCCGCAATTAATCGACTGTATGAAGTTTTATGCTGAACGCATGAAAATTATCGTTGAACCAACGGGTTGCTTATCTTATGCAGCAGCTCTGGCTAACAAAGAACGACTGCAAGGTAAACGAGTGGGGATTATTGTCAGTGGAGGGAATGTGGATATTCATCACTTTGCTCAGTTAATATCCTAACCCCATAATTGCCTATCACCTATTAGATACATTAAAAATAGTTTAAAATTAGGGTTTCGATACAAGATAATAAGGGGGAATAATGTCAGACCTAAAAGAAAATTCATTACTTGCGCAAATAGATATTATAGCAAAAGGATTAAGTGAAACATTTGCCCCTTTTTGTGAAGTAGTGGTTCATGATCTTAAAAAACCTGAACATTCTATTCTCTCTATTCATAACAATTTATCTGGTCGCCAAATTGGTGAACCTACAACAGAGTTAGGCCTTGCAAGAATTGAGTCTCCTGATTTCCCAAATATCATAGCCAATTATACCAACCAGTTTACGGATGGACGCCCAGTAAAAAGTACCTCGATTGGTATAAAGGATGATTCTGGGCAATATGTCGCTGCGCTTTGTCTTAATTTAGATATGACGCTATTCAGGGGAATGCAAAGTATGTTGTCTCAATTTATCGAAGTGGGAAATAGCCCTATAAAAGAACATATTGAACCCAATGGCACAGAGGCAATTCGCATCCGTATTGACCAATATGCAGCTTCGTTAGCTACCACAGCGCGTACTTTAAAAGTTGAGGAACGGAAAAATTTAATTGAGATATTACGAAATGAAGGCTTACTGGATGTAAAAAAAGCAATGGAGACTGTTGCTCAACACCTTGGGATTTCAAGAGCCTCGGTGTATTTATACGCTAAGAAAGCAAGTTAGTTTTGCTTCCTTAGCCATTTACTTTTTTTAAAATACTTTTAATGCTTATTGGGTAAAAATCATTTACATCAACACCCACATTGATTGCACGTGAACCCAATATTTCTAAGCGTTTACGTTGCTCAGGGTCTTTACCTGAATTATGTACATGCCCATATAAATGAATAGCGTCACGGAAAAAACCTTGCCATTCTAAAATTGGGTAGTGAAATAACACAAATTTTTGCTTTTGGTATTCCAATTCATAGTAGCTTCGTACCCATTCAAATAAGGTCGTGTCAAACTCTGGATCATCCAAAAATTTATCATGGTTGCCCCGTATGAGATATTTCTTCCCAGCTAAACGACGTAATATTTTATTTGCATCACTGCCGTTCCCTTTATATAAAAAATCACCCAATATGTAGATCTCATCATAGTCCGTAACATAAGCATTCCAGTTATGAATTAAAGTATCATTCATGTGGTTAGTGCTTCGAAAAGGTCGATCACAAAGATTAATTATATTAGAGTGACAAAAGTGCGTATCTGAAATAAAGTAAATCATATAAAACCCGAAAAAAGATATTAATTGTCATTATGTTAAAAATGATAGTATTCAAATAAATATGCGCTATCCCCTACATCATAACGTACTTGTAATTAATAACCTTACAGAATTGACCTAAAAATCCAATTCCTCCTACATAGAGGTTAGCGTTAATTGTTGATAGTTTTTATCTGTTTTTATCACTCGCATTGGACGCGAAATTGCGGCATAAATAATACAACATTCAAAATATCGGAAACAAAATGACCAATCCTTCCTCAATTTCTCTTTTCTATGATTCATTTGGTGTAGCGAAAAACCCTGCTGTTGTGTTGATCCCAGGTTTGGGTGGCCATAATATCAGCTGGACTTCGGCGTTTTGCCAACAAATTGCAGATGCAGGCTTTTATGTTATACGTGTTGATAACCGTGATTCAGGATTGTCTTCCCACATCGAACATTTTCCACCAATCGTTTTAAGTGAATTGATTGGAAAAATGCAAACTGGGGAACAATTTGTTATTCCTTACACTTTATTAGATATGGCTGAGGATATAATTCGCCTACTCGACTTATTATCTATTGATAAAGCACACATAATTGGCCGCTCAATGGGGGGGATGATTGCACAGTTGGTTGCTGCGAATTACCCGCAACGTATACTATCCCTTTGCCCAATTATGTCTTCATCAGGGAACCCCGACCTGCCACAAAGCGAACCCGATGTAATGCAAATGCTGATGAGCCCAAGCCCCAACCCTAAAGAAAATTTAGAGGGGTACTTAAGCGGTCAATTAGCATTTTACCAACGCATTAGTTCCTCTATTTGCCCATTTGATGAAAATTATTATCGGGATTATGTACTGCAAGCGCTTGCTCGAAATTATTCCCCAGAAGGAACTAAACGGCAAATGGTTGCTGTGGCTATGACGGGTGATCTTCGGCCTTATATCAAAAGTATAGATGTACCAACATTAGTTATTCATGGTTCCATTGACCCTTTGTTCCCATTAGCTGCAGGTCAGGATATCGCAGAGAATATAGTGAATGCAAAATTAGAAATCATTGAGGGTATGGGGCATGAAACACCTCCGGCTCTAAACTCGCAAATTGCAACTCTGATTATTACTCATTTAAAGCAGAACCAAGTTTAGCTTGGTTAGTACCTATTTATGGCTCTATAACTGAGCCATAAATATAGGTGATTATAACCATCCTTGTTTTTTATGTTGCGCACAAATGGGGCAAATATTGATGTTTTCTTCCCAAGATGAAAATGGTAGATGGCAAGTATGGCACTGACCATCATAATAGTTAAAACTAATCGGTTCGCTATTTTTAGCCGTATGCGCGTGGACATGAATAGATTGCGGGAAACAAACTACTTGGCAGCTCATACACCCCGTACACCGCTTTTCATCTATTAAAAATTGGTTATTTTCGATGTTTATCGCATGTTCATCACAAACTTTTGCACAAGCACCACATAAAATACAGCTTGCTGTATCAAGCTCTACTCTAAACCAGCTATCCTCAGGGTAAAATTGTTTCCTTGCATTTAACCCCGTTTTTACTTGGCCTTTATCTAACGGTTTCTCGTCCAATTTTTGACGGAATAACATCATTCGACGCCCAGTATCCACCTGTGCCGGCTGTACAATACGTAATTGCCAAATCGGTTCTTGTAGCGTTTTTAACTTTAAATTCAATGAGGCAACTGTTGGCAGCCACTTGTCTACCAAAGGCTCTGCTATCTGTATGCCGCGAATGCCATATTGCCGGTGCCAAACAATTAACTCATCTGCATTGGCGACAGGTTCATCGTGGTTAACCACCAAAAAGTCACCTTGATAGGTTCGTTCATGAGGAGCAATATTCTCAATAGCGTCAACAGGGCAAGAAAATAAACAGTTACCACATTGAAAGCACAGTTCATTATCAATTGCAGCTGCCATATGGCTAAAAGACACCGCACCAACCGGACAACTCGTCGCACAATTGTCACAAATACTATTTTTTAATCGTTTTCTGACACAGTTATTATTAATTGTTGGCTCTGGTGGAAGTTCTAGATTAATAAAACGTCTCATCATTCTGCACTCCCATCGTAGCAATAAATACGAATGTAAAAATCAACATTCACCTACTCAACGCTCACATTTTACCATTAATCTAAGGTTTATTTTAGTACAACACATTGTAGATAAAGATGATTTAGGCTAACTAATATGTCAAAAAACATAAAGATTTAACTATTTCAATCACCTAGTAGGGCGGGAACTCATTTATAGTTAAAAACTTTATGTTTTTTTAGCAATAATAACTTATACAGTACTAGTTTATTGGTGCTGCTAACAATGCATTTCTCATATAACTTTCAACGTGCGTGACTGGGTCCCAGCCAGCTTGTATTAGCGCAATACTTTTACGACCAAAACTACTGATTTCATCTTGTATACGCATCCCTGCAATTGTATTAGCTAAATACTCCAACTTTTGTTGTGTACTAAGTTCATCTTGACCACCTAGACTTTTATAAAGGCGAATTTCCGGTGCTTTAGTATTGGGGTATTGAAGTATTGTTACCCTCCTTCCCAATTTTGACTGATAAATAAACTGAGTTGCATTACTTAGATGATTAGGCTCTTCTCGGGTAGGTTTTTTGTCAAAACCAATCAGATGAATCGCATTATCACCACCGCGACTATGTATTGTATTCCAACCTTCTATTTCACCATTAATGAGAAAGCTATTTTTCCCTTTTAACTCTGTTAGCAAACCATTTGCCCCGTTGATAATGTAAACATCATCTCCATCCCCTGCCGATAAGTCATTTTTACCTTTACTTGCATAAATAGCATTATTTCCAGGCGTTTTATCCGGTACGGAAACGACACCCTCTTCCGCTTCGGCATAAAACACCCGCCCATACCCGCTTCGGTCCCAAATATTTTGTTTTGCACCTTTAGTTTTTACAACAAGCTGACTAAATGTGGAGTTTTCAGGAATACGAATATCCATTGACTTGAGATCAATAGTTGGTAAAGGTTTCCACCCGTTAAGCATGCCTTTAAATTCATCCATAGGCTGCCATGTAGTGTTTAAATTTAAGTCGTTTTTATATTTTCTCTGTTCTGCTAAATAACGGATTAAAGAAACCATATCTTTTTTAGCATAATTTGGCAGGTGTGTAGGTAAGCTGTCATAGTGATGAGCGTGGTTTATATTCATATTACTATCTGGTAATACCTTTATTTTCACAGACCGAAGATTTGATTTGGACTTATAACGATGAAAAATAACGTCATCTTCACTGATAACTTCGTATTCTGATTGGAAATTAAATAAATGAATATGGTTTTCGCCACTAGCATCATGTATTGTAGTTTGGCCGGCTTCTAAATCCCCATTTATAAGGTAATGGTCATTACCGTCTTTACCATCTAAAATATCATTACCTAAATCTGAAAGGAATAAATCATTTTGATCTCCACCATAAATATGGTCATCACCCTCCCCACCATATAGAACATTTGCCCCACTAGTCACGACTACTATGTCGTTACCTTTTCCTGCATTGACGATACATCCAGTGATATTATCATTTTTAATGAAATCATTACCATCGGATGCATCGATAATAGGAAAAGGAAATTGATATCCCATTGGGATATCAATATAATCGTCTTGTTCAGTCGGTAAGTTTATTATTTTTGCAGAGACAATTTCTTGTTCTTTTTTACTAAAGTCCACATGGAAATAGTTATTGTTTCCATCTTGAATACGAATACTACCGTGTTTTTCTAATGAATAATTAATAAGTTTAATTTCTAACTTAACATCATTAAATCGGTTATATAATAGGATAGATTGGCCTATAACCTTTAACCTAAACCCATTCTCATAAGGTAGCGAAATATATGTATCACCAATGTTATCACTTACTTTATTTATATTCGAATAGTCAAAAACCAACTGACCTTGAAAATATTGTTCTGGGCTTACCTGATAAAAATCTTGGCCTTCAGTAATAATAATCCGGCTATTTCTATTCACCATCAATAGTTGGTTATCACCAGAGGTCCCTTGATAAGTCAAATTTCGAATAGAACCATGAAGTTTAAAACTTCCCCATTTACGAGGGGTATATATACGGTCGCCAATACTTAACGTATTTGTTTCATCATTTATATTTACAGTTTCATTACTGTATTTATATATGGCATCTTGTTCTTGTTGGTAGGTGATGTCAAAAATATCTTCTTTAAGGATAAGGAGTTTCTGTGCATCTAAGTCTTTTAATTTACTATTTAATAAAAAACCATCTTTGGTATGTAATTGATATTGATGATTTATTCTTCTAGTATCTTCATACTTAGAATATACATTTTTAAGTTCAACTTTGACGCTTACTATTTTATCTTTAAAATTTGATGATTTACTACAGATGACTATTATTATATCATTACCACTAACATATACCTCTTCAATTTCACTTAACAAATAACCTAAGGTTACTCGACTTCTACTTTTTGTTGTTTCCGTAATCGTTGCTGTTAAATTAAATATTTTTTTGGCTTCATTTTCAGGGATACTTCCCCAATCAAAACGTCGTAAAAAGTAGCTATCATTACCTTCTCCACCATTTATTACGCCGTGTTCAAATACCAAATGGTCATCCCCCCCCATAGCATTAATAAAAGCACAAGCTGAAGCAGCATCTAATGTATTACTTTCATCATTGCCCACTAGAGTCGCTTTTGAATCTCGGCTTCCTACTAAAAAAACATTACTAATATTACGTAAAACAAGATCTTTCTGTTTTTTATTGTAAAAGGTAATTTTTGATTTAAGTGAGTTAAGGTCTATATAGATATAACTCCCAATTCGTATGTCATTAATAATTAAAGTATTATTCCCACCATTTCCATCAAAATATAAATCATTGATTTCATTACTTGATGAATCAAATAATAGTGATAAATTTGCCACATCATCATGATTTCCACCAGCTAAAAACTTAGCACCGGAACTAATAGTAAAAGAATTTCTTGCATTTTTTTTACCAATAGTAATATCAGTCCCATTACCCGAATTAAAATTAATATTTTTTTGCTTAGCTTCTTCCTCATATTGTAATCCAATATTTTGCATGCCTTCATAAATAATATCAGGAACTTCACCTAGTATTTTTTTTGCAATTTTAACTGGATCAGCAATAATTTGTTCACCTAAAATTTCAATTGGTACGTGACTGTCAAAGTCTGGATGATAAATATTACCATGATGATTCCTTGCCCTAAAGAACCTTAATTCAGAGGCGGCTAATGTGCTTAATTGAGTAACGACTGGTTGCTTTTTTTTATTCTTGTATTTTTCATTTAATTTAAATCGATACAGAAACTCTTTTAATAAATCACTATCATATTCTGTATTGAGTATAAGAATGTCATCAGCTTTTTTCTCACCAATGTCCTTATAAGAGACACCTGCCTTCTTCTTAATAAGACTAAACTTACAGCAAAAATGAATTTTACGTGTTCCTTTTCTGATTTTTACCCATATATTACAGTGTGAATCATAATCATAATTATTACAAATATAATTAATTTGCTCTATCGTATAATGAGGGCCAGTATCATCACGTGCAATGTTTTTAAGAATATAGTTGTCATCACCCCCTTCAAATACAGTGCTATTGATGATTCTAAATTTTGGCCGATAATAAATATAATATTTTTTATGTTCTGTAAGTATCGGCTCACCTACAAATTGCAGATGTTCTTCAAACCCTTGGTAAAGATTGTTCGATTTAAAATTATCTAGATCCTGTTGCCAATTTACATTTTTAAAATGTGCTAGATGCTGCTTATAGCTAATTCGATTTAATATATCGTCAGAAGGAGAAAAACCAAATGCCGCGCGTATCCCTTCTCTAGCTTTTTCATCCCAATCTAAAGAGCTTCCTAATTCCTCTTCGATTCTCTCTACGGCTCGTATACCTGTATAAACCATTCCACCTATTAATAATGCACCACCAACAATTAAACCAACAACAGGTATTGTTGATGACCCTATGATGATACCAATGATGGTCAGGCTACCAACAACTATATTTGCAATAGACAACGAGCCGTTAACAAGTAAATCTTGCCGCTCTTTTGCATCCGTTATTTTGTCTAACTGCTCAAAAGCTTCATAAGCCTGATAAATGTCTAATCCGATCCCAATTAAGTTAAATATGATTGTGACTCGAGCGGCTAATTTAGCCCCTGAATTAAATGACCCAGCCTGTTTATATGATAATCTCAATAAAATAGGCTGCAAAATCATGTCACCATAATTAAAACAGGCGGATGCACAAGCCATGGTCAGTTTTTTGGTAATTAAAGAACGTTCATCTTCCGTAAGGTCTGGGTTATCTAAACCATCAATCAACTGATAAATCCCATTAAGTGTAATAAAAACACCGACTCCCCCCGTAACTTGACCGGCACCATTAGCAATACGGGCATAAGCGGGTAATTTTATTCCTTCATTATGTAATGACTTAACCCCTTTAGATACAGTACGCTTATCTCCAAAATCTAATTTTTGAATAATTTTTAATTGCTTTAAAGCAATTTGTTGACTTTGCATCATGTCATTTGAGTGTATTTTTTGCTCAATATTACTATCTTTGATTAATTGTTGTGTCACCTCAAGAGGTTTAATGTCTGCCTCTAGTTCTGTCGATAAGGTTAATTTTTCTACTAATACATCAGCATTAAATTTAATTTTCTGCACCCATCCTTTATCCTCCACGTGTTTTGCGTGAATAGGTACATTGTCTATCATCGCCCCTAGTGAGCGTAATTCTTTTATCGATGTTGTAACTTCTCCCAGTTGAAGGGCCACATTTCTATTGATCTCTAAGTTCTTTTTATATACCGTGTTTTCCAGTTTCTCTTCACTTTGTTTTACTAACGTACGGTAACCCTCTCCGCTCGCATCAATATATAATGCTGTTGCTCTTAGCCCTTCATCTGAATCAGTTAAAAAACCCAACTGTTTGCCTCTAGTTATCACCCTACCATCAAGTTGTTGAAGCTCTTGTTGCATATAGTGTTGAGTTATTTTCAATAATCTAGCTCGAGCAACGGCAAGGTTAGGGTCAGATATTACTAATTCAATGCCTGATTCATCCATCAAGTGAAAAGTATAACTCTCCACTTTATATTCACACTTAATCATAATTTTAGATAAAGGACTTTTAATACAAACTAAATAATCGTTATTTATTTGATTAAAAATAGTCTCAAAAGATTGATTACTTGATGTTGAAGCTATTTTCTCTATTCCCTCATTTTTTAACTGGTAGATATCATTATAACTTTTTAAAATTTCCATTTCATGGCTAGATGCATTACCTAGCCTATGCTTATATTTAATTTCTTCATAAATATTATAACAATCTTCTGCCATTTTTTCATTTTTGAAATAAACATTATATAATGATGTGGATGTTTTTTTACCTTCATAATGAAATTCATTAAATTTCACATAATCATGATAAAACAATCCCCTACTCATCTCCTTTACATAATTTACTGTAAGTTTTCGTTCATACTCCAACTTACACATTAACCCATATGCTTTTTTCAACGAGCCATTATTAAATGCTTCATTATCTTCTTGGTAAAGATATATTAAATCTCGAAGTCTTCTTTTGACTACTCCTAGTCTATCATTAGATTTTAACGTAAATAATAATTCTTCGTGATCATATTTATTCCCTCGTGGAAATAGTGATTTCAATCTATTTTTTGAAGACTCACCCAAATATGCATTAATTTCAGGGTTAGATTTTAGCGCTTCTAATAATATCATTGATTCTTGTGCTTGTTGTACCAAAGAATATTTTTCATTATCCTGAAATAGAATATTCCACTCTTTTAAACCTTTAACATTACCCTCACTTTTAAAATAGCTCATCACTCTTTTATTAATTATCGGGTCCATTCTAATCATTGATATTTTTTCATGATTTAGATTTCCATCATCATGGGTTAAATAACCTATTATATACTTATCTTTTTCTATATCTATCTGGCTTGGAACTATTTTTTTATTAATTAGTTTTAATGTTAAACCTTCTAATCTTTCGTTATCATTTAACTCCTTCTCATTTAATGTCCATCTAGTATTTACTGTTAATTTATTTGGCTCATATAGCCCCGCATTAATTAATGTATTTTTTAACTTTTCAGAAGCAACTTTAACCCCTTCGGAGGTTAAATCATTTGGATTATCCGTTAAAACTAAGGATACCGAATTATTAAAATCCGAATTATAATCTTTTCTTAATTTTTCCATTACATCAGTTAGGGGTAATAATGATTCATTTATCTCTAATGCGCTAGTAATAAACACCCATTTTTTTTGCTTTAGCCCCGTAAGCTTGTTAATATCACCATATTCAATACAACCATCAGCCACACCTTTACCTACTTGCATAATAAGGGTATTTTTAGGATTGTTAGAAGCTATTTTCTCTGCCTGTAGCCTACCACTCTCACTACCATTTACCCGTAATATAATGGTCGCCAGGCCATCATCAACAACTTTATTTACTCGATTATTAATATTTTCATCATTTACCATACGCCATAATGGGGGTTCTTCAATACCAGCACTGGCAAGTAGGTGACAGATCCTATCGTAAAAATCTTCATCAATAATGCGCTCATACCCCTTGAGCTCTGATTCTAAAATAGCGTTTGCTTTATGATTAAATGCTAATGTCTTTATTAGATCACTGTTAACCACTCCATTTTTTTTATAAAAAGCCAGTAGATTAGTATTTTTACCTTCCAAAATTTGCGAAATTTTTAATTCCCCACGTCGAACTTCATTTATAAAAAATAATGGTGCAGGAAACCCATTTATATATGTTTTTTTCGATGAAGGATGTGTTTTATATTCATATTTAAAATTCTTAGTTGAAAATTCCTCACCCTTAATTTTAATTGATTTTACCCCTATATGGTTCACACTCTCTCCAATGGACCTATTATAAGCCACTATTGGAATATTGATGCCTTTTCTATTTAAAGCCAAATGAGTATTTAATGCAAAATTTTCATTAATGCCACCTCGAGCCAATTTACAACCATATAGAACAATTTTATTTGGCTGTAAGTTTTTTAATGTGTTATTTTTTAAAAAAGAGACTCCACTGGCGAACTCTTCAGGTAGCGCACCTTCAAATGTTACTTTACTACCTATATTATTTGTGTTCTTTACATGTAAACCATGCCCTACAAACGTCCAACGAATATTCTTGTTTTCACCTACTTCAATCGCTGATTTTAAAATACGTGCTTGCTTGCTCTCCAAATCAAATTGGACTAATGTAGTATTTTCCGAATGTTTGACGTATAGCCCAGAAATAACATCTGCTGTAATTTCATCACTACCTAATTGAATAACAATATGATGATCATAATTAGAGCTTAGATTTTTATGAGTTAACCCTACAATAGATTTTTCAGGGTTATATTTATAGTCTAAGTACTCAGTCTCTGATAAGTTTACATTTGAATTAGTTCTATGCCTTTCATATTCATCTTTTTTTACCTCATTTAATTCAAAGACACATCTAAGGAATAATTTTTTCATTTCATCTTCATTTTTAGTATATATTTCCTCCATAATTTTAGGATCTTTAAACATATAAACAAACTTATCTTTGCTTATATAAAAATATTCTTTATATTGCATTAACTCAGCTGAATTAGCTTCAATAAGGTTAATGACTCTCCCTTGATTTTCAATCCTTGTTTGTAAACAAATAATTTGTTCTTTTTTTTGGATTTCATATTTAATAGTTTTAGATTTAATATCATAATTTTCAAAGCTGAGTAAAAACCGCCCTTGTGAATCCAACTTCATTACAGGTTTTACTGAATATTTATCTGTGTTTTTACCTTCAATCATGTCATTGACGTAACAAATGAATTTTTCTTTTGTCATAAAATTTAAATTATTTGGCATATTGTATCCCTTTTATTTGGTTTCATCATTATTGATAAAGTTGGCATTTAAAATACCAAATGAAGATAAAAATCAAAATTCGCTGAGGTTAAATAAGACTAACTTTTTATTTTTTACTTCTACTTATCATCAGCATGTAAAAATAATTATATTGAAGAGCGGTTTCGCTTATATCATACAAGTCGAAATTATATGCTGGTTATATATCACTACCATAGCTATATAATTTGTATCTAATACATTTAGGCGCTAAACTTGATTAGTTAACAAAAACCAAGTCCACCTACTTTTAAGGCTAAGGTTTATCTATGAATAACTTTGAATTTTATAACCCAACACGTATCGTTTTTGGTAAAGATAAAATCGCTGAACTTGACAGGCTCATTCCACAAAATGCAAAAGTTCTCATCCTGTTTGGTGGCGAAAGCGCCCGAAGGACAGGTACATTGAATGAAGTTGAGCAAGCATTAGGCACGCGTCAATTTGATCTGTTTGGTGGAATTGAAGCTAACCCTCGTTATGAAACGTTAATTAAGGCCGTTGATAAAATAGAGAAAGAAGGCTTTGATTTTTTACTTGCCGTTGGTGGTGGGTCTGTCATTGACGGTGTTAAATTTGTGGCAGCAGCGGTTAACTACCCTGGTGATAAGTGGGAAGTTGTTACCAACAGAGGCTCTACAATCAAAACAGCTTTACCTTTTGGTACCGTTTTGACATTACCAGCAACAGGTTCAGAAATGAACAAAGGCTCCGTCATTACAAGGGAAGAATTACACTCAAAGTTAGCATTTATGAGCGATTATGTTTTTCCTCAGTTCTCGATTCTTGACCCTGTAAAAACATTTACCTTACCTCCTCGACAAGTCAGTAATGGTGTTGTTGATGCCTTTGTACATATTGTTGAGCAATATTTAACCTACCCTGTTAATGCTAAAGTACAAGACTCATTTGCTGAAGGTTTACTAAAAACGTTAATAGACATTGGTCCTAAAGCACTTGAAACACCTCATGACTATGATATTCGCGCTAATTTAATGTGGGTTGCAACATTAGCATTAAATGGGTTGATTGGGGTTGGCGTACCGCAAGATTGGTCTACCCACATGTTAGGCCATGAAATTACAGTGTTATATGGTTTAGACCATGCACAAACATTAGCTATCGTACTTCCTTCAATGCTGCTCGAAAAACTACCACAAAAACAGGAAAAATTAGCCCAGTACGCAGAAAATGTGTGGGGGGTTACCGCTGGTTCTCAATCAGAGAAAGCCATCAAAGCTATTGAGCTGACAAGAGCGTTTTTTGAAAAAATGCAAGTAGGCACACGTTTTAGTGATTACCAGCTTACCCAAGATGTCATTGAACCATTAGTCAATAGTCTAAAAGCACATGATATGGTCAAGCTGGGTGAACACCAAGATATTACTTTGGACGTTAGCCGCCGAGTGTATACCGCAGCCTTATAACGGCTATGTAAAGGTTGTACCTTCAACCTTTTTAATGAAGCCCGTTAATGTTTTCTTGACCACATTTGCATTGATAGGTGATTATTTCTAATAAACAAAATAATCACCTACTTAATTGTAATTTCAAGTATGTCCAAACCAGTATTACATGATTTTCTTTGCGCTAACCACCTAACCTTGTAGATTGACTCAATCTAGGTTTATCGGTTATTTGGAGGGGAGATTTTTAATCAGTGAACCACTGTAATACCACCCCCCATCAAACTCGCTAAAGCCATTATTAATCATAATTAGGTTAATCATTTACCTTGATTGAACGCCCATTTGTTTGCATCCATACCTATAAAACTACATCGGCCATAATTAGCCTAAGTTACTCATATTTATCTATCTAGCATATAACGTTTAATTAGATATAAGGGCGCTTTAATTACCAGATTTTTAATTGTGAATGGTAGATTAGCATTAGCAAAATATTGTTTTCGATTCAGAGCATTATTCCCCATTTCTCACTGCTCTAAATTTATGTATTTTATAGCTTACAGACCCTTTTATACAAAATTTTAACAACAATTATGAGTTAGGTTGTGAGCCAATGCTTTCTAAATTTAATATATCAAACAGCGCATTACTTGCATCGTCACTACTCTTAACGATAGGACGTGGCGCAACATTGCCCTTCATGGCAATTTACCTAACTCGAGAATACCAAATGGCAATTGATATTGTCGGTATAGCCATGTCACTGGCAATGGTTATAGGTGTTTTATTCAGTATGGGCTTTGGTATGCTTGCTGACCGGGTTGATAAGAAACGCTGCATGTTATTTGCTGTGTTAGCTTTTATTTTGGGGTTTATCGCTATCCCCACAGTAAATAATGCTATTTTAGTTATCGCGTTCTTTTCTCTTATTAACTGCTCATATTCTGTGTTTTCTACGGTCTTAAAAGCCTATTTTGCGGATACACTCACAGTCTCTTTAAAGGCAAAGATATTTTCCTTAAATTATACCTTTATCAATATCGGTTGGACTATTGGCCCCCCCATTGGTACTTGGTTATTAATGTACAGTATTAACTTACCATTCTATTTAGCCGCTATATCAGCTGCTCTACCAATATTTTTTATACAACGTTTTGTACAAAGCATAAAACCAACGCCATTAGAAAACGGAAACATACGTAAATGGAACCCACTGAGTATGCTAAGTGATCAAGTCTTAGCATGGTTTATTTTATCCACATTTTTGGGTTCATTGGTTTTTGGTACTTTTACCACTTGGATTTCGCAATATGCAATTACTGTGGCAAGCAGTGATTTTGCTCAGGTTGTTATTGGGGTAATTTTACCTGTGAATGCAGTCGTGGTCGTTACATTACAATACACCGTAGGGAAGCGTATCACCCCGGATAACCTAAAAAAATTAATGACCTTAGGCAGCTTATTCTTTATTTTAGGCTTAGCAACTTTTATGAATGCACATGAAAATTTATACCTCTGGGCGGCAGGCGCTTTTATTTTTACATTAGGTGAATTAATTTATGCCCCAGGAGAATATATGTTAATTGACAGTATTGCACCGGAAGGCATGAAAGCGAGTTATTTTTCAGCCCAATCCCTTGGGCTATTGGGCGGTGCATTTAACCCTATGTTAACTGGTGTTGTTCTTACTGAGCTTCAGCCACATTTCATTTTTATTATTCTCATGTTTATTACCTTTCTGGCATGGTTATCCATGTTAAACGGGATGCGATTACGCAAAAAACAATTATTACGCACCGTATAGTGCGTTACCGTTAGTGCTCCATCATTAACGGTAACGCCTATTTTTCCTGACCCGTAAATTTAGCGTAGCCATAACGAGAAAAATTGCACTACTAATTATTAAGATGACTGAAAGTACTAAAGTTGAGAGATTATTTTCAGTCACCAGCAGTGAAAATGCAGGTATTGTAATTAATAAAGCTAAATTATTTATGCTTTCTGAAACAGATAATACTAATCCTTTATTTTTAGTACTCTCTTTAGCCAATAACGAGGTACTGACCGGTGAAGCCACCCCTAATGCTACCCCTATAAATAACAAGCAGATACAATCACCAACTAAGGGTAATTTTCCTGTAATAAATAACACTAAAGCAACCAATATTCCTAATAAAATTAGGATTAGTTTAGCCGCATCCTGTAGTTTATATTTTGCTATTTTCGCAACCAAAGCATTACCAATGAACAAGCCAATACCAAATAACCCCATAATGATACCAATCTCAGCTGTTTCTAATGCAGTTCTTTGTCTTATAATTTCCCCTGACAATAAAAAGATACTAACTGAAACCCCGTTCCATAATCCCTTTGCTATGATCAAACGTAAAATATTTGCTTGTATTAAGCAGCTCAATGAGTGGGGATAGGTATGGTTTTTTTTAGAACTCGGCAAGATAAACCATGATATAGAAAATGCGAATAAGCCACATAAACTCGTTAATATAAAAGGCGAATACCACGAAAAATATTGAACTAAAATACCCGCTAACATTGGCCCAGTCACAATGCCAACGGTCATTCCCATCATGACACTCCCCATCGCGGCTGCTTGGTTTTCTCTTTTTATTACATCGGCTATAAGGGAAAAAATAACGGGAACTAATGCCGCTGATGCCACTCCCCCTATAACGCGGAAAATTACAGCAACCGAAAAATTAGGCGAAAAAATAATCGCCAAACTATCTAGTGATAATAACAATATTGCAGTGAGTAAAATTTTTCGCTTATCTATTCGGTCAGAAAGGTAACCAATTAGAGGTGCTGTGAGTGTATATGCCAATGCATAGGACGATATCAGCCAAGGAATTTGTTCAGACGAAACTTCAAATGCCAGTGCTAGTGGCGACATTATTGAGGACAACATAAATTCTGTAGTCCCAACTAGATATACAATAACAGCAGATAAAAATAATACATTACGATTAGAGGTCATAGTATCCCCTTACGAGTGAAGTAATTAATATGATTTGAGTTTTAGATTTAATAAATTGAGTCTAAATTTAATGAATCGAAGAAATTAGATTTTGGGCTATAAGATGTCAAAATGAACGCAACTCGGCTAAAGTCACATAGTTTGAGGTGAGTGAAATGGGGTATTCTAGGTTAGTAATTAGGTAGGTTTCATCTAATTTAACACTAATTACGAGGCTAATGCAACTTTTAGTTTAACCTTATGGTTAACTATTTCTTATATTTAATTACCTAAACAACCCTCTTCTTAAATACAAATTATTAACATTTCGGTGAGTATGTAATAATGCTTATAAAAGTAACAATGTAATATTTAATTTATAATAAGCCGCTTTTACATCAAAAAAAAGCCCAAAATTATATTTTATAATATGCAAGAAATAACCAATAGATGCTTGTATACATGATTATTAAATGAATTTGTGTAAGTGATTAATTTAACAATTACATGAAAGTATATTTAGACTAGGCAAGGATGTATAAATATGAATATAACAACTCGATTAAAGATAGTTTCATTTTTACAATTTTTTATATGGGGATCTTGGTTAGTTACATTTGCGTCCTATCTTTTCAACACCCTACACTTTAAAGGTGGTGAAATTGGGTTAATATTCAGTGCATTAGGGATATCCGCTCTATGCTCACCAGTTATCATAGGGTTTATTGCAGATAAAATTAATAACCGTAAACTAGTTTATATCGCTTCTCATTTTATTTCTGCTTTATTCTTACTCGCGATGGCTCATAGTCATTCAATAACCCTACTGTTCATTATGACATTAATCCACCTAATGTTTTATATGCCAACAATTTCAATCTGTAACAGTATTGTTTTTGAAATGTTAGAGGAGCAAAAGCTTAGCTCTGATATCTATTTCCCTAAAATACGAGTCTATGGCACAGTTGGCTTTATTGTCGCTATGTGGACTATTAGTCTATTAAAACTTGAAATGAGTTTTTATCAATTATATATCAGTGCTGCTGCATCTATTGTTTTAAGTATTTTTTCTGTTTTCTTTATATCGATTAAAAGAGTTAATACATCAAAAAATAAAAAAATTAGCTGCCAAAATATTATTCAGCTATTTAAAAAAGGTAGAGTCGCTGTATTTCTATTTTTTGCTATGCTACTCGGTTCTGTATTGCAAATAACCAATACCTTTGGTGTTCCTTTTTTGCAAGATATGGCTCTAGCTCCTGAGGCTAAGGGTTCTGTTTTCTCTGCGTATCCAACCATATTCTTATCAATATCACAGTTTTCTGAAATTATTTTTATTCTCCTTTTACCTATTTTGCTGAAAAAAATTAAAATTGAAACGATCCTATTGCTCAGTATGATTGCATGGATTTTACGCTTAGGATTATTTGCTTATGGTGACTTCACCTCCATAGGCACCATCGCCCTCTTCTTATCAATGGTTGTGTATGGCTGTGCATTTGATTTCTTCAATATTGCGGGAGCCCTATTTTTAGAAAAAGAAATCGCCCCTGAATTTCGTTCCACAGCACAGGGCGTTTTCACGACTTTAGTTAATGGGTTCGGTACTTTTTTAGGCGCCGTGCTTTGTGGTTGGGCAATTGAACTCAATACAGTTGAAGGTATTGTAGATTGGAAAACTTTTTGGCTAATATTTACCGGGTACACAGCAAGTTTTACGGCTTTATACCTTATCTATATGTTGTTCACTAAACATAATAAGGCTGAATCTATGTAATTGTTCATAATCACAAGCTCCCAAAGATAAACCTAAATCAACTTTACTCATGACTGCTAATGGGCTGTAGAACGATAAGCTAAGCGATTAGTACTTTAATTTTAAAGTACTGATTAATTTTTTGGGGGTCGTCTTTTACACCATCGACTCACATTAAGCTTTAGTTAACTCATCATAAAAGATGACCAATACTAAATGACTTATTATTTAAATCATTTACGTTGAGATTCTTTTAACAATAGTGCTTGTTTACGATCTATTCCCCAGCGGTAACCGGAAAGGTCACCATTATTTCTGACCACGCGGTGGCAAGGTATCGCTACAGCTAATATATTTGCAGCACAAGCACTCGCAACTGCCCTAACCGCTTTAGGTTGGCCTATTTTTTCTGCTATCTCACTATAACTTACTGTTTTACCAGCGGGTATATCACGTAATGCATGCCATACCCGTTGCTGAAATGCAGTACCTCTAATATCTAATGGTAGGTCAAAACCAATTTCGGGTGCTTCAATAAACCCCAAAACTTTCGCAATCACTTTTTCAAACTTATCATCACCTCCGATAAGATCAGCTTTAGGGAACTTATCTTGTAAGTCTCTCAATAGCTGCTCAGGGTCGTCTCCCAGTAAGATAGCACAGACACCTATTGGGCTTTGAGCAACCAATACAGTTCCTAATGAACAAGCAGCGAGAGCAAAATAAATTTTGCTGCCACCCCCTCCTGATTTCCAAGCGCTTGGGGTCATTCCTAGCCGCTGTATTGCCGTTTCATAAAAGCGGCTGTTTGATTGGTATCCTGCATCATAGATAGCATCAGTAATTCGTTCTTGTTGCTGAAGTTGACCTTGTAATTTTTCGTGTCGCAGACCGTTTGCATAAGCTTTTGGCGTTAAACCTGTGTGCGCCTTAAATAAGCGATGAAAATGGTAACGGCTAATTCCAACGTATTCTGCAAGTTCAGTCAGTGTCAACGGCCGATTTTGCTGTTCAATGTAACGGCAGGCCTTTTCTATTTTTTCCTTATAAAATTGGTTTAATTGTGCCGTTTCTGTACGTTGACGTTTACCGGGACGATAACCTTGCTTAATGGCTTGTTGCTCATTATCGAAAAACTCAACATTATCTCTATTCGGTAAACGCCCCGCAGCAGAAGGATGGTTATAAATTAATGATGTTTTCACACCATAAACAAAATGACCATCTGCATTTTTATTACGTTCGACTACGGCTTGCCAACGTTGCTCTGGAGATTTCCACATATTAACCATCGCTATGACCCCTATTCCACTTTAGAATTATTGCGTTAATTATCAACATTGGGCTAGCACAGAAACTCCGAACCTTGCTTTTTAATTATTCAATCGCTACTGGCTAACTACACGCCACTTCCGTTACGAGTTTTGTATTAGCATTTCTGCGAGAAATAACCAGAATAACACTGATGCCTAAAACAGCAATTAACGCCCCAATAAAGCTAATCATTGAATAGCTATAACCATGAGATAATATAACTCCCCCAATAGCGGCTCCAATCGCATTACCTAAATTAAAAGCCCCAATGTTAACAGAAGAAGCTAAAGCTTGTGCCCCCGTCGCAGCATTCATAACAAGCATTTGGATTGGTGGTACAATACCAAAACTAAAAATACTCCAAAATAATAAACCAGCACCAGCCCCGATTGAATTTACCGCGATAAATGGAAATATAGCCATACTGGACGCTAACATAATAAAAAATACAATTAAGGTACCAAACAATGATTTATCAGCAAACAGCCCTCCAATATAATTACCAATGGTAAAGCCAATACCAATAATTACTAACATTATGGTGATCATTTGATCTGAAGCTTGGATAAATTCCATTAACATTGGGGTTATATAGGTATAAAGTGTAAACATCGCACTGGCACCTAATACTGTTGAAAGCATCCCTAGCAATACCTGAGGTCGTCGCAGAATAGCTAATTCGCTTTTCACATTCACTTTTTTACCCGTCAAATGGCTAGGTAATGCCAAAACCAAGCTAATAATCGTCAATATACCTAAAGCAGAAATCAAATAAAATGCCTGACGCCAGCCTATCATTTGAGTTAATTTAGTCATTAATGGTACACCACCAATATTCGCTATTGTTAGCCCCATAAACATCGCTGCTATTGCACTGGCTTGTTTACCCGTTGGTACTACACTAGCGGCCACCATTGCGCCTAACCCAAAAAATGCGCCATGATTTAAGCTGGTAATAAAACGAGAAAGTGACAGTGTCACCAAATCAGGTGACATGGCAGATAATAGATTCCCTATAGTGAATATTGACATTAAAAATATTAAAGCCATTTTCGGTCGTCTATTTGCTAAAAGTAATGTCATGATTGGCGCACCAATCATCACCCCTAATGCATATATCACTACAATAGAACCTACTGATGGTATGTCTACCTGAATATTTTGCGCGATATAAGGTAACATTCCCATCGGTGAAAACTCTGTTGCTCCAATAGCAAACGCACCTATCGCCAAAGCCAATAATGCTGTGTTTATTCTCATTCAAAACCCTTATTAAAATACATTATGAGTGCTGATTAATAACCCGAATTCTTTCATATTGAAACACAATGAAAAAGGCGTTAAGGTGAAAATGACTTTTGCCGGAAATGCAATAATGAAAATAACATTTGAAGAACTGCAAACCTTTATTAGTGTTGTCGATTGTGGCTCAATTACCGCTGCTGCTGAGCAGTTAAACGTCACTGTCTCAACTGCAAGTCGTCTATTACTTAGGCTTGAAGAAAAAGTGGACACCACCTTAATATATCGCACAACACGCTCAATAAAACTCAGTGATGAAGGTGCTGCATTTTTGCGAAAAGCGCGAGAAATTGTTAACCTCACTCAAGAAGCGGAAGAAATGCTATCTGCCCGCCAATCTATTCCCTCTGGCGTATTACGCATTGATGCATCAACCCCGTTTCTCACTCATGTTATTGCACCATTAGTCCCTTTGTTTTATCAGCATTACCCACAAGTTGAACTTGAAATCCATAATTATGAAGGGATAACAAATTTATTAGAAAAACGGATTGATGTTGCCTTCCGTATTGGTACGCTTAAAGACTCTTCCCTTAACGCCACCTTACTTGGGTATAGCCAAAAACGGTTAGTCGCAAGCCCATCTTATTTAAAGCAATATGGCGTACCACAAAATATTGATGAACTAAATAAACACTGCATATTAGGCTTTACACAGCCTGATACCTTGAATGTATGGCCGATAAAAACCAACGATGAAAAATTGTTGAAAGTTACGCCTAATATTGCAGCTGCAAGTGGCGAGGTCCTATTTCACCTCGCTGTTCAAGGGGCCGGTATTTTATGTTCAGCAGATTTTGTTACGGCGGATGCGCTTGAAAGTGGGCAATTATTACAAATTTTGGAAAGTAAAACTGTGGTGACTCGGCAACCCATTAATGCCGTGTATTATCGCAACCAAACCGTTTCCCCTCGATTACGCTGTTTTATTGAGTTTATAAAAAAATATTCAACTAAAATTGAATCCTGAATCCTCTATTCAGCAACCTTGTCTTTTTTATGTAATGCGTTTTTAAACCTTGTTAACGTCATACCCGTATGGCGTTTAAAATAACGGCATAAATAGGACGTATCCTCGAAGTTTAATTCACTCGCTATTTGCTTAATAGATAATTCACCAACCTCTAATAATGCTTTAATTTCTAGAGTAACTTGTCTATCAATCAATGCTTTAGGTGGGTCATTAAAAAAGGCTTGGCTGATTTTCGATAAATAAAAAGGGGTAATTGCTAATTCATTCGCATAAAACTTCACCTCTTTATGTTGTTTGCAATGAGTCGTAATTAAATCCCAAAAGCGCCAACACAACTGTTCTTGTCGGCTTCTTTCCATCGGTTTATTTAGTTTATTTTGAGCCCCATTGCTAATCTCTAAAAATAGATTTTGTAGGTGATTTTTTAATTGCAATTGCCAATATTCGCCACGGCTTGATACGATTTCAAATAAAATATGCCGCCAGCTTTCAAGTACTGTTTTTTTCCCAGCTGGGATAGTAATAATCGGATATTCATTAAAAAATGAAAACAATTGGTTTGGCAATGAATAAGCGATTTCAGTTGCAAATTTTTTCTCAATCAATAGATACTCAATCTGAAAATTGCGTGATTTAGCCTTTAACATCGCAAAAGTATCATCATATAACACCATGATATCACTTTTGCCAACAGTGTAATGTTTGAAGTTAATATTAAATACCGCTGCCCCTTGCCTGCATATACATACAGTGACATAAGATGGCCTTATTGGGGTCAATTGCATTTCATCCATATTCGTATTACCCAAACAAATCACATCCAATAATTCAATTTGATGTTTTTTTATACGAAGCATCTTTTCCTCTTTCACCTTCGATTTGTTTAAATCATAGCAAATGAGTTGTCATTTGTACCCAAATTGGAGATGTATTGCCCTTTTTTGTTTTTCATAAATACCTAAAATAGCCTCCAATATCAAATAGGCATGATAAGGAGCTTTAGGATGATACTTAATACCAACAGGTTAGTTTTGCGCCCTTGGCAAGAAACAGATGCAAGTGATTTATATTTTTATGCAAAAGATAAACGAATTGGCCCAATAGCTGGTTGGCCCCCTCATCAAAATGAAGAAGAAAGTCGAATAATTATAAAAAATATTTTTATGCGTGAAGAGATCTATGCTGTTACGCTAAAAAATGACAATCGAGCTATCGGTTTAATTGGCCTATCCTTTAACCACGAAAGTAATTTCCCGATTGGTGATAATGATGCAGAAGTGAGTTATTGGATTGGTGTACCATTTTGGGGAAAAGGTTTGATCCCAGAAGCAATGTCTGAAATCATGCGCCATGCCTTTGTTGACTTGAAATTAGATAATTTATGGTGCGGGTATTTTCAAGGCAATCAACAATCTAAAATAGCCCAAGAGAAATGTGGGTTCAAATATCATTCAACCCTCGCCCCACAGTATATTGAGCTCATTGCAGAAACTAAAACAGAAGATATTAGCCGAATTACAGCCCAAGAATGGCTATCATTACAATAATTGTTTATTACTCACCAAGCAGCCATAAATTCAATATGGCTGCTTTTCATTGGTTACTGTTCCCCACGTTTTTCAAACTGCATAAAATTATTCTACCCTGTTGTTATTAATGCTATGATTTTTCGATAATTATAAAGTTATAACATTTTTATTTTATAAAGGATCACAGGTAAACACATGCAGGACTATGGTATTTGGACAATTATAACTCCCATTGTGACCATTATTCTGGCTATATTAACTCGCCAGGTAATGCTTTCATTAATGTTGGGGATTTTAGTCGGTTTTACAGTTATTCATGACCACAATCTACTTTTAGGTGTTCAAGGCACTGTCGATGGGATTATTCATACTTTTTCATCCGCAGGTAATACTCGCACCATTGTCTTTATGGTAATGATAGGCGGTATCATGCGCTTGGTAGTTGTCACTGGTGGTGTTCGTGCCCTAGTTCAATTACTCACCAATAAAACTAAATTAATTAAAAACCGTACAGCCACACAACTGTTAGCGATAATCATCACATCTCTTATCTTTATAGAAAGTTCAATAAACCAACTCGTCGCCGGAGCATCGACTAAAAATTTAGCAAGGCAGTATGGTGTTGCTCCCGAAAAAATGTCCTACATCATTCAAACAGCCTGTGTTTCGGTGTGTTCATCAGCCATAATTAATGGCTGGGGTGCAGTCATTATGGGGTTAATCGGTGTGCAAATATCTCAAGGCCTAATTAGTGGCGAACCTTTTGATATTTTAATTACCTCTATTGGTTATAACTTGATGGCATGGTTATCCATTATCACAATCTTGTTCTATGTATTTACTAATATTTCATGGGGCCCCATGAAAAAAGCAGAAGATAAATATCAACAAGATTTTGCCTCAGGGAATATCTCTCAGCACCAAGGGCAAAATGACGAAGATGAAATTATTGATCACCCAAACGCACATTCTTCATTAAACTTTTTTATCCCCATTTTATCTACTGTGCTTATGGTACCTATTGCGCTTTATATCACAGGAGATGGAGACTTTAGTAAAGGAAGTGGTTCAACATCTGTATATTGGGGAGTTATGTTTGGAACAGCAGTGTCTTTCTGCTGGTTTATTGGCCGTCGCTTACTAACTATTGATGATTTCTTTAAAGAGCTCTTTATCGGCTATGCCAATATGCTGAAAATTAGTTCTATTATGATCTTAGCGTTCTTAATGGGGAATGTTTCCGCTGAATTAAATACTGGCGCCTATATTGCCGAAGTCACTCATGGCGTTATGGCGCCAGGTTTCTCTATTGGTTTTATCTTTATTATCAGTGCCATCATGTCGTTAGCGACAGGAACATCTTGGGGAACATTTGCCATTATGATCCCCATTGGAGTTCAATTAGGTTTATCCGTAGGAATGCCTGTTGAGTATATGATTGGCGCTGCAATTTCAGGCTCTATTTTTGGTGATATGACATCACCAATTTCTGCCGATGCAATTGTTGCTTCGATGGCAACAGACTGTGAACATATTGAGCATATCCGCACACAAATGCCATATGCATTAGTCACTGCCAGCATTGTGCTCGCCATTTACCTTTACCTTGGTTTCTCTTATTAATTTATTGGGAGTTTAAATGTCTCTTCAACAACAATTAAGCCAATATGCAAAAATAGATTTACTCAACGCACCAACTCCGCTTAACCGGCTTAACAATTTATCGCGTAAATTTCATCGTGAAATTTATATTAAGCGAGATGATATGACCCCCTTAGCGATGGGAGGTAATAAATTACGTAAGCTTGAATATTTGATGGCAGATGCCCTTGCAAAAAAGGCTAAAGTCATCGTAACTGCAGGGGCGATACAATCGAATCATGTTAGGCAAACCGCGGCTGTTGCTGCAATGTACGGTCTTGAGTGTGTCGCATTATTAGAGAACCCAATTCAAAGTGATAACCCTAATTTTCTGCATAATGGGAATAAATTACTAACTGATCTATTTGGCGCCCGTTGCGTCATGTGTGATGAATTAACTGACCCACAGTCACAGATGGAAATGTTAATTGAAACATTAGCGCTTAAAGACACCTATATTGTTCCGGTAGGCGGTTCAAATGCATTAGGTGCATTAGGGTATATTCAATGTGCTATTGAAATCGCGCAACAAAAGCCAAAACATATTGAATTCGATAAAATTATCGTCGCTTCCGGTAGTGCGGGAACCCACGCTGGCCTCGCTATCGGGATACAAGAATTATTATCTCAAAGCCAGGTTATCGGTGTCACCGTTTCAAGAAAACAACAAGACCAATCCCCTAAAATAGAGAAGCTACAAAATGAGCTAGCGCAAATGTTTGCGCTTACTCAAACACCAGAAATCCAATTATGGGATGATTTTTTTGCGCCTATGTATGGAATGCCAAATTGCCAAGGGTTAGAGGCAATTAGACTGTTAGCTCAACAAGAAGGTATTTTGTTAGACCCCGTTTATACGGGTAAGGCAATGGCTGGGTTAATTCATTACTTAGAAACGTCAACCGAAAATACCCCCGTATTATTTATACATACTGGCGGTGCTCAAGCCTTATTTGCTTATTCAGATATTAGCCAAAAAATTAAATAACCTACTTTGTGCAAAAGGGCTTATCTGCCCTTTTATCTTGCTTGCATAATCCTTTATATCCAAAAATGCTCTTCCCCCTCACCTCTGTAGCTATCTCACTGCATATTGCTATAAACTGATGATATACAGGAGATAATATTTATGACTCAAGTTTCTATTACACTGAGAAAAGCCACTGAACAAGATGCATCAATACTTAGTGATATAGGTATCAACAGCTATTGCCACCATTTTGCTGCTTTATGGAATAATCAAGATGAGCTATTAGATTATTTAGACCAAGAATATAGCCCAGTTAAAATTATTAATGATATCAACCAACAAAATATTGAATGGTACCTAATAGAACATAGTTCTCCAATCGGGTTAGTTAAGTTAACTCACCAATCTTCCATACCTGAATCCTCAATAACAGGAACACTACTCAACAAACTCTATTTCTCACCCGACGTCACAGGTAAAGGTTATGGAATGATCGTTTTCAGATTAATTGAAAATATTGCCAAACAATCTGGCAGCACAGCATTATGGTTAGATGTTTTGGCTAGCAACGCGAGAGCCATCAAACTTTATCAGTCAAATGGATTACACATCCTGAAGGAAGTGTTATTCAAAAGTAAAACTCAGCAAACACTTGAATATATTATGAGTAAAACACTTTAATTTATTTAATCAGGAATATTTATGAAAAATACTATCCTCATCACCGGTGCTACGGGTCAAGTCGGTAGTTATTTGACCCAGTCATTACATGAAAAAGGATACCAAGATGTCGTTTTAGCTATTAGGGTTCCAAACAAAATAACTAACACCAGCTATCGTACCGTTGTCATGGATTACGATAAGCCTGAAACCATTGAAAATGCTTTGCAGGGTATTGATTCTGTTTTCATGATGACTGGCTATACCATTGATATGCTTGTACAAAGTAAAATTTTTATTGATATGGCAAAAAAATCAGGGGTTAAATATATCGTTCATTTAGGTGCTTGTGGCGATGATAATGCGCAAGTTGCTCATTGGGCTTGGCATCAGTTAATCGAGCGTTATATTGAATGGTCTGGAATGCAATATACTCATCTTCGCCCTGAATCTTATATGCAAAATCTATTAGGATACCAAGGGGATAATAACTTACAAAAAGGGATATTACGTTCTTATTTTGGCCATGCTGTATTAAGTTGGGTTGATTGCGCAGATGTTGCCGAATTAGCTGCACATTGTTTACTTGCTCCTGAAAAACATACTGGTCATATTTATCGTCTTGGTTACGAAAATAAAAATTACACTCAGATTGCTGAACTCATTACAGAACAATTAGGTATAACTTTTCAGTATCAAGCAGAAAACCCAGATGAATTTTGGCAACATGCCCTAAATAACAATCTAGAGCTTGCCTATATGAAAAGTATCTATGACCATTATGTAGATTTTACAAATGGTAAGTTAGATCGCACAGGTATTGTTTTTGATAATTTTCAAACCATCACTGGTAAGCCCCCAACCTCATTAAAGCAGTTTATTTTAAAACACCAAAGATACTTTATATGAGCCTCACCCAGCTCACTATGTAATAGTGGGCTAACATTTATTAGTGAACATTTTACCTATAACGATGCCCTTCCTCCAGCTAACAGAGACAGCAAAAATCACAAAAATTTCTTTTGCAAGTGGCCTATGGTATTCGCTACAACCAAAAGAGGCTTTTGATTAAAATAGTAAGCAACTCTAACTCATAATTAATAACTCTATTTTATTAGCCTATAACTAATAACATACAAAGATTGCTCTGTTGGGTAAATTTCTCTAATCAGTTTTTTCAATGTATCTAATGTCATCGCTTCTTGCTGAGCATGGTATTCAGAAATATCATCGTAAGAGATAGGCTGTACCGAAAGAATTTCAATATCCGTATAGTATTTATTTGTTTCTAATGCATATACTTTAACAAAACTACCTGGCACATAATGGCTTTCGCTTTTATCACGAATAGTGATAACTTTTTCTCCTGATACGACTAATGGCAGTAAACGTTCAAAAAACGTGATGGTCTCTGGTGCTGCACTCTTCATATTATTCTCCTTATATTGTCAGTGAAATACCTTATCATAAAAACCAATTTTTAAATCCATCAGTAAATGCAATGGTTCCAATCGTGCTGTCAGAGGCTCAAGCACTATAGCGATTGAATTGTATTATATACAATGTAACCCAAAAGCAACTAGCCGTAATAAATCACAGGGTCTACAATGAATAACAAAGAAGGTTTATTTTACCAACAAGAAAATCATTTTTGGTCAGCAATTTGCTTAGAAACCGCTCATATTGACGACCATGTCATCGCTTATTTTTCTGAGCTTCCTCTGCCTGTTTTTAATTTTATTTATTTACATAAAGACGCAACTATTACAGGCTTTGAAAATGCACGACATTTATTTAAGCAACGCTCTATACCTTATGTACTAGTCGTTCATGAACAAGCACTTCATCAAGTCAAATCTGAAATTGCCAAATTAAGTTTAATTGCTGATGGTGAATCAACGGCCATGTTTCTTCCTCAAGCATCATTATCTCAATATTCTATAGCACTACCGCTTGCCGCAGATTACCGAATTGAAACCTGTAATGAACAATTAACTAATTGGGCACAACCTTTAATTACAGCTTTCCCAATTGAAGCTGAAGGAGAGGAAAACGATTCAACCGTCATTAACGAATACATTCGTTATCACCAAAGAGCTATGGATAAAAATACAAATATGATGCATTTCGTCTTATTTGATAAGCAACAACCCGTTTCTACTCTAACCTTAACTATAAATGAAAAAACTGCTCGCCTTGATGATATTGGAACTGATGTTCAATACCAAGGCAAAGGGCTAGCGACTCAATTAATTAAACATGCTCTTTTCTTCTGTCATCAGCAAGGTATAGAGCAATGTGTACTCGAAGCATCATCAGATGGGCTATCTATTTATAAGAAATTAGGTTTCGAACCTATATTCAATTACTACAGTTTTATTGCTGAGTAATCTAATAGTTACACTTTAAAAATTAAGGTGTAACTATTCATCATAGGAAAAGATTAGTTATTGATTGTTTGGTACCAACTCTGAATATCCCTAATAATTTCCTTGGTATGTAATTGCCCTTTATAATCTTGGAAAAAATGGTCTAACCCTTGATATTGCTTAAAGCTCACATTGGTATTATGGTTTTTTTGTATCATTTTTTCCGTAGCATAAGCATCAACGTTGGTGTCGGCCATAGTTTGGATAACTAAGTGCGGCGTTTTTATCGATTGAATTAATTTTAAATTATCAATGGTTAACATTTCATACCACCACATGGCTCCATGACCACTCACGAACTGGTCTTTTCTTAATTGCTTTTGTTTGACGGCTTCTGCAAACTGTTTAAAACCCTCAATAGAATTATCGACTTCGTCGGCAGGGGTATTATTCTTAATACTGTATAAAACGTCATTAATAAAAAATTGCCCTCCAACGTTAATAGCGACGGAGGCAGTTATAAAATCTACTTTAGACGCAATCAAATTAGTGACTGTTGCCCCCTCGCTCCCTCCTAATAAAATAATATTCCGGTAATCATTTTTTAGCTGCTGTAACACCGCAATATAATTATCCGCCCTTTCTAAAGGGGAATCTTGGGACATATATTCAACGGGGCAATTTTCTTCCGAAACTGGGTTTCCATCAATACCAACTTGCCGAGTCAAGCCTGTTTTTTCAACTAATAAAATATCATTCTTAGGGAATGCGATAGCAAAATTTTTTACCATATTAGGGTTGTTTGTCACGCTTATGCAATCAGACCCTTGCAATAATACTAACAAATCATTTGAGTTTAGTGCTTGTTGCTTAATAACGTAATAATCAACTTTTTTTCCTTCATGGAGTAAAGTTTGCTTTTGCCAGTTATCTCCCTGTGCAAATGCATTTAAGCTGTAAATAGAAAACAAGAAAGCAACAATTTTTAGCTTCATAATATGCCCAAATAAATTTTAGTCAGGTGATTATATTAAACCATCCTGTAAATTAGGTGCTAAAAATGCCTTAATAAAGATATGAATTTAGAAAAATGATAAATAACAATAAAAGTCTAGCCACCGATTAAGCAAGCTATCTTCTATCCAGAGTTCCCAAACTAGTTTTTCCCGCCTAATTATTGTTCATACTGACCTAACTAGTCTTATTGACTCATAATACCTGAGAATATTATTCAGTGATGACACTAACCACAAAAAAATTTATTTTTGCGTTAAATTCGCACTAGAACCTTATGATATTGTTTTATTAGTCCCTATGATTAAACCTACTGATGTACACTTAAAGGCAAGTACTTTGATGGCAAAAGAGCCATTATTGTCTTTGATTGCTCTATTCTCCACGAGCAGATTCTCGCTATTTTAAATAATGGTTAATTTTATTTATCTTATTGTAAAGTAATTAAAAATGCACTCTACCCAACAATTAAACGTTAATATTCACGCTGCGCCAGCCAAAAAAGAACAAGTTTCTACACGAATTATCTTTTTTATTGCAGGTTTTGTAACCGCTGCGTGGGCCGCTATAGTGCCTTATATTAAGATTAACACGGCAGCAAATGATGCCACCCTTGGTATGTTACTGCTCTGCTTTGGGGGTGGTGCTCTCGTTGCCATGCCAATGACTGGCGCTCTGGCTGCAAAATATGGTTGTCGGCGATTAATGGTTTTTTCAACAATTGCGTTTTGTTTACTCTTCCCTATTTTATCTTTCATATCGCAAATTAATTTGTTAGTAATCGGCTTATTACTGTTTGGTATTTTTATCGGTTTAACAGATTGTGCCATGAATATACAAGCCGTGATCGTCGAAAAATCATCCGATAAACCCATCATGTCAGGATTTCATGGGTTTTATAGTATTGGTGGTATTGCGGGGGCCGGTACGATGAGCCTAATATTACTCCTCGGCGCTTCAGCGGTGCTTGCATCAGTTATTATCTCTGTAATTGCATTCATTTTACTCATGGTTTGCTATAACGGTCTGCTCCCTTATGCCAATGCGCCGTCAGGGCCACTGATTGCGGTCCCTAAAGGGATTGTGCTCATCATCGGGATTGTTTGCTTTGCCGTTTTTCTTTCTGAAGGTGCAGTATTAGACTGGGGAGCCGTGTTTCTTATTGAGCATCACGGTTTAAAAGAAACCTTAGGGGGACTTGGTTTTGCAGCCTTCGCAACCATGATGACTATTGGCCGGTTATTCGGCGACAAGATTGTTATGCGAGTAGGTTCTGCACGTGTGGTTTTTTTAGGGGCTTTGATTGCTTGCTCTGGTTTTGTTATTGCCGTTTTATCACCGTCTTTAACATTGGCGATCATCGGCTTTGCTTTAGTCGGTGCTGGTTCATCCAATATTGTTCCTGTCATGTTTTCCGCTGCTGGGAAACAAAAAACTATGCCTGAATCACTAGCTGTCCCGGCAATTTCAACCTTAGGTTATTTAGGTATTCTTGCAGGCCCTGCCGCAATCGGTTTTGTTGCCTTTCATCTATCATTAGCCACCTCATTACTGATGATCTCTGCATTACTTATTATTATCGCTTTCGTGACACGTTTTATTCGCGTGTAATCGATTTAACATCATAAGGTGATTGACCAAAGTCAGTCACCTTATGATGCATTCTTAATCCAGTTCTACTGTCCCGCTAATACAGTTAACAACATCACCGGCAACCCAGATCCCTTCATCATCAGCGGTTACATAAATTAACCCATTGCGCCCAATGCACTGACCTTGACCAGCAGTATATTGTTGCGGTAATTTCCCCTGAGGGATTAACCACTGTGCAGCCACCGCATTAAAACTTCCCGTCACAGGGTCTTCTTCGGCTATGGAACAACAAAATGCCCTAACCTCTAATTGTTTATCATGACCTTCAGGGCAAATGGCACATAATCCAATGTCATATCCCTTTAATTGGGAATAGTCAGGTTCAATGTGCAATAGTTTTTCAACAGATTTAAGTTCAATACCAAGCCAACCAGGACCATTATCGAGCCACTTGCAGCCAACGACATCATCATCTGTAAGCCCAAGTGCTTTAAAAATTTTATTTTTTTCTTGTTGTTCTATTTCACCACCACGAATTAGTGGTGGCGCCATAAATGCCAGCTTACCATTTATTCGTTTTATTGTTACTAAGCCCACTCCGCACTCTTGGACTATGGTGTCTAGTGGTCGACCATAAGTTTGCTGCCATACAAAACAACTGCCTAAAGTTGGGTGCCCAGCAAAAGGGAGTTCACCTTCCGTGGTATAAATCCTCACACGGTAATCCGCTTTAGGTGTTGTTGGTTTTAATAAAAAGACGGTTTCACTTAAGTTAGTCCATTTTGCAAATTTATTCATTTGCTCTTCTGTTAAATCGTCAGCCCCTACAACAACAGCCAATGCATTGCCATCCATTTTTTTAGATGAAAAAACCGTTACTTGCTCAAAAATGTACTTCATTTACTTTCCCTATTTTACTTCTATGCTGCATCAATGTTCGAATAATAATGCGCCATTAATGAATTAATCGGATATAATTAAAATAATAGCTTATTAATTGTTGCCTTAACTTTATAGTAGTTTTCATTATATGGCGACTGTCTGGGTAATTTATGCATTCTGAACATAAAAAAACTATTGTTATCGTTGGTGCTGGCATTGTCGGAGTGACACTCGCATGGTATTTATCAAAAGAGAGTGATAGCAAGATTATTTTGCTAGATAAAGGCCATGTTGCTCAAGGGGTAACACAGCACTCTTTCGCATGGTTAAATGTTTCATATGGGCGACCAGATGGTTATAGCCAGCTTCGTCAGCAAGCTTTAGCGAGTTGGCATCAGTTGGAAAAATTAACCCATGGTGAAATAAAAATTAATTGGTCTGGTGCTATCAGTTGGCACAAGACTGATAAAGAAACCCAAGAATTCATCAATAGCCACCAATCTCAAGGTTTTAACATCCAAGCGTTAAACCGTATTGAGTTGCAAGCGATGGAACCTAACTTAAAAATCTCACCTGCTATTACTGCTTTTTGCCCTGATGAAGGTAGCATTGACCCTGTCAATACCACACAAACCTTGTTAAAACTTGCTATTAAACAAGGTGTAACATACTTACCTGAGCACGAAGTATTATCCTTAAATGTTAGTGATAAACGTATTTTAGGAGTCAAGACTAGCGAGGGTAATTTCATCGCAGATCAAACCGTCGTCACTGCGGGAGTTGGAGCAACTGGTATCATTAATTCATTAGGAATAACGCTGCCAGTTTCAGCATCTCCTTCAATTATTGTCCATTTTACGAAACAAGATACCGTCAAAATGGTTCAACATATCATTTCAACACCCGCAATGGAGCTTCGCCCAGAGACTTCTGGTAAAATTGTTTGCGCTGAAGATTATATTGATGAGCAGCCTATACATAGTGCAGTCAATATCGCACAAAATGCCCTTACAACAATCAAGAATTCATTTATAGGTAGTAATACACTAACTCTTGATAAAACTTTCATAGGAATGAGACCTATGCCTAAAGATCAGATGCCAATTGTTGGAAATGTTGCTGATTTTGAAGGTTTATATATTATCAGTATGCACGCAGCAATTACATTAGCGCCTTTGATATGCCAGTTAGCTCAAAGTGAAATATTACATGGTGTAAAACACGCTGCTTTAGGCCCATATCGATTAACTCGTTTTGCATCAGGTAACTGACAAATGAATATTCCGCTTTATTACTTAAGACACTACCAATCGATCGAAAAAACGTTTTGGACTTCAATTTGTGAACATAGTATTCAAATAGCACAGCATACCATTTGCTACTTGACGCCCTTAAACTCCCCTGCGTTTAATTTCATTTATCTGCAACCTGACTCCACCAGCCATGCATTTATGCAGGCACATAACTTATTTATATCACAAAGAAAAAACCACACATTAGTTATCCCTGAAGAAATGTTGCCACAAATTGTGCAACAGGCTGAATCATTAAACTACAAACGTGACAGCGTCACAACCGCTATGGCGTTGACCCTTGCAAAACAGAATGAGGTCACTCTGCCCAATAACCAAGTTGATATCGTACTGGCTAATCATGACTTATCGCTCTGGGCCGCTCCTCTCGTGGCTGCATTTTATTTATCTGAAGAACACGATGAAGTCATTAAAGAGTATGTTCGTTACCATGAAGATGCATTACAGCAAGGTGCGCCACAATTTCACCTCGTATTGCTCGTCAATGGTGAGCCAGCGACTTCAATGACAGTGACCATAGAAGGTACCCTTGCTCGTTTCGATGATATCGGTACTGAGCCGAAGCACCAAGGCCATGGGTATGCTTCACAACTTATTGATTACGCCTTAGCATTTTGCCGCCAGCAAGGTGTCGAACATTGCTTCCTTGATGCCTCAGAAGCAGGGTTTGACCTGTATAAAAAATTCGGTTTTGAGCCCTTGTTCCGCTATATTAACTATGTCTGGTGTAAATAGTTCACGTCATTGGCGTTATTTGCACGACCTCCCTGAGCTGGAACCATTGCTTGTACAGTGGTTCCTTCAAGAGTGGCCCTCCCATTATGGTCCTCTAGGTAAAGGTGATGTTTGGCAAGATATTGCTTCCTATCGCCATCGTGAAGGGGTCGGTATGGGGATCATCGCCTTTGAACATGATATACCTTGTGGTTTTATTGCATTGAAAAGTGATACTTTTTTTTCTGATAACACCGCATTTCCATGGGTTGGTGCTGCCTTTGTTATCCCCAGAAAACGAAATCAGGGTATCGGGAAGTTTTTGTTTGAACAACTTGAATGGGTTATTGATAAACAGCAATACCCTCATATTTTTTGTGCAACCACAGTGGCTGATAACTTACTTATTCGCTGTGGATGGCAATTAAATTTATCATTAAGTCAGCCTTCTCTACGTATTTACCACAAATATATCTGACATTTACATTGCATGAAAATTAATATCATTGGTACCAGTGGCAGCGGTAAAACGACTCTTTGCCAACAACTTGCATCGCTATTAAACGTGCCTTCAATCGAATTGGATAGCCTATATTGGCTGGAAAATTGGCAAGGTTCTTCGGATGAAGCGCTTAACCAGAAACTAAGCGCAGCCTTGAATGAATCCGTATCAGGCTGGGTGCTCGATGGAAACTATACACGGACTCAACCCATTAAATGGAAAGAGGTTGATATGGTGGTTTGGCTGGATTACTCATTACCTCGAACCCTTTATCAGTCTATTATACGCACGTTATCACGTATTCGTTCAGGGCAAGAACTGTGGGAAAATACAGGTAATAAAGAAAGCTGGAAGAACGCCTTTTTCAGCCGTGATTCGATTATTTTATGGCAGCTAAAAACATACTACCCAAATAAAAGAAGAAACCTAAAACATATGGCTAATATCAATTTGCGCCATATTCAGTTTGTTCGGCTGACTTCGCCAAAGGAGACCCGCCTATTTTTTGAACATATAAAGTCGCAAATTTAGGAGAGATTAATAGGTTAACGCTGGTAGTCTGGGATCACCTCAGTAGCCATAAAGACTACCGAGGTAGTATAAATCAACGATTAAATTTCATCACATGCTGTTTTCAGCATCGCCGTTTGTTGGAACTTTTCAATGCCTAACTCAATCAAACGACTAATTAATTGCTGATATGTCATACCGCCTTGTTGCCATAGCTTAGGATACATACTGATATTCGTAAAGCCTGGCAATGTATTGATTTCATTAATAACTACATCATTATTTTCTGTTAAGAAAACATCAACACGCGACATACCGCTACAATTTAATGCCCTGTATGCCGATAACGCAATCTCACGAATTTTATCACTAACGGCTTCATCTAGCTGAGCTGGAGCAACCACAGAAGCACCATTTTCATCAATATACTTAGTGTGATACGCATAGAAACTATCATGTAAAACAATCTCACCGCATGGGCTTGCTAGTGGGTTTTCATTGCCTAACACTGCACATTCAATTTCGCGGCCTTTTACTGCGCTTTCAATTAACACTTTAGTATCGAATAAAAATGCAAAATCGAGGGCTTGGTTAAATTCAGCTAGATTACTGACTTTGTTAATACCCACTGAAGAGCCTTGATTAGCGGGTTTAATAAACAGAGGTAGGCTTAACTGAGCCACTATTTCATCATAGTTAACTGTGGTGCGCTCACTGTTTAAAACGGTAACAAAGGGTGCAATTTTTAAACCCGCATCTCTTAGTAACCTTTTCGTTACGTCTTTATCCATACAAGCCGAAGAACCTAATACTCCAGGCCCAACAAAGGGTAAATTAGCCATACGTAAAAGGCCTTGTAAGGACCCATCCTCACCTAAATTACCATGGACAATTGGAAATATAACATCGATTTGAGGGAGCGGCTTTGCGTCTTCTAAAGAAATAAATTGTTCGGAAGTCTTGCCTGGAACAATCGCAATACTACGCTTTGGTGTATTTAATGTAATACGAGATGGGTCATCACCATGCAATAAGAAATCGGCTTCGTTATATTCATGCCATTGCCCTTCTTTATTAATACCTAAAAGGCATACATCAAACCTATTGCGATCTAGCCCATTGATAATATTTTTAGCGGACTGTAAAGAAACTTCATGCTCCGTTGACTTACCACCGAAAATAACACCTACCCGTATTTTGCTCATTATCTGCTCCAACATAAGACATAAAACCCAGCAGAGAAATATAGCACGCACGGAAATAGTTATGTCATAAAATCTTTATATGACAGGGGGGTTCGGTGAATTAATAACCAAAATATCCTTTTTTGATAGTTAACTATATTAATTTATGATTGTTTTAATACTTGTATTCACTTGATCGATTAACCACTGGGTAAAAATATCTGCTGCACTCTTAGGCTTGATGGGTTTTACCGACAATAAATAATACGCTGAGCCATCTTGCATAAACCCATCTGGAGCACAAAGTTGCTTCGATTTAACTTCATCAGCGACCATCAAAAATGATGCCAATGCGACACCTTGCCCTGCTAATGCGGCTTGAATACATAGATAAAAATGTTCATAAGTGATTACCTTATTCCCTTGAAAAGATACCCCTTTCATTTTCTGCCAAGTTTGCCATGCATTTGGCCGCGACGCTGTTGATAACAATGTCGCGTCGCCAATTCCCCCTGCAAAATCTATTTCGGGCCTAATAACCACCCCCATATGTTCAGAGCACACTTTTACCGCACTAATGTGCATATCCCATGTGAAATCATTTCGTCTAAGCGCTAAATCAACATTGTTTTTAGTAAAATCAATAGGCCCTCCAGCGGCAACCAAGTGCACCGTAATATCTGGATAATGTTGATAGAAATCAGTCAACCGAGGAATTAACCACTTCATCGCAATCGTCGGCTCACAAGATAAACTTACCACATTAGAGGTGTTATTTGCGGTGATTTTTTCGACACTTTCTCGCAATTGCTCAAATATAGAAGTGGTTGTTTGTAGTAATAATGCCCCTTCAGCAGTTAAAAAAACAGCCCGGTTTCTGCGCTCAAATAGCTCGACATTAAGATGTTCTTCCAATAAACGAATTTGCCGGCTAATTGCGCTGTGAGTGACATTTAACTCTTCGGCAGCTTTAACAAAGCTGCCTGCTTTAGCTGCTGCGTCAAAAAAACGTAATGAAGTTAAAGGTGGTAGTTTCATATAGGTAATAAAAACTGACAGATTTATGTCAGGATAAATCGCTTTTTAGTTTTAATCAATCTATTGATAATAAAAAATAATAAGCCAGCTGAGAAAGATAAAACAAAGACTTTTCAGTAAGTTTTTATTACTCATTTAGGGAATTAATATGAATGAAATTATTGCTGTTGCCACTATTACTATTTTGGCCGTTATTAGTCCAGGCCCCGATTTTGCTATGGTGACGCGCAGTAGCTATACCTATGGGGTTAAGACAGGGTTAATTTGTGCGTTAGGTATTGCTATCGGTGTACAAGTACATGTTTTTTACACTATTTTCGGCATTACAGTGATCATTATGAGTTCACCCACTTTATTTTTAGTGGTGAAACTTCTTGGTGTTTTTTATTTGGTTTATATAGGTTTTAAGTCATTTATAAATAAAACAAAGATAACAACAGGTGCTTCCCAAGGTCAGTCGCTATCACATTTTGTCGCGTTTAAAACGGGCTTTTTAACTAATGCGTTAAACCCCAAAACAATGTTTTTTGTTGTTTCTGTCTATAGCCAAGTCATCCAAGTGAATAACTCTGTTTGGTTAAACCTAGGCTACGGGTTATTTATCTCTTTTGCCCATTTAGTCTGGTTTAGTTTAATCGCCCTATTTTTTGCAACCCCAACTGTACGTAATAAAGTACTTAACTACCAACTTGTGATGGATAAGGTTATTGGTCTTTTACTTATCGTGTTAGGGTTATCTTTGTTGTTTTTCAACGTGAGCTAATTTTGCGTTGGCTTGCCAGTCACTGTTGATAATATTCATTGACCATTTTCGCCAACTCAATCACATCCTCAGGAATATTGAGTTTGGCGAGTTGCTCATATGCAACCCATTTGAATGGCGTAATGGGAGGCTGTGCTGGCGACAATAATTCGCACAAATACACCATATCAATATGCCAATGATCCCCTTGCGTTTTATCAGCAATAAATTCTTTTAAAATCGCGAGAGGTAAAGGCAATACTTGTGTCGGAGGAACACCCTTTACCTTTGATTTAAAAGGATAACTACAATCAATAACCTTGCATTCCAACCCCGTTTCTTCAAGAACCTCTCGAAAAACAGCATGCTGTGGTTCTTCATTCGCTTCAATATGGCCACCGGGGGGTAACCAAAACCCTAATTTACGATGTTCATGTAATAAAAACTCACCTTTATCATTACGGATCATCGCAGTAGCTGTATAGTGCTTCACTTCATTATTCATTTTGTAACCATTCTTTTATTAGATTAACAACGCGCTACCTTCCAGTCATATGGCATTAACTGTGCTAATGTCACTTGCACATCATCACTCACACCCACAATCGTTTCTTTATTTTTATCCGACAGTTGAGTAAGAAGCTCACGGCATCGTCCACAAGGAGGTACGATACAACCTGATGAGTCAACAGCAACAATAGCTTTAATTACTGACTTACCTTCCTTTAACATATCAGCGACAGCAGCGTGCTCAGCGCAAAAACCCAATGAGCATGCTGAATCAATGCTCACACCACTATAAATTTCACCATCTTCTGTTTCTAATGCAGCTGCTACATGCCCGCTTTCTATATACCCATTAAAGGTTGCGGGCTTTGCATAATTTTTAGCAATTTCTATTAGATGTTTTAGCATAAATAACCCCAGATTTATCTTTTAATTCAACACTATTAAAAACTAATCGAATAAAAACCATCAAGTTTTTCGTGCGTTATTGTAAGCCTAGTCACAACAATATCACTTGCTGTTGTAGGTTAATGATTATTACAACATAGGACGTTATTATCTGTGCTGTTGCGAAAAAATAACCTATAACAGATTTTCGCACTATTGGAGCGACCCAGACTTAATATTTACCCTACATTTGTTACTTCACCAATTAGATGATGGACACGCTATATCGTTGCGAAACCCTAGGTACATACTGGGAATTGCCACATAAAAACGTATAACCATAAAAAAAATAAAGTGATAAGTTATATTTATAGGCAAATATTCAGTCTACTAGACGTCCTTTCACCATTACTTATATTATCTGCTCAATAGGGATGCTATGCACTTTATCGTCGTTACACCTCAGGACACACAACTTATTGAACAAATTAGCAGTGCCTTACATCATGAATGGCGGCATTTACCCCCATGGGAAAATATTTCTGCCATTCGTATGCGGCTAATAGAACGCTGTAGTCATGACAACCCGCAAATACTATCTTGTTATGCGGATAAAAATGGCAATCTCCTTGCTACTGCAAGTACTATTTTGCATGAATTAACGGGTGTCCACCAAGCTACTTGGTGGCTAGGCGAAGTGCTCACAGTCCCTGAAGCCCGTGGACATAAAATGGGCAGTAAACTTATTGAAGAATTATATAACTACTATCACAACCTGATAGGCCAAAGCCTTTACTTATACACTCCGGATATGCAGCAACTCTATCGTCGAATGGGCTGGAAAGATGTCGAGGAACGGATAGTGAACCATGAGCAGGTTACAGTGATGAAACGTTAGTCTCCATAAAAATAGCCGATATACCATCGGCTATTAGTAGGTAGTAGGATAATTTATCCCTATGCGGTTAAAGCCAGTTTCACACCAAACATTAGAAACACGGCACCAATACAGCTATTGGAAAATTTGGATAATTTTTTATTGTGTTTCACCATATTAGTCACTGCAACTGCACCAAAAATTAGTAATGATAAATAAATCATACTGCAAGTTTCTAAAATGAGGCCCAGAATGAAGAATGGCACTCCAGCGCTTGGGTAAGCAGGGTCTATAAATTGAATAAAGAACGACACATAAAAAATGATCATTTTGGGGTTAAGTAAACTTAAAAAGACGGCTTTTTTAAATGTCCCTTTAGTGGCAAGGACAATAGAATCAACATCACCCGCCGTGTCTTTTTTATGTAGAACGCTATAGAGTGTTTTAATCCCTAAATAAAATAAATAAGCTGCCCCTGCATATTTTATGACGCTAAAGAATATAGGGGAGGTTTTCACCAATGAAGCGACACCCAAAAATGATAAAAATATGAGTACAGCATCACCAGTAAAAACACCTAACGCTGCTTTATAACCATTTTTTACGCCATATTTTGCACTGCTCGTTAAAACAAATAAAGAATTAGGGCCGGGTACCAGAGTAATAAATATTACACCAATAAGATAAGTCCATAAGTTTGTAATACCGAGATTTTCAAGCATAGTAAACCTGCTAACTCTATAAAAGTTATAACAAAAAATTCACATTCTTTCTTAATGGTTACTATGATACAGATCTTCTATTTTATATGAAAGATATCACTAATTAATAATTTCAATATGGATTTATTATCTGCATATAAACAAAAAACCAGCTTAACCAATGGTTCAATGGCATGCACAACAGAACATAAAACCAGAGCGGTCACCCTATTCAGTGGCGTGCTGAAAATAATTTACCAGCGTGTTTTTATGCTTACATTTCATAATTAATTGGAGTTTTAAACTTTTTATGGCCATCTATTAGCAGTAGTGATTAAGTTTGTATTTCAAGATATAACATAACAGCCTGTATTACATAAAAGTAGCTATGGCACTAACATCTATTTATTAAACACCCTATATAAATTAGTATTCCAAATGCCATCTTTCTGCTTATTAGTTGTTATTAAAATAATGCTATCAATAAGTCGCTTAATAAAAATAGCTCATAAACGACTCACTTTTGGGAACGCTATGGAAAGTACCCATTACTTTCATTTACAAGGCCTTGGTGGACTTGAAATGATCAATGGCACGTAATCAGGTGGATATAAAAGAGCAATCTTGTTTTATCCCATTGAGTTATAAGTCTTTAATATAAATTATATTGCTATAATTATTTTTACTCATAATAGGTATATATCTACATGTATTCTCAACAACATCACTCATGGCAAAAAGCAATGATGAACGGCGCTGTTCACACTGCCCCTCTCAACCTTGCCGTTATTCCATGGGGAGTCCTCGCTGGCTCTATGGCTGTCGAAACAGGGCTTGATTTTTGGCAAAGTCTTGCCATGTCAGCCATGGTATTTGCTGGTGCAGCTCAATTAGTTACACTTGGGTTACTTAATTCTGGTGCTGGTTATATCACGATTATTATCTCGGTTTTCTTTATTACTTCTCAACACTTACTATATGGGTTGACACTGCGACCCCAAGTTAAAGACTTTACAACGCCTCAGCGCCTTAGTATCGGCTTCTTACTGACTGATGAGTTATTTGCGATTAGTGCAGCAAAACGCCAGAGTTTAAGTTTTCCTTATCTCTTTGGTGCAGGTTTTAGTTTTTATCTGGTTTGGTTAATTACCAGTCTTTGCGGGATTGCGATGGCCAATATTGTGGGCGATTTGAGTCGATTACATCTTGATTTTTCTGTGGTTGCAACTTTGCTCGCAATCGTCGTTCCATTAACAAGAAAAATAAGTACACTTTGCGGAGTTATCTTTTCACTCGTTGTCGCTATCATACTTTCAATGTACTCCTTCAGTAGTGCTATTGTTATCGCAGGCGTTGGTGGGATGTTTGTCTCTGTCGCAGTTTCACGTTTATTGAAGGAGGAAAAATGATCTGGTTGTTAATTATTAGCTTAACCGCTATTGTTTTTACTCTGCGCTATATTTTTCTAATCCCCCAATTACCAATACGGTTACCCCTTGTCGTTCGTCAAGCTTTGAGCTATTCGGCTCCCTGCTTATTGACCGCTATTTGCGCACCTGTAATTTTGCTAGAAAATCATGAGATTCGCAGCTTCCCAGACAACCCTTACCTTTGGGGTGCTCTCTTTTGTGTGGTCGTAGCTTCAGTGCTTAAAAATATGCTATTAACCGTTGGGCTTACCTTAGTCTTTTTCTATTCCCTTATTTATTTTATGGGCTAGATAACGCTACATGGGGTAAAGCATCGTTCAGTGCTTTGCTTTATCCTGTTATTCCCTCATAATAGCCACCTCGTCATCGCAAGTTTCTTTTCAAACAATATCTTGTCAGCGTTGTCACGGTAACCATTAATGCAAACAATATGATTGCGTTAATTAATTTTATAAATAATGGATAAAATACAACCATGCTTAATAATTATGTTTTACGTAGTATTCGCTATATGTTGGACTTGAGCGATGCTCAGATGGTTAATATCGTAAAACTAGCAGACCTCACAATTTCAAAAGAAGACATGGTGAGTTGGTTAAAGAAAGATACAGACCCTGAATACATTGAATGTAATGATAATGTAATGGGGCATTTTTTGAATGGGCTGATTTATTATCGCCGTGGTAAAGATGAAAGTCGTCCTGCACCTGAAATCGATACTCGTTTAAACAATAATATTATTCTCAAAAAATTACGTGTCGCTTTTGAACTAAAAGACACTGATATGATTGAAATTTACCAACTCGCTGACTTTCGTGTTTCAAAACCCGAACTAAATGCCATTTTTCGTAAACCTGGGCATAAAAACTACCGTGAATGCGGAGACCAGCTACTTCGTTACTTTCTAAAAGGCCTCACAACGCGTTTTCGAGGCGATAAATAGTCTTCACCAATGGCTATTTTTTAATCTTTTATTTTACACCTTACTGACAATTGTCTATAATAAACAAGACAAATGTCAGGAGGTATTCAATGAGAAACTATATTCCAGCACTCCCAACCCAACCCCCCACGCCACCTTTTAAGCCCCTATGGCGCTTTGCTGGCCTACCCGCAGAACGTGGTATCGAACTCACTCATTTCCTACGACAAGGTCTTTCTGTTACGGTGTTAGACAACATTCAAGAATGGTCTGGCATCAGCAAATCTGAATTACTCCGAATTTCAGGTATTAATGAGCGCAATGTGGCAAGGCGTAGAAATGCAGGTCAGCCACTCAATGCCGATGAAAGTGAAAGAATTGCTCGCTTAGTGCGTGTATTTGATGCCGCTGTACGCTTATTCAATGGTGATAAGTCAATGGCAAGTGATTGGTTGAATCACCCCGTGAAAGGCTTAGGACATACGCGCCCTATAGAGTTGATTGCCACTGAAAGTGGTGCTCTTGAAGTTATCGACCTTATTGGCCGCATTGAACACGGTGTTTTTTCATGATTTTATATCGTTTGATTAAATCTGACTTTGCTCATGATGCGTGGTCCGGTCAAGGTGCTAGGTTATACGGTGGGCGCTGGAACCATAAAGGTACGCCCGCTATCTACACATCAACAAGTATTTCATTAGCTGCTTTAGAAATTCTCGTTCATATAAACCAAGATACCGTGCTTAATCATTTCACTTTATTATCAATTGAGATCAACGATAGGTATGTGATGAAGCTGTCAGTAGAGCATCTCCCTGATGATTGGCAGCGTGACCCAGCACCTACCTCTACAATGGACATAGGCACAACCTGGTTAACTAACCAAGACAGCCTAGCCTTAATTGTCCCTTCTTGTATTATTCCTTATGAATATAATGCCATTATTAACCCTATGCACCCGCAATTTCAAAAAGTGACCCAAACCATTAAGCCCCTCGACTTTGCTTTTGACCCACGATTTAACCGGTAGTAAGCTTGTTATATTTGCTGTAATAAATAATTTAAAAACGCAGCTATCTTTGGTGATAATGCACTGCGACTGGCATAAACAGCACGTAACTCAATAGGTGCAGGTTTTATATCACCAAATTCAATCAACTCAAGTACCCCTTGCTGTATTTGCTCACGACAAGCCTCTAACGATAAAATCGCGTAACCTACGCCGTTTGCCGCAGCGGCATTAGCAAGTAACCCACTGTTAACCCGATATGTGCTGTTTATTACTACTTTTTGCTGGCTGTCATGTGCATCAATAAATATCCACGGCTGCCCTTGTAAAGCGCTTAAACTTGAAATGCAAGGCACACTAGCCAAATCAGCCACTGTAGAAGGTTTTCCCGTTTTTTCAATTAATTTTGGTGATGCGACTACCGCACTTGGCCATGATTTAATTAACCGTGAGTGATAACTACTGTCTTCGAGATGGCCCCGATGAAAAGTCAGCAATAAATCAATATCGTCACTGATAACATCTTGTGGTGTTAATTGAGTATCACAATGGATATTTAGTTGGGGATGCAATAATGCAAATTTTGCGAGTAAATCAGCCAATAATAAACTACCAGACTCACTGGGAATAGTCAGCCTCAATGTCCCTGTGAGCGCTTGAGGGTGACAAATTCTCTGGACGACTTGCTCCAATTCATCTACCAGTTTTTGGCTTTGAGCAAATAATATATTACCGGCCTCGGTTAAACGCATTTGCCGCGTTGTTCGCTCAATTAATTGGCTATTTAGTTGATGTTCCAGTTGTTTAATATAACGGCTTACATTTGATGTAGGCATGGAAAGCTGTTTTGCCGCATTCACAAAATTCCCTTGAGTGGCTACCGCAATAAAAACTTTCAATAAATTCAGGTCAACCGTCATATTTCCTCCATGCTCCACAACATATGGGCCTGAACTAATAACATTAACAATAACCGAAATCCATTATTTTTTGATAACGAGAAGCGAGCAATGTGTCTATATCTAATTGAGTTAATTCAGCTAAATCGACCAATAACTGCTGCTTTAAGTGCTCGGCTGCCAATGTATAGTCACGGTGTGCTCCTCCCATTGGCTCAGGTATAATTGTATCGATAATTCCGAGGTCTTTTAATCTAGGAGCTGTCATCCCCATCACTTCCGCGGCTATTTGGGCTTTTTGTGCATCTTTCCATAAAATAGATGCGCACCCTTCCGGTGATATTGCTGCATAAGTACTGTATTCCAGCATATTTATTCTGTCCCCTACACCTATCCCTAATGCACCACCTGAACAGCCTTCCCCTGTTATCACACAAATGATCGGTGTTTTTAAACGAGACATTTCGATAATATTACGGGCAATAGCTTCAGCTTGCCCTCGTTCTTCCGCACCAACACCCGGATAGGCCCCTGCTGAATCAATGAAAATAATGACGGGTAAATGAAAGCGTTCCGCCATTTTCATTAAACGCAATGCTTTTCGATACCCCTCTGGTGAGGGCATTCCAAAGTTGCGCATCACTTTTTCTTTCGTTGTACGTCCTTTTTGTTGGCCAATAACCATCACAGGCTTACCGTCTAAACGCGCGAGCCCGCCTACCATTGCTTTATCATCAGCAAATGCGCGATCACCTGCAAGCTCTTGAAACTCAGTAAATATTAATGGGATATAATCTAAGGTATAAGGCCTTAATGGGTGCCTAGCTAACTGAACAACCTCCCATGCACCAAGTGATGAAAATATTGTTTTAGTCAATGAGAGGCTTTTTTTCTTTAATAATTGGATTTCTTCATCGAGTTTAATTTCAGATGGGCGGCCTTTTTGTTTAAAGGCGATCAAAGCTGCTATTTTTTCGTTAAGTTCAATAATCGGTTTTTCAAACGCCAAAAAATGAGTTGTCATAATTTCCCTAAAATCGTTACTACAATTTTAGTAGTGTAATCAGATTGGCCATCCCATTCTATGCTTGAAATTAGGATTCATTATTATCAAAAGTGGGATAATATAATCAGGGTCCTTTTTTCTTTAACTGGTTTAATTTTAAACGACTTGCCATAATCTTTTGGAAGTTAGGGCATAAAAAATGATTCTCTTCAGGGCAATTAGCAATATGTAAAATACCATTTTTTAAAACTGACAGACTTTGCAGGGTTTGTTCAATCTCATCCGCTTTTGCCAGTAAACTTTCTCGTTCAATTTTAGGGCCCCCTTTATGGTTTAGCATTTCAGCTATTTCTTCAAGTGAGAACTTTGCCTCCTGCCCTAGCGAAATCAAAGATAAACGGGTTATAACTTCTTTGCCATGATAAACCCGTTTTAGCCCTTTTCTGCCTATCGGTTTAATTAACCCTCTTTCCTCATAATAACGAAGTGTAGAGGGTGCCAAACCTGATAACTGGCTAACTTGGGAAATATCTAGCTCATCATACATAAAATAATAACCCGTTATGCAATAAAAATTCATGATTAAATAACTACATCAACTAGTTATGCAACATCTAATTCCTGGCGTAATAATACCGTAATGCAACCGTTCATAAATATTTCACGGTCGACAACATAGCCTACTTTTTCAGCAACACGCAAAGACGCTATATTTCTCGGCTCAATAAAACAAATTGATTGCTTATGTTTTTTTTGTTTTTTTAACCACATTAGAGCGGCGCTCATCGCCTCGCTTGCATAACCTTGACCTTGAAATTCAGGTGCTATTACCCAACCAGCTTCAGGGACCCCTTTAACTTTAGGCTCAACCATGCGGTGAAAATCAGCAAAGCCTAAATCCCCTATATACTGCCTCGTGTTTTTTTCGCGCACAGCCCAATAACCAAACCCCAGTAATGGCCACAGCCCTCCATACGCAAGCATTCTCATCCACGATTCACGCTCTGAAGATGGAACGCCACCAATATGGCGTACCATAGATTCTGTTGCCCATAACTTGGTCAGTGCAGGAAAGTCACTTACCTGATGTTTGGATAAAATCAACCTATCCGTTTCAATTTCTGGTATCAAATTCATAGATGGCATCTCCTTGCTATCTAAATGGCGGTTCATCAAAAGTTCTTAATTTCCTAGAATGTAATTTATCCCCTTCTTGCCTTAATAAATCAATAGCACGAATACCTATTTGTAAGTGTTCGGATATCGCTCCTTCATAAAAACTATTGGCTTGTCCCGGTAATTTAATTTCACCATGCAGAGGTTTATCTGAAACGCAAAGCAGTGTGCCATAAGGTACTCGGAAACGATAACCTTGCGCTGCGATTGTTGCACTTTCCATATCCACCGCGACCGCACGGCTTAAACTAAACCGACGTGCGGTTGCAAAAAAACGCAGTTCCCAGTTTCTATCATCTGTGGTAACTACCGTTCCAGTACGTAGCCGCTGTTTGACCAACTCACCAGGCATATTACTTACCTGTTTTGTTGCATCATAAAGAGCACGCTGAACCTCTGCGATACTTGGAATAGGAATATCTGGCGGTAATACATCATCTAAAATATGGTCATCACGTAAATAAGCATGAGCTAACACATAATCACCAATTTTTTGGCTTTCTCGTAAACCACCACAATGACCAATCATTAGCCAGGTATGTGGCCTTAATACAGCAAGGTGATCACAAATGTTTTTTGCATTTGAAGGGCCAACGCCAATATTCACTAATGTGATCCCAGAGCCATCTTTTGCAATCAGATGGTATGCAGGCATTTGGAACTTTTTCCATGTTAAATCGGAAGTTGCAATTTGTGGGTCTGCATTTTCATCCGTTAAATAATTATGACCAACACAAGACAAAGCAATATAGCGGCTTTCAGGGTCTCGAATTTGTTCGCATGCCCAGCTCACAAATTCATCCACATAACGGTTATAGTTCGTAAATAAAATATAAGGTTGGACGTGCTCAGGCGGTGTACCCGTGTAATGTTTTAAGCGCGCTAACGAGAAATCTACCCGCAATGCATCAAAATGCGATAATGGCATTTCATCAGTTATTGGGTTTAAACCATCCGTAATATCGTCACTAATATGTGATAAGTCTGTAATCGGAAAATGTGCAGCAAGACGACTGCTCATACTACGGTCTAGGACTAAATCTGAACCATCAATCACAAATGGGTAGGGAATTTCTGTTTTGGATGGGCGAACCGTAAAAGATACATCATAGTCTTGTTGTAAAATAGAAAGCTGCTCAACTAAATAAGCCCGAAATAGTTCTGGTTGAGTTATCGTGACAGTATAATTACCGCGTTTAACAAAGCGTGCATAAGCACGTGTTTTTTCACAGTGATCAACTTCCCCTAACCATGTTACGCATAGCTCTGGGTAGGCAAATAAACCATTTTCCCGTTCAGCATTTTCAGGTATGCGGCCATCTTTAACATAAATAGCGATTGCATCTCGTAATGAATCAATTGCATTTGTATATAACAATGAAAGTTTATCCAATACCTCTTCAATTGATAAATTTTCATATTTCTGACATTTATCCAAAGACACACACAACTCCTTATCAGACGAAGTAATCTCCCGATAACATAGTGTATGGAGGCTAAGGTTGCAAAATATATCGCTGTTATTGTATGGCTAATGACAGAACTAGTGGCAAGGTAAAAACCGCCATCACAGTTTGTAATGTAATAATACCTGCCATTAATTGGCTATCACCATTCAATTGCCTAGTCAGAATATAAGCTGTTGGCGCAGTTGGAATAGCAAAAAAAATAACTAATAAAAGAGTTTCAAATTCAGGTAAGGAAAATAAATATGCGATTGATACCGCCAATACTGGCATCGCTAATAAACGTATCAATGTTGAGATAATCAAAGGCTGGAATTCTCTTCTTAAGGTTGCCGTTTGCAAAGCGCCCCCAATGCATATCAACCCTAATGGTAAACTGGACGCCGCCAATAATTTTAATAATTGGCCAGACCCAAATGGCAAACCAATAGGGGATAAATTCAATAGAATACCGACCAAACAAGAGATAATTAATGGGTTTTTAATGATCGGGAATAGAATTTGCTTTATCGATATTTTCTCACCTGATGTTAGGGAAAGTACCGCAATCACATTACAACTAGGGACAAGAATTGCCATTATTACCGCAGCAATTGCAACCCCTTCTTGACCAAATAAATCAGCTATTATTGCCAAGCCTAAGTAGGTGTTAAAACGCGTGATCCCTTGAATATAAGCACCGAAGCGCGGAACCGTAATTTTGAATAAATATTTACATAGCAAAACTAAAAATGAACTTGCCCCTAAGATACAGAATATTGCACTGGCAAGGAGAGTTAATTTAGGGTTATCTAGCGGTGCACTGGCCAAACTATTAATCAACAATGCAGGGAATAGGATAAAATAGTTAAGTTTTTCAGCACTCGGCCAGAAATCATTAGAAAATAAACTTGTACGACGTAAGATAAACCCAATTGCTATTAACGCAAATAAGGGCCATAACACCAATAAAATCTTTTCCATGATAAGTTAATTTATTCAATGAGCTAGCTAAACATGGCAGAAGCTTATCGTTAATGCAATGTTATGGTTAGGTAAAAAAAGCGGTATTGTGAATATCCGTTTTTGTAAGAAGGTTTTTTCATTAAAACTAGAAATACCTCACATTTCCTATTCTTAAATAGTTTTATTTTCTCCGCTAATCTCACTGACAACACAAAACAGTATCCCTCCGCATTATTCAACCTCATATCACAGTACTAATTTATAAATATTGTTTGCTTACAACCTAAAGTTTATGTATTTTTATGCACTATAATTGCATAAATAAAGAGGCTGTAATGATGTTTAAAAAATTAGTTTTTGCGGGATGCCTGACACTCGCGGCTTTTTCAGGGAATGTTTACGCTAAAGAAAGTTATACGGTCGGTGCTGGTGGTACATACCGCCCTTTTGAATTTGAAAATAGCCAAAAACAACTGGAAGGTTTTGATATCGATATTATTAAAGCTATAGCGGAAGTTGAAGGTTTTGATGTGAAGTTAATCAATACCCCTTGGGAAGGTATTTTTGCAACTTTATCCTCAGGTGATCGGGACATTTTAATTTCTGGTATCACTATCACAGATAAACGTAAAAATATGGTCGATTTTTCCAACCCTTATTTCCCAGCAGAACAAGCTATCGTTATCAGCGAGTCCTCCAATGTGACTGACCTGAACAGCTTAAAAGATCTCAATGTTGGCGTGGTCAATTCCAGTACGGGGGATATTGTAGTCTCTGAAGTTATTGGCAAAAATAGTACCTCAATCAAACGGTTTGATAATACCCCTCTTCTACTACAAGAACTATTTGAAGATGGTATTGATGCAGCAGTCGGCGATGTGGGTGTGATTAAGTTTTATATCAAAACACACCCAGAGAAAAAATTTAAGCTGATCTACGATAACCATTTTGAAAAACAATATTTTGGTATTGCGGTGGCTAAAGGCAATAGTGAATTACAACAAAAAATCAATAATGGTTTAAACAAAATTGTTGAGAACGGAACTTATAACAAAATTTACCAAAAATGGTTTGATGAGAACGTTCCGCAACTGCCAAAACAATAATAGTAAAATTTAAAGCCATCGTTGGGTGGCTTTTTCGCGATATAAATCAGGGTGATAATTAAGATGTCTGCGTTTCGTTGGGAAATAATCGAAGAATATGCCCCTTTGTTTGCCGAAGGCGCTATGATGACTATCAAAGCAACCATCATATGCGTTATTTTAGGCTCACTTTGGGGATTAACATTAGGTTTAGGAAGAACAGCTAAGGCTGAACAAGGGATCTGGAAACCTGTTTTACACTATTTCGTTCAATGGCCTGTCCGTTTCTATGTAAGTGCATTTCGTGGCACACCTCTGTTTGTACAAATAATGGTCGTCCATTTTGCCTTAGTACCGCTTTTTATTAACCCACGTGATGGCTTATTAGTCACATCAGGGATTATGTCCATCGATACTGCGCGTATGTTACGCTCTGATTACGGTGCATTTTTATCATGTGTAATCGCAATTACGCTAAACTCAGGAGCTTACGTCTCTGAAATATTCAGAGCCGGTATTCAATCCATTGATAAAGGGCAAATGGAAGCCTCTCGAGCGCTTGGTATGAGCTGGGCTAAAACAATGCGAAAAGTTATCTTGCCTCAAGCTTTCCGCAGGATCCTTCCGCCATTAGGGAACAATGCCATTGCAATCGTTAAGGATTCATCCCTTGCATCAGCTATCGGTTTAGCCGACCTTGCTTATGCAGCAAGAACCGTTTCCGGTGCTTACGCAACCTATTGGGAACCGTATTTAACCATATCAGTAATTTATTGGATGCTGACATTTATACTTGCTCAGCTTGTGCAATATATGGAAAAAAGGTTGGGCAGAAGTGATTTACGTTAATGATTTACAAAAAAAATTTGGTAATACCCATGTATTACGAGGCATTTCATGTGAAGTTCAACCACAAGAAGTTATTTGTATCATTGGGCCTTCAGGCTCAGGGAAAAGTACCTTTTTACGTTGCTTAAATGCATTAGAACGCCCTGATGGCGGCGAAATAAAAGTTAATGGGTTTAACGTCCATGACCCTAAAACTGATTTAAATAAAATGCGTGAAAATATAGGTATGGTTTTTCAGCGTTTTAATTTATTCCCTCATATGACTGTACTTGAAAACCTGATGATGGCGCCGACATTGGTCAAAGGACTAAAAAAGGATCAGGCACTTAAGCAAGCTGAGCAACTACTCGCCAAGGTTGGGTTATTAGACAAAATTGATGCATGGCCTGCGAGTTTATCTGGTGGGCAACAACAACGAGTAGCTATAGCTCGCGCCTTAGCCATGCAACCGTCAATTTTATTATTTGATGAACCCACCTCAGCGCTTGACCCTGAGCTAGTGGGAGAAGTTCTAGCAGTCATGAAAACTTTAGCCAATGAAGGAATGACGATGGTTATCGTTACTCATGAAATGGGGTTTGCACGGGAAGTTGCTGACCGCGTTATCTTTATCGATCAAGGCATCATCCAAGAACAAGGTAGCCCTGAACAAATTTTCAACTCCCCGACAAACCCACGTACTGCAGAATTTTTAAGTAAGGTACTCTAGGCATCACGCCTGCTTATAATTGACTAAGCAGGCTATTCCGATAGTCAGGGTTACCTGTGATAGATAAGCTAAGCATATTATTCTTAGCTAAAGCTGACTAACTTATGGATATAAAAACTCTTTGTAATCAATTTCGCTCAGGCAAAAAATATAAATATGTTTTTTTCTGGGGCCACCAAACAAAACAAAATCACATAACCAAAAGCTGTTTTAGCCAATGGTACCCTTCCCCATTTATTGTTGATGGTCATCGATTTGCAAGTGCTGAACATTTTATGATGGCGGAAAAAGCACGCTTATTTGGTGATACAGAAACCCTAAATAAAATTATTCATGCACCAAATCCAGGTGCGGCTAAAGCTTTTGGTCGCGAAGTCCGTGGGTTTAAACAAGATGTCTGGGATAAAAACCGTTTTGAGATCGTGGTTGCCGCTAATATGGCAAAATTTTCACAAAATGAAGAACTAAAGCAATTTTTACTTTCTACAAATGAGCGAATACTCGTAGAAGCCAGCCCCGTTGATAAAGTTTGGGGAATTGGGTTAGCTGAAGATAGTGAAAATATCGAAAATCCTCTAACGTGGAAAGGGTTAAATTTACTGGGTTTCGCATTGATGGAAGTACGTTCCCAATTAGCTGATTAACTCAGTTTATTTTTGCATGCTCTCTGATTGAGATGAAAAACCCGTTGTTGCCAAACAACGGGTCAGCAAATAATTAACTGAAATGTAGGATATTTGGCGGCTATTTATTACAAGGCCATTCTGTATTCAATCACGCCGGGCTTTTCTGCCACCCAGTTATACAATTTTTGACCGGGTAAGTTAGTTTCTTGCGTATGCCAATAAAGACGACCACATTGTTTTTCTTTAGCTTGCTGATGTACAAACTCGATTAACTGTTTCCCAACATGACGACCTCGCATTTCAGGTGTCACATATAAATCCTCTAAATAACAAAAATCATTTTCAGCCCAAGTTGACCGGTGATATAAATAATTCACAAAACCAACAACTTTTCCTTCTTCCAGTGCTACAGCACAATACATCGGCTCATTAGCATCAAAGAAGCGCTCCCACGCTTTTAACGTCACCTCTTCTTTTAAATCCACTTTGTAGAATTTTTGATATTCTAGCCAATAAACTAACCACTCAGGGTAATGTTCTGGCGCGACAAAATCGACTGTGACTGGTAATGCTGTTTTATTCATAATAACCCTTCCATCTATTAATTTATAACTTAGTGGGGTTATAGTACATACCAATCTGGTGCTGTATAAGATACACTTTTGTTATTTAAATAGGGTCCACTTTATGCGCCGTAAGCAGCAAGCTCCATTTCCCCTTCTTTTACTTAAAGAGGGTTACATTAAAGAAAATGTTTACCACACAATCCGTGATGCAATTCTGGATGGGCGTATTAATACAGGTATTAAACTTCCCTCAACTAGAGCACTTGCGGAAATGATGTCAATTTCTAGAAATTCTGTGATTGCAGGATTCGATAGGTTAATTGATGAAGGCTATTTGTATACCAAGAAAGGGTCTGGCACTTATGTTTCAGCGAAGATCCCAGACGAATTAGTTAGAACAACAAGTAAGCCTCAAATTATTAATTGCCCTGAATACAATGCACTTAATCTGAACCCTATTATCAGCACACTAGAAAGCTTATGGGATAAATCACGCCCGAATACAAACACACACCAAATGTTTAATATTGGTATTGGCTGTGTAGACCAATTTCCACATGAACTTTGGGGGCGTTTACTGGGCCGTGTTTGGCGTAAATCTAAGTCTACAATCCCTCATTTTAACCATCCCGATGGTTATATGCCGTTAAAAAAACTGGTGGCTGACTATGTTCGCTCAACGCGTGGAGTCCACTGTAATGAAAATCAAATTATTATTGTCAACGGTACCCAGCAAGCCATTAATTTAGTTTCCAAAGTTCTATTAAAACAAGGTGATACTGTTTGGTTAGATGATCCTGGTTATGATAGTGCAAGGGCAATACTCACCGCAACAGGGGCTAAAATCGCCGCTATTCCTTCAGATCAGGAGGGAATGGATATCACTTACGCTGCAAAACAATATAGCCATGCAAAATTAATTTACACCACGCCCTCACACCAATTTCCACTAGGAACAACGTTAAGTTTACCTCGGCGCTTGGCATTGCTAGATTGGGCACAACAAAATAATGCATGGATTTTCGAAGATGACTATAACAGTGAGTTTCGTTTTTCATCTAAACCAATTCAAGCATTACAAGGACTGGATAATCACCAACGTGTAATTTATGCAGGCACATTCTCTAAAATGATGTATCCCGGATTCCGTTTAGGCTTTTTAGTTGTCCCAGAAATACTGAGCGAACCTTTTACAATGATGAAATATTACAGTGATAGTCATTGTGGCTACCTAGAGCAAGCGGCCTTAGCTCAGTTTATTCAAGAGGGGCATTATGCACGTCATGTTAGGAAAATACGCAAAATATGTCATGACAGGCAAAACGCATTCCTCAGCGCAATCAACTTATACTTGCCCCATTTATTTGACGTACAAATGACAGACTCTGGTATTCACACTGTTTGCTGGGTCAAAGCAGGTTACGATATTCGGATAATCCTTGAACAATGCCAGCAATTAGGCTTTGGTGCACAACCGTTATCTCGTTATTGTATTGAAAGCCGCAACCACAATGCGATTCTCTTTGGATATGCCGCTCATAATGAAAATGACATCATAAGTAGTGTAAAACAGCTCAGCGAAAAACTAACGAACCTATACCCAACCTAAACAATGGTTATTTTAAGCTTTTATCTGATAGCTTGATTTCTACGAACCATTATAAATGTACCTTAATGACATTATATTTCATTGAGGTAAATTGATGACGACAATAAATTATCCCCATAAATTCGAAGTTGGTGATATTGTATTTACCAGTATCGGAACAGAATTGTTTCGCCAGATAGCCTCTGCTTCACAATGCTGGAGCAACCATGTCGGCATGATTGTAGGCCATGATGGAGATGACTATTTAATCGCTGAAAGCCGTGTTCCACTATCAACCACAACTACCTTATCCCGTTTTATTTCTCGGTCATCTGATAAGCGCTATAGTGTACGGCGACTCAGACAGTCATTGACCCAAGAACAGAAAAAAGCGTTAGTCGCACAAGTACCACCACGTTTAAATAAATTTTACCATACGGGGTTTAATTATGATTCTTCGAGGCAATTTTGTTCAAAATTCGTGTTTGATATATACCAATCAGCGCTATCTATCCAAATTGGCGAAATTGAAACCTTTGAGGCTTTATTAACCAAAAACCCAAACGCCAAATTAAACTTTTGGAAATTATGGTTTATTGGACACATCCCTTGGGAACGTACAACCGTTACTCCAGCGAGTTTATGGCATCACCCTGAATTATCACTAGTGTACCGTAGCCATCAAGATATCCATTAAAACACCATGTGGAAAGCTATATTCGCCATATTAGTTTTGTATAGAGATAAGAAATGCATTGCTCGTCATTAAACAAATTTGCTGCATAATTTGTGCTAACAACGCATCATCTATTTGTTCGCGCTCTAATCGCTTGAGTAATGGCTTGCGTGCAACAACAAAGCCTAATACTTGGCCGATTAATGTATGGGCGCGAATAATTGCAGTTTGCTCATCAACCGAATGAGCCAATTGAACGAGGCTAGATAACCTAATATGAAAAGGCTCAATAAAATCACGATAAATAACATCATAATTTTCTGTCGGTTCTAACTGCTCCCGAAGGATCAATACTGAGTAATATTCATGTTCAGGTAATAGTAATGCATTACCCAATCCTTTAATCAATAAACATGCCAATTGATTTATTTGCTCATTTTCCACAACAGACTGTGTTTTTATCTTTGCCATCTGATCATCAAATAGCTGAATATTACTCGCTTGGGATAAATCAGCGGCTATTTTTTGGATAACAGCGGTATAAACGCCCAATTTCCCGCCCATATGATACGGAATTGCAGACTGGTTAACTCCTGCATTTTCAGCTAGTTGTCGCGTCCTTACACCATTAATACCATGAAGAGCAAACTGTTTAATCCCTTCATTGACTAACTTTTCTTTGGTTGACTCAGAAGAAAGTGTATTTTTATTGGTTTCAGTCATATCCCGCTGTTATTCCATCAATTAATTATCTGCCCGCATAAGATAAGTTGAATTATGATTCAGTTCAATACCCTGACCTTGACCAACGACGACAGTTCCACCCAAATTACATAAATGGTAACCAAATGCGCAATTAGGTTCAAAGGCAAATGTCATACCTGCTTTTAACACCAGCTCACGACCAGGGTTCGGTAAACGCTCTAATTGGCGATACTTTTGTGCAATAGGTAAAGACTCGATACCCGGCGCAGTACCAAAACCAATTGGCCCATATGGGTTAATACTGTGGATCAACGGGTGAACATGCCATCCTTTTGATTTTAAAAGAGGCTGTTCCATTTTATCGACCACTTCCCCAAAAGTGACACCTTCTTTCAGATTTTCAACGCCTATTTCATAGCATTCCCGTGCGACGGCTGCAGCCTTTTCGAGGTTAGGGTGAATTTTCCCTACAGCGACTGCGGCTTGGTGTTGTGTTTCATACATCCCATACAGTGCAAATATTTCACTCAAGACAATATCACCTTGCTCAATTTTACGCGGTGGCTGTGAACGATATTGCCAAGCAGGTTGCCCCCAACCAATATACTCAGGGCCAGAACCCATTAAAATTTCGGCAGTAAACCCGCCCATGGACAAACACTTGGCTGTCACTGCTGCGGCAATATCGGCTTCTGAGTGACCGACCAACGCAGTTGCGCGCATTGATTCACTCATTGCTTCACCAATCATCGCAGCATATCTTACATGCTCTAATTCTTCGGCACTTTTCACTGAAGCTAACTGGAAAAAATGTTTATACACAGGCACAAAATTAAGTTGAGGTAAGCGTTCTTTGATACCTGTTAACGTGTTATAAGGCATCGCCCCATCAAAATAAAATGGGGGATAAGGTTCCAAACCCACCACACCGATATTCGCATTGGCTGATACCCCTAAATCAACAAATATTTGTGCAATATTTCGCCCTGTTTTACCCACAATAATCTGCTCTGGCGAGATCCATTGTACATCGCCCCGCATCTGCGCTTGCATATGGTCAGCCACCATCATTGGCGCAAATGTCACCACCAGCGGTGCTTTATCTTGATGAAAAATCACGACGGAACCTAAGCGGTCATTAGTAAAGTAGTGGTCAATACAAAAAGGTGCTGGCGCAGCTGACTCCCTATCCCCATAAATCATTAAGACTTCTAGGTCATTTAACTGCATGATTTTCCTTGCTATCCCCCACCTTCTATCACGTTCTTCAAAAGAAAAGGGGCTTGGAACAGCTATTGTATTCATCATCATCTCTCTTTATATTTAATTCATTTGAATGAATTAAATATAAGCCTGAGTAATCCCCTTTGTCAAACAATCATATGAACATATCGTGCGGATCAGGGAATTAAAAAATGGGTATTTAGTGAGGCATTAACGATAGCAAATACACTCAGATAAATGTATTTGCTATCATTGATTAACTATAAGCGCAGTTTTACGACTAAAATTATTTCTTTTTATTTAACATTGATTTTAAATCTGCAAAGGGATTGTAAGTTGCGGCTTCAACATCATCTTGCGCATCCTCCCCTGCGACCACGCGTGTACCGTACTGGTCAGCTTCCGTATACTTGGAGTGTTCATGGTCATGACAAAACAGACACAATAATTCCCAATTGCTACCATCTTCTGGGTTATTGGTGTGGTCATGGTCGATATGATGAACCGTTAATTCGCGTAAATTTGAATACACAAACTCCCGAGTACATCGCCCACATATCCACGGGTAAATTTTAAGTGCTTTCTCACGGTAGCCGCTTTCCAAGCGCGCATAGTTTTTTGGGATCACTGCCATTGCCAATGTTACCTATAATAAAAAACAACTTTACGATGATTTCTTTAATATACCCTATCTGGGAACAAAAGGAGAAATGCAAAAAGTAGAATTTTAATCAACTGATCAACGTGCCTGACATATAGAACCACATTAAACACCAGTTACCTATGTCTTGTGTAGCTCAGGTGTTTTTTGATACCCCCCAAAAGTCAGCTGCTGAGACTACCCTCAGCAGACATAACAATAATAAAATTTATTTTCTATCCTCAATAATCATTGCTGCTGCACGCTCTGCAATCATTATCGTTGGCGCATTCGTATTACCACTTGGGATCTCTGGTATGACAGAGCAATCCACCACCCGTAAATTCTTAATACCATGAACCCTTAAACGTAAATCTGTTACCGAATTTGTTGTTTCTGTTCCCATGCGGCAAGTTCCCACGGGGTGATAAACCGTTTTACAAAAATTACGGACAAACTCTTCTAACTGCCGTTCATCATCATATACCGCCGCAGGAGGCATCAAAATATCTTTGCTTACCGCTTGCAATGACGGTGAATTGAGCACTTCTAAACCAAATTTAACTGCTCGTTTGCAACCTTCCATATCTTCAGGCGAAGCAAGATAATTTGCATGAATTTTTAACGGGACGAGAGGGTCACGACTACGCAATAAAACTTCACCACGGGATTTGGGTTGAAGATACCCCACTTTCAATGTAAAACCGTGAGTCGCTGGTAATGGCTCACCAGGAACATCATCCCAGCTATCCAATATAGGAAGAAAATGGATTTGTACATCAGGGCGCCCTTGGTTACAACTGTCTTTAAACGCAGCACCTTCTAATACATTAGAGGCTAATAGCCCACTACGAAAGACCATCCATTCCAGTCCATGTTTAATCGCATTTAGCCCTTGGTCCGCACCAAATAAGCTAATTGGTTGTTTGGTTGTCACGTTAATTGACATATGCAAATGGTCATGAAAATTTTTGCCAACAGGCAGATTTGCAACGGTATCAATACCCAGACTGGAAAGATGTTCTTCTGGCCCAATGCCTGACAACATCAATAGTTTTGCTGACCCCATCGCGCCTGAACAAATAAGAACTTCATTTGTTGCAAACGCTTCTATTTCATGTCCACTTTTCCCTTGATAAGCAACACCAACAGCACAGCCATTACGGATAATAATGCGGTTAACTTGTGCATTCAGTTTTAGCGTGAGTTTTTCGCTATTTTCCACCGATTTTAAATATGTTTTTGAAGTGCTGGCTCTTTCACCATTGTGGGTTGTAGTTTGGTAAAAACCAGTACCCTGCTGGCTTCCCCCATTGAGGTCATTAACATAAGGTAATCCGTGTTCTTGTGACGCACGAATAAATGCCATCGATAGTGGGTGCCGGTACCTGTTCTCACTCACAGGGAGAGGCCCTTCGGTTCCATGATACTCACCTGTCAGGCTTTCGTTACGCTCCGCTTTTTTAAACCACGGGAGCACATCATCGTAACCCCAACCTTCGCAACCATAATTTTGAGCCCAATTATCGTAATCTTGTTTTTGGCCGCGGATATAAATCATGCCATTTACAGAGCTACTTCCCCCAAGAACTTTCCCTTGAGCAATCTGCATTTTACGGTTGTTCGCATGAGCTTCCGGTTCGGTTTCGTAAGGCCAGCTTTTTTGTGCAATAATTTTAGCCACGCCTGCTGGCATACGAATAAACATGTGGTTATCACTTCCTCCAGCTTCGAGAAGTAATACCCTAGCTTGAATGTTCTGAATCAATCGAGCAGCAAGAACACATCCCGCAGAGCCCGCACCGACAATAATATAGTCATATTTTTCTGTATTCATTTCCGATCCACCACCCAAAAGATTAACAATGCATTCCCATTAATTTAACAATAGCGCTTTTGATTTGTTAATGTATGAATAATATTTAGTTAATGTGATTTAAATCAAAAATAATTTCCGACTTTAACTATTTAAAGGGATATTAATTAGTGGCTATATATGGTGTTTTTTACGGATTAATTGACGGTAAATTGACGATAACCAAAACGTCATTAACCCTTTATTAATAGGTTAACATTTAATTAGTCATCCAACGGTGATAGGGAAGAAATGTCATTTAACTCTAATTGTATTAAAGAAGCTTCTTATAGGTAAGAAGCTTCTTTAACATGTGATGATAAGAAATAAACCTATTACAAAACTAGGGGATTTAGCGCAACTACTTCGTTGAAAGCTCTCTACGGATGATTTCTGCTCCGGCACTTAACGCATTGAGTTTACCGCTAGCCACTTGACGAGATAATGGAGCCATACCACAGTTTGTCGAAGGGTAAAGTTTATCTGCATCAACAAACTCAAGGGCTTTACGTAATGTGTTCGCAACCTCTTCAGGGGTTTCTATCGTATTTGTTGCCACATCAATGGCCCCTACCATCACTTTTTTACCACGGATCAGTTCGATCAAATCCATAGGAACACGTGAGTTATGACACTCTAAAGAAATGATGTCGATATTCGAAGTTTGCAGTTTAGGAAATGCTTCTTCATACTGCCGCCACTCTGTTCCCAACGATTTTTTCCAATCTGTGTTGGCTTTAATGCCATAGCCATAACAGATATGAACAGCAGTTTCACATTTTAGCCCTTCAATAGCTCTTTCTAATGCCGCTATTCCCCAATCATTAACTTCATCAAAGAAAACATTAAAAGCGGGTTCATCAAACTGGATAATATCAACCCCTGCCGCCTCAAGCTCTTTTGCTTCTTGATTGAGGATTTTAGCAAATTCCCAAGCCAGTTTTTCACGACTTTTATAGTGGTTATCGTACAGCGTGTCGATCATCGTCATCGGGCCTGGCAGAGCCCATTTAATCGGTTGGTTAGTTAACTGACGTAGAAATTTGGCATCTTCCACAAAGACAGGTTTTTGGCGCGCAACGGCACCAACAACGGTAGGAACACTTGCCTCATAACGGTCACGAATTTTAACCACCTGACGTTTCTCAAAATCAACGCCGCTAAGGTGTTCAATAAATGTCGTCACAAAATGCTGGCGTGTTTGCTCACCATCGCTAACAATATCAATCCCTGCCCGTAGCTGATCGTCCAAAGATAAACGAAGCGCGTCTTGTTTTCCCTCAATTAATTCATCATTCTGTAATTTCCAAGGAGACCAAAGTTTCTCCGGTTCAGCAAGCCATGAAGGTTTCGGTAAGCTACCTGCAGTGGATGTTGGTAATAATATTTTCATAATAATTGACCTTAAATTTTTAAATTAATCAAAGCACGCAGTTAGCAGACCATTTCTCTAGAATATGTTTGTAGGGTTCAATAAAGTGTTCTTCGGTATATTTCCCCTGCTCAATAGCCAGTCGGCTACGTTCTTCGCGGTCATAAACAATTTTTGTTAATGAATAATCTTGGTTCGTCAAACTCGGTTGATAGCATTGCCCTGCGACAGAGTTCGCATTATAAATTTCAGGGCGATAAATTTTCTGGAATGTTTCCATCGTGCTGATTGTGCCAATCAACTCAATATTGCTGTAATCATTCAGCAAATCCCCCGTAAAATAAAAGGCCAACGGTGCAACACTATTTTTCGGCATGAAATAGCGAACCTGTAATCCCATTTTTTTAAAATATTTATCCGTTAATGAGCTACCATTTTGCTGATATTCTATCCCTAATACCGGGTGTTGATTTCCTGTACGGTGGTAAATGTCTTTATTTGATACACTTAAACATATCACTGGCGCCTTGTTAAAGCGCGCTTTATACTCATTTGAATTTACAAAATATTTAAAGATGTTCCCATGCAAATCACCAAAATTTTCGGGAAGACTAAAGTTTGTTTGGTTTTTATTATGGTCTAGCAATAGAACACTGAAATCATAGTCACGGACATAAGACGAAAAGTTATTTCCGACAAGTCCTTCTATCCTTTTACCCGTTTTTTTATCGATAATATTAGTTCTTAGTATTTCAATAACAGGAAAAGTATTGGCACTTTTTTCAACGCTCATCTCTACCGAAATAATTTCAATTTCGATTGAATAACGGTCACTTTTTGGGTTATCCCAATACGCTAGTGTATTAAAACGATTATTCATCATCACCAGCGTGTTACGTAAATTTTCTTGACGGTTTTCCCCTCTCGCTAAATTAGCAAAGTTGGTCGTAATGCGAGTATTTTCCGAAGGGTTATAATTCTCGTCGAAAACACTGCTTTTAATCTTAAAGGTAAAATCTTTATTCATCGTGTTTGTTGCATCCTAAGCGCCAAGATGGAAACGGAGCCTCGCTTTTAAAATCACGTTTCCATTTATCAATATTTATGTTGTCAATAAGTTAATGATTTTGAATAACCTAATTTATGCCAGAGCCGATGAATGAGTTAAAGCGACTTAATTTCATTTGGAACATGAGTTATCTTCATGATCAAAAGATCAGCATATAAAGACTGGAATATAAAGTGTTAATCGTGGTATCCAGAAAATGATTAGCTTTTGATTTTGTTGATAATTAATATCTAAGAACTGCTCCACATTTATAACATTTATTTTGATAAGAAACTTTATAATGTCGGAAGATAACCCCTTTTCCAGCGAGGTAATATCAAATTTTGCCATACCTCTTTGTAATTTTAACCATCACGACACCTTTAGTAGAACGCTCGCCTTTGAAGATTTATCTACCTCTACGTGATGATAATGATGATGGGTCACAATTCTCTGGTGTAATCTACTGCTGAAATGACGAAAACTTCGATGTGTGTGATGAAGCTATAGAATATCATCATCAATAATTTTCTCGGTGCTGTTGTTCGAAACTCTATCTTTTGTTGAAAATACCTCATTTGTTAAGCAAATATAAAGTGAGTTAAACAATTGATTTAAATGGATTTAGTCAATGGTTGATGTCCACATATTGACCACACTTATAAAGCCCCTTTTAATGAGAGGCTTTTTATTTTTCTTATTTTTCAAAATAATTGACATTATTCTAGGACTTTATCAATCAAACGTTCAATGATTGAGTGAATAACAGTTTGCTAGAAGCAGTTTATTACGATTAATTACTAATATCAGTATAAAAACCTTTGTTTTTTTATATTTTCATCACTTTTTTTAGATCATATTCATGTAACAGTAATAACATGAATTTCATTTTCAAAACTACCATAAGGATATTATATGTCTATGTCACATTTACTAAAAGATACTGTTTTACTCTTAAAAAAGAACGGTAAAAAAATTGATGACATCAAAGCTAGTGTTCAATCAAAAAAAATTATTATTATGCGGTCTGATATTTTAATTGAAACGGGTGATTTAATTCAAAGAAAAATGTCGAATGGTGGAGAAGAAACTTATGAGATTATTGACCCTGGCTTTTATGAGAGACACTCATCAATTCCTGCTCACTATCAAATTACATATAAAAAATTGGGTTTACCTGAAGCAGGACAAGCAGTAAAAGATATAACTTATAATTTTTATGGTTCAAATTCGAGAGTTAATAACCATTCAATAGATAACTCCTTAAATGTAGTAAATTTAAATTCTGATATTAATGATAGTATTTCACAACTACGTTTAGAGATAGAAAAATCAATCAATTGTTCAGAAAAAAAACAAGAAGCATTTGAAATTATAGATGCCGTAGAACAGCAATTTTCATCTGATAAACCAAGTAAAACTGTCGTAAAAACTTTGTTAGCAACACTTCCCTCAGTGGCTAGTGTTGCATCTATTGGTTCATTTTTATTAAGCTGTTTAGGTGGATAAATGAAACTTGATAAATATATTGAAGAAACAATAAAACAGATTATTACAGGTATTAATTCTGCTAAAGAATATGGTGATAAAAATAATGCTAAAGTAAACCCAGCCTCAGCAACATATCATAACCAAAACTCAAGCATGATCTATTGTATAGATACCGGGGTTCCAATCCAACAAATAGAATTTGATATTGTTGTGACTGTTAATGAAGGAAATAATACTACAGATGCACCAGTAATTACGGTTGGGTCATCCGCAATTTCTGGCAAGGAACAATACTCTGAAACAGCGAACAGTTCCACCAACAGAATAAAGTTTAGTATTCCTATACTATTACCAATATCTGGCACAAGAGAATAGTGTTTATATAAATACTAATCCCATTTTATAGTAACCCCTACACAGTAGGGGCTAAATCAAATAAAAATGGTCATAATAAACATTTGTTTATTTTAGATTTTTCATGCAAAGTCATAGGGTTAAGGTTTTTTGTGAATTTAATTAATCTTTCACTGTCATTGGAAAAAATGAATTCCTCCGCATTTTCTACATTACACTTACATATAATATCCGAAAATTCAGATAACTTATATATAATACTATTAAAATCTTTAGATGAAAAAATAATCGCAACATTAGGTGTTAAAGTAAACACTAATGTATCACTATTTAAAATATATGGAGCATCAGAACTAATAATCTGATTTTTTTTGGAGCAAAGAATATATATATATTCTTTTTTGTAAAATCAAATCCTGTATACACGAAAGGGATTACTAAATATCTATGAATTTTATAATAAGCTGAAATTAAATCATTTAATATACTCCTATCTATACCTGATACTTCTTCACTAAGCAATCCTATTAATTCAAAAAATTCAGTTCGTTGTTCTATCGTTATAATTTCACTACCTATTGATTTATTTAGATATGAAGGTAATTGATTTAAACTCATTGCAATTTCATTTAGCTTTGGTCTATGTTTTAAGCTTAAATCATCATCAAATTTTTTATTTCTATATAACATTATTCTGATATAAAATCTGGCTATTTTACTTAACACCTCATTTTTTATCATAACAAAACCAGCAGGGTGGCAGCGATAATAAGGTGAAACTATCCTTTCAATCTTAAAAAATGAATTTTTTTTGATATCGCCCAATTTTTATTTTTTATAGATTCAGTCGAAAATTTTTTCCGGCTTATATAATAGAAAGATAGCATACTAATAAATTCCTTATGAGTATTCTCTAATAAATTATAACATTCCTCAATTACTAATTCCCGCTCTCCATTAACGATTAACGTATGCCGTTCAAATTCAGCACATAGTCTTTTAGCTTTTAACTTTTGAAAGCCAAACTTTCTTTGCTTAGCATTAGAGGTTATCTTATTAAAAACGTAAGAAGACGACCCTCCTTTTAGGCTATTACATTTGAATTGTTTTATATATGTTTCAGGTAAAAAATGTTGATTTTTATGCGTGTCTTGCTTTATATCTTCTTTCATACTTCATCCTTTTTTCTCCAAAAAATTCCCACATCAAAACATCTCCATCTGCTTCTCACCCCGATGTGATTTAGGTAACTTTTCCATCGGGATCTCAAAGTCTTCTGGCAACTCTTGTGAGATTGTTTTTGTGAGATAAATCTCTACTGAGGTTATTGTCGTAAAAGAACAACCACACAAGCTTCTACGGGTTTCACTGCTCATGGATTTACTGGTTTTGGTATAAGTCACAGCGCCACACTGGGGACAATTGAACGCCATTTTATAACCTTGGGTTATGGGTATGCCTGATGTTATTATAATCAATTATCCGTCGCTTTGCTCATCATCCGTCATATCAATATCTTTGATTTTTATTTCCAGTTCCAAATGGGTAATAAATCCGTTCCCATCAATGGTGTGTGTCACTCGGCTAATCACCCACTGGTGACTATCAATGGTCGGTTTAAAGCCGGTTACCGTGACGGGCATTTCAGGGTATAGATCTGCGCGCCCCTCAGCCAAGGTGATATTAAATTCTGCTACGCCCCTTTGTAATTTTGACCACTTGGCCGCGGCGGCGCGTTTAGCGGATTGCTCATTTTTAAAGGTTTGTCGCATCACAAAAACGTTACCCTCCGCACCCTCGATGTAATCGCCCTCTTTTTTGCTCGACCATTAGCCCCAAAACTTAAAATCACTATTGTGATACTCACTAAAGATTTCTGACAAATTAAAATTTGTATAGTTATATTTAACTGTATTTCTACGAGATAAATTTGTCACTAATTCATCCAAAAATAGATTTATATCACTGCAATAGAGATTGGATGGCAAATCTGTAATGTGATAATCCCACTAATTACTATTTAATAATCGTTGAATCGTATTTTCATCAAAACGATATTTAATTATCTTCTCAGGAATGCCCACCAACAATGACACAAGGAGGAATGTCTTTAGTCACGACAGAGTTAGGAGTGATACTACAAAGGAAGAATTACCAAGATGCCTACGAATCCCACAAAAATAGCATTATTCATTTGAAAAATCCGTGTATTCACCAAGAGATATATGGCGGGGCTTATTTCCGCTAACTTGAATCATTCAGTTACCTTATTTCGGACAAACTATTATCAGAAGGAAGTCACGCCGGTGTAATAGTGTATCTTTTCGCAGCATTAGCCGACGACAAGGCCGTTGAATCATTAAAGAAATCACTCACTGAAGCCCGCAAAGGCAAGGCATTTAAGAATATCTTTGTCTATGCTGCCAATGGTGGCAAGGATGGGATTCAAATTTTACCTTTCTCCCAAATCAGTGCCAAAGATGAGTTTGTCGGTATCAAGGACACCACCCACGATGATTTGTTGGCTATGCACCGGATACCACCACAGCTGATGGGGATCATCCCGCAAGGCTCGGGCAGTCTTGGTGATGTTGAAAAGGCCGCAATGGTGTTTTGGTTCAATGAGTTATTACCACTAATGGAAAGCATGAAATCAATTAACGACATGCTAGGTGTTGAGGTGATCCGCTTTAAACAATATGCGTTGCTGGATTTCTTGACTCAGGCAAAGGGAAAAGAGCCGAATTATAAATAAACTAAAGATAAGCAAACTGAGTGATCCATTAACTCAGTTTGCTTATCTAAGCAGCGATTAAGACTTATACTTGGCTAACATCTCATCAATTTTATTTAATTCCACTTCAATCATTCGGTCACAAATATTTGGTAAACCTTTTAATTTTTGTAGCAATGCTTTTTTCTCATCTTCATTAAGAGTCCAACTCTCAGCGATACCTGTAACTAAGTAGTTGTTGCAACCTGCTTCATAACTGCCAGTCGTTTTCATTTCATAGTTATAATCTTCGATTTTAAACAATTTATTTTCAATCAAATAATTAATCATTTCTGCATTACCAACATAAAATGCATAAAAAATTAGATTTATATTTTTCTTTTTATAAAAGTAGGAATCAATATCATTGATGGTTGTATTTTCTAAAACACCTCTATCACTCTTAATTTTCTCAGTGATGAAAGGTAAATTATTCGTCAATATATTCATTGCTAATTTATAATCTTCATTACTAGGCGGCAATCTTGTTAAAAAATAATTTGCCGCATTAATTTCTCTATACTCTATTATTTTATGGTAATCAATATCACGAAGATTAACATAATTAGCAATACTTGGATTTAAATCAATTAACTTATCTAATCTACTAATATATATATCACTGTATTCCTTCTTACTTTCAGTTGCAATTTTATATACTAATTCCCGTATTAATTTTCGTTTTGACTCTTCATCAAGCAAAGTGAAATAATTTTCAGCAAAAAGAATCTCAAAATTATGATTTGTTGTTATATTCTTTGATATTTTTTTATCAAGAAAAGACCGAAGGTAATGTCTACCTTCTTCTATTTTATTAACATCAAAGTTATCTTCATGAAATTGGCAGCCAAATAAAAACTCTAAAGAGTCAATGGGGGCTTCAGACCGAAATAATGCATACCATATATAATCGTCTAGTTCATACTCAACTAAACTGCAATTTTTCCCTAATTCTTTTTCTAAAGAGTTAGTGTCTCCATTAGAAATAAATGAATGTACTTTATTTTCAAAATCAACATTTAATTTCTGAGGAAAATAAATAATATTGTATGCAACAAAAGATATTAAGAATGCACCAACAAATTCACTTGATTTTTTGAACCTAAAAACAACCAGAAAAAAATTCAAAAATGTAAATATGAAAAATGTGAAAATACCAAAAAATATTTCACCTTTATCTTTAACAAAATAAATCCCAACATTACAATAGTATATAAAATTTAAAAATGGAATAAAAATAGAGGCAATAATCAGACTTCTCCATTTATAAACCTTTTTATTATTTTTTAATTTACTTTTAAAACTATTCTCTTCATCATCCTTAGCAAGAAATTTTTCAGAATTACATTCTGAGGTTTTATCCTTTGGTATTGTATCGTTGAAAGCATTTCCAATTGAAATCAAGTAGGTTATACATAAAGTAATTAAGACTACCGCACCGATCGCAACAACATAACCAAGACCATCAAACATAACAATTCCATTTATCATTAACAAATATCAGTGCATAGTCTTAATGTTAAATTTACCTTAGGTACATAAGATAAATCTCACTCACGTACTATTCCTTACCTTTGATGCCTATTAGCTTAAACATTATCCCTTTGCGTGCATTTACTCCCCCGCCTCGTCCACACGCAAAAGGGGGACAAGCGTATAATGTAGTTAAACTCGTACCAATTCAAATAAGTGATAACAATTTAATGGTAAAGTGATTGTGCTGTTTTGTGCAAAATTTTAATACTATTGGTTTTAAAAGTTCCTAATTTTGAATCTAACTACAACTTTGAAAATATCTTTTGATATTTTAATTATTATTATATTACTTAATTTTATTAAGTGTTATCAAAAGGTGCATAGTATGATTGAAAGTGTTTGTAGTTAAGCAGACTTGCTGAGGGAGGGATATATGTACATAAAAAAATCTGCACATCGGCAGCCTATAGATGAATGGAGGGGGAAACTAACTCTCACTGTTTTCCTGAAATACCCAGCACTTAATCACTTCAGGTGTTTTAAACGTATCCCCTCCGCAGCGTGCTATTAAACTCACTGTTTACTACACTTCTTACCGTCTTAACGCTCACAAACTTACGCATTCGGCCTGATTTTAGTAAATTTTTAATATCTGTATTCACCAACATCGATTGACGATGTTCACTGGCCACCTACGCAATATAGTTAAAGTTCACCGCATAAACACCCTTTTCACTACTGTGATTCACACCAAAAGCCTCGTTATCGTGTAAATAATCAAACAGCTCCCAAAACTCCATTACTTGCGGTTGGTCGAGTTGATTCGCTTGAACCCGTTGTTTAGACAACTCAATAATAAAGTCACGGGTTTGCCGTATATGGGCAGCTTTCACAGGAAGAACTAACGCTAACGTTTCTAGCAATGCAATTAACTGTGCGTGATTCTTGGCGATCCGCTCATGGTTAATGGCGGCAGTATTATTACTTTGCAGAGAATCCTAGGTCACTCGACATTACAGCAAACACTGACCTACGCACACTTTGCACCGGACTTTCTTCAAGATGCGATTACGTACAACCCATTAAAAGGAGGAACAGAGTTAGCTTAATAGATTGTTCGTTTTAGGATGATTTTGACGACGAAAACCGAGGCAAATTTAACTTTTGCGTGTCCACAAATTGTCCACAATGGGATGCATTTCTCCGCTGTAAGTACCACCAAATCAGCGTTTAGATCGTCCACAAGTTGTCCACACTTGAACACTTTTAGGCACTTTTGAGCCTTTTTTGTACAGATTATGCACAAAAAAAAAGGCACTCGCCCCCGAGTGCCTTTTGACTACAACTCACTGAATATAAAGTAAATTACACCTATTCAGCGGTTCTGGTACTTGTGCGGATTAGGTAGTCAAATGCGCTAAGTGCGGCTTTTGCCCCTTCTCCGGCTGAAATAATAATTTGCTTATAAGGTACTGTTGTACAGTCCCCCGCGGCAAAAATACCTTTAACACTCGTTTCGTTACGTGCGTCGATTTCAATTTCACCCATACGGTTTCTTGCTATAGTATCTCCCAACCAATTGGTGTTGGGTAATAAACCGATTTGTACGAATGCCCCTGCAACCTCAAGTAAATGAACGCTATCATCTGTACGGTCTTTATACTCAAGACCCGTCATTTTGCTACCATCACCTTTAACCTCTAAGGTTTGTGCATTCAAAATAATATCGACATTACTTAAACTGCGGGCTTTTTCTTGTAACACAGAATCCGCTTTCAGTTCTGGTGCAAATTCAAGCACAGTAACATGGTCAACGACTCCCGCTAAATCGATAGCCGCTTCAATTCCTGAATTACCACCACCAATTACCGCTACACGTTTACCTTTAAACAATGGACCATCGCAATGTGGGCAGAATGTAACGCCTTTAGTGCGGTACTCTTGTTCCCCAGGAACGCCCATGTTTCTCCAGCGAGCCCCCGTAGAAATAATGATGCTGCGTGATTTTAAGATACCACCTGATGCTGTCTCAATTTGGTGTAAACCACCTTCCTCTGCTGCGGGTATCAATTTCGCTACCGATTGACCATCAATGACATCAACATCATAACTATCGACATGATTTTTTAACGCGCCCGCAAAAATTGCCCCTTCGGTTTTAATCACTGAAATATAATTTTCAATATCAACGGTATCCATTACTTGGCCGCCAAAACGCTCACCGATCACCCCAGTACGGATCCCTTTACGAGCAGTATAAATTGCAGCTGAAGCACCCGCAGGGCCACTGCCAATTACCAGTACTTCAAATGGCTTACGTTCTGTCAGTGATTTTGCTGCGCGTGCATCCGAGTTGGTATCAACCTTGCTAACAATCTCACTTAATGTCATACGCCCTTGGCCAAACTCTTTTCCATTAAGGAAAACCGCAGGAACGCCCATTACATTACGCTCGTCAATTTCGTTTTGAAAAAGCGCACCGTCAATCGCGGTATGGCTAACATTGGGGTTCAATACAGCCATTAAATTCAGTGCTTGAACAACATCAGGGCAGTTATGGCATGATAACGAGTAATAAGTCTCAAAATGAAACTCACCTTCTAGGCCTTTAACTTGTTCCAATAACTCTTGTGCTTCTTTCGATGGATGACCACCAATTTGCAATAATGCCAGCACAAGAGAGGTAAATTCATGTCCCAGTGGCGAACCTGCAAAACGCAAGCCACTATCTATTCCTGGGTTAGTAATTAAAAAAGAAGGTGTTCTTATCGCGTCGTTGCGTTCTTCACGCACACTGACTTTATCTGATAGTGATGCGATTTGTTCTAACAGCTGTTTGATTTCATTTGATTTTTGGCTGTCATCTATATTAGCAACTAATTCAACGGGTTTAGTTAAACGTTCTAAGTAGGCTTTTAATTGTGCCTGTAAATTATTGTCGAGCATGTAATCCCCTTTAATTTTAATCATAAAATCGGGTACATATACCCGTCCATGCTTCAAGTTGCAGGCCTAAACACCTGCAACTTGAATAGTTTTTTTATTAATCTAGAAACTAATTAGATTTTGCCAACTAAGTCTAAAGACGGAGACAGTGTCGCATCACCTTCTTTCCATTTCGCTGGGCAAACTTCACCTGGATGGCTAGCTACGTATTGCGCAGCTTTAACTTTACGCAGTAAATCTGAAGCATCACGGCCAATACCTTCAGCAGTGATTTCAATTGCTTGAATGATACCTTGTGGGTCAACAACAAACGTACCACGGTCTGCTAGACCTTCATTCTCACGCATATTTTCAAAGTTACGAGTTAATGCGCCAGTTGGGTCACCGATCATGGCATATTTAATTTTGCCAATAGTGTCTGAGCTTGCATGCCATGCTTTATGTGTAAAGTGGGTATCAGTAGATACAGAGAAAATCTCAACACCTAATTTTTGGAATTCTTCGTAATGGTCAGCAATATCGCCTAATTCCGTTGGGCAAACGAAAGTAAAGTCAGCTGGATAGAAGAAGAAAACACTCCATTTACCTTCAACGTCTTTTTCAGAAACTTCGATAAATTGACCGTCTTTGAATGCTTGGTTAGTAAAAGGTTTGATTTGAGTATTAATTAATGACATATGATGTTCTCCTGTTTGGTTGCCTATTAAGTTACTGTTTTACAGCAATTAAATCCAATCAGTACCCACTATCGATTTGATAGGTATAACCTAATCATTGTCATATAATTAATAGGTGCGACATTAAAACGCTTACTGAACTCTTCAGCAAGCGTTTTGTTGTTAGGAAGGTGTTTTTTCTATGATTATGCCATCGTGGCAATAGTTTTGCGGAAGCGGAACAATGCAAGTGTAAAGAAAACACTCCCAATGACGATTAAAATAACAAATTGCGGCCAAACTATTTGGAAACCTGCACCACGATACAAAATAGCTTGCGCAAGGCTAACAAAGTGAGTTGTCGGCATAGTTTGCATAATATCTTGCACTAATTGAGGCATACTCTCACGTGCCGTCATTCCCCCAGAAAGCATATTTAAAGGTAATAAAACTAAAATCATCAATAGACCGAACTGAGGCATGGACCTTGCGATAGTTCCCATAAAAATCCCGATTGATGTCGTCGCAAATAAACTCAGCGCAACCCCTCCCATAAAGAGCAATATAGACCCCTCAATAGGAACTTGCAGCAAGGTTTTAACCACCAGCAACAATGAAACACCCGATGCAATCAGTACCACCAGCCCCATGGACCATATTTTCGACATCATGATTTCAAATGGCGTCAACGGCATCACCATCAAGTGCTCTACTGTGCCATGCTCCCGTTCACGGATTAACGCAGCCCCAGTCAAGACAATAGACAACATCGTGATATTGTTGATAATCGCCATTACGGAACCGAACCACGATTGCGTCAAATTAGGGTTAAAACGCATCCTCACTTCTAAGTCTACTGGCAAGCTTGCATTACTTCGATATTTTGCTAAAAACTCGTTAACCTCTCCTAATGTAATATTTTGGATATAGCTATTTCCTAAAAAAGCTTGGCTCATCCGTGTTGCATCAATATTAACTTGGATTTCAGGTTGTCGCCCTGCAAGAACATCTTTTTGAAAATTAGGTGGAATATCGAGTGCGAAGGTGTATGAACCTCTATTTAATAAACCGTCAATTTGGTCAGGTGTAATATCTGCCGGGGGTAAAAAATACGGGGCATAAAAGCTGTTGATGATCCGATTCGATAACTGTGAGCGGTCTTGATCGGCTATCGCAATAGGCGCGTTATGTAACGAACCCGGCGTAACCGTTGCCGATGAATAAATCGAAACGGTAAACGCAAAGACGATCAATGCAAGCATCGCTTTATCTCGGCCTAAGCTGCGTAACTCTTTAACCCCTAGGTTGATGATATTTTGTATTTTACGCATCATACTAAACCTCCTGCTTTTTCAAAAACAATACGCTTAAGCCAATAACAAGCGGTACCGTGATAAGTAGCGGGATAAATGATGCCTGTAAATCAAATAAATTCAGCCCCTTAGAGAATGTCCCCCGAGTGATGGTTAAGAAATGTGATGTCGGGTAGACCATACCAACCCACCGACCTATTCCTTCTAATGAAGATACGGGGTCAATCATTCCTGAAAATTGAGTCGCAGGAATTAAAGTAATGATTGATGTACCAAAAATAGCAGCGATTTGGCTTTTCATAAAACAAGAAATGAGTAAACCAATCCCCGTTGCAATACTGACATACAAGAAAGCCGCTAACGTCAACGTTAGGAAGCTCCCCTTAAATTCCACACCAAATATATATACCGATAAAATGCACAGTAATAAAAAGTTAAACATGCCTAATAAAATATAAGGCAATTGTTTACCAAGCAAAAACTCTAATTTGGTGATCGGGGTGACATAAAGATTGATTATCGAACCTAATTCTTTTTCGCGTACCACACTAAGAGCACTTAACATGGCTGGGATCATCATTAATAACAATGGGATAACCGCAGGTACAATAGCGGGTAAGCTGCGAACATCAGGGTTATAACGATAGCGAGTTTCGATATTGATAGCCGGCATCCCTGCAACCCCGACAGGTTGACGAGCAGCCATTGTACTTAGCCAAGCAAGGTGCATAGCTTGCACGTAGCCACGTACCGTTTCTGCTCGGTTTGGCATTGCGCCATCAATCCATACCCCAATTTTGACATTATTTCCTCGAGCAACATCCCTCGCAAAATTAGGTGGAATTTCTATAGCAACGGTAATCTTACCGCTACGCATTCCAGCCTCTAAATCATCATAATCTTTGATAGGCGGCTGCTCGATAAAATAACGAGAACCTGCGAGGTTTAGAGTATATCCTTGACTTAACCCCGTTTGGTCACGATCTAGTACTGAAAAGCGTAAGTTTTCGACGTCCATGCTAATCCCATAACCCATAATAAACATTAGGATCACTGTTCCAAGTAACGCTAATGTTGAACGAACCGGGTCGCGGCGAAGCTCCATGCCTTCACGAATGGAATAGCTGAATAACCGACGTAAGCTAAAACGCTTTTTAAGTGCATCTGTTGCTTGCTCTTTTAATGCAGGGTCAACATGGAATTCAGGGGCTGTTTCTTGCTCAGCTCCCGCTTCCCCTACAGCATCTTGTAAATAGGCGATAAAGGTTTCTTCAAGAGTGCCTAAACCTCTTTTTTTGGTTAAATTAACTGGCGTATCACAATCCAGTACTTTCCCTGCATGCATCAACGAAATTCGGTCACAACGCTCAGCTTCATTCATAAAGTGGGTCGAAATAAAAATTGTGACACCGTCACGTCTTGATAGGTCTACCATCAAATTCCAGAACATATCCCTCGCGACAGGATCGACCCCTGAGGTAGGCTCATCTAGGATTAACATCTCTGGTTCATGGATCACCGCAACGGCCAACGATAAGCGCTGGCGGATGCCTAGAGGTAAATCATCTGGCATGGTTTCTCTAACATCTTCCAACTCAAAGCGTTGGCACATGTCATTAATACGCTGTGCAATGCTATCTTCTGGAATATGAAAGAGTTTCGCATGCAGTTCAAGGTTTTGCTCTACACTCAGTTCGCTATACAGGGAGAAGGCTTGTGACATATAGCCCACACGCTTACGCGTTTCAATATCTTTAGGGTCAATTTCTTGCCCAAATAACCAAGCTTGTCCTTCACTCGCTTGTAATAGCCCGGTTAGCATTTTCATGGTGGTCGATTTACCACAACCGTTAGAACCTAAAAAACCAAATATCTCCCCTTTAGGGATTTTTAAGTTCACATGGTCAACCGCCACAAAATTACCAAAGCGCATCGTCAAGCCTTGCGCTTCAATCGCAATCACATCATCTTTTGATTTATCACGCGGGGGAATAATGACTTTTTTGTGGCCACTGCGTTTTTCTTCAGGTAACAATTGAATAAACGCAGCTTCAAGATCATCACAATGGGTTTGTTTTTTTAGCTCCGATGCGTGACCGGTGGCTAAAACTTTACCGTCGTCCATCGCAACCAACCAATCGAACCGTTCCGCTTCTTCCATATACGCGGTTGCCACTAATACACTCATGTTTGTTTGACGTAAACGAATTCGGTCAATCAGGTCCCAGAACTGCGCACGAGATAATGGGTCTACCCCTGTCGTCGGTTCATCTAAAATAAGTAAATCCGGGTCATGAATCAACGCACAACATAGGCCTAATTTTTGTTTCATCCCTCCCGATAGCTTACCAGCGGGTCGGTCTTTAAACGGAGCGAGCCCTGTGCTTTCAAGTAAGTCTTGAATCCGGTACTCACGTTCAGCTTTTGATTGGCCAAACAGCCGGCCAAAAAAATCCACATTCTCATATACGGATAGTGTGTGGTACAGGTTCTTTCCTAGCCCTTGCGGCATGTAAGCAATTCGTGGGCATACTGCCCTGCGATGCAAAGCGCTGTTCATATCCCCATCAAGTACCCTTACGTGGCCTTGCTGAATCGCCCTAGCCCCTGCAATTAGTGAAATTAGACTCGATTTACCCACTCCATCAGGCCCTATTAGCCCAACCATTTTCCTCGCAGGGATAGAAAGAACAATGTCATCCAACGCACAATTTTCACCATAATGCTGGCTGACATGCTGTAAATCGATTATCACATCATCCATCAATTTGTTGGTCATTGCGGTAATCTCACCTCAAGTTCAGCAGGCCAAGGTTCATTTGGGTCTAAACGCACATAAGCCTTTCCTGGTAACCCCGTTTTGACGTATTCAAGGTGTTGCTCTAATAATTCAGGTGATATGCGCGCCCTAACCCGGAACATTAGCTTTAAGCGTTCATTTTGGGTTTCCACCGTTTTTGGGGTGAATTGAGCCACGCTGGCAACAAAGGTTGTTTTTGCCGGAATAACAATATTAGGCGCAGCATCAAGGATAATATGGACATCGCTACCTATCGCAACTTTCCCTGCATCTTCTGTCGGCAAGAAAAATGTCATATAAACATCGCTTAAATCAACCATATTTAAGACCCGCCCACCGGCTCCAAGTACCTCTCCTGGCTCAGCTACACGGTATTGAACGCGTCCATTTCTTGGGGCTTTTAAAATACTATCGTCTAAATCTGCTAAAATCCTGCGCTCTGTAGCCGTCGCGGCTTCAACACGGTTTTTAGCTTGTACAATCCCTGCAGAAGCAGAATCAATGGCAGAAGTCGATGCGGCAACTTGTGCTTTAGAAGCTTCTAAAGCGGCTCTAGCCCCTTGCATCTGCGCGGTATCATCATCAACTTGCTGCTGTGAAACGGCGTTTGTTCTGACTAATGCTCTAGAACGATTAAGCCGTTTTTGTGCGGCATTCAACTCAGCTTCACGTTGGCGAACGACTGCTTGAGCGGCTAATTTTTCGCTCTTACGTTGTGCTAAGGCAGATTCAGCCGTAGTGACGGCACTAATCGCTTGACGCAATTGTGCTTGTACTTCATGCAGTTGCTCTTGAAGAGCACGAGTATCCATCCGTGCGAGCTCTTGACCTGCTTTAACAAAAGCCCCTTCTTTTACGTTGATTGTTTCAATTCTACCTGCTGTTTTAGTCGCAATATCAATCTCAGTTGCTTCAATACGGCCGTTACTCTGCGCAAAGCCCGCAGGTAGCCCCCCAGAGTTCACACTCCAGTAATAATAGCCGCCCACGGCAATAATGATTATTAAAATGAGATACAACGATACTTTTCGCTTATTTATTTTCATACCATCCCTTTTCCATTAAATGAGAAAACAATGAACAACAATTATTTTGATTATTAACCTGGTGAAATTAATAAAGCCGTATAACTGTTTATATACGAAATAAATACGATTAAGACTGAAGTTGTGATGCTTTCTTTTTTTAATCGAGCTACATTTTTCCAAATACAGTTCGATTATTAGCTATCTATCTAATTTAACGACATTTTATCAGGATTTATCTTAAGTATAGTTGCCGTACATCACAAAAAAATAGAATAGATTAGAAAAAGTGATAATAAGGCATTTATTGTATATGTTTATACAAAAATAAAGCCAGTATTTAATTTACTGGCTTACTTGAATAAACTTTAAAAACATCTTTAATATTACATTTACAAGTTGTTTATTTTCTACAAAAATTAACTAGCAAATATTGCAATTGTTTTTTCATCCATCCGATAACGAACCCACTCATCTTGTGGCTGTGCACCGATACTTTTATAAAAATCGATTGCGGGCTGATTCCAGTCTAAAACGCTCCATTCAAGGCGCTGACATTTGCGCTCTACAGCAAGCGTTGCAATGTATTTCAATAATTTTTTCCCTGCACCAGCGCCTCTATAATCAGGAGAAACGTATAAATCCTCTAAATATATTCCATTATTCCCTAGCCAAGTTGAATAACTTGTAAAAAATACGGCATATCCTGCAGGTTGCCCGTCAATGTAACAAATTAAAGCTTCAGTATTTGAATCTGAACCGAATAACGAATTTTCAATGTCAGTAACGGAGGCTTTTACTTCATGACGAGCCTTTTCATAATCAGCCAACTCGATGATCATGTCTAAAATTAATGCAGCATCTTGGCGTGTTGCGGGTTTTATTTCTACGTTCATTAGTCATTCCCTTATAATTTGAGCATCAATTTTATGTATTACTCGCTAAAATCCCAACCATCAGAAATTTTATTCATCTCATCATTAGCTGTATAAGTTTTGTTTATACCAATAACTTACTTCTGAGTAGATAAATTAAACAGCGCATTTTAGGACATTGCTCCTTAAACAGTCTATTTGCTATGATACCGACATTGTTCAACTTAACTAAATAATAAGGAGGCTAATCTATGTTGTTGTGTGATTTAATTGAATATTCACACTTCTTTGGTAATCGCCAAAGCTCAGGCTTTCACAGTTTTATACTGCGATAACCCTGCCTGAGCGAAATTACCAATTGGGTGTTCCCTCAGCTTACTGGGTTGTCGTTCTGACAATTCCTTGGCATTTTTATGCCTAAAAATTGAGTAAGCTATGAGTACTTTATTATCTGTAAAATCATTAAACTACGATACACCAACAACGTCTTTATTAAATGATGTTTCTTTTACCTTACAACAAGGTGAACGTATAGGCTTAATAGGCCATAACGGCAGTGGGAAAAGTACATTATTAAAACTGATAACCCACCAGTTATCTCCAAATAGTGGCACTATCACTTATGCAAACCATTGCGTCACCGCTTACATCGAACAGCATTTACCTGCAGATGTTGCTAATCTGTCACTCATTGATGCTATTGTTGAGAAGCTTCCTGAGCAAGATAAAATAACAGACCGCTGGCGGGCTGAAGTTTTATTATCTGAGTTAGGCTTTACGACACAACAATGGGAACAAAAAGCAAACACAATAAGTGGTGGTCAACATACTCGTTTATTATTAGGCCGTGCTTTAATTGAACAACCTGATTTATTACTGTTAGATGAACCGAGTAACCACTTAGATCTGCCTACCCTTATTTGGTTAGGTGATTTTCTGCAATCATGGAAAGGCAGCTTTATACTTGTTTCCCATGACCAAGCGTTACTTGATAAAGTGACCAACTGCACATGGATTTTGCGGGATAAATCGCTCCATTTTTTTCGGTTAGCTTGTAGCGCCGCTCGTCAAGCGCTAATTGAAAAAGATATCGCAGACGAACATCGGTTTCAGGCAGAGCAAAAGGAAATTGACCGCATAACCTCAAGTGCTAAGCGCTTAGCCATATGGGGACACGTGTACGATAACGAAGCACTTTCTCGTAAAGCAAAGCAGATGGAAAAGCATATTGATCGTCTTAAGGATGACCAAACAGAAGTCACAGAGGGTTACCAATGGACATTATCTTTAAATGGCAAATCCATCCCTGCAAACCGCGTACTTGAGTTAGAGAATACCGTCATTTCAACACCTAATGGCTTGCATTTATTTACTAGTGCATTTCATCAAGTTAAAAGTGGCGATCGTATTGCTATTATCGGTGCAAATGGTTGTGGTAAATCAACATTATTGCGTCTACTTTGGCAGCACTATCAGCAAGATTTACGCTATAGTTCGCAGCTAAAGTTTCATCCTGCAATTAGCACTGGTTATTATGATCAGCAACTTGCGCAGCTAAATGATAATGACACTCTACTGGATGCATTACGCCCTTTTGCACCGTTAACAGATGAACAACGCAAAATGGCCTTAATCAGTGCAGGTTTTGCTTATACTCGTCACTCACAAAAAGTAGCAACACTGAGTGGCGGGGAACGCTCTAGACTGTTGTTTATTGGTTTAAGTTTGGCTCAATATGAATTATTGTTACTGGATGAGCCAACAAACCACCTTGATCTTGAAGGGAAAGAAGCACTAAGCGAGCAAATCCGCCAATTTTCAGGGGCATTACTGGTCGTCAGCCATGATAGGTGGCTGATCGAAAATAGCTGCCAACGTTTTTGGTTTATTAATGATAATCGTTTGGAAGAATACCTCAATGTAGATGATATCTATCATAAAATTGAGCAGCAATCCCAGCTGTTGTTAGTCAATAATCCCCCGCTTATTAATGCAAGTGCGGAGCTTGATGTTTACCCTAGCAAAGCAACTCAGGAAGATGAATTGCTAGAAAAATTGTTAGTGTTAGAGGAAAAGTTACAAGCTGACCAAAAACGCAAACTGAATCATCAAAAACCACAATTACAGCAGCAATGGATTGAAGAAATTGCCTATATACAATCTCAATTAGGTTTATAACCTATTCCCCTGATAATTCAATATTATCAGGGGAATTTATACCATTCATGTTTCTATGATAAATTTAATTTATTATAATTTTAAGTAAGAATACTCTTTTTTTAGCATTCTAATTATTTATTTTTTTCATTAACATTAACAATCTTTGAATGTTAATAATATTTTTATATTTTATATTTCCCATTAAAGATAAACATATAGTCCAAAATTTAGTATACCTACAAACCCAATAAACAAGGTTAATTATTATGCAGAAATATAGGATCACCGATATTGAAAAAAATCATGATGGCATCACACTATATAAAATAGAAAATCTAATAACCAAAGAATATGGTGGATGGGTTAGTAGTGAAAGTAATTTAAGTCAGGAAGGTAATTGTTTTATTTTAGATGATGCGATGGTATATGGTAACGCTCATATTTCTGGTGATGCACAAATATCTGGTAATGCCTGCATATGTGACGATGCAAAAGTATATGACAATGCTATGGTTTATGGTAATGCTCTAATATCCGATAATGCAAATATTTATGGAAATGCAAAAGTATCTGATAATGCTAGTGTTTCTGGTAATTCTAAAGTATTAGATAAATCCGATGTTTTCGATAATGCTAAAGTTTCAGGCAATGCTGAATTAAGAGGAAGATGCCTTATTATGAATTCAGCTGAAATAAGCGAATTTGCTCAAATCACAGGAAAAGATTATACCGCAGTAATAATAAAAGACTCTGCTAAAGTTTATGGTAATGCCATAGTGACTAATAATTCTATTATTAGTGGTCATGCTGAGGTTTATGACAATGCGAAAATACTTATTAGTTGTCAGGTAACTAATTATGCAAAAGTCTATGAAAATGCCACTGTAGAAGGCAGTCCACTCATTAGTGAAAATGCTCAAGTTTATGGTAATGCCCTTATCAGGAATAATGCAATAATAAGAGGTAATGCGAGGGTTTATGGCAATGCGTCAATAAATTTAGGCACCGTGATAGAGGGAAATGATTATGTATCGGGTATTTGCTACTGGGAGGATATTCACTCTCTATCCGCCTTAAAAATATTCATTCCTGGTGGAGGTAAAGCTGCATCTATTTATGCTAATGGCAACCACCAAGTTCAGGTTGAAATTAATATCGAAGCGAAAAACAATCACAACCAACCACTTGACATATCGCCAAAAGATATATTTAAAAACATTCAACTAGTAGATTATAAGAATGAACCGTTTTCTAATGTACTTCACTATACTGATATATGCGGAAACTATGCCCCAAACAGTGGTACGTCTAATAAACAGGTTAACATTTCATCATGTATTGTCTATGTCTCTCTTAACCATCTAATTGAAGCATTTAAACTCTGTGTAAGATGTCAAATTAATCAAGATGAATATACTACAGCCCTAGAATATAATGGGAAAAATAAAATGCCTGATTATGTTCTATTGAATGTACTACCCAAACGTATTTTTTCAGAGTCCGATCTTGATAAGTACTCTCTTGAACACCCCATTATCGAGAAAGGCGTGGGTGGTTACTCAAATAGCATTTTGACTAAATACTACGTAAGATTTAATAATACAAATGGCACAATTACTCATGACGTATCATGCCAAGAGCATCTATGGTTCCACTATAAACAAACAGGTAATTACAAAGGTTGTAGCACATCAACGGACTCTTCAGTCAAACAAAATCACGATGCCGCATATACAACAACATTTCATTTCACACAAAAATGGTCCATCACTGTTACATCAAAAAACCATGAAAAATCAGGGTTATGCTTTTGGAGTTACCGTGTTTGGTATGGTGCTTTATGGAATTATAGTGAATGGGGAGAAAAAATGGCGTTTATTTTGCGTGACCAATATGGAAATGAAGCCACAATTATAGCCAAGGTAGGTAATGATGAACATATTAAATTTTATGTTAGCTAACCAACTGCATTATTATATTTATTAATTTCTCAGCATTATAAATTATAACGCTTATTATTTTAATAATGTCATAATCAAAAACATCCAACAAAAATCAATAATAAATTAAATGGATAACATTCTATGAATACATTTTTTTCACAAAGCCAAAATTTCATAAGTGCATTAAAAACAGGAATAGACCCTAGAACCGGTATTTTTTCCTTAAATATCCCTATCGTTAATATTAATTGTAACTATGGCATGGGCCCCGAAATTAACTTATCATTATGCAGTAGTTCATTACAAAATAATAATAGTGGCTTTGGTATGGGCTTCTCATTACCATTAACCACCTATAACAGTAAGAACAAACTACTTCACTTATCATCTGGTGAAAAATATCTTATTAATGATACTGTTGCCAATTTTGAAGTAAAGCAAAAAAAGTTAAATAATTTTATTTTTGAACGTTTGGATGATTTTTATAAAATCACCTATAAATCAGGTGTAGTTGAAATATTAGAAGGACCATCTTCGGGAAGTGATATCAAAAACACATTAAAAATCGAAAGTTATGATGGCCATTTTGTTACCCTAAAATGGGCGTTTTTTGGCTTCCCTCACCTTTTAGAAATAAAAGATGAAAATAATGTTTTATTATCGATAGACTACGAAAATTATAATCAGCCTATAATATCAATATACCCCCTATCACTAGAATGCTATAAAATAAAATTAAAAATATTCAATGGACATTTACAGCAACTTATAAAAACAACAGAAAATTATATTTGGCATTTCAGTTATAATGAATATGGTTACATAGAAAAAATAATACATCCTACTGGGTTGGTTGAATCTATTTATTATCAAAGAGACCTCATTAGATTCCCTGAGGATATATACCCTGCACTAATTGCCGCAACTCGCCATACGTTATCCTTCCAAGGAGAACAACCTGATATTGTCACCTCCTATACTTATACAAACACAAATTATTTAGGCTTTGCTAGCGGATTAAATTTCAAATCGGATACTGATAATTTATATTCGCTTTTAACTAATTATACTTATGGGTCTACAGAAATACAGAGAAGTGATGACCTAATTATAGAAACTAAACGGCTCTATAATAACTATCATTTACTGACAAATGAAATTACAACATATCAATCACATAATGGTTCTATTAATATTAATCGTACAGACTATGATTATTACGCCGTTATCGGTCTTCCTTTTGATAAGCAACCCCCTCAATTTCAATTCGTTAACAAAAAAACTATCACATGGGAAAATCAACAAGGTCAAAAACGACAAGATGTTTATCAATCCGAATTTGACGAACATGGCAACCCTACATTAGAAATACATCCCGATGGTACGCGAACCATTATGCAATGGTATTCAGCAGAAGAAAGTAGCGATACCAATAATAATTTATTGTGCCCTCGCGAAAAAAATGGATTTGTCCGCTTCATGAAATCCAAAATAGTAATACCTAACCAAACTGATTATCAAACACCGACTACATCAACATATTATTCCTACAGCTACCTAGAAAATACCGAGATAATTATTTTACACCAAGAACAATATTATGCAGATAATCGTTTACTGCAAAAACGTATTTTTGAGTTTTGTAGCCAGAGAAATGGTATAGAATATGGTAGAATAACAGCTAGTTATAATATTTTTTATCAAGATGGGGAAAACTCAACCCACTTCGATTCAAAACAATCTATTAGCACTTCTATACAAAACCAGCAAATAGTTCAAAAAAATCAATTTCAAGGGCATGATGGTTGCCAATTAGCAACAATGAAAAAACTATCAATGCTGAGTTTATGTTTGCTGAGTGAAATAAATAGGTTAGGCATTCAAACTAATTATACTTATGACCAGATTGGCCGGATATTGAGCCAAACTGAAGCTGTGGGTTCCGCCTATGAGCGAACAATATATTGGCATTATAAAATCACTCATTTAGGCCCTATTACTTATGAAAAAGACTCATATGGTAATCAAGCAAAAATACTTTTCAATAGTTTAGGTTACCCTATAAAACAATATCAATTTGATAATGATGGAACTCAAGAATGGTACGAGGTAAAGCATCAGAAATATGGGCCATTAGGTAACCTACAAGCAACAACAGAACAAGATACCCAATTTTCTGATAGAAAACAGCAGTGCTATACCATAAATACAACCTATAAAAGAGACTCATGGGGTGAAATTACCACGACAAGGCTTAATAATAATTTTGAAACACACCGAATAGTTGACCCAATCTTATTAACCGAAACACATACTCAGCAAGGTTGGTTAAACGGCCAACATCTACAAAGTGGCCAGTGGATGACTATTCTTAATAAGAAAAATCAATTGCCCAAACTCACACTACGTATTGATTCGAATAGTGAAATTATTGCCTCTCAACAACACTTTTGGGACGGTTCAGGGCGTTTACGTAAACAAATTGATGAGTTAGGCAATCCTATTGAATGGACCTATGATGTGTATGGTCGTGTTCTTAGCCAAACATTACCTGATGGCACAGTAATTGAACAAACATATGTCCCATATTTAATGGGAAAAGAAGTTTCGTCCATTCAAGTAACTGATATCAATGGCCATTGCTGGGTTCTAGGAAGCCAAGAATTTGACAGTTTAGGCCGTTTAACCCTACAAGAAAGCGGCAAACGAGTCACAACCTACCAATATGATAACGCATCCCCCTCGCCTTCATTCATCACATTACCTTCAGGAGAAACCGTACATTATGAGTATATCCCTGAATTAAATAATGCCATAAATAAGGTCAATGTATGTGGCGTCACTCAGGAGTTTGAATATGATTTAGCCACCGCAGAACTGTTACATTCTACAGAAAAAGACACAAAAGTGAGCAATCAATGGAATAATTCAGGCACATTGAAACGAGAAACAATGATTTTATCGGGTGTAACTAAGCAGACTGAATATCAATGGACATTGCAAGGAAAGCCCGTGTCATACCATGATATTACAGGGGCAAAAACAGACTATCAACGAGATAAATATGGTCGATTAAGTCGAATTTTTGATAGTGCTCTGATAACTGATTTTACCTATGATGCGCTGGGTCGTTTAATTACGCAAATAGTAACTGATAATTCTACCCATGCTTTTATACTCACCACATTCACTTACAATGAGTTTAATCAGGAAATTAGACGGAGTATCACCGATAACCAAGGTTCTCAATTGGTTATTCAAAGTATATGGCTAAAAAATGGCTTACTATCATCCAAACATACGACATTGGATAATAAGCCCGTAAAAAATGAAAAATATCGCTATGATAAACGTAATCGTTTAATAGGTTACTCTTTTGAAGGTAATGAGCACCCTATAGACTGCTATGGGCAATCAGTTAGACAGCAATTCTATGATTACGACCCATTAAATAACCTTATTCAGGTACGCACCGTACTAAAAAACCACGAAGTGGATATTGCCCAGCACCATTACAATAATAAAGATGACCCTACACAATTAACCGCCATATCTCATTCACACCGTAATTACCCTGCGAATATTCCACTTGAGTATGATAAATGTGGTCGTCTGATACTAGATAATGCAGGTAGGACATTACACTATGACCCTCTAGGGAGGCTTATTCGCGTTAATGGGCTGGAAAATAGCAAATATGGCTACAATGCTCTAAATCAAATTGTGAGCCAAACCGTCAAAAATAATCAAAATCATCAACTCTATTACCGCGCCGACGAGCTAGTTAATGAAATCACCACAGAAAAAAACAACAAAATTCGTTTAATAAAAGCAGGTCATACTTGCTTAGCTGTTGGATGTAATACTGAACTAACCTTAATGGCGAATGAATATAATGACAATTTAATATGGTCTTTAAATACAAACAATAAGCTGAGCCAGTCCCACTCTAGGTTGCCATATGGCGAAGATAAAACAACAGAACATTTTCTTGGCTTAAATGGTGAGCGAATTGACCCAATTACAGGTGTTTATCACCTAGGCAATGGTTATCGTGCATATAACCCATGCCTAATGCGCTTTCATTGCCCTGATAGTTTGAGCCCTTTTGGCAAAGGGGGGATAAATCCCTATGCCTATTGTGCCGGAGACCCGATAAACCGGATTGACCCATCAGGGCACTTTAGTCTTAAAGCAATGAGTGGGTTAGCGATTGGGGCATTAGGGATAATTTTCTCTGGTGTAACATTTGGTGCATCATTAGCAGCCTCTGGCGCCATCATGGCAAGTATTACACTAATATTAAGTGTTGCCTCAGATGCTACGGGGATCGCTAGCATGTTAACTCGGAAAAGTGACCCCCAAGCTTCAAGTATCTTAGGCTGGGCATCTCTTGCACTGGGTATTGCCAGCATAGGTACTAGTGTAAGTAGCCTTAAGCTCAATTCCAATAGGCTATTTTCTATACTAACAAACAAAAATAGCTCACCTCTCAGTACAAAATTAACAACCTTTGGTGGCAAAATGGAAGGGATGGTCCCTATGGGGAAAGATTTTTATTTTTTTGAAGATATCTATCATAATGAAAAGCGACTAAATATTGTTGCACATGGAATAAAACAACAAAACGGTACCGCACTACTCTACAGAAGCGCTCAAAATCATATGACCCCAAATGAATTGTATGAAATATTATCAAAAAGAAAAGACTTATCTAATTATACCAATATACGCACAATTATGTGCCACTCAGGAAATGGAGGAGAGCAGTCATTTGCAAAACAGTTAGCTAAGTTAACCAATAAACCCGTAAAAGCGTACTTAGGGCCCGTAACTGGAAATTTTGAAACCGAGGAAGTCAATAAAATTTTGCTGGGTGCGACGCGGCGTTATGGAGACGAGGGGCTCGAATATATGGTTAATCTATTTTCCCAAAAATATGAATTTCAAATAAGAAAAACCAATCCTTATTCGATTTTTTCATCGGAATATTTTTCCTATAAATATGACCCAATAAAATTTAACCCATAAAGGTAACAACATCATTATACTGATGGCACAAGCTCAATACCTTTTTCATTAGCAGGACAGTACCCATCTTTGTTATACAACCGCTGTCCTCTGGAGTTTTTTATTGGTTTATCAATAAAATAAGTTACCCTATCAATAATTATTTATAAAATACTTTTTTTAATAGCCTAAATACTAAACAAGCTTTTTAGTATTTTAATTTTTGTTTTTTATTTTTTGCACGTTTAAAATAAGAAGTTGGCACACTAGGGCAAACGACTTCTTTGAATTTTACGTCTTTATTTGAAGGTTGTATTGCTTCACCGTCAGCGGGTGTTGAGGCTTTATTCTTCTGTGTTTTGTTAGTATCTTTCATATATGATTGCTCATTCACTTGTATAATATCATTTGTTTTAGCCATTTGATTTTCCTTCTGTCACTAATACTGCATTCACTTGTTCTATTCTTTCTACTGCTCGATTGATGATCTCAACCACTTTAGTCGATTCATCCTTCGTCAATTGTTGAAGAACAATTTTATGCCTTAACAATGATTTAAATTTATCTACTGCACATTCAATTTCATTAGCAAACTGATTTCCGGCTTTCAATTCCTGTGCATATTTTAATTTTAGCTGAACTTCAGCTAAAATCTCAGCTTTGAGCAATAAAAAACACCGCCCTTCAGGTGTGATCACATAGCATTTACGGCCTTTCCCGTTATCTTTACCCTCTGTGATAAAACCTAATTCTTCTAACAAAGTCAAAGTTGGATATATCACCCCTGGGCTTGGGCAATAAAAACCAGCGGTTTCTTCCCCAATTTTTTTAATTAGGTCATAACCATAGTTTATTCCCCCTGTCAGTAAATGTAAGATATATATCCTCAACTGTTTTGGGTTGAACATGCGACTGACACTTTTGCCATTACATAAGCATGACCCTGACTGCGGTTCCCTTATCATTAAAACTCTCAGTGGTTATTCGCTATCAAAACCGATATATCTAACATAATAGCCATTTTTACAGAAAATGCTAGCTTTAGATATATCGGTTTTTCTCATATCGTGCTAATGATAATCATTCGTATATAAATCATACCAGCAATGTCGAGATAATATAGTGAAAAAATGCGATAAACTGACGATGAAGAAACCAGCCATTAAAATATGACTGGTTTACAATAAGAATGGTAATTAGCCTATATTAGGTAATATATTGAAAACTATACCTAACTGAACACCTATAACGATAATACCACAAATGAATACCAGTGATAACCCTAACCCGCCACCTAAGACTTGATACTTACGTTGATTTAATGCTCTGGATTTAAACGCCATCGCACTAGGTAATAACAACGCCAATATTGAAAGTGCTATCGCGGCATAGCCTAACGCCATCACAAACCCTTTCGGATAGAACAAGGCAAAAACTAGTGGTGGAGCAAAAGTCAGTATTCCGGTTTGTAAACGCCCTGATGCGTTATCTTGCCGTTTGAACAAATCCGCTAAGAAATCAAATAACCCTAATGCAACACCGAGGAATGACGTTGCTAAAGCGAGACTCATAAACATTTGAGCAACCAGTTCGGTTCTTTCAGATTGCGCTACATTTTTAATAGCATCTAACAGCCCGTTTAACCCTGCATTTTCAGCAAGAATACCCACGAAGGTCGTTGTACCTATACTTCCAAGAGTTGCTATTTGCCATAATATATAAGCGATTAAAGGAATAGCACTACCAATGATAAATATGATCCGTAATTTTTTTACGTCTCCTCCCATATATTTAACAATACTAGGCACACTACCATGGAAGCCAAAAGAGGTAAAAAATACCGGAATAGCAGATAATATCAGTACCTTTTCAGTCGGCGCCGACAGCAAATTTTGCTGTTCTACATGTGGTATCATTAACGCCAAAATAATCACTAAAAATACAATTTTTGCTGTAAACAATATACGGTTAATAAAATCTACCGATGACGTGCCAAAACAAACTACCCCGCCGCCGATTACTGTGAATAGCACGATCCCCATCCAATCAGCCATTTCAATGGCCAAACTGCTGTTTAAATTTGATGTGATAATTTCCCCTGCACCACTAACGTAAGCTGCTGTCAGAGCATACATCAGAAACATCATGCTAAAACCGGTAATAAACTTACCGCCTGAACCTAAATAGCGCTGAGCAACACTCCCGATCCCCGTTTCATGGGATTCATGTTGATAAACTTCAACCAATAATAATGCGGTGTAACACATCAATGCCCATAACACTAATAGCATGGCTAAACTGGCCATAAAACCATTGCCAGCGGCTGCAATTGGCATAGCCAACATACCTGCGCCAATCGTAGTACCTGCAACAATAAAAACACTACCAAGCGTGCGATTTTTCATATTGAGATCCTAGCAAGTCAATTAAACACTAATTTTATAATTGGAATGATTGAGTTTATTTTCTTCATCAACGAGTTGTTGTAGCTTGTCTGCAAAGATATTTTTTAATTCCGCCCAGTAATTATCGAAATGCCCTTTATCTCGTAAACAGTGAGTCATAATTGCCGCCCTTAATACATATACTGAACGGACCTTCTGCCACTCTTCATCTGAAAAATGTGCGTCTCGGCATAGTTTTAACGGAGTATCTCCATATTCTTCATGAGTTAACGAAGTTGAGGATGTTAGAAAATCATTAGAATAAGTGCGCCCTGAAGCATACGAACACAGCTCATATAACCGTTTATTTAATTGGTTTTGCTTTTCTAATGATGTGTTGCCTGATTCGCGGAACATAAAATTCACCATGTGGAAATCAGGTGCGGGCATTGCAGCAATTGAAAATTGACGGTCGCCAATAATAAATGGCTCACATTGGTTAATTTCCTGAATTATCCAATGAGCCGTCGTTACTCCTGCCGCGATCACCTTCCCATAGCCTAAAAGATTTAGCGGCACTAAACGATGTGCCGCCCATACCGCAGCTGCGGTTGCCCCAGATTTTGAACCTTCCATAATAGAAGAACCAAGCAACACATTCTGTACTTTGTCCGTTTTACGCTGTTTTTCTTGTACTTCCTCAAATACATAAGCAGCATGATAAGAAATCAAATCGACAATGCGCTTATCTTTCATACAAATAGCGCCAGCTGAATAAGGAATGAAACCAACTTTATGCGGGTCAACAGTAATAGAGTCGGCTTGGTTTAGTGCTTTAAAACTCTCGTATACCTCAGGCTTCGGCCAAACGATCTCTTTAGGGAATATCCCTTCACTATGATAGCGTTTAATTAGTGCATCATAATCAATGAATTGGTTATTTTCATCACGGAACATTGCACAAGCATACCCCGCATAAGCTGCATCAATATGCACATAAAATGAAACCCCGAAACGCTGTTCGCATTCCTCACGTAACTTAATGACTTCTTTAATGTTATCAATTGATCCGGTTTCTGTTGTACCCACAACAGCAACCACAGCAAGGATCGGTTCACCCCGCTCTATCAATGAAAAGACCGTTTCACGCATTTTTTGTACATCAGTTCGGTAACTTTCATCGACGGGTAACTGGACGATGTTCTGTTGACCTAAACCAAGAATATCCATCGCTTTCATCCATGAATAATGCTTGGATTGCGGCACTAATAATTTACCTAATTTTCCTTGCTCAATACCAACACCACGGCACGTTAAATCACGAACCTCTTCAAAAATGTGGCGTTTTTTTAATTCATCAATTAAGTCCAATATTTTACTAACCGGCAAATTCAGTAATTCTTTTGCTGATTTACCATTCAGTAAATGTTGTGCTTCTGGGTGTTGCACAACAGCTAATGGTAACGTTTTGATGTTTCGTGCCACCCATAACCCTTCATAATTGGCCACCGTACCACCAGAGGTAATATGCCCCCAAGCTTGTTGTACGTCATAGCCAAACATAGCGCATAAATCTAAACCAGCTTCTACTTCTAATACCGTTGTTGTAGGTGAAGATTCTTGTGCACAGTTATTGGGGTTGTACATCATCGCCATCACATAAGCGAGATTAGAGATCATCAGTGTATCGGCATTCATATGCCCCATATAACGGGGTGAAAACCAAGGAACAGATGTTGTTTTTAGCTTTGAAGAGAGTTGGTTAAGAATACCCTCGGTACGGTATAATGTATCCCTATATTCAGGGGCATACCGGTCAACAGTAGAGATAAGGTCAGGGTCTTCAGGGTGGTATCCTGAACGCCAATGCATGTGCTCTGTGATGGAATACTCCATCATCTCTTTGAAAAACACCGCATTTTCTGATTTAGGGCCTAAGAACAAGGCATCGACATTCATTTTTGAATTTTTAAAATTATTCATTATTACTACACCTTCAAACTACAAATAACTTACGTTAATTGTCTTTAAGTTAATTAACTTAATATCATTGGAAAGTGCATAACGGGCTGTGTGTTTAAAAGACATCAATATGTTAATGATATACATTTTTTAAATATCATTTAACAAGAAAATATTGATAGACAAACCGTTAATGGCCAACTTATCTATAGATATAATCTATTCCTATTAAATTATTAATAAACTAATAAGAATTTCGTTCGAAATTGTGGGCGGGGACAAAAAATCAATAATTATTTAGCTGTAAAGAGATATTTACGGTAAAAAGACTTGATAGTGTAAATTATTTGTTATAAATGACAAGTGCTTTCACTACTAGCACATACCATCAGCCAGTAGTGAAAACGCCAAGAAAAAAACAAATAATTAATTGTTTAATAAAACTATTTTACCCAGCAAATCACCAGATTCCATATGTTGATGGGCTTCTTTTACCTGTGTCAATTGGTACACTTTGTTAATAATTGGTTTTATTTTACCTTTTTGCAACATATCCCAGACTTGTGTTTTAAGATCTGTTGCAATCAATGCTTTTTCTTCAGTTGAACGGGAACGCATTGTTGAACCTGTATGAACTAATCGTTTTACCATTAACGGCATCATATTTAATTGTTTAGGGTTACCTTTCATCATGCCAATTTGAATAATCCGGCCAAATTTAGCGGCTACCTGATAGTTTTTCTCGACATAATCACCGCCTATAATATCCACCACCATATCAACCCCTCGTGATAAGGTGTAATTTAAAGCCGCTTCAACAAAATCATCGGTTTTATAATTAATGACACAATCAGCTCCTAGCTTTTTGGCTGCGTCAACTTTTTCTTCTGAACCAACAGTGGTGATCACTACTGCACCAAATGCTTTCGCTAACATAATCGCAACACTACCAATGCCGGATGTTCCTCCATGAATAAGTACCGATTCATCTTTTTTTAACTTACCAATTTGGAACACATTGGCCCAAACTGTGAAAAAGTTTTCTGGAATGCAGGCGCCTTCAATAAAAGATAATGAACCTAGCGGCAACGCTATGTCCTTATGTACTAAGCAATATTGCGCATACCCTCCACCTGCGACTAATGCACAAAGCTTATCGCCTAATTGCCACTCATCAACGTCATCAGCTTTAGCTACAACAGTTCCAGCAACTTCAAGCCCCATAATTGACGATGCATCTGGAGGCGGTGGATAAGCCCCTTTTCTTTGAAAAATATCCGGTCGATTAACCCCTGCGGCCTCGACTTTTACTAACATATAACCTGCAGAAATTCTTGGTAGTGGTTTTTCTATTAATTGCAATTTTTCAGGCCCACCAGGTTCTATAATGTCAACAGCGGTCATTGTCGTCGGTAAAGATGGTTGAGCGTGTATCATCATAATCTCCCTTCTTAAAGTTAAGTTGAAAAATTGATATTTATAAATTTATTTTTGTGTTAAATTAATGCTAATTAGTTTAGTATTTATAGCTTGAAAGTCATATTTCTAAGTAATTATTATCGAAGTGATAGCAATCACCTTTTTTACTGTTTAGAGGTCAAAATTTAATCTACATCAAATTTAATCTTTAATAATCTTCTTTAATTTAGCATTAACGTCTAAATACGCTAACAATTAGCTCCTCTCTAATTGGCTTTTTTATCTATTAAGTCGATTCTGTCATACATTACTACTTACCAGTCTCATTATCTTATGTTAAAATTGACGCATATCAATAATTTTAACTTGATTGAGCCTTAAATATGATCCCAGAAAAAAGAGTTGTTCGTCGCATCCAGTCTGGTGGTTGTGCTATTCATTGTCAGGACTGCAGTATTAGCCAACTTTGCATTCCTTTTACACTGAATGAACATGAACTGGATCAACTTGATAATATCATCGAGCGCAAAAAGCCTATCCAAAAAGGCCAAGCTTTATTTAAAGCTGGTGATGAGTTGCGCTCATTATATGCCATTCGCTCCGGTACAATAAAAAGCTACACAATAACTGAGGAAGGCGATGAGCAAATTACCGGTTTCCACTTAGCTGGTGACCTTGTTGGTTTTGATGCCATTATTCATACACAGCACCCAAGTTTTGCACAAGCACTTGAAACCTCAATGGTTTGTGAAATCCCATTTGAAACATTAGATGACTTATCAGGCAAAATGCCTAATTTACGTCAACAAATTATGCGATTAATGAGCGGTGAAATTAAAGGTGATCAGGAAATGATCCTTTTACTGTCCAAGAAAAATGCTGAAGAACGATTAGCTGCATTTATTCTTAATTTATCTCATCGTTTTGCAGAGCGTGGTTTTTCACCAAGAGAATTTAGGCTAACCATGACTCGTGGTGATATTGGTAATTATCTCGGTCTAACCGTTGAAACTATTAGCCGTCTTTTAGGTCGTTTTCAAAAAAGTGGTATGCTTAGCGTCAAAGGCAAGTACATTACTATTGAAGATATGACGAAGCTAACTGATATTGCAGGTAAAGTTACAGCTATTACATGCTAACCATCCTAAACGGATCACATTCTTAGTGGTCCGTTTTCGTTTTTTTTCCCAGATTTCTTGCCTATTTAATGCCAATATCATAGTTTATCTATGTGGAAGTATCCGTATATCGAGAGGATTTCAATATGGCAAACTATAAAAACCTGCTAGTTGCAATTGACCCAAATCAGGATGATCAACCTGCATTAAGACGTGCTGTCTACATCGTGCAGCGTAATGGTGGACGGATAAAAGCGTTTCTTCCTATCTATGATCTTTCCTATGATATGACAACATTACTCTCCCCTGAAGAGCGTAATGCAATGCGTAAAGGGGTTATTAGCCAAAAAGCGGCCTGGATTAAACAACAAGCCCATTTTTACCTTGAAGCTGGGATTGATATTGAAATTAAAGTTATTTGGCATAACAAGCCATATGAGGCCATTATCCAAGAGGTTATTAGTGGAGAACACGACCTGCTACTGAAAATGGCACATCAAACCGACAATTTTGAATCAATAATTTTTACCCCACTCGACTGGCATCTACTTCGTAAATGCCCTGCGCCAGTTTGGATGGTAAAAGATAAAGTTTGGCCTGATCATGGCTCAGTTGTAGTGGCCGTAAACTTATCAAATGAAGAATCCTACCACGACGATCTCAATATTAAACTGGTTGAAAAAACTCGGGATTTAGCAACCCGTATCATTAAAGAACAAGAGATTCATTTAGTGAGCGCGTACCCTGTTGCACCGATGAATATCGCCATCGAGCTGCCGGATTTCGACCCTAGCCTATACAATAACGCTCTTCGAGGCCAACACCTAATCGCGATGAAGGAATTACGCCAAAAGTTTGCTATCGATGAAAAATACACTCATGTCCGTGAAGGGCTACCTGAAAAAATAATTCCCGATATGTGTGAAGAACTACACGCCGGTGTAGTTGTATTGGGGATTTTAGGCCGTACAGGAATTTCTGCTGCCTTTTTAGGTAATACAGCTGAGCATGTGATTGATAAACTCAAATGTGACTTATTAGCCATAAAACCGGATGGCTTTGTATGTCCTATCAGTGCAGCTGATGATGATTGATTTCACTTCCCCCCATTTTTAATGGGGGGTTCCTATTAACACTTATTTCTACATTAAATAGCGGCCAAGGTTTCATCGGGTTGTAAATGACTTGATTAAACCTATCAAGCTCTACCTCATCTCAGGCTTATATTGTAAAACCATCTTTCAATATTTTGTCGTCATCAGTAGTAAATTATCCCCCTGTAAAACAGGGGGAATAATAAAGATGTAAAAGCAATTTAAATAAGCTAAAACCATCATAAAAAATACAATTTGCTCAAAGTTGAGCAGATTTGGAAATATTTTACATAGAAATTTTCACAAATAAAGGAGCGGATTTTATAGTATTATTGATTTCCTCTGTTTTAGCATAAGCCGCATCAGCATCAGTTGTATTAAAAATCACAACACAATCAATTAATTTATTCTCTAAAAAACCAATGAAATCATTTTTATTCACTACGCCAAACGTGATGTTATTATCCAAACCTGAAATAACTTTATTGCTATTTTCATAATTATCTATATCCTTAACAACCTTATTAGCCAAATTAATATATGATGTTTTCAGATTAAATACTTTTTTTCTGGTATCTAAAGTTCGATTATGCTCTATTCGCTCAAACTCAGTCATTTCTTTACTATTTAATTCTTCATTTAATCTACTAATATTAGCATTTAATTCCACCATATCTCTTTCAAAATTACTTACATGTCTAAGATGATTTGGCCCAGTATATTCCCCATTTTTTTCATAGTTATTTATCGCGGAATAATTTTTGTTAGCCTTATACAATAATTCCCCATGCTTACGGTAAAGAAGTGTAGCTTCAAGCTCCACATTGATTAAATACCTTTCAACATCATAAGGTAGGTCAGACAATATTTTTCGTAGTTCACTCCCTATTGCAGGGATATTATCGAACTTATCGAACATCCCTTTTAGTTTTGTAGATCGTTCCAAAATTGAAGTAGCAGCCTTTTTTCGAGAGCCTGGATTATCAATATAACCTCTTATTTCAGATATTAATTTATTATGAGTATCTATGCTACCCTTTAATTCATTATAATGATTATCAATCTGTTCAAGATACTCCTTAACTAATCTATATTCTTCAGGCTTAAGTATTTCACTCTTTCCTTGGAGGTCTACCTTCAAGATACGTTGGCGTTCTGGCTCATTTTTTGCCATATGTTTTTCATATAGCTCAGTTATTTTTCGCACATATGAAATATTATTATTTGTAGAAATTATGGAACATTCTAAATCAATAATATAATTAGCCTGAGTAGCTTTATCAAACATAGCATTTTTCATTTTAAAACTCCGTTTTAAGAAAATAAAAAAGTAAGAGCAGGAAAAACAATAATACATTAAATACCCAAAAACAAATTTAATATTCGTATATTACGCACATTAAAATAACAATAAAAAAATACCATTATCACAATGAATGATTATTTCAAATAGATAATAAGACATTTGATGATGTATGATTTTATTTTCCATCTAAACTTTAAAGTTAAATAATGTATCTAATACCTTATTTAATAAAGCCATATCCAGTTTTATGCTTAATATATTAACAAGGCTTAACACCATAAAAGTGGGGCTACTGGTATCGACCAATAGCCCCATTATATTAATTAAACGTTTTAATTATTTAGTAGTTATAGTGCACGTAAGATGGCATCAACGCTATCTTTCGCATCACCAAATAACATTTGGGTATTTTCTTTAAAGAATAATGGGTTTTGTACACCGGCATAACCTGTATTCATCGAACGCTTGAATACAATGACATTACTCGCTTTCCAAACCTCAAGCACTGGCATCCCAGCTATTGGGCTATTTGGGTCCTCTTGTGCCGCAGGGTTAACTGTATCGTTAGCACCAATAACTAGCACAGTATCGGTATCAGAAAAATCGTCATTAATTTCATCCATTTCTAATACGACATCGTAAGGAACTTTCGCTTCCGCCAATAATACGTTCATATGCCCTGGTAAGCGCCCAGCAACTGGGTGGATACCAAAACGAACTTTGACCCCACGTTCCCGCAACTTAGTGGTAATATCAGCAACAGGATATTGAGCTTGCGCCACAGCCATACCATAACCCGGAGTAATGATCACTGATGTTGAGTTTTTTAGCATTTCAGCGACTTCTTCCGCTGACGTTTCACGATACTCGCCCATCTCTTCTTCAGAGCCAGTCGATGACCCATCGGTACCAAACCCCCCCGCAATAACACTAATAAATGAGCGGTTCATTGCCTTACACATAATATAAGACAGAATTGCACCTGAGGAACCAACCAATGCACCAGTTACGATCAGTAAGTCATTACTTAACATAAAGCCTGCCGCCGCTGCTGCCCAACCTGAGTATGAGTTAAGCATCGAAACAACGACTGGCATATCAGCACCACCAATAGAGGCGACCAAGTGCCAACCAAAAGCTAATGCGATCACAGTCATGATTAACATTAAGAACACTTGTAAACCAACGCTTTGGGTCTTAACGAAAATCACTAACAAAATAAATGAAACAACCAGTGCCGCTAAGTTAAGTTTATGTCTATTTGGCAACATCATCGGTTTAGATGACATTTTGCCTGACAACTTGCCGTAAGCCACAACCGAGCCCGTAAAGGTCACCGCACCAATAAAGATACCTAAGAAAACCTCAGTTAAATGAATATTTTCCATTACGACATCAGCATGTGCTTCACTTGCGATAAAGCTATTGAAACCGACTAGTACCGCAGCTAAACCAACAAAGCTATGTAAAATAGCCACCAGTTCAGGCATTTCCGTCATTTCAACTTTTTTTGCTAAACGGACTCCAATCACGGCACCAATCACCATGGCAACGATCATCCAGCCCACATTTGCGCTATGGGGACCTAATATGGTAGCAACGAGTGCGATAGCCATCCCCACGATGCCATAAGTGTTCCCTCTTTGAGAACTTTCATGGCGCGATAGCCCCGCAAGGCTAAAAATAAATAGGATAGCAGCAACAATGTAAGCCGCTGTCACAATTCCACTTGACAACATAAGTTACCCCTTATCCTTTACGAAACATTTTTAACATGCGTTGAGTTACTGTGAACCCACCGAAAATATTGATACTTGCTATCAATATGGCAATAAAGGATAAGAAGCTTACCCAGCCACCACTCCCTATTTGGAGTAAGGCACCGACAACAATAATCCCTGAGATTGCATTCGTGACTGACATTAATGGTGTATGTAATGCATGAGTCACATTCCAAACCACGTAATAACCAACAACACAAGCAAGTGCAAATACCGTGAAGTGTGATAAAAACTCTTTTGGCGCTGAATTGGCAAACCAACCAAATAATACAATTGCTAATGCCATCAAGCCATATTTCACCACTGGCGACATCTTTTTCTCAGGCGCTTTAACCTTTTCAACTGGTTGCGGCTTCGCCTGCGGTTGAGCAGATACCTGAATTGGAGGTGCTGGCCAAGTGATTTCCCCTTGTTTGATCACCGTTACACCACGAATAACTAGGTCGTCGAAATCGATATCAATTTCACCATTTTTATCTTTACACAATAATTTCATCAAGTTAACAAGGTTAGTACCATATAACTGTGATGATTGTGTTGGTAGGCGGCTTGGTAAATCTGTGTAACCAATAATTTTTACACCATTATCAGTAACAACTAGCTTATCAGCTTGAGTTAACTCACAGTTCCCCCCCGTTTGTGCGGCTAAATCCACAACCACACTTCCCGGCTTCATTGATTCGACCATTTCTTTAGTAATCAATTTAGGAGCAGGTTTTCCAGGGATCAGAGCAGTAGTGACAATAATATCCACGTCTTTAGCTTGAGCCGCGAATAATTCCATCTCAGCCTTGATAAAGGCTTCTGACATCACTTTCGCATAACCATCGCCGCTTCCAGCTTCTTCTTTAAAGTCCAATTCAAGGAACTCAGCGCCCATACTTTGGACTTGCTCTTTCACCTCTGGGCGAGTGTCGAATGCACGAACAATCGCACCAAGGCTGCCAGCCGCGCCAATAGCCGCAAGCCCAGCAACCCCAGCCCCGATGACCATGACTTTTGCTGGCGGAACCTTACCTGCTGCGGTAATTTGACCAGTAAAAAAGCGACCAAATTCATGGGCAGCTTCAACAATCGCACGATAACCGGCAATATTTGCCATTGAGCTTAGCGCATCAAGTGATTGTGCTCTTGAAATACGAGGGACTGCATCCATAGCCATCACATTAATATTACGCGCTTGTAGAGCATCCATTAGCGCAGCATTTTGAGCTGGCCAAATAAAGCTCACCAGTGTCGCTCCCTCTTTTAATAACGGTATTTCATCTTCCAGTGGAGCGTTGACTTTAAAAACAATATCAGCTGCAAATGCAGTGTCACGATCAACTATTTCTGCACCTACCTGCTCGTATGCTACATCATCAAAACTCGCTAAGTGCCCTGCGTCTTGTTCTACACAGACAGAAAAACCCAACTTTACTAGTTGAGTCACTGTTGAAGGTGTAGCAGCAACACGCGCTTCATTGGCAAGTCGTTCTCTTGGTATACCAATACGCATAATGTTCCCTTTTTAAAGCCTAAAGTAATGTTGTTGATTGAATGTTTGCTAAAATAATGACCATCATCACAGAGAAAAGTCTTATTTTGTGTATAAACAGATTTTTAATGTTCTAATAACCTACTGAAAATATGCTTCTTGATCCATAATTGATCACGATTCTTAGACAGTAAATGGAATTCGCAGTGAAAATCTTAGTTTTAGGTCAATAAAATACTGGATACTTTAAAAAATCTGGTAAATTTAACTAGTCAATAATTATTTATTTCTTATAAAAAGAAAATCATGAGACAACAGGTTCAGTTACGTGTAATAATCACGTACATGTGATACAACTAAGATTCAGCACTTTTATAATAAATTGCGCAAGGCGGAAGGATTTTGTATGAAGCTGAAAACTACGGTCATCGCAGCCGCGGTGTTATCATTAACTAGTATAACTGCTACTCAGGCGGCTGTTGAATTGACGCCAAAACAGGCTACTGAATTAAAACCTTATGAGCGTATAACAGTTACCGGGCGCTTTAATGCTATCTATGAAGCATCCGATGCAGTCTCCCGTAGGGCTGATAAAATGGGGGCGTATGCCTTTTACATTCAAAGCCTTGATGATGTAGGTGATAGCGGCAACATGCGTGTTGTTGCGGATGTCTACGCGAAAGATGCACCTAAAGTCGACGAACCAAAACGTCGTGTCTTTGGCGGTGTTGAAGAAATGACTAAAACTGACGCTGCACAGTACGAACCTTTCGATACTGTTACAGTTAGCGGTTTTTACCCTTCTCAACCAGACCTTTACGAAGCTATTGCAAAAAAAGCGCTCGAAAAGAATGCAGCATCATTCTATGTCGTACGTAATATTGCAATGAACGATGGTGGTAATACCTTAGCAACCGCGTACATCTATAAAAAAGATGCACCAAAACGGCAAGTTCTCAATGAAGATGCTGTTGTTCCCGCTGATTCAGATGCAGGTCGAGCGCTGCTCGCTGAAGGTGGTGAAGCGGCTAAAAAGGTAAGAATACCTGGTGTTGCTTCATCCGAAGAACCCACAACAGCGGTAGGTCGTTTCTTTGAAACTTCTAGCAGCCAACCTGGTCGAACAAGTGTAACACTACCAAGTGGCTATGTAATTGAAGAAGTCAATAAAACAGCTGCTGCACAAATGGTTCCATTTGATTCAATCACCTTCTCTGGTTACTACACAAATACACCAGAAGTACGTTATCAAATTGCAAAACGTGCTGAAGCGAAAGGTGCCAAATATTTCCATATTACAAGAGAATGGCAATCTAACGGTGGAAGTGTCACCATTAGTGCCGATTTATTTAAGTAATAAATAACGTCTCTAAAAAACCAGTCTAATTATCTAGGCTGGTTTTTTTATTTTAATAACTCAAAATGCTTGAAACCCCATCTTTACCTCTTTCTTCTGATACTTTTTCATCATTAACATAAAAGTGAATAAATCATCCAATAAAATGCATACTTTCCCATTGCATATCGGCCATTTCATTCGTAGAATCCCACAACTTAAATTACGGCAGTCAAAGTCACTAGATTATTTAAACCTGCCAGTTAAACTCATTACTGCAATGACGTTTTAACGTCATTTTAACTTTTGATTGCTAAACACTCAGGATTTACTTTGAAAAATACATTGAGCCTTACTGCACTAACCGCCCTTGTTCTTAGTTCAATGGTTGGTGCTGGTGTATTTAGCCTTCCGCAAAATATGGCCGAAGTGGCTAGTCCACTCGCTTTAATCATTGGTTGGTCTATTACAGGTGTTGGGATCTTATTTCTCGCATTTGCTCTATTACTATTGTCTCGAATACGCCCTGATCTAGATGGCGGCATTTTTACCTATGCAAAAGTTGGCTTTGGTGAACTCATCGGGTTTTGTTCTGCGTGGGGTTATTGGCTCTGTGCCGTTGTAGCAAACGTGTCCTATCTCGTTATTGTTTTTGCGGCGATCAGCTTCTTTACTGATACCCCTGATAACATTATTTTTGGTGATGGAAATACCTGGCAGGCATTGATAGGTGAATCAATACTATTGTGGTTTGTTCATTATTTAGTTCTACGAGGCGTACAAACCGCCGCCGGCATCAATAAATTAGCAACAATGGCTAAATTAGTTCCCCTTGGCTTGTTTATTGTCTTGGCGTTTTTTGCATTTAAATTAGATATCTTTAATGCAGATTTCAGCGGAATAGACCTAAAAATGCCGGTTTGGGAACAAGTCAAAGATACTATGCTAATTACCCTTTGGGTATTTATTGGTATTGAAGGTGCTGTAGTTGTTTCTGCACGCGCAAAAAACCGCAGAGATGTTGGTTTAGCAACAGTCTTTGCGGTTAGCTCAGCACTAATCATCTATATCCTTGTTACCCTACTATCACTCGGTATTATGCCTCGCGCTGAACTTGCAGAAATCAAAAACCCATCAATGGCGGCTTTGATGGTTAATTTAATGGGCTCAAGTGGTGATATCATCATTGCTGCTGGGTTAATTATTTCGGTATGCGGTGCTTATTTAAGCTGGACAATCATGGCTGCAGAAGTACCTTATATTGCGGCTCAATACCAGTCATTCCCTAAAATTTTCAATAAATTAAATAAAAATGATGCCCCATCTTCATCATTATGGCTAACCAACGGTGCGGTACAGCTCTCACTGGTTTTAATTTGGCTCAGTGGTAGCAATTATAATACATTGCTAACAATTGCCTCTGAAATGATTTTAGTGCCTTATTTCTTGGTTGGCGCATTTTTGATGAAGGTTGCATTTGAGCGCCATAACAAAGCATTACTTGCCGTCGGATTTATTGCCAGCATCTATGGTTTATGGTTACTTTATGCATCAGGTTTAATTAACTTGCTATTATCTGTGGTGCTATATGCCCCTGGCATTCTAGTCTTTTTCTATGCTCGCCAACAACAGACCAATAAGGCCCCATTAAAAACGATAGAAATAATCATGGCTTATGCTATTGCTGTCGCAGCAATACCCGCACTCTATTATTTACTCGCATAGCGTCCATCATTTAGGTAGGCTTAGTCTAATATTATTAAGCCTACCTTCTTTGACCATATAGGCTCATCATTCTCACTGTATAAATCATCTTTTTTCGTTATCTCCCCCCTCTCTTTGTTTTCAATTTCAACCTAGTTAAATGTTTATTTTGTACGAGCACAGTGGCTAATTGGATGTAATTCTTACAGTATGTTGTAACTAAATCAGGGTGAAAATAGTTTTATTAAATACGAAGCTAAATAAAAAAGCTTCGTGCCGTTAAGTACGAAGCTTTGGTAAATCAAAAGGCGATTATTACGACAATTTTTGCGATAAGCTATCCATCGTCTGAATAATTCTTTTATCTGAAATTGGATAAGGCGTCCCTAATTGCTGAGCAAAGAGACTGATACGCAATTCCTCTATCATCCAGCGAACCTCTTGTACTTCAGGCATATCTTTTTGAATTGGTGTCAGTTTTGCTAACCATTGCTGCCACATATTTTGAATGTGTTCGACTTTACTCATTTGAGCCCGGTCACGATTTGGGTCAATAGCCAACTTTTCAAGGCGACGCTCAATACCATTTAAATACCGCAACACGTCGGGCAAACGTTTCCAACCATGAGCAGTGACAAAGCCTTTAAATACCAGCCCCCCCATTTGTGCTTTTATATCAGAAAGTGCTAGAGCCATCGAAAAGTCTACTCGCCCTTTCAAACGTTTACTAATTGCAAATACTGCACTAAGAATTTGCTCAACTTGCTTTGCAATAGTGACAACGACATCGTTTAATTCAGCACGAGCAAACTCTTTAAGCTTCTCAAATTGCGCTTCATCCCACACAGCTCCACCAAAATTAGCAATTAATTGGTCTACCCCACAAGAGATACAGTCATCGATTAGGTCTAAAACTTTACCATAGGGATTAAAATACAACCCTAATTTCGATTTATTCGGTAGTTTTTCATGCAAATATTTAATGGGTGATGGAATATTTAGCAATAATAACCGGCGAATACCACACCACATCGCTTGCTGTTGCTCAAATTCTGTTTCAAATACACGAATTCCTACACTGTTTTTTTCATCAACTAAGGCCGGATAGGCTTTAACTGAATACCCCCCTCGCTTTTGCTCAAAACGTTGAGGTAATTCGCCAAAACTCCAAATATGTAAACCAGATTGTTCAATCCCATCGTCAACGACCTCAGAGAGTGTTTCTTGCACTTTTTCCTTCAGGCTATTTTTCAAAATATCGAGATCTTGGCCTTCCGCAATAGTTTTATTTTTGTCGCCAATAACACGGTAAGTCATTTTTAAATGTACAGGAAGTTGGTCAAGCTGCCACGCTTCACGTTCAACAGTCACTCCAGTCATCCGACGCAATTCTTTTTCTAGCTTGTCTAACACACTACCTTCAGGTTCTGGCACACGCTCAAGAAAGGCTGAAGCATAGTTTGGCGCAGGAACGAAGTTTCTTCTAATTGGTTTGGGTAATGACTTAATTAATGCAACAATCAATTCATGCCGTAAACCTGGCACTTGCCAGTCAAAACCCATATTCTGCACCTGATTTAAAATAGCGAGAGGAATATGTACTGTCACGCCATCTGCATCAGTGCCTGGTTCAAATTGATAGCTTAAGCGAAATTTAAGCTCCCCTTGATACCAATAATTGGGGTAATCAAGCGCCGAAACTTTACTGGCATCTTCTTTGATTAACATGCTTTTTTCAAAACTTAGCAAGTCTGCCTGCTGTTTTGACGCAGTTTTCCACCAGTTATCGAAGTGGCGTGAAGAAATCACATCATTCGGGATCCGCTGGTCATAAAAAGCAAATAAGGTTTCATCGTCAACTAATATGTCACGTCGACGTGATTTATGTTCTAAATCCTCAACTTCAGATAACAGTTTAAGGTTTTCTTTAAAAAATGCGTGACGCGTTACCCAGTCCCCTTCTACTAAGGCGTGCCGAATAAATAACTCACGACATAATAAAGGGTCAATGTTGCCATAATTCACTTTCCGCGCTGAAACAATCGGTAAACCATATAAGGTCACTTTCTCTGATGCCATTACCGCACCTTCAGATTTTGACCAATGGGGTTCACTATAGCTATACTTCGTCAAATGCTCTGCTAATGGTTCAATCCACTCAACATCAATAGAAGCCGCAATTCTCCCCCATAATTTTGATGTTTCAACTAACTCTGCAACCATTGCCCATTTAGGGGGCTTTTTGAATAAACCTGAGCCAGGAAAAATGGTGAACCGCGCATTCCTTGCTCCAGTATATTCTGGTTTATCAACATCCTTTTGCCCGATATGTGAAAGTAACCCAGCCAATAAAGAAATATGGATACTACGAAAATCAGCTGCTGAGCTATTAATCGCAAAACCTTGTTCTTTTACAACTTGCCTTAGTTGCGTATATAAGTCTTGCCATTCACGAATACGTAAATAATTTAAAAACTCTTGTTTGCACATTTTCCTAAATTGAGCGTTAGACAGCTGTGTTTGTTGCTCTTTCAGGTAATCCCAAAGGTTTAAAAAAGCCAAAAAGTCTGATTGTTTGTCATGGAAGCGACGATGTTTTTCATCAGAAGCTTGTTGCTTATCCAAAGGCCTTTCTCTTGGATCTTGGATTGAAAGCGCAGAAACTATGACCATCGTTTCCCTAATGGCACCATGTTTTCTCGCCTCAATAACCATACGAGCTAACCTCGGGTCAACAGGCAGTTGGGCTAATTGACGACCTGTATCTGTTAATTGGTAGCCCTTATCTGCCTGCCTATGAGGTTTAATTGCCCCGAGCTCCTCCAACAGTTTTACGCCATCTTGTATATTACGTTTATCAGGAGCCTCTACAAATGGGAATGCAGAAATATCACCAAGGCCTATAGAAGTCATTTGCAAAATAACTGAGGCTAAATTGGTCCGTAATATTTCCGGGTCAGTAAACTCCGCTCGTGAAAGAAAATCCTCTTCCGAATATAGGCGAATACAGATACCATCAGAAACACGCCCACAACGCCCTTTTCGTTGATTCGCAGAAGCTTGTGAAATGGCCTCGACAGGCAAACGTTGCACTTTTGTTCGATAACTATAACGACTGATCCGTGCATAACCTGTATCAATTACATATTTGATACCAGGTACTGTTAATGATGTTTCTGCTACGTTGGTCGCTAAAATAATTCGCCTTCCTCCATGAGGATGGAAAATACGATTTTGTTCTGTATTAGAGAGCCTTGCAAACAAAGGAAGAATTTCAGTGTGACGTAATGACAACTTTGATAAAGCATCAGCAGTATCACGTATTTCACGTTCACCACTCATGAATATCAGAATATCACCATTACCTTCTAGTGATAATTCGTTAACAGCATCAACAATCCCATCAATTTGGTCACGGTCACTGTCATTATCTCCGCCAACAATTGGGCGATAACGCACTTCTACAGGGTAAGTACGCCCAGATACCTCAACAATTGGCGCATGATTGAAGTGCTTCGAGAACCTTTCAGGATCAATAGTTGCTGAAGTAATAATAACTTTTAAATCAGGGCGTTTGGGTAATAATTGACGCAAATACCCTAAAATGAAGTCAATATTTAAGCTTCTCTCATGTGCTTCATCGATAATAATCGTATCGTATTGTAGGAGTAATTTGTCATTCTGCAGCTCTGCAAGGAGGATACCGTCCGTCATCAATTTAATTTGGGTGGTTTCACTCACTTGGTCATTAAAACGGACTTTATAACCCACATTAGTGCCCAATTCACACTCTAATTCTTGTGCTAAACGAGAAGCAACTGACCTAGCAGCAAGGCGACGCGGTTGGGTATGGCCAATATAGCCGAGTACACCTCGTCCAAGTTCAAGACAGATTTTTGGAATTTGGGTTGTTTTACCTGAGCCAGTTTCACCTGCAATAATAACCACTTGATGTTTTTTAATCGCATCAAAAATAACATCTTTTTTCTGGCTGACCGGTAAATTATCAGGGTAAACAATTTTAGGTGGATTTAACCTTTTGGCTAACACCTTCTGCTTAGCCGTTTCAATATCCGACTTAATGATATCAAGTACAGCTGAACGCGATTTTTCATCTTGAATTTTCGCGACTCCATGCACTCTTTTTTTCAGTAACCATTGGTCACGTAATGAAGTTTGTCCAATATCAGCGTTTAATGCTGTCAGTATGGATTTCACTTTTTAATCCTTATATTTTTAATTACAATTACGATAGTCATTAAACTTCGCCGTTTAGAAGTAGCATTTAGATTAGGTTTTGATTGTTGTTATTACATAAAAATACCATCATTTTTTTTGAAGTAAGCTATCTAATTTTCTTTCTATCAATCAGTTATGTATCACGTATGATTAGAGTAAAGTAATACAATAAATTTGAGGAACATATGAGTAAAATATTACTATTGAAATCAAGTATTCTTGCTGACTACTCACAAAGCAATAAAATGGCAGATTACTTTATTCAGCAATGGCAGGAAAAATACCCAGCAGACGCAGTTACTGTACGTGATTTAGTCAATCAGCCGGTCCCAGCAATTGACAGTGAAATTTTAGCAGCTTTTGGCCCTAGTGACACGAAAACAGAACAACAACAAGCACATTTAGACCTATCAAATGCATTAATTGAAGAAATCAAAGCTCATGATACGATTGTTATTGCAGCACCTATGTACAATTTTACGATTTCGTCTCATTTAAAACACTACTTTGACTTTATTGCACGTTCAGGCCATACCTTTAAATATACAGAACAAGGTTCCGTTGGTTTATTAAAAGATAAACGCGCTTATGTATTAACAAGCCGAGGCGGCATCTATAAAGATACACCTGCTGATACTATGGTGCCTTATTTAACATTATTTTTGAATTTTATTGGTATCAGCGATATTGAGTTTATTTTTGCTGAAGGGACTGCGTTAGGGCCCGATTCAGTTTTACAAGCTCATCAACAAGCTCAAGAACATATAAATAACATCATAAATTAATAAGCACCTCATATACCTAAAGCTACCATTGTTATAATTTGCGCGCTTTCTTAGTGCGCTTTTTTAATTCTTTTGTAGCCATTGCCCATTAATTCCACGTACATACTCCCCTTCACTTGCTCGCTCAACTAATTTCTGCCCAGCAATTCTCGCTACTTCGCTAGTTTTTAGATTGTTTTTTTTAGCAATCTCACTATACTTTTTTTCGCGTTCTTGATTAATTTGGTTTGCCAACTTTACAGCATCTGGATTATTTGTATTAACAGGGGCTAAGTATCCTGATAATGTTTCTCCTAACACCCCTCGATCTTTCGCTTCATCAATTGTTAATGCCATAGATTGAAAAACACTAAACAATGAGCATAAGGCTAACACTTTAATTATCTTACTCATTTTTCACTTACCTCGCCAAATAGATCACTGTTTTCCTTAAGTAACTCCTCAACCTGCCTATCCGCTTTTATTTGGATTTCATGCTCAATTTTCACATTCATATTAATGTTAATTGGCTTATCCGGGGTGGCAACCTCAACTCGCAAACAAGCTGATAATAAAAAGGTTATTACTACTACTGTACTCAGTTTCAATATATTCACATTCATCCCTACGCCTATTATAAATTTTTTTCTAACCACTCTTCTAAAGAGCTACCAAATCGCAAACTACGCCATAGTTGAAAGATATTTTCTTCATGATGATAATTTAAATGAACTTCACGCCTTTTCTTTTCTTGCGTGTTATAACCTTCAAGGATCGTTTTCATCGTTAACATCCCTAAATTAGTTATATTTACATCTGTTCTGCTACGCTGTATTTCTAAATACTGCAACCAACTCATTGCAGAACCTGCAGATATATTATCTTCACGAATAGAATCGACAAATTGGGTATCTAACCGTAAAGTCAGCGGCCCACTGTTTTCCATCCAACCATTTTTAACTATCCATTCCGGATTATTTAAATAAAATGGCAGCTCTCCATTAACTTTACCTGAGACTGCAAACTGTGACACTTTCAGTATGGTAAATAACTGGCTAAGTTCAATTTGTCGCAATTTAATCGTTGAAGCTTGTGTCTGTGGCCAGCGTAATAAATCCATTGAAATATTCCCTCCTAATGTCTTAAAACCGACATTAGTTAGCTTCAATGGCGCACTATCTGTTGGAGGATAACTTCCAGATAAATCAGCTTTAATATCCGTAAGTTCAAATAAATTATTTAGTTGTTTAATCCGTAATTCAACAGGTGTTTTTCCACCCAAAGTCCATGTGCTTTGCTTTAACCGCCATGGTAATACAAAATTTAACCCCGATAGGTCTCCATCTTTCAGCCAAAGGCTAGTATTTTCAACTCTCCAGTGCCCACCAGCAATAAAGCCATCTTCAGGTGTAATAGAAAATGCAGCTTGAGAAAATAATTTACCCTGTTTTAATTCAATACCAAGATCTGCGGGTATTAATGTTTGAAATGCAGTCACTGATTGCTCAGGCCAACGGGCTTCACCTCTTAGCCTTTCCCCATCCCAACGACTAAAAATCACAATTGGCCCAACATCCTTAGTACTCAGGTCGCCTTTTAACTGAAAATCAGCAGGTGATTTACCATTAATATCTGCATTTACCGTGATTTTTGGTAAATAACTTTCTTTACCAAATTGCATTCGTTCACTCGTAAGTTGCAATGACCCCTTAAAGTTAGCTTTGTTGAGATCTCGTTGCCAAGATAAAGGTTTTGTTAATTGCAAACGCGGTGCACTCATCGACAGTAAACCATAGTGTATTTGGTTAAAACCTGTCGTTAAATTATTTAGTGTAATCAGTGTATCTTGCCAACTACCATTTCCTTTAATATCCCAATTAGCAGAGATTGAAGGCAATACAGCATTCCCCCAATAATTCCAAAACCATGTGCCGTTATCGAGGGTAAATTTATTGGCTTTACCATCTAAATGGATATCAAAATCCCCCCAATATTGCTCTTTAACCTTTAATATCGCTTGTAGAGGCCCGGAAATACCCTCTTCACTAAGGGAAGTGCCTGCAAGAGGTAAACGGATTTCTTTAATTAATACTGTTGGTGATGCTCTTCCATATGCTCTAAGTAATGACCCCGATAAAAATGAGATTTTTGCCGCGGTTAGTTCGCCTGATACTTGAGCTGGCAAGTTGATATCTAAAATCATATCTTCATATTTCACTCTGCCATTAAGCTGAAAATTGACCGCAGTATTTATTAAATCAATATGTGTTGGGGGCAGAGTTAATACTAAGTTTGCTTTTCCTTTTTTCCCTTGAGTCAATAGATTGATTCGCCCTGAAAAAACCATTTCACTCAATATATTATTCCAGTTATTAACCTGTAAGTTTATTCCCCCTTTTAAAGGAATATCAGCCTCATCCCACTGCCATTTACCGTCGGATATTTGAATAACTTCAGGGGTTAAAACCCAAGGAAGGTGGAGTATTTCTTGCTGTTTGTCTATATCAACGACACTTATTTTACCTTTATTATTTCCCCAACTAAATTTAGCAGTCAGGAATTTTTCAGGGTTTAATAATTTAAAATTAGCGTTTAACTCACCTTTCTCAGGTAATCGATTTGCCGTCAAAGGTAATTGGATTTCACCTGAAAGCTCTAACGTTTGTTTTTGTTCTGGGAGGTATGTAGAAAATTCTTGAATAACCAATTGATTATCCGCGGTAATTAAAGAGGTTAACTGTAAATTATCTCCTCTAAAATCCAATTTTAAAGGATCAGTATGGCTACTTCTGAGCCATAAGCTACCTTGGTAGTCCTCCCAAGGATGAACGTCTACATTTTTTATGACAAGCGAAAACTCGGGAATACTGCCTATCAGCTGCTCAACATTTATAGCATCATCTGTGCCATGACTACTTGATTTAATAGCACTAAAACATTCAGGAGCCACAGTGAGGTTATCAACAATAAAATGCAATGGGAATATTGAAACCCGAGTATTTTTTATCTCAACTAACTTGCATTTATCGACGTTTAGATTGATCTCGCTAAGTTGTAATTGTCCTTCTATAATACGCGGCGTTGAAAATGAAAGCTTCAACGGTTCAGGAAGATAGTGAGAAGCAACCACTGGAGCCCAACGAGAAATAGTAATCCATAATAATGCTAAGAGAGCAATACTTACCCCTGAAAAACAAAGTAATATCATAAATGCTCTTTTTAATAGCTGCATTAGCTTCGTCCTTGTCTGATTTGCTCTACACTGCAAGTAATGAAGTTCATTCGACTGTCACATTAACTCATTGTCTAGCAAGCATAAACTATATCTGATTGTAAACAGATACCTATTTTCTTAATTTATAGGTGATTTACAAACTTAATTGCCTTATTCTGAGTTTATATTTTGTAGGTACACATTTTTACCTACTGTTATTTTATTGGTTCCTAAAAACTGGAGTCTCTCTGATGAAAATTGTTTCTTATAGTACCAAACTGTATGACCGTAAGCACATGGAACAAGTTAATCAAAGTTCTGGGTTTAATTTTAATATTGAGTATTTTGATTTTCCATTAACGGTTCAGACTGCAAAAAATGCGGTAGGTGCTGATGCCATTTGTATTTTTGTTAATGATGAAGCCAACCGTGCTGTTTTAGAAGAATTAGCTGCATTAAACATTCGAATTTTAGCTTTACGCTGCGCGGGTTTTAATAATGTCGATTTACAAGCGGCTAAAGAATTAGGGATTCAGGTGGTACGTGTGCCTGCTTATTCCCCAGAAGCCGTTGCTGAACATACTGTTGGCATGATGCTATGCCTAAATCGCAGGATCCACCGAGCATACCAACGGACTAGAGATGCTAACTTCTCTCTTGAAGGTTTAACCGGTTTTAACATGCACAACCGCACTGCTGGCATTATTGGAACAGGTAAAATTGGCCAAGCCACTCTACGTATTTTAAAAGGTTTTGGGATGCGACTCCTAGCCCATGACCCATATCCAAACCAAGCAGTTTTAGATCTTGGGGCTGAATATGTGGATTTAGATACCTTATATAAGCAATCAGACGTTATTTCTCTACATTGCCCATTAACCGCAGAGAATCATCACCTACTTGATGAAAGTGCGTTTAATAAAATGAAAAAAGGGGTCATGATCATTAACACCAGCCGCGGTGCACTCATAGACTCTGTTGCAGCAATCAATGCGTTAAAATCACAAAAAATTGGTTCGTTAGGTATGGATGTATATGAAAACGAACGTGATTTATTTTTTGAAGATAAGTCTAACGATGTTATACAAGATGATGTTTTCCGTCGTCTTTCATCTTGCCATAATGTGTTATTCACGGGGCATCAGGCATTTTTAACTGAAGAAGCGTTGATAAGCATTAGCCAAACAACGCTTAATAATATTCGCCAAATTAATAGCGGTGAAACTTGCCCTAATATTGTTAATGCTTAGTTGGATAATGGAACAATGAAACACCTAATTCCACTTACAATTTTAAGTGTACTATTAGCCGCTTGCCAAACACATCAAGTGAATGCCAGAAATGACGACCAAGAGCTTAGAAATAAATTAATGCACCATCGTTTTATTCTGACCGAAGTTGACGGCAAAACGATTCAAAATAAACAAACAACGCCATCTATTTCTTTTGGTGAAAAAATGTTTATTTCAGCATCAATGTGCAATGATTTCAACGGGTTCGGTAATATTAACAATGCTAAAATTACCGTTAAAGATCTAAATAAAACAGAACTTGAATGTGTCGATGAAGATTTATCAAAATGGGACCCATTAATAAAACGAATGTTAACTGATGGTGCAACTGTTACGTTGAAAAATAATCAACTTGTCTTGATTCAAGGGCATTACAAACTCGTGTATACCTTACGTGATTATATGAATTAACAGGCAAGATTATCTACTCACGGTTTGCATTCTATTGACTAAAATGCCTCCTGTTGGGAGGCATTTTTCATTTAACACAAAAATTATTTGGCTTGGTCAAACAGTAAATTAATCTTCGCCGCTTCTGCAATACGGGCCATATAATGACTAATATTTGTACTGAATGACAATTCGTCGACAATACTCAAACTACGTAGAATTGGGAAAATAATAAAATCATTAATATCAATAACTTCCCCACGTGTTTCTAACCACGCATCTAATAATGACATTTGAGGTTCTAACTCTACCAATAAAGTGTGAGTTTCTTTCTTCAGTTCTCCTAAATCACCATGCGATTTGGTAGAGCGTTCAATATAAGCCTCCCTAGCTTTAGTTGTACTGATTTCAGGAAAATCAGTTTCAATGAAGCGAGGTGTCACAAGTTTATAAACGACTGAAGATACAGCCTTAGACCAAGTTTCTATTTCAGGAAAAATCTCCCCATTAGCATATTTAGGTTCATTAAGGCTATCAATATAATGGACAATATCTAAGCTTTCCGGTAAATAGCTGCCATCCTCTTTTTGTAAGATAGGTAACATTTTTTTACCTATCATACTGATAGGTGTTTCTTTATCATCATCCAGTAAAACAACCTGCTCTACCGCTAACTTCTTCAAACCAAAAATCATTCTGGCTCTGACACAAAATGGGCAATGGTCATAAACATATAGTTTCATTTTTAACCTCATTGTTCAGGGAGTAAAAAAACCCAATACATATTTACAGTATACTTTAGTGATTTTGTTTATGTGTGAATGATTTGTAAAATTTCACTTACTTTTAGTGTTAATAAAGTGCACAAAATCCCAATAATGAAGTAATAATCATGACAAAATAACCACATTACAGAAATGCCAGAGAGACTTATGACGTTAGACTCTATTGCTATCATTCTTTTTAATGAATTTGAAACCCTTGATGTCATGGGGCCTGTAGAGGTATTTGGCCGCTTAGATAATTGCAAAATTAACTTTATTTCCCCATCTGGCTTACCTATGACTAGCTCACAAGGTGTCACACTTGAAACTATACGAGTAGATAAGCCTCGCTATAAACATATTTTAATCCCAGGGGGACAAGGCACTCGGCCTTTATCGCAAGACGATAGGTACATCCAATGGTTAATGAAACAATTTGAGTTTGCTGATACTGTGATTTCAGTTTGTACAGGATCTGCACTCATTGCAAAAACCCCTCTTTTAAATGGGCTTCGCGCAACCACCAATAAACTAGCCTATGACTGGGTTACATCGCTAAATAAAAAAATTTTATGGCAACCTAGTGCAAGATGGGTGCATGACGGAAAATTTTATACCTCTTCAGGTATTAGTGCCGGTATTGATATGTCGTTGCAAATTGTTAATGATTTCTATGGGTTAAATATAGCAACTGATATCGCTATTAAAATGGAGTATATATGGAACCAAAACCCAAAACATGACCCATTTGAAAAAGTCATCATATAAGATTATTTAAGCATTTATTTAAATTAATAAATACTCACATTTTATTAATATTATTAACCTATTAAAGCGTGTGTTTTATAGTTAATTTATATTTAGAGTTAATATATTAAGCATAAAATTAACAATATAACACCACATTCTTAACTTTTTCATTTGAATTTTATAGTTTGCTATTAAAGATATCGTAATTGGTTGTATTTATAGAGTTACCTATAGTACTTTCAATATAAAACATGCCCAGATTGAAAGTATTAAGCTAAATTTTCTATCTTTCACTTGCGCTAACAACCTTACTTTCAAGCAATAAAATAAAATTAATTATTTTTACTTATTAAGTGATACAATCCCCCTACTAAAAATAATGTTATTTTTTATTAATCATTAGTTGTAAATGGAGATTTTTATCATAATTATCATCATTAGAACTTTTAAAGTACTTTAGTTTTTAATATACTATATAATGTAAATCTTATTAAAAATATTAAATATAACCCTTCATATAAATTGAGGATGTCATATGGACATTCATACTCTAATAGGTATCAAGATAAAAAACCGGAGAAAAGAACTAGGTCTATCTGGAGCCAATTTAGCTAATAAACTAAATTTAAGCCAACAACAAATATCACGTTATGAAAATGGTATTAATAAAATACCAATTAATCATTTGGTTGATATCGCAGAAGCGCTAAATTGCCCTATTGAATGGTTTTTTCAAGGTTATGTAAGTAGTTCAAAATCAAACGAAAACGGACTATCTAATGAACTTAATCAAGAGTTAAGATACACCGCTGAAAGTGTTATCGCCCCTTCTAAAGATCAATATTAATACAATCAAAACATTAAGTTCATACAAATAAAGTACAAATAACATAAGCATTTTTATGCCATGTTATTTGTACTTTTATTTTCCTAAGATTATTAAAATAAAATGGCTAATCTTCTACATAAAGATTAGCCATTTATTTAAAGTTGATTTTATCAACTTACAGAACATCACCAAAAATTTAGTTTAATTATAATCACACTAAATCAAAATTTATGTATAAAACTTTAATCATAGGTAATATTAAAAACCATTTTAGAATTTACTTCTCCAGCAGAAATTGTACGGCCATATTGGTAATAACGAGCTTTATAATTTAAATCAAGATATTTTGTTTGCCGGTCAACTAAACGTCCAACGTTGTATTTTTCATTAAACATAAGTGGTTTATTAGCTTTACGTTCTAAAACTTGTATACCAACCCCTGTAGCTCCGCTACTGGATTTATTCTGATTAACCAAAACACCTTGTCGGTTATTCATATTTGTTGGAATATCGCCGCTGAAAGTCATATTAACATTTGCAAAACCAGAAATACTAACACCACCACTGCATATTAATCGAATATCAAAATCTTTTTCGCCTGCCGTCGCCCCTGTACCATTCAGCTGTGAGCGCTTAATAGGATCAAGATACACATTTTTTTCAGTTCCCCCTTCAACTTGGCAAGAAGGTGAAACTATTGTGATAGCTTCAGCATCTAACTTAGTAATTAAAAACGGGTCGTTGTTTGGAGTATATCCATAAGACGTATAAAGACCACTTGCTATAGTTCCAGAACCGGTAACCGGAGCAGTTTTCACCAGAGTTAAAATAAATTTTGAACCCGCAAGATAATAGTTACTTGATCTAGGCGCATAAAATGTATCCGGGTACGTCATTCTCACCGCACCTTCACGGTGAAATTTCATACCAATTCCTGGCACATTTGTCTGGTAAATTTTGTTCCCTACTGGAACTAAACTTGGCATAGTCACGGAGGCTGTTATCGGTGTATTCCTCGTACAATACGCATAAATAGCACTTGAGTTTTCCCGCATATCCCATGTTTGCTCCGCAATGGTATCGCCAACATTTAAGTTAGGGTCTACCACGACTCTCCCCATCTGCATATTTAATTCATATGTCCGGGTTGAAGTTCTATTACAATACGCAGAAGCATAACTCGCGGTAAGAAACACACCAACTCCGATATACAAGCAAATTTGTTTCGTTATTGACATAAACTTTCCTTACTATTGCCAGCTTCTAAAGAAAATGAACACTGCCCGTTTTCCCATTTTATAATTGCCACTTTTGCAGTTTCGCTACTAATAAATACTGTACCACCTTGACCAACGATACCTATGGACTCACCATCTATATCAGTAACATTCGCCCCAAATGGCAATGGCTTATTTCCAGGTCTTACAACATTAAATGCGATATTCTTTTCGACTTTAGTACCAAATTTAACCTTAACGATACTCCCTTCATAAGGAACAACTTGCGTTGCTGTATTTTCAAAAACAATATCTTCAGGACTTCCTTTTGGATCAATTTCTACATTATTAATGCGATAAGCTCTGACATAAGGAGCAATAGCATAACCATTTCCGTCAATCCGTGTTCCCGGTGCTCCCATGATTGATGCACCTTCCGCACCTTTCGCTTCAATTAAAGCCAACGTTGTTGAAGTATTTGGTGTGAATGTGATGCCTTCAGAGTGCACAATCATTGAACCATTTGCACCAAGCCCAAACTGACGATACCCCTGACCTTGGCTATAGTTCGCATTCGTATTAACAAACGGTGCACGATAACCCGTATTCAAACCAATATTTTTCTGTCCACCATTTGCAACTGAAGTATTTACGCCATAAGTCCAATTATTATCTCTATCAAATGCACCACTCGCACCGATTTGGCTGGAACCAAATTTTTCATTATTGAATGTCGTATTTGAAGTTAATGTTGCGCTCTGACTCTCACCGAAATACAGTGGGTAGCTAAAGTTTAAGTTGATGCGGTCATCTTTTTTATTATTGGTATTTTCCGCATAAACTCTCATAAATGCGACGCCATAAGAAAGACGATTAAAATTATTGTTATAACTCAGTTGGTATTGCTTTTCTGTCCCTGACTTATCCCAGTAATTAGAAATACGGCCCGTAAAATAAACCCCACCATAACCATCAGGAAGGTTTTGATTTACTGTATAACTAAAGCCATTTTTCTCGCGTCCTAATGTATTCTCTACGCCACGCTTATCGTTATCTATCGCATATAATGCATTACTGACGTTATAGTAATCTTTCGTTGAATACCGATAAGCAGCTAATACCAAGTTAGTATCCGTTTGAGTAAACAAACGACTAAATGTTAGACGGTAACTTTGTCCATTTTCTGTTCTATATTTGAATGCGGTTCTAGACTGAGTTAAATCCACAGCAACTGCACCAAACCCAGTGTTAACACCAGTACCAACTAAGTAAGCTTGATAGTCATCAAATGCAGTGACACCACCATAAAGCGTAAATGTATTATTTAAACCATGTTGAATAGTACCCTGCATAATAAATGGACGATTTCTCAATCCATCAGCATCAGCCTTACCACCAGCAACTTGATAACGTGTAAAACCAGGACGTAATAACTGCGCTAATGATGAGTATGGCACGCTAAAACTACTTTCACTTCCATCAGCTTCTTTTACTGTTACAACTAAGTCATTCCCGTAGCCTGATGGATAAACATCCGTTAAGCTAAAAGGCCCAGGTGAAACCGTTGTTTGATAAATAATAGAATTATTTTGCGTTACTGTTACTAAGGCATTACTTTGTGCTATTCCTCTGATTTCAGGCGCGTATGTTGCCATTCCATCAGGATACATATTGTCATCTGTTGCTAGTTTTGCACCACGCAAACTAATACTGTCAAAGAGGTCACCATCGGTATAAAACTGCCCTGCTGTCGCTTTTGCTTTTAGTTCAGTGATTGGTTTTTGCAGATATGTTTGATTGCTATTCCAATTCGTTCCACCATGACGCTGCCAATTAAGGTTTCCAATATGTTTGAGTAGCCACCCATCAAAACTTAAACCAGCATTCAGCCCTAAATAAGCGCTAGCGTTATTCGTTCCCTTTGAGCCACTGGTATGGTTATCATAATAGTTAGCCATATAACCGATATTTAGTGCAGGAATGCCCGTTTCCCAAAATTGAGGAGAAACATAACCACGGGAAGTTCTCTGTTCATATATTTGCGGAACAGAAATATCCAAACGCAATGTAGAAGAATGAAATGTATCTACAACGTCTTTTTGATCATTCCAATCCATTAAAGGTAAACAAGTATTCCTATCTTTACTAACCGTAGGATTTAGCTTTTCAATATTAATACCAAAGTCAGAAAGCATTTCTGGTGTATAACACACCCCTAGTTGACCGTTTTTTTGTTCTTCAAAATTAAGATCGTAGCGCCCCTTCCAATTGTTATTCGTATATACGTCAACTGAATATTTACCGGGGCTGATCCCTGAAGAATTGAAACGCGTTAAATCAACATCTTCCTTACTACCTATAATAAAACCACTATTAAATTCATAGGTTGTATCTTCTTCACCCCAAGCATAAAATGTAGGCACCATGCATGCAGTGACAAAGCAAGTCACAGAGAGCGTATTGCTATATTTATTTATTAACTCTCGCTGTTTCATTATATATTCCTATTTAACGGTGGTTTTCACCGCAATATCTGACCCATAATCATTAATATTATTAATTACGATATGACTTCCTGACCTTACGGCTTGTTTTAATTCAACTGTCGTTTGACTTTTTGGTTCTAATAAAATTGTTTTTTCATTTAACCCAGATTTACCATCTGTTGAAATTTTTGTAATGGTAATATAGTAAGGTGTCGGGTTATCTATGATAATGCTCTTGCCATTTGCTTTTATAACAAGTTGCTCTGGCGCTAATTCACGGCTACTCAGCCCTGCTGGCCGATAAAAGAATTTAAATCTAGAACGGATCGCTAGTTGCAATACATTCTGGCTATCCCCTTCTTTAGCTTTAGCCATAGGGGGAATATCCAAAATATTCAACCACCATAAGCTTTCGCGATCTTGAGGAATACTTCCTTTATCCATTAATTTGATTCGTAACGTTTGCCCACCTTTAGCTTCTACACGCGAAATTGGTGGTGTAATCTGAAATGGGGTTTTTATCGTATCTGGTGTTTCTGACGCATCTCCTGTATCAAGCCACGCTTGTGCAATTGCAGGACGATCGGCAGTATTATTTAATTGCACGGTAATTTCTTTTTCATTTCCAGGATAAATAAACCGTGTACCATTAACGATAATATTATTAGCAAATGAATGCATACTGAAAATGAAGCAGAAGATAAATACTATTGCTTTCATTTGAACCTCAAAATAAAAGCGGCAGTATACCTACCGCTTATCAAAGTAATGCTGATTAAATTAATATTTAAACAATGCTTATGTAATTAAAACTAATAAGGAATTAACTTATTACATTCTTATTGGTAAGTGATTTCATAAGTTGCATAACTTTTAACTTCACCTGTTGTGACATCTTTAGGTGTAGAAGTTGCGTAACCAACGTAGTATTGGAAACGAGCTCCATTCTCAACTTTAGTTAAGTCACCTTTAACTTTTTTCTGAGATGGGTTACCAGGAATGATTTTACCTGATAAGTCAGAGCTATCATCAGTTGAAAGTGCTAATTGAATATTTTTAGCACCTGTAGTTTCAGTATTTGCTAAGTAACCTTCTGAGTTGCCTGATGCACCTTGCAGTAAGTTACCACCAGTCCAGTTAACGTTTAATAACGTTTTATCGATCGCGGAATCATTAGCTGCATCTTTAACATCTGCTGCAACACAGTTAGTTACGTCAATAACAAAAGATTTTGGTTTTAACAATGCATCTGCACCACCATCACGAACTTCTGTTAATGAAACTGGCGCTAAGTAAACGCTAGCATCACTACCTTGTCCATCCACAGAAACAGTACAAGAAACATCGGTCACTTTACCGTGAAAGTTAACTTGGCCGCCACCAACGTTGGTGCTTGCAGCGTTAGCTGTTGATAAGCCAATAATAGTTGTTGCAACTGCAGTCAGTAGTACTTTCTTCATTTTCATTTCCTAATATGAGGGTATTTATTTTTTACATTAAAAAGAACTGATTAAGTTTTTTGTTTTATTGTTAGGCAAAAAATAAATGCAAGAGTCTAGTCATACATAGAGTATGACTGGTAGTTTATGCTTCACTTTGAACCATTCGTATTAATGCAAATAAATGTATTTCTTAATTAGTCCTATTTAGAATTTATAATCATATGCTCTATATGATTTCGAAGAGAGGATACATAATAACTTAAGTTTTATTAAATCGTTTTTACCATCGCTTATTTATTTTTTAATAGGTTATGCCTATTAAAACTGATCTATTGATTGAGTTACTTGATGTGATCATTTCACTAAATTACTCGTACAGCGCTTACATTTTAGAAAAAAATCTTAATTTTATTGAATTACAGATTTAATTAACTATTAATTCCTAATAAATTAGATTTATATGAACAACAAAAAATACATTTACTATATTAAAATGATACTAAATTACACATTTTGATACTTTTAGTCGCAAAATAACACCAATATATATCTATTAATGACCATCATTTAAAGATTGTATCATTAATTTTATTAATGTATTTTTACTGATATTCGTAATAAATTTCGATTTCAAAAAAAAATTTAATACCGAATTTTTATGCTTAAAACCTAAAAAACACACTATGAGTGTATAAGTGAGTTTTTATATCAACAGTCAACTTTGGTCGTTATTAAAATTCTGAAATGTGTGTTTTGGAGGGAGAAACATCGATTTTAATTAAAATAATAATATATATGATGAGGACAAATTTAGAATGTTAACGAAAATGACGATAAAATCGCAATATAATCCTCTTTTCATTCAACTCTAAATTATTACTAAAAACTCAATATCAACTTGTACAAGTAAGCCAATGTTAGAAAAAATTATCATTGTTTTTGATATAAAATAAAAAAACAGAATCGCTGCACAAACTATAAACTAACTTATGTCAATTTTTCTATTTTATAACCATATGAAAATACGCGTATTTTCTCAAACCGAACAACAGCCAAAAATGTGATCTATACACCGTTTTTTATCATTAAGAATATTCCTAATTTACTCTCATAGTGTGTTAAAGTGTGATCCTAAGCTTAAAGCCATCAATAAAAGATGTTTTTCTTACCCTCATTTATGCATAAAAAAGAAAGTTTACCGTTTTTCAAACAATTCAATCCCGTGAATAACGCTCATTTTTTGTCGAATACATAACATAAAGTAGCTATCTCCATTTTAGTATCATAATTTAACAATTTTGAGACATTAACAAATAAAAATATTTTATATCAATAATTTGCCATATACCGACTAGCTTACCTTTACTAAATCAATATGCCTTTCTTAAAATATCGCCTAAAGTACATACGGAATAGTTGACGGATACTACCTGCAACATTTCATTCCGTTATTTGCTTTATGACGAGCAAAAAGCGATTGATACTCATTTAATATCGGCTAATAAATTGAAATGATTAATCACTAAAAAGGAGAGTGGCTGATGGTGGTGGTATAGCCAAAAAACCATAAGGAATAGAACTTTTACTAATAGATATGGAATAAAAGGCAAACTAGAATGACCATTTGGTGGCAAATTATAGTGTGAAACCGACCCTATTAAGGGATTAATTTACGCTGATTGACCATCAAATTAGTACAATATTTTGATATAGGATTCGATATCCACACTACTTGAAATACAGTTTCAATACTAAAGGATACATAGCGGGTTATTGCTATAAGAATATTGATGGCAATCGTTCTTTAACTTTGCTTAACTTATATTGGTATAAATGATGAGAAATGGATAAAACAATCTAAAAAAGAAACCTTATCATCCCTGATAATTGTACTATTTACGTTTTCTACTATCGAAAATAACAATTAATACTCCAAAAACTGCAACCAGCAAACTACCAATAATATAATTTTGCCTATCAAATGCTAAGCCTGTGTCTTTAATCGACTCTCCATAAACAATAGGGATACTAACATCCATATTATAAGAAATAATCGCTGTAATTAACCCAATGATTGTGAGCACAACACCAAACGTTTTCATTCCAGACCCTCAAATCACTTCTGTTAAAATAGGGTAGCGGACTATCTTTATAAAAGCAAAGCAAGGAGCCACTAGTTGTGCGGCTGCTATTATAAATGGGCTTTTTTTTGCGTAACTACAATAATAAATGTGTTCTAAGGCACAGTTTAATTGGAAATTTCCGCTTAATAAATTAAGTGTTTTTAATAAGCTAAAACAATCGAATGATATTAATAAATAATTTTTTATCGTTAAAGTCAACATATGAAATAATATCTATGCTTAAAACTGGCATTATTCCAAAATAGTTCTTTCGATATTATTGATTCTATTTAACTCAATAATGTCTAAAATGTATAAAGCATCGTCTCTGCATACTGACAGAATTTTTCGATAAAAACCCCAAGAGCAGGCAATAAAGATGCATTGATGAGAATAGATAAAGCTGCGGTTAGTAAAGAGATACCCATTAAAATTACCTTACCAATGAGGGGGAATATTACCCCCTACCCATAGGCCGGTTCATAATGTGTTCTTCCCAATCCACCACATCAATTTCTTTTACAGCAATATGGCGAACCGAAATACCCTCACTATGCATCGCAGCTTTTGAACCTGTTTTCAATGGATGCCAAGCAGGGAGCGACTTACCTTCAAGTAACAAACGATAAGCACACGTATTGGGTAACCACTCAAACGTTTCTAAATTATAACGATTAAGTTTAATACAGTCCGCTTCATAACTAAACCTGTCTTCATAATGCTTACATTGACATGTTTTTAAATTTAGCTGATTGCAAGCTACATTAGTAAAATAGATTTCATCAGTGTCTTCATCCATTAATTTGTGTAAGCAACATTGCCCACACCCGTCACAGAGAGACTCCCATTCCTCATCCGTCATTTCATCCAATGTTTTAACTTGCCAAAACTGCGACATAATACTAATTAATCCTATAATTAAATAATTCGAGTAGTCAGCGAATGATCATTTATCGATAACTTCAGCATATCACCAGAAGCCAATGGGCCTACACCTTCAGGCGTCCCAGTCAAAATGACATCCCCTGCACGTAGAGTAAAGAAACGGGACATGTAGCTAATCAGTGGTAAAATTGGGGTGATCATATCACGCGTCGAGCCGCTTTGGCGAACTTCACCATTAATTTCCAAAGAAAGCTCAATATTTTGTAGGTCATTCGGGTTACTAACAGGAATAAAACCAGAAATTGGGCAAGAACCGTCAAAAGCTTTGCTTTTTTCCCATGGCTGCCCTGCTTGCTTAAATTTAGCTTGTAGATCCCGTAATGTTAAATCCAGAGCAACTGCATAACCGACAATAGAACGCGAAACTCGGTCTTCATCAGCATTTTTTAACGGCATACCAATTAAAATTGCCATTTCAATTTCATGGTGAACCTCACCAAAATCTTTTGGAATAACAATTGATTGTGTAATATCGCATAAAGCTGTTTCTGGCTTAATAAAAACCACAGGCTCTTCAGGAACCGCTGACCCCATCTCTTTAATATGCTTTGCATAGTTACTACCCACACAAACTACTTTGTTTGCTGGGAAATCAAGTAACGCACCTTGCCAATCACGATGTTGATACATAAGGGGACTCCTATCTACTATCATTATTTTATTTTGTTAGCGATGCCATCTGCCATCATACAAACACTCAGTGCAAAATAATATGAGCGGTTCCAATGCATAATGGTGCGAAAGTTTTCAGTCACTAAAAATGTTCTCCCTTCTGGATCATCAGGGATAACTACCCATGTTTTCACGTCTGGAGATAATTGCGCACCTGTAGGCAATTTAACACCTAATTGTTGCCATTCGCTCACTGTTTTCCCTTGTTCAGTTTTTACGCCTTCCAAAGTTCGATTGAAATCAGCAGGTAAAGTGACTTGATAACCCCAAGGTAATTGTGATTGCCAGCCCTCAGTTGATAGGTAATTGGCAATAGAGGCAAAAACATCGGCCTTATTAGCCCATATATCCATTTTCCCATCGCCATCGCCATCTGCGGCATAGGATAAGTATGAGGTTGGCATAAATTGGCTCTGCCCCATCGCCCCGGCCCATGAACCTTTCAATTGCTGGTCTTCTGGAATGAAGCCTTTATCCATTATTTCAAGTGCGGCTAATAATTGTTTACTAAAAAGCGCCTCTCTACGCCCTTCGAACGACAGTGTCGCAAGAGCAGAAATGACATCCTCTTTCCCTTGAGAGCGCCCAAATCCACTTTCTAATCCCCATAACGATACAATAAATTGGGGTGGCACCCCATATTTTTGGCTAGTGGAATCCAACAATTTTTTATTTTCTAAGTATTTATTATACCCTGCGTTAATCCGTGATTGTGGCAAGACATTTTTTAAATAGCTGGCTAATGTAACGGTGGCTCTTTTTTCTGGCTGACCTTTATCTGCTTTTACCACTCGCTCTATAAAATGTATATTAGCAAAGGCTCGCTCAATCGTTGCGGGTTTAATCCCTTGTGCAACAGCATGTTCTTTTAGTAATTCCACATAGGCGGGAAATTGCTCTGGTTCACGTTGTTCAATTGGAAATGCTTTATCTAGCGCGGCAACTTCTTGAATTATTGCCTCGTTTTGTTTTGCAGTAATCGGTTGAGTTACCACGGATTCAGGTTGTGTCGCAGAACAACTTGCTAAAAGCAAACCAGCGACTAATGTATATAATAATGTTGGTTTCATTCGTATCCTCCAGACAGAATTACTTTTCAGGATTTTCTTAATTTGCTTCAGTTATTCAGTTCTTTGTGTTCTGAAAGCAAATTTTCCACCGGAGGTGGGAATTGTAGGTAATAACCAACATCGATAAGATCGGCCTTAACACGTGCTAAGTCAGCATTGGCAAGCCTGTCGCGTTTATCCAACGCAATAAGCATAGCAAATTGTGGTGTTCCAAATTGGGCTAATAAGTCCTCAGGAACCCGTGAAAAATCATCTTTCTTTTCAATATAAAGATAAGTTTGCTCACGCTTAGGGCTTCTATAAATTGCACAAATCATTATATTTAACTCTTTTTCTTAGTTCATTAGCTTGCTTGAAGAATACAGTAACTATAACATGCTATTGTTTTACAGAATATCTTCACCCGAGGATTGTTTCGGAAATTTTAATTTGCTGAGTCTAGATAGATGCCACAATCGCCAATAGAACTTAAAGGCAGCAGTTTTACTCTTTCAGTAATTCACTTATACAGTGAAGAGCCTAAACTCATCAAAAAAGCGCTGCAAGATAAAGTAAGTCAAGCTCCTGACTTCTTTAAAAATGCCCCTGTCGTAATTAATATTGCTGAACTATCACCAAATGTAGACTTATCGAGTATTCACAAGTCCGTTATTTCAGCTGGTTTACGAATTGTCGGTGTCAGCGGATGTACTGACCCACAGTTACGACAAAAAGCAAATGATGTTGGTTTACCGGTATTGAATGAAGGTAAAAGCCAAAAACCTGTTGAAGTGCAAGCTGAAACTCAGGTTACGACGGTTCAAACTGAGCCGCTGTATCGTAAAACTCGAATTATAAATACCCCTGTTCGTTCTGGGCAACGCATTTACGCACCAAATAGTGATCTAATCGTCACAAGTAATGTGAGCGCAGGTGCAGAACTGTTAGCAGATGGTAATATTCATATATATGGCATGATGAGAGGTCGCGCATTAGCAGGTGCCTCTGGTGATGTTGAAAGCCAGATTTACTGTACTCACTTGCAAGCTGAATTAGTTTCAATTGCAGGTGAATATTGGTTGAGCGATCAAATCCCTGCTGATTATCTTGCCAAAGCAACTAAACTTCGTTTAGTTGATAATAAACTTAACATCGAATATTTAATTTAGACCTTATTTACAAGGAATTATTCATGGCACGCATAATTGTAGTGACTTCTGGTAAAGGTGGCGTTGGTAAAACCACTTCAAGCGCGGCCATAGCTACTGGCCTGGCACAAAAAGGAAACAAAACGGTAGTGATCGATTTTGATATCGGCCTACGTAACCTTGACCTTATTATGGGGTGTGAACGTCGAGTAGTGTATGACTTCGTGAACGTCATCCAAGGTGACGCTACCCTAAATCAGGCACTGATTAAAGATAAACGCACCGAAAACCTATTTATTTTACCCGCTTCACAAACCCGCGACAAAGATGCATTAACTCGTGAGGGGGTCGCTAAAGTCCTTGATGAATTAAGTGATAACTTGGGCTTTGACTTTATCGTTTGTGACTCACCAGCTGGTATTGAAAGTGGCGCATTAATGGCGCTCTACTTTGCTGATGAAGCTATTATTACTACAAACCCAGAAGTTTCTTCCGTCCGTGACTCTGACCGTATTTTAGGTATTTTAGCCTCTAAATCACGTCGTGCTGAAAGAGGTGAAGAGCCAATTAAAGAACATTTACTACTGACTCGTTATAACCCAGGCCGTGTTACCCGCGGTGATATGCTAAGTATGGAAGATGTACTTGAAATCCTTTGCATTCCTTTAATTGGTGTTATTCCTGAAGATCAATCGGTACTGCGCTCATCTAACCAAGGTGAACCCGTTATTTTAGATACTGAGTCCGAAGCGGGCCAAGCGTATGATGATTGTGTTGCACGTATTTTAGGCGAAGAACGCCCTATCCGTTTCATTGAAGAAGAGAAAAAAGGTTTCTTAAAACGCCTATTTGGGGGATAAATAATGGCTTTATTGGATTTCTTTCTGTCGAGAAAAAAACCGACAGCGAATATCGCAAAAGAGCGATTGCAAATCATCGTTGCAGAACGTCGCCGTGGTGATAGTGAACCCCCATATCTGGCCGATATGAAACGCGATATTCTGCAAGTTATTTGTAAATATGTTCAGGTTGACCCTGATATGTTATCAGTGCAGTTTGAACAAAAAGGCGATGATATCTCTGTTCTAGAGCTCAATGTTACGTTACCTGAAGGTGACGAAATAAAAAGTTCAACAGCTGAAAAATAATTTGCAAAGAAGCCGCTATTTACTATGGCGGCTTGCTTTTCAACCCAAGCATTACATCGCTGTGATGCCAGTCTTTCTATCTTATTATTTCTCTAATGAGAAATAAATTGTTAGGCTGTTCAATGCATTAACACCTTCAGGTTTTACACCAACAGATCTGTAACGTCTAGTTGCGTCAAGTACTGCTTTACCAAACATTTCACTATGTTCAGACCTCACAATATAAACATTAGTTAACTCCCCTTGCGGTGTAATTTCAAAGTGAACAACAACATGGCCCTCCTTATTCATCATTTTCGCTCGCCGTGGGTATTTTTTATGGCGTTCTAACTCATTACGTATTCTTGTAAGGTAATTTAACCGAATATCATTGCTATTATCGCCCACCATTCTCGTTTTCTGCTCCCCTTGTTCCCCACTCGCTAGCGATTCTATTTGGTTATCCCCCTCCTTAAACTGCTGCTCAGTTTCATCATGGTTTATTTTTTCTACTATCTCTTTCGAGATGACCCGTTTTTTATTCTCACTCTCTGAACTTTTCTTGGGCTTATTCAAATTAATTTTTGTTTTTGATGAACTGTCTTCGCTATGCGTTTCACTGTTTGTTTTTGCGACCTCAATTAGTGCGCTTTCCAATTCAACTGACGAACTCATTAATCCACCAGAGCCAACAAGGGGCTCTTCAGTTTTAGCGATTTGTTTTTCAACCAGTAATTGAGATAGAGCAACCGTTATGACATCTGAATTAATCGGTACCAATATTTTTGCAGATACTGAACTGCTCCGTAGACTGTAATAAGTTAGCCCACCATGTAGCAGTAATGAGACAATAACTGCATACACAAAACGTGAATAAGTCATCTCTTTTCCTACATAAAAAACCCTTTATGCGACCACACTTCACCACATAAAGGGTTAATTGTTAGAATCTGCTGGTTAAATTAAAACGTATTGCCCTACCTGGCGCAGGCATCATGCTACGTGTTAATGGGTCAATATAATATTCATCAAATAAGTTAGTCGCTAAGAGCTCTAATGATAGGTCTTTATTCACTTGGTAATTGACGTAAGCATCTGTAGTAAAAACAGCATTCCAATGCATTGGGCTATTATTTAAAGGTGCAAAATGATATGGGTATTTATTTATCATCGCTTCTTCATCTTCATTTTTCGCCCTACTGTGATAACGCATACGACTACCCACTTCCAACGTTTCATCTAAGAAACGTAACCCTAAGTTAGTATGAATACTGTATTTAGGTTGTAATTGAGTCCGTAAATACCCCCCTGGAAACCCTGCAGTTGTGCATTCTGAGCCTCCATATTTATTGTAGGGGTCCATTGATACTAATGACGCTTCATCACACACTTCGTTTTTTAAGCGGTAATCTAACCCCACATCACCAAAAAACCAGCCATTATCATAACGAGCTAATAGCTCTATCCCTGCTGTTTTATGTTTATCTACTTGAGTGAAAATTAAATTCATATCTCGCTCAAACGCATTGGTCACCACTGTATTGTAATAATTTATTCTTAAATCAGCGTGGTTTTCAGCATTTAATAATTCTTGGAAGTTGCGCACATAACCAAATTCTATAGTATGGCTACGCTCAGGTAAAAATGTAGGGGGGACATAACTAACACCTCTACTGCTCGAAAAACCAACAGTATCTTCAAAAAGACTTGGCATCCTAACGGTTTCTAAATAACGGGCAAATAGACGATCATTATCCGTGACATATGCAGTTATACCAAAGGCTGGCGCCCAAGCTGAATCTTCATTTCTTTTCGGGGCTTTAAATTTTTCAACCTCTGTAAATTTAATTTTATCTTTCCTTTTATTTAACTCAGTCAATCCATATTTTTTCGCTGTCAAACCAGTGACTGGGTCGATAACCTCTTCTTTTAAATCAACTTCACCATTATAAAAAGGATTATTTTTTCGCATAAATCGGTTGTTGGTATCGGCCTTCCATTTAACTATGTAGTCTTTTCCCGCAATTCTAAATTCGCGTTTTCCTTTCATATTACTTGCCCATATTAAAGAATGTTTCGGCATGCCTAAAGCTTCTTCAATCAAGACCTTTGTATCATATGGTAGTTTATCTTTTATGCTTGCAAAACTTTGCCCCTTACTATTAACATAATTCTGTATTAGTTTAAATTCATCGGCTGTTAACACACGGGTTAACCGAAAATTTCTAGCTGTTACCTGACTGACTCGAGCAAAATTTATGTCTTTTGCCGCTACCCTTCTTTCTTTTAAAGTGTCCCTAGACCAATAGCTAATATATTGAGCCCCTGCATTAAGGCTTAACCAATCTGTTGGTTGCCAATCAAGCCTTATTGCACCATTGTATTCCCTGCGTTTACCTTCCCTTGGAACCGCACGGAATAAACCACTTATCGGAACTGTATTTGAATTATACACATCGTCTCTACTCCCTATCTTTTCATCAATTAAATTTCCTATTAATGTGATTTTAAACTCAGGGGCTAATTGAAATTTATTGGATAACGAAATACCATAACGATCATTAAGCTGGCTTAATTTAATGCCATTGACTAATGTACCATTGAGCTCAGCTAAGCGAGGTCGAGTTTTAAATTCATAAGACCAATCTCTTTGCATAGGCTCCCTAGGCTGACCTCCCGCCGTATTCGAATTTAAATCCATTTTCGTCAGCCAATACCCTAAACGAAAATCAACCCAATCCATAGATTCCGGTTTGAAAGAATAATTCGCATAAAAGGTATTTAAGGTTAAATTAGCTAAAGACCATTGTGGGATACTGCCAGTTAAATCATGATAGCGGATCTGTGATGGCATGATTTCACCATAGTGGCTGGTTGTTCTCATGTAACCAAGAGACAAATCTTGTGCATTAGGCAGCATAAGATTTAATTTTGCTAATAATGTAGACATTTCATTAGACGTGTTACCAACCTCTTTATTGGGAGCATAAATTTTGGCAACAAATGGCATATAGGGGTCAATGGATTTCTGTGGCGAAGCTGGGTCATAAGTAATAATCTCGCCTGTATATTTGCCTGACCCACGACTTCCTGCAAAATAATTACCTTGGTTGCGATAACTATAGGCTAACATAAGGTCAAATTTTTCTTGCCGTGTACCAATGGCAAAACGTGCCGCTTTATCTTGTAAATTAAAGAAATTGGCATTCCCTCTAGAACGAGGTTTAACAAGGACTTGGGAGTCTTGGAAATAGATCCCGCGAAATTTTTTATAATCCAGTGTTTCTAATAGGCGTTTGTCATCCCGATAATCCACACCATAATTTACCTGACGAATTCTCGGCTTTGTTGAATTACTACTGGTTTCTAACTTGATATCAAACCCAAATTGTTCATCTGCATCAACAACATCATCAATACCAATAGTTGTTATTGCTATTCCCCCACCTGTCGAAGTACGCACATCACGACTGAGTCCCCCGCTTTTCATCACCCTAATACGACTAATCATGTTCGGGTCAATATAATTACGGTTGTTAGCACCATTGTAACCACGCCAAACCGTGATAGCCTGTTCAGTACCATCAACCGTAACAGGAACACGCCCTTGCCCTTGAATACCCCGTACGTTAGGATCTAACGCCCCACTATTGCGGGCATCACCACTATACACCCCAACAGCATGGTTGATAGTGTCGGCTGGGTTTGTCCCCTTATAACGCTCGATTTCTTCCTTACTGATATAGATATTCGATTCATCTTTATCATACTGATCATCAGCCCCTTTTTTATCGCGCTGTTTAATTGTGGTTGTTTTATCATTAACTATGATAGAACCGATATTTTCACGCTCTTGTGCATATAATAAATTAGGAATACTACAAACAGACAACCCTGTCGCAATATTAATCGCTATTACTGTTTTTACTTTCATTATTCCTTCCGCTAAACATTAGAATTTTTTGCTAAAATTGACACCAACTTCACTTTGCTTAAAAGAATAAATAATATGAGCCGTACTTTTATTTATTTGGCTATTAAAATACACCGCCGGTGTAAAGCTTAATACTTTGTATTTTTCTAATGTCAGTTGTGTATTCAAATACCAATTATGATCACTTCTTTTTGTATTCAAATAATCATCAAACTGTTTAAACTCTGTATATTTATAACCAGTAACAACCAATAACTTATAGGGGTCGACAACTGTTAATAACCCAATTTTTGGTCCATATTGCAGATAACTGTCGCTTTTGAATTTTTTCTCCCTCTTGATAACATCTATCCCTGAAAAAAATAATAGATTTGGATTAAGAAAATAACCACTAATCAGTGAATAAGAGAGTTTATTACCATCATTAAAGTTATATTTATCAATATAATTTTTATTTTTTAACTCTACCCCCCCGAATAATATTACTTGAGGCGTAAATTCGTATTCTACGGCTATCCGTGCCCCTAATTTCAAACTATGGTATTGATTATCATGCCATTTAGTTTCAACAATCGGTAACAACTGTATTTTTTTATTTGCACCTTCAAACTGGTAGCCTCCATTGAGTAAAACACTTATTTTTTTAGTGGACACTGTTTTCATCGGTTCTAACCCAACAATGTTAAACGAAAACTGCCCAGCATGATTACCTAATAATGGATAGCGTTTCGATAGTTCAATAGAATAATGCCATTCCCCACCAGCTATCGCCTTTTTACTACTCCCCATACACTTGCTTCGAAAACAATAAATATTATTACTATTGGATGCTTCATTTAAATTAAAATCATAGCTTGCACCAAGTTTAATCGTACCCTGCCAATGATTTTTAGTTTCCAGTAAAATTATTTGACTACTAATGAAATTACTCAGGCTTACTGATAGTTTATTTTTATACTTGGTTAGCAATGTTTGATACACCAATAAAGCATCTTCATAGCGCTTAATACCAATAAGTGCAAGTGCAAGCTTTATTTCAATTAAGGGTAAATCCGGCTGTACAGCCAAAATTTCATTATAAAAACCAATCGCTATCTCATACTCTCGCCTTACCAGTGCCTTTTCAGCGTAAATATATTTAACTAGGTTTTCATCATGCTGATGATCGCTTTTATAAAGAAAAATTATAGTTTCTATTTTATCAAACTCTTTTTTACGAACAAGATCATAAAGAATAAACCCAAGTTCGTCGATGTTTTTTTCATTATTTTTTGTTTTTTTTATTTTCAGTTCATGTTTATCATTATTATCTATACTTAAAATACTAATAAATTGTTCGTCTAATTGTTGCACCGCAAATATTGGGGTTACAAAATCACATGAGCTTACAATAATAAAACCAATTATATACTTAATATATACGACCATAAATAACCTATTCTTTAGTGATAAAGAAAGCAGACAAAATAATATTTTGCCTACTTGTCTTTATTTAAGTTTAATTATTAGTCTTTTTTGCCACCAAATGCGGTATCTAAGTGCTCATGACCCTTAAATGAAGTAATACCTGCAACTTGCTCTGCATTATCGCCAAATAACTGCCCCATACTACTACCTGTTATTGTATCATTCGCTATAGCATTACCACTGAATTTCCCTTGCTCTGCAATATTCCCCCCCATCGAAATACTTAATGTTTTCCCTTTTAATGAGCCTTTATACGACTTATGATTAAAATCAGCCGTGAATGAGCCTATTAGTTTTGTTTCACCATCAAATTGGTTGATTCCTTCTAGGGTATAATTGGCTTGCCCACTAGATGGAACCTCACTCATCGCGTTCTCACCCGAGAAATAAGCTGTGTGTGTTGTATCACCGTTTACCCCTGTCTGTGACCAATCACCGAAATATACTTCGGCATCCGCAACCTGACTAAATTGAAACTTGCCCATGTTACCATGTGGTATAGTAGTACCATCAAGAAGATAAACATTATCAGGCTTCTTAATATCACTACTTTTTAAGCCTGAAAATGATATAGTTTTTCCTCCTGCTATGCTTCGATAACCAATACCGGGGGTACCTAACGCACCACCGTGTGGTCCCATTGTTGATTCAGTTTCATCTATTCTTATATTTACCATATTATTATCATAACTTTGGCTTTGCCCTGAGATGGTTTCAGCCATAGTGCTACTAAAAAATACAGAGAATGTAACTGCTAATGTTAATACCGATATTTTTTTCATTTGTTGGGTCCTTTTCAATAGAAATTAACTTACCTTGTTAAATAAAAATGCACATTAAGAAAATATTATATTTTCCTTTAATGCGTAGATGTCAGTATATGAAATCACCTTTCATTTACAAATAAGCTTAATATAATTAGCTTTTTTATTATTTGGTGAAAAACAAAAATAATGGTTTATTTTCAGTTTATTAAAAAATAACCTTATAGTAATTAATTATATTATCCCCCTTTACTCTTTTTTGTTTGTTTATTTTTAAGAGTAAATTTAATTAAAAACCAATTTTTATTTAAATATAGCAGGCGATTAACTAGAATTTATTTGTTAGAGTGATTAAATGAAATGATAATATAACTGAAAAGGATGTTTTTAGTAGGTACAAGGGAAAACCCCCTGTACCTTAAACGATTATACGTTTGTTAGTAACTTTGAAATAGGTTTTGCAAGCAACTTTCCACGCCAACCATCGAGAAGCTCAGGGGGCGTTGCCGAAGTTTTTAGCCCCCAATGTAAAGAAAGTAACTGGTTAATCTGCCTTCTTGAGGCTAATAATTCTGCATTAAATTTTTCATTTTCAGCGATATCTTTGACGATAGCTTTAATTTCTTTAAAGAGATTTTTATATTCACTTTGTTCAGTAATATTTGCCACAGGTGCAGGATATTGGCTTGCATCAAGTTTTTTAGCTTGATCCACAATAGCTAACAAACGCTTACCGTGACAACGGATTTCTTGCCCCGTCAAACCTAAGCTATCAAGTTCGCCGAGAGAACCCGGTAAAAAACGAGCCACTTTCCACAAGTGCTCTTCTTTTACAACAAAGTTAATTGCCATATCACGAGCTTTTGCCTGATTTAATCGCCATGCCGCGAGTAACTGTAAACACGCGAGTTGTTCATCACGTAATTGCCAAGCATTATGAATATTTAGGTATGCTTTTTCCGGTTTGAGTGTTTTTTGACGACGAGCGACAACACGTTGGCACTCATCTTTAACATCTTCTAAATACCCAGCCTCCATCACTTTAGCCATCAGGATTTCAGCTAATGGTAGTAAATACAGCACATCCGCTGTTGCGTAATCACACTGTTTTTCACTCAATGGGCGCGCTAACCAATCAGTACGAGACTCACTTTTATCCAACTCAATTCCCAGATGTTCTGATACCAACGACGCAAAACCACACGAAATAGGATACCCTAAAAAAGCCGCTATAATTTGCGTGTCAATCATGGGTTCAGGAACGCAGCCGAAATCATGCATAAAGACTTCGAGATCTTCACTGCCCGCATGTAAGAACTTAATTTGATTTGGGTTAGTCAAAAGTGCTTTGAACGGGCTAAAATCCGTTATTGATAACGGGTCAATCAACGAAACTTGCTTTCCATCATACAGCTGTAGCAAACCTAATTGAGGATAATACGTTCTGGTACGAACAAACTCGGTATCCAACGCAAGCCATGGCGCATGGCTCGCTTCTTGACATATTTGGGCTAGTTCACTATCTGTAGTTACTAAACGATAATTCAAAACAAGTTTCTCTTTTTATATTTTCATCACAGTAACGCCGGTATAAACCGGCGTTACTTATTATCTTTATGAGACTAAACCATCATCATACTGGTGTTTTATCTCTTTGCAATTTTTCTTCATCACGCAGATCTTTACGTAAAATTTTACCTACGTTAGATTTTGGTAATTCATCACGAAATTCAAATAACTTAGGCACTTTATACGCGGTTAACGAACGACGGCAAAAGGTTTTAAGTTCATCAGCAGTTAAATTCGTATTTTTCGTCACAACAAACACTTTAACGGCTTCCCCTGTACTTTCGCTAGGAACACCAATTGCAGCGCATTCAATCACATCAGGGTGTGCCGAAATGACATCTTCAATTTCATTTGGATAAACATTAAAACCAGAAACAATAATCATGTCCTTTTTGCGATCAACAATGCGAATATAGCCTTCAGTATCTATTTCAGCGATATCCCCTGTCGCTAACCAGCCATCAACGATGGCCTCCGCGGTTGAGTCAGGGCGATTCCAATACCCTTTCATAACCTGAGGGCCTTTTACCCACATTTCACCGGGTTCACCAATGGCAACTTCATGACCATCATCATCAAGGAATTTAACATCAGTTGATGGAACAGGTAAACCAATACTTCCACTATAAGACGTTAAGGTATAGGGGTTCCCCGTCACTAATGGTGAACATTCTGTCAAACCATACCCTTCAAGCAAATGTTTCCCGGTGAGCTGCTGCCATTTTTCAGCCACTGCTTTTTGTACTGGCATCCCCCCACCAACCGAAAGACGTAAACGTGAAAAATCCAATTTCTTAAATTCATCATTATGAAGCCATGCATTAAATAATGTATTCACCCCAGTAATGGATGTAACAGGATAACGCCCTAATTGCTTCACCGTGTCTGGTACATCACGCGGGTTAGTTATAAGTAAATTGACTCCCCCAACATTGATGAATAACAAACAGTTCACCATCAGCGCAAATACATGGTAAAGAGGTAATGCAGTCACAACAAACTCTTCCCCAAACTTCAACACAGGGCCGTAAGCTGCTCTCGCTTGTTCTAAATTCGCTAACATATTGCGATGGGTTAACATCGCGCCTTTGGCAACCCCTGTTGTTCCCCCCGTGTATTGCAAGAAAGCCAAATCACTACCTGCAATGTTTGGTTTAATATATTGCATACGATAGCCATAATGCATTGCACGACGAAATGATATGGCATCGGGTAAATTGTATTTAGGAACTAAGCGTTTCACATACTTAACAACAAAATCCACAATGGTCGCTTTTGGTCGTGAGAGTTGATCGCCCATTCGCGTCAAAATGACATGCTTAACTTTGGTGTTATAAACAATTTTTTCTAGCGTATGAGCAAAATTCGACACAATCACAATCGCTGCGGCACCGCTATCGTTTAGTTGATGTTCTAGTTCTCGCGGTGTATACAGTGGATTAACATTCACCACTACCATACCTGCCCGCAATATCCCAAACAAAGCAATAGGGTACTGCAAGAGGTTCGGCATCATTAATGCAACACGATCCCCTTTTTTTAGACCAAGCCCATTTTGCAAATAAGCAGCGAAAGCACGGCTTCTTTCCTCCAGCTTCCGATAAGTCATGACTGCGCCCATATTGATAAATGCAGGCTGATCAGCATATTGAGAAACCGCGTTTTCAAGTAACTCAGCCAAAGAGGCAAAGCGATCAGGATTGATTTCTTCCGGCACATCAGTAGGGTAATTTTTTAGCCAGATTTTTTCCAAAATGTTACTCCTGAATTTAGTGAATTTATTATACTCAACACATGTTTTAACAAATTATTAACTCAGCGTACCAGTTTGAAAAACAGACAATGTCAAGGTTGAGACCTCTATCACTAAATAAATTTTATTCTTCTAAGAAAAAACAAGGCGGTCTATGCCGCCTTGTTTGTCTTAAGATTAATTAAATAGATGTAAATCTATACAAGATAACGTAATTATACACCGAACTACACTAAGTTTGGAGAGCTTATCGATGCTTAATAACTTGCCATATCAAAAAAAGATAGTTTTAGTGGTATAAAAGACTGCCGAAGAACGCCATTATTTATCTTCAAGCACAAAAAAAAGGCCATTACTTTAAAGGTAACAGCCTTTTCCTTTTTACTTAGTGAGTCTTAAGTTCAAAAACAGAGATAAAATATTACTCAGTTAAGTAAGTGTGAACCTGAGCCGGGCCGCCTGGATAGCCATATCCCCACCCCCAAGGATGGTTATAATAGTAAGGGTCCCCGTAGTAGCCATAATTCCACGGCCCACTCGGTGGTATCATAACACTTTGTGCAATATTCCAACGTTGAAAACCTGTCACATCTAAAGTGACATATTTGTAAGGAACTTGCCCGACTTTACCTGGTTGTTCACCAGTGATTTTACCGACTACCGTGACGTAACGATTAGTGAAATCACTCGGCTCACGGAAACCATTCAAATAAGCATATATACGACCAATAGATGGAGCATTGAGTTCAGGTGCAGCATCGTATTTACTCAATGCCATCACCGCAATTTCTAAGCGAGTCCTTGTCGGCTCATTTGCCACAGCAAGGACTTTTCCACCAAAGCGTGCCTCTTGACCAATATACATTTCAGGTGCATTTTGTACGGATGTTAAGTTATCCGTAGGGTTTTGTACCGACCCTTGAATTGATGCGGGTATCGAGACGCACCCTGTTAGTGCTAATACGCTTGCGACAAAAAGACCTTTAAGTGCAGTGCGGCAGTTTAATTCAATATTCATAGACCACCTCCGATTAGCAATAGTATAATTTTATATTGTGTTGTTTAAAATAGTCTTAATTTGAGACAACACAATATGTTAAACAGGCATACATTACCTTTTAATAATAACCTATCTTTTTAAACAATTCGATTTGTATTTTAATTTATCAAGATATTATGTATTACCTAAATTAGATAATAAATTGGCTATATATTTAGTGATAAGATACAGCCAATTCAATTTTTGATGACTTCTGCTGAACTTATTCTCTACCGGGCAATTTTTTCCAAGTCACTTCATTACGCAAATAAGTTGGTTCTACATTTTCAACTGCAATCGCTTTACCTTGTTGCCACAGCTGCGCAGCAATTGGCAGCATGTCTTGCGCATCAGGTAACGTCACCTGACTATCACTCAATGCCTTATCGCCTGCTAATAATGTTGGATAAGCTGCCCAACCTGTACCGGCATAGCACCATTGCCCAGTCAATGAGGTGAATTGGGCTTTAAAGTCATCAGGTTGTATAACAGCTTCTGTGCCTTCACCTAACCATTGCCTATCTACAACATATTGATATTGAGCACAATAGATTTCAGACATACGTGCATCAATGGCAACTAGGACTTGCGTTTGCCCCGTGAGACGTAATGCACCTTGAGCGAGAGTCATTAATGAAGAAACACCAATCATTGGCAAATCAGCACCTAATGCTAACCCTTGTGCTATCCCTACACCAATGCGCACCCCCGTGAAACTACCCGGGCCACGACCAAATGCTAATGCATCTAACTGGTTTAGCCCCATACCTGCTTCGGCCAAAACCTCTTCAACCATGGGTAAAACTTTTTGTGTATGTTCACGAGGGGAAATAGCAAAGCGTGAAATGATTTCACCATCACACCAAAGTGCAACTGAACATGCTTCGGTTGCTGTATCAACAGCAAGAATACGGGTCGACATGCCTAAACTCCGGCAAATTAATAATTTTTGATTAAAAGATGTTATGCATATTAACACAAACAACTTCCGTAACAGCAGAAAAACGCCAAGGAATTGACTCTTTTTAGGGAGACTGTCGCCTTTTTTCTTCAAGAAATTCGATAGCCTTGGTTACGCTTCTCGTCCGTGGAGATGGAGGAAGGCTGCGTAAAAATACCTCACCATAAGGACGAGTCACTAGGCGATTATCACAAATCACTATCACACCATAATCACTTGTATCACGAATTAACCGACCAACACCTTGTTTTAAGGTAATAACAGCATCAGGTAGCTGTACATCGGCAAAAGGGTCGCCACCGCGTAATTCACAGTCTTCAATTCGCGCCCTCAATAAGGGGTCATCTGGTGCCGTAAATGGCAGTTTATCAATAATCACACAAGTAAGTTCATCGCCACGTACATCTACCCCTTCCCAGAAACTACTTGTTGCGACTAACACAGCGTTTCCTGCCGCAATAAACTGAGATAACAGTTTGTTCTTACTGCTCTCCCCTTGCATTAATACGGGTAACGTTAATGAGGTTTTAAATTCTTCGGCTAATTCACGCATCATCACATGAGATGTACACAAAAAGAAGCACCGCCCTTGGTTTTTCTCGATTAAAGGCCGTAACATCGTTGCCAGTTTTTGCGCAACTCCGCGTTGATTCGGTTCCGGTAAAAAACGCGGCACACACAACAACGTTTGACGTTGATAATCAAATGGGCTCGCCAGTAATAATGTTTTGGCTTTAACCAAACCTAAGCGGTCTGTAAAATGACTTAGCTTTTCATTGACAGATAACGTTGCTGATGTGAAAACCCAACTCGCAGGTGTGCTATTAATCATCTCACTAAATTTTTCTGCGACCGTTAATGGGGTCAAAGCGAGTAAAAAATGACGTCCATAGCTTTCAAACCAATAACTGTAGCCAGCAATAGAAACATCTTTAAGCCGGTTTAGCCGGTTGCGATACATAGTTACTCGCTCGAAAATAGAATCTAAGCTTTGAGAGCGCCCTAAAGAGGTTTTAATTACCTCATAGCATAATTCTAATGAATCATCGAGTAATGTCAGCGCCCTTTGCACAGCAGGTAGCTTAAGTAAGTCACGTAAGTTCCCACGGAAGCTGTTTTCCCCCAAATTCAACCTAAAATCTAACGTGCTTTGCGTTAGCCTATCCGCACTTTTTTGCAGTTGTACTTGGTCTTTCAACTCCGTTCGATACGTCATGACCATGTCCCGGGCAAAGTCAAGTAATTGACGACTACTTAACTGTTGGCCAAAATATTGGCTGGCAATATCTGGAATTTGGTGTGCTTCATCAAAAATCATTACCTCTGCTTGGGGGATTAGTTCCCCAAACCCTGTATCTTTGACGACTCTATCCGCCATGAATAAATGATGATTGACGACGACAATATCCGCTTCTAAAGCTTTACGGCGAGCTTTGAGAACAAAACACTCTTTATAACGAGGGCAATCACTTCCCAGACAATTATCATTGGTACTAGTGACTAGTGGCCAAACCGGGCTATCCTCAGCAATATCATGGCAAGTACTGGTGTCGCCTAACTCAGACTCTATTGACCAACTACGTAACCTAACAACGGCAGATAAAATTTCTGGTTCGAGGCTTCCGCCACCTAATGATTGCTGATCTAACCTTTCTAAACACAAGTAATTGGAGCGCCCTTTCAATAAAGCTGTGCGCCCAGTATAGTTCATCGCTTCGATTATTGAGGGTAAATCCCGATGATATAATTGATCCTGTAGTGCTTTTGACCCAGTTGAAACAATAACTTTTTTCCCACTACGCAATGCTGGCACTAAATAAGCATAGGTTTTTCCTGTTCCCGTTCCCGCTTCAGCCACCAGCACCTGTTGCTGTTCAATCGACTCAGCTACGGCTTTGGACATAGTGACCTGAGCTTCACGAGGTTGAAAACCAGGAATTGTTCTGGCTAAAAAGCCATCCGCAGAAAAATCATCGTGCACAACAAAAACCTATTTATCAAAAAAATGAGTAGCACACTTTACCATGAGTTGGCTTACCCTGCTGAGCTAATTAATACTTGGTTGAACAACTGATTTTCATCCGGCTATCAAGCTGCTATTCTTGAGTTACATGTATAATAAGGAATGATTATGTCCATTAAACGTATTGACCCAGATAATCGTTGGTCTGAAGCTGTTATTCATAATAATGTTGTTTACTACACCAGCGTGCCAGAAAACCTCGATGCCGATATCGTGGCGCAAACCGCCAATACACTTGCTGCAATTGATGTCATGTTAGAGCGTATAGGTTCGGATAAAAGCAAAATCCTCGATGCAACAATTTTCTTGGCTGATAAAGCTGATTTTGCTGGGATGAACCAAGCATGGGATGCATGGGTCGTTGCGGGAAGCGCACCTGTACGTTGTACTGTACAGGCATTATTGATGAAGCCTGAATATAAAGTTGAAATAAAGATAATTGCTGCAATTGATTGATTTTATATTTAAAAATAAGTGATTGTAGGGTTAGCTTAGGAGTCCTAGTAACGAAACTGGGGCTCTAAACTAAAAATATACCCTTTAAATTTAAAACTGCCTTCTGTCTGCAATCGCCCGCGAATAAAATAGCTAAAGCAGCATCCCAATTTTCTCAATCCAGCTTCCCTTATTAACAATTTATTGCCACTAAAATCTGCGTTTTGTTACATAAAACACATTTAGAAACCTTTTTTAGGCAAATATCCCTCATTAAAATAAACGACTATAAATTTTAGATAGTTCTATCTTATATCGCGCACTAAAAGAAACTTATGTGTTTATTTAAATTAATAGATCATAACTGGGATAGTAATATGAGCAAAAAAGAAAACGTACCTCCTAGGCGAATTTTTTTACAAAAAACATTAGCTATCATTCCGCTTACCGCGCTAGGCAGCAATCTAATAACCATGGACAGTTTAGCTGCTACATCTCATTCACCCAATAATTTATCAACGCTATATTCCCCGCTTTTTTTTAATGAAATTGAGTGGCAATTCGTTCTTGCAGCCACCAATAGGCTTATTCCTGCCGACCAATATGGCCCAGGTGCCGTCGATGAAGGCATCCCTATTTTTATTGATAAACAAATGGAACAACCTTATGGATATGGGCATCTTTGGTATATGCATGGCCCCTTTGCAACTAGTGTTCCAGAATTAGGTTATCAATCTCCGTTAACCCCTCGTGATTTATGGCGCAATGGGATTCAGGATGTCAATGTATGGTGTCAACAACACCACAATAAAATGTTCGCTGAACTAGAAACGGCAGAGCAAGATGAAATACTCACTCAGCTTGAAAATGGCGCGCTTGAACTTTCCTCCGTTCCAAGCGAACTGTTCTTCACACAAATGCTTGAAAATACAAAAGAGGGCTATTTTTCTGACCCGATTCATGGCGGAAATCAAACGATGGCTTCGTGGAAATTAATTGGGTTCCCTGGTGCTAGAGCTGATTATCAACAAGTTATGGATAATCCTGGTCAACCGTACCCATTAGGGCCCGTGAGTATTTCAGGTAAAAAAAGAGGAATATAGCCATGGAAATTAAAAAAGATCCTGTTGATATTGTCATTGTGGGTTTTGGTTGGACTGGGTCATTAATGGCCATGGAGCTCGCCAATACAGGTCTAAAAATAGTCGCTCTTGAACGAGGTGAAAAACGGGATACTTATCCTGATTTTGCTTATCCTCGAATTGCAGATGAATTGACTTATGGTATTCGACTGAAATTATTCCAAAATATATCTGGAGAAACCATTACGGTAAGGCATAAACAATCAGACACTGCGCTGCCTTATCGGCGTTTAGGCTCTTTCTTGCCCGGAAATGGGGTTGGTGGTGCGGGTGTTCACTGGAATGGCATGCTTTGGCGACCGTTACATGCAGATATCAAAATGCGCAGTACTGTTATTGAAAAGTATGGGGCTGACTTTATTCCATCGGATATGACTGTACAGGATTATCCTTTTAGTTATGAAGAAATGGAGCCCTATTTTGACAAATTTGAAAAAATTTGTGGAACTTCAGGCCAAGCCGGTAATATTAATGGCAAAATTTTGGATGGAGGAAACCCTTTCGAGTCTGAACGGAAAAACCCTTATCCAACTAAACCATTAAAAATGCAATATTCATCCATATTATTTAATGAAGCAGCAAAATCCCTTGGTTACCACCCTTTCCCAACACCAAGTGCTAACTGTACAGAGCCTTACGTCAACCCTTATGGCGTTCAACTTGGGGTTTGTAATTATTGTGGTTATTGTGAACGTTTTGGCTGTTTTAACTATTCTAAAGCATCCCCTCAAGCCTGTGTGCTCCCAGCATTAAGGCAACATAAGAACATTGAATTACGAACAAACTCACATGTTGTTCAAGTCAATATGGATTCGACGGGGAAAAAAGCAACGGGAGTCACTTATATAGATAGCCATGGGCAGCGTGTTGTACAGCCAGCAGACCTTGTTATCTTAAGTGCATTCCAATTACATAATGTCCGACTACTTTTGTTATCGAATATAGGAAAACCTTATAACCCTACTACAGGAGAAGGGGTTGTCGGTCGTAACTTTGCTTATCAAATGAACGGTGGAGTCACTTTATTTTACGATCAAAACCAATTCATGAATCCATTCGCCGCCGCGGGCTGCACAGGTAGTTTTATTGATAACTATAACGCTGAAAATTTTGACCATAGCCAACTAGGCTTTATCGGCGGTTCAACAATATCGACGACAACTTCAGGTGGACGCCCTATTCAGCAAATGACGATACCAAAAGATTCGCCAACATGGGGAACAGGTTGGAAAAAAGCTATTAAAGAAAATTATTTACACTCAATGCATATTGGGGCCTCAGGGTCTGTCATGCCTTATAAACAATGTTACCTAGACCTTGATCCAACTTACCAAGATAAGCATGGCCTACCACTGTTAAGAATGACATTCGATTGGCAACCCAACGAATTGAAAATGACTAACTTTGTCGGTTCTAAGGCTGAAGAAATAACAAAAAGAATGAACCCTAAACATTATGAAATGGGGTTTATGTCAATGGATGCACATTATGATGTACGCCCATACCAATCAACCCATACCACCGGTGGTGCAGTGATGGGTGACTCCCCACAAAATAGTGTCGTAAATAAGTACATGCAAACTTGGGATGTTCCCAATGTATTTGTATTAGGGGCTTGTTGTTTTCCACAAAACCTTGCTTATAACCCAACCGGGATAGTGGGTGCGACAGCACTGTTTGCTGCAAACGCTATACGTGAACTTTATTTACCAAACCCAGGTCCTTTGGTTCAAGCCTAAATAAAGGGGAATATGATGGGTAAGCTAAAAATAAACTCTCTATTATTGATTATTGGCCTTTGTAGCATTGCAGCCAAAGCAGACAATAATTTCACTAATGGTCAACAGTTGGTCGCAGCTGGAGATTGTATTTCTTGTCATACCGCTAAAGACGGAGCTCCTTTCGCGGGAGGATTAAAGATGATCACCCCAATTGGGGCCGTTTATTCTTCAAATATCACACCAGATAAAACGTTTGGTATCGGTAATTATAGTTATGATGACTTCGTTAAGGCAGTACGTGAGGGGGTTGCCAAAGACGGCCGTAACCTCTACCCCGCGATGCCTTATACTTCATATGCAAAAGTGACTGACCAAGATATGCGCATGATTTATGATTATTTCATGACGCAAGTTAAACCCGTAAAGCAAGCCAACTTAGAAAGTGATATCCCTTGGCTAATCAGTATGCGCTGGCCGCTGGCTGTCTGGAATGAAATCTACTTAGACAATAGTATTTATCAAGCAGACAATTCAAAAAGCGAACAATGGAATCGAGGTGCTTATTTAGTTCAAGGGTTAGCGCATTGTGGGGCCTGCCATACCTCTAGGGGGATTGGATTCGCAGAAAAAGCACTAGACCAATCTGATCAGACTTATTTAACAGGGGCACTAATCGATAACTGGTATGCACCTGACTTAACTGAAAATGCGATAAGTGGATTAGGTAATTGGTCTAAGCAAGATATCATTCAATTTTTAAAAACTGGCCATAATGATAAAAATGCCGCATTTGGCTCAATGTCTGATGTGATTAAAAATAGTACACAATATTTGTCAGATGAAGACCTAACGTCAATAGCCGTGTATTTAAAATCATTAACATCAACGAGTAAACACTCAGCGTCTTCAACAACTAGCAACACAACCACTTCGTTAGTTGCCGGAGATATGAGCCAACCTGGTGCTCAAGAGTATATGGACAACTGTTCTGCATGCCATCGTATTGATGGTCAGGGTTATACTAAAACCTTCCCATCCCTTGCAGGCAGCCCAGTAGTCTTAAGTGAAAAACCCGACTCTTTGATAAGGATAGTATTAAATGGCAGCCAAGTCCCTGTGACTCAAGATGCACCAACCGGGTTAACTATGCCTGATTTTGCGTGGCGTTTAGATGACCTACAAATGGCTAATTTATTGACGTTCATCCGTAGTAGTTGGGGGAATAATGCAGAGAAAGTGACGGTTAGTGATGTCAAATCAGTGCGAGATGCAACTACGACAAAAGGCAAAAATTAAAAGAATATACTTTTAACGTATTGATAGATAACAATAAGCCCAAGCCGAACTCCTCAGCCCGACTTGGGCTTATATTACTTTTCAATATACCAAATAGGTTAAGACATTTTAATCAGCACCATTCCTAGCAATAGCAGCACTATCCCACCCCAACCTTTATAATTTAGCCGCTGGTTGAAGAGTATCCAGCCTGCAGCTACTGTGGCAATAATACCAAACGCACCCCATAGAGCATAAGCAATTGATAATTCAATGCCTTTTACTGCTTGGGCTAAGGAACTAAAAGCCCCTAATACCGCCACCAACGATAAAATACCTAACCAATATCGTTTAAAACCATTCGACATCTTTAGTAAAATATTGGCGATAATTTCGAGTACTACCGCTAGGATCAAAAAGGCTGCATGCCACCATTCAAAATGACTGGCCATCTTATGCCTCCGACTTAGCTTCGCGTCCAACTAGAGCATTAGTTTTGGCTGCATTGACCGCATTTTGCGTTACTTGTTTTACCTTTTGTGCAGATTGGCGAACAGTGGCTTTTTTGGTCCCTGATTTAATCAAGCCAATACCGGTGATCAGTAATACTAACCCACCGATTTTCATGGGTGATAACGTTTCTCCAAACCACATTACGCTAAATGTCGTAATAAATAAGATCCCGATACCTTCCCACAGTGCGTATGCCACACCTAAAGCCACTTTTTTTACTGCAACGGCCAATAAAATATATGATGTTGCTATCATGACATACATCACCACCATACCGGTGAAATCGCCACTGACACTGGCATGTTTCATTGATAAGGTACCGATAACCTCGGTTATGATAGCTAATACTAAAAATATCCAATAAATCATTATAATATCTCTCTATATGCAGCCGCGTAATAGACTGTTTTTTATACAGACCAAGGGGTCAAAATACCCATACGCAGTTGTTGAAAATTCAAATAAATAACAACGTGTTGCTGAGTTTATTCAGCAGAATGAATAATCGAGAGAGACGCTATAATGCACCACACCAGTAGTGTTCACTGGAAAGGATAGCTGAAAGGAAAAGCCGATGTGTCGTTCTTTTTTGGGACTTACTGATCTTGCCGCTAGTTGAGCTAAGCATGATATCTCATTCTTTTCATCAGGTAGACATCTACCCAATTTACTCCGAACCCTCATGTTGATAGTTAATTACTGCTTATTTTTAGCATGTCATTTTTATTAAGTCAATGAATATAAACACCTTTTGGTTTGAATAAAAAATCGCATAATTATGCATCGATAAACACGATAAACGTAACTTTGGCATTCTAAAAACGAATAAAAAGTCGAAGATAATACGTTTTACACAAATATTTTTTAATAAAAAAATAGATTTTTACCCTTTTTTTCACTTTACAGGCAGCACTAATATGCTATTTGATCTTTAACATTGACAAGCTAGTTGAACAAGCTTCTTATAGTAGCTATATGATTGAAATATACCTAAGAGAGAGTCATGAACACCTTCAGCCTTACCTCCAATAGTTTTCAAAATGCCGCCGATGCGACTCCACTACCCTATGATGTTGTATCAATCCAATCTCAAGTTATTTATGGTAGCGTCGGTAATAGTATTGCGGTACCTGCACTCACCAAGCAAGGCCTGCGTGTTGCTGCCGTTCCCACTGTGGTACTCAGCAATACCCCACATTATTCTACTTGCTATGGTGGTGAATTGCCTGGTGAATGGTTTCGTGGCTACTTAAACGGCTTTATAGAGCGAGGTAGTTTAGACTCAGTAAGAGCTATCCTTACAGGTTACTTAGGTTCCCCTGAGAAAGCACAAGACTTAGCTAACTGGCTAATACGCATTCGGGAGCAACGCCCAACATTGCCAGTTATTGTTGACCCAGTTATGGGGGATGAAGATAGCGGCTTTTATATTCCGCCAGAAATCGCCGAAGTTTACCGTGACAAGGTCATCCCTTTAGCAACGGGTATCATTCCAAATAAATTCGAATTAATGACATTGAGTGGTAAACAGGTCAATAATTTAGATGACGCTGTTAACGCGGCACGCACGCTATTAAAAGGTAATACTCAATGGGTGATTATCACCAGCGCATTTCAGCCTGATGAAGACAATATCGAGGTAGTTTGCGTGACACAACATGAGGTTGCGGTGATCCGTCACAAACGTTACCCCGTGACCCCCAAAGGGACTGGTGACTTATTTGGTGCAGAGTTAACCGCCCAACTTCTTGCGGGGCTTTCAGTGCCTGACGCAGCCAAAATGGCCTGTTTACGTATCGAACAAGGCATTATTCATATGGTTGCCACGGGCCGCAGTGAGTTAATTCTCTAAGTGTTTATCTCCCCCTCACGACAAAAAAAGCCAAACAATTGTTTGGCTTTTGCGGGATGAGTTAACTAAATAACATCAGCTGTTACTCAAATTCATTCCAAGAACGCCCATCGCGAGCAATCATGGCAACAGAAGCAATCGGCCCCCATGTACCTGCTTGGTATGGTTTTGGTGCGTCATTATCCATTGCCCATGCATCAATAATGGAATCAACAAACTTCCACGCTTCTTCTACTTCATCACGTCGTACAAACAATGCTTGGATCCCTCTCATCGCTTCGAGTAGTAAGCGTTCGTAGGCATCGGCTAAGTGTGTTTGATTGAAAGTTTCTGAAAAGCTTAAATCCAGTTTTGTAGTTTGTAACCGATGTTTATGATCAAGACCCGGTGCCTTGTTCATAATTTCAATATCAATCCCTTCATCTGGCTGTAGACGAATGGTTAATTTATTTTGCGGCAGGTCTTGGTAGCTTTCAGAGAAAATATTCAATGCCGGTTTTTTAAAGTAAACAACCACCTCAGAACATTTTGCAGGTAAACGTTTACCGGTACGTAAGTAGAAAGGAACGCCAGCCCAACGCCAATCATCAATATCTACGCGCAGGGCAACAAATGACTCAGTCATGCTTTGTTTATTCGCCCCATCTTCTTCTAAATAACCAGGGACTTTTTTGCCTTGCACAAAACCTGCAGTGTATTGCCCACGAACTGCTTTTTCACGCACATTGCTGTGGTCGATTCGGCGCAGTGAACGTAATACTTTCACTTTTTCATCACGAATACGGTCGGTCGTTAAATCTGCTGGGGGTGACATTGCTATCATCGTTAAAATTTGCAGCAAGTGGTTCTGTACCATATCACGCATTTGCCCTGCTTGGTCAAAGTAACCCCAGCGACCTTCAATACCAACCTCTTCTGCTACGGTAATTTGCACATGGTCAATAGTGCGATTATCCCAGTTATTAATAAATAACGAGTTAGCAAAACGCAGAGCTAATAAGTTTAAAACCGTTTCTTTACCAAGGTAGTGGTCAATACGATAAACTTGGCTTTCATCGAAATACTTCGCTACTTCATTATTAATTTCTTGTGAGGATGCTAAATTCGTTCCTAATGGTTTCTCCATTACGACACGATTAGGTTTTTTATTTAATTTTGCATGACCCAGTCCTTGGCACATAGCCCCAAATGTGCTTGGCGGCATAGCGAAATAATGGATAGCTGGCTGGGAATCTTGTTTTAACATTTCAGCGAGACGAACAAAACTTTCTGTTTCATTAACGTCCAAGTTACAGAAATCTAAGCGTGCGCTGAGCTTTTCCCACAATGCTGAATCGAGTTCCTCTTTTAAGAACTTATGTAACGCTTCTTCGACGAAGTTAACATAATCATCTTGGCTCCACTCTGCACGGCCAACACCTATGATACGCGTGTCTGGGTGGATGTAGCCTGCCTTTTCTAATTGATAAAGCGACGGCAGCAGTTTGCGACGTGCAAGGTCACCCTTGGTGCCAAAGATAATTAAGTCACAAGCTTGAGCAGCATTATGTACCGCCATATTGGTTCTCCTCAATTTGCGGAATCTAAGACCTAACTAGGATAGGCCTTATTGTAATTTTGTTAAAATTAGCCCTAATTCCGCTAATGTACCCTGTTGCAAGTGTCCAGTAAATGTTCATGATGCCGATCACAGTTTTTATGCTGAAAAAAACAACATAATTTTGTCCTAATCTCATGTTATAACGGGAATATTCTTTATTGTACGAAAAGTGCGCATCAAAACTGAATGGAGCCAGCCCGTGAAACAAAATAACCAAATCTGTAGGATGTTTACTAATCTGAAAATTAGATACGGGTCAAAGTTTCACAAAAAAGCTACCATTTAGCCTCTGCATTCAGATAGTTTACACATCATACATAGTATATTTTCACACACCATAACAGCCTCATGAATAAGAAACTTAAAATCAACACTAGGATAACGTGATGGCTCAAAAATTTCTCCTTTCGATGAAATAGGCGCTTTTGCTATATGAATATTTTAGAACAAATGAAAATGAGTCTCGATTTTTTAAGTAAATCAGAAAAAAAAGTGGCTGAAGTCATTCTAGGCATGCCGCAAAACGCTATTCATCTTAGTATCGCAGCCTTAGCACAATTAGCAGACGTTAGCGAACCAACAGTGAATCGTTTTTGCCGAAAAATGGACACTAAAGGGTTCCCTGATTTTAAATTACGGCTCGCACAAAATTTAGCGAATGGCACCCCCTATATAAACCGCCATGTGGAAGAAACGGATACCGTAAACACTTATACACACAAAATTTTTGAATCAGCTATGGCAGGCCTTGATAACGTAAAACATACCTTAGATATCAGTGCCATCAATCGAGCAGTCGATTTATTAACGCAAGCACGAAAAATAAGCTTTTTTGGTTTTGGTGCTTCTGCGGCTGTCGCTCATGATGCGATGAATAAATTTTTCCGCTTTAATATTCCTGTCATGTACTTTGATGATATTGTTATGCAACGCATGAGCTGCATCAATAGTATTGAAGGAGATGTCATCGTGTTAATTTCCCATACAGGAAGAACCAAAGCACTCGTTGATATGGCTTATTTAGCCCGTGAAAATGATGCCACCGTAATTGCTATCACCTCAGAAAATACCCCTTTAGCACAAGCCGCCTCCCTTGCCATTATTATCGATGTCCCAGAAGATACGGATATGTACATGCCAATGGTTTCCAGAATGGCACAGCTCGCTGTTATTGATGTGTTAACCACTGGCTTTACGTTAAGAAGAGGTGAAAAATTTAGAGATAACTTGAAGCGCGTCAAAGAAGCATTACGTGATTCGCGGTTTGATAATGCCTGAATACAATAAATTGGCAGTGTGAATGATTTTCTTTGCTTATCAGACTTTAATAGTTTTGCAGACCTGATAGCATAAAAATATTCGCAGTATATAATAGCTGTGCTCGTGTCAGCATCCCTATTTGCAGTAAACAGGTTTCGAAATGGAGTGAAATGGTTTCACTCTTTTATCAACACCATACAGGTCAACGGAGTAATACATGTCTAGACGGCTTAGAAGAACTAAAATTGTTACAACTCTTGGTCCAGCTACTGATCGTGATAATAACCTTGAAAAAATTATTAACGCTGGTGCCAACGTTGTTCGCCTTAACTTCTCCCACGGAACTCCAGAAGACCATCAAATACGTGCTAATAAAGTACGTGAAATTGCCGCTCGTTTAGGTCGTCATGTTGCGATCCTCGGTGATTTACAAGGTCCAAAAATTCGCGTTTCTACCTTTAAAGATGGCAAAGTTTTCTTAAATGTTGGGGACAAATTTATTCTTGACGCTAACCTAGGTAAAGGGGAAGGCGATCAACAAAAAGTAGGTATTGACTATAAAGGTTTGCCTGCTGATGTAGTACCTGGCGATATCCTGCTCCTTGATGATGGACGTGTTCAATTAAAAGTACGTGAAGTCCAAGGCCTGCAAGTATTCACTGAAGTTACGGTTGGTGGTCAGCTCTCAAATAATAAAGGCATTAATAAATTAGGTGGTGGCCTTTCTGCTGAAGCATTAACTGATAAAGACAAAGAAGATATTAAAACCGCAGCAAAAATTAACGTAGACTATTTAGCTATTTCTTTCCCTCGTTCAGGTGAAGACTTAGATTATGCACGTCGTTTAGCACGAGATGCAGGCTGTGAATGCCAAATTGTAGCGAAAGTTGAACGTGCCGAAGCCGTTGCTAATGATGAAGTCATGGATGAAGTGATCCTTGCATCTGATGTCGTTATGGTTGCTCGTGGTGACCTCGGTGTTGAAATTGGCGATCCTGAACTGGTCGCGGTTCAGAAAAAATTGATCCGCCGCTCACGTCAATTAAACCGCGTCGTGATCACCGCGACACAAATGATGGAATCGATGATCACCAACCCAATGCCAACTCGTGCAGAAGTTATGGACGTAGCAAACGCGGTGCTTGATGGTACAGATGCGGTTATGCTTTCAGCTGAAACGGCAGCAGGTCAATACCCAGCAGAAACTGTTGCTGCGATGGCGCAAGTGTGTTTTGGCGCAGAAAAAATGCCTGGCTTGAATGTCTCTAAACACCGTTTAGATGCAGAATTTAATAGCCCAGAAGAAGCTATTGCGATGTCAACAATGTACGCAGCTAACCACCTTAAAGGGGTTAAAGCCATTATTGCGATGACAGAATCAGGCCGTACCGCTCGTATGATGTCACGTATTAGTTCTGGCTTGCCTATTTTTGCAATGTCACGCCATGAGAAAACACTCAACCAGTGTTCACTATACCGTGGCGTTACTCCGGTTTTCTGTAGCACCCATACTGATGGAATCGCTGCCGCCAATGAAGCGGTAACTCGCCTACGCGACAACGGCTATTTAATGAGTGGTGATATTGTCCTAGTTACTCAAGGTGACTTGATGGGGACTATCGGTAGTACCAATACTTGCCGTATTTTAGAAGTCGAATAACCTTTTGCCCTCGCCTATTCAGGCGGGGGCTCATTTCATTGTTAACGTATAGTATCCGATAGTTAGCGGTATAAATCTTTACGCTGATAAGGCTCAATTTCCCCTTCTTTGCGGGTTTTTAGTAATTTCAATATCCACGTATATTGCTCAGGGTTCGGTGAAACAAGGTATTCCAATTCCTCATTCATTCTTCGTGCTATATATTCATCATCCTTACCATCAATATCATCCATCGGTTCACGAATATAAATATGTAATTGATGTGTTTTATGGTCATATACAGGAAATAGCGGAACAACTTTTGCTTTGCACACTTTCATCAACCGACCAATTGCAGGTAACGTCGCTTTATAAGTACCAAAAAAATCGACAAACTCACTGTGCTCTTCACCATGGTCTTGGTCTGGAAGATAAAACCCCCAGTATCCTTGCCTGACAGAGGCGATAAACGGTTTGATACCCGCCTCCCTTGAGTGTAAACGCCCACCAAAATGATAGCGGGCTTTATTCCATAAATAATCCGCTACAGGGTTTTTCTGGTGATGAAACATAGCGGCCATAGTCTGACCTCTTGCCGCTAATAACATAGCTGGGACATCAACTGCCCAACCATGAGGCACCATAAAAATCACATTACTTTGTTGTTGTTTTAAGCGTTCAATGATTTCTTCATTATGCCAATGTGTTCTTGCGAGTGTTTTATTTGCTCCGCGAAGACATAATTCAGCTAACATAACAAAAGACTGCGGCGCAGTTTCAAACATGCGGTCAACCAATTGTTCTCTTTGTGATTCCGTTAATTGTGGGAAACAATAAAGTAAATTGATTTTAGCGCGACGACGCGCACTTTTAGCTACCCGTCCTACCCATTTCCCTGCCTTTGCTAGTAATGGGTCCCGAACTTTAACAGGGATGTAAGCTAAGCCTGCTAATACAGCTGCGCCCATCCAAACTCCCCAATATTTAGGTAGTAGATAGGAACGATGAAAGGTTGGTACATACCCTTTTTTACTATCAGTGTCTTGGTCTTTATTCATGCTGCACTCAAGTGAATAACGGCTATCTTTTATAGCCTATAATAATAATTTTCGAAAGCATTACAAAGAAAACTGGCAGATACAAGTACCTGCCAGCTATGAAAAATAAGATCATTAATTATTGCAGTTTAAGTTGGGGTTTTGTTTCTTTAACTAACGCTAAGTATTCTTTCCTTTCTTTCCCCGTTAAACCACCAGAACTTGGTAATTTTGCTGTTAGTGGATTCACTGCTTGTTGGTTAACCCACATTTCAAAATGCAAATGAGGCCCCGTTGAACGCCCTGTATTACCAGATAATGCAATACGATCACCACGTTTAACTTTTTGGCCTGGCTTCACTAATAATTGACGTAAGTGCATATAGCGAGTGGTATACTGGCGACCATGGCGGATCGCGATAAAATTCCCCGCCGCACCACTGTATTTCGATACAATCACTTCGCCATCCCCTACTGCAAGGACAGGTGTCCCTACTGGCATAGCAAAGTCGACACCTTTATGAGGTGCTACACGCCCTGTAACCGGGTTTACACGACGTGGGTTAAATTGGGAAGAAACTCTAAATTGTTTTGCCGTTGGGAAACGTAAAAAACCACGTTCTAAACCATTCCCTTCACTGTCATAATAACGGCCATCTTCCGCACGGAATGCATAATAGCTTTTCCCATTAGTTTGCAACCGAACACCTATTAACTGGCTTTGCTCACTACGACCATTAAGCATTTCGCGGCTCATTAGAACACTAAATTTGTCGCCTTTTTTCAATTTACGAAAATCAACTTGCCATTGTAAAGCTTTAATCACGTCACGACCTTCACTACGCGTTAAACCTGCTTTACTCGTGCTTTGTGCAAATGTACCGTCGACTGTCCCTTTTAAGACGCTATTTGTCCATTCGCCAGTGCGAATTTGTTTAGCTTCTTCAAATTTATTCGTTGCTCCAACACGGGTAAACACACGAGTTTCACGGCGAGAAACCTCCCATGTTAAAGACTCTAACTCGCCTTGATCTGTCAAAGACCAATTTAACGATTGACCTATTTTAAGATTTCTTAGTGATTTATGTTGATTTGATAGCGTCGCAACATCACCTGCTTCTATACCGAATTGGGTTAAAATGGTTGTTAAATTATCACCACTTGCCACAACATACTCATGGGGTAATGGCGCAACCTCTCCACCGGTCTCAGCAGCTTCAGCCTCAGTGTCAGCTAACCCTTCATCAGGAAGTTGATCGCTACTATCTTGAATTATATCGTCAGTGGCGTCACGAGGAGAAAGTAAAGAGAGTGGAATAATAGTATCAGGCGTACCATCATTTTCAGAAGTGGCTGGTATATGGACTGGCCGCCAAATTGCGACGGCCATGGTAGCTACTGTGAGCGTACTTAATACAATTTTGTGAGTTCTAGACAGGCTACCATATACCTGAGCCAGACTTTTGGCCATTTGCTGCACTTAAACAATTCCTTCTATTTTTTAATTCAGGCAGCTGGCGTATTGTTCCGACAATTGTGTCAAAAACTGCATGTAGCTATCTGGCCCTATAGCCAGCCCAATTCCAAGTGGGTCGAGAGTTCCCATTTTTACTCCCGTATTACGTGCTACACTTTCAATCACAGCAGGCCTGAATTGTGGCTCAGCAAAAACACATTGCGCTTTATGCTCAACCAATTGAGTTCGTATTTGATGTAATTTCTGCGCACCAGGCTGTATTTCCGGATTTATCGTAAAATGCCCCAATGGAGCTAATTGATAGTGTTTTTCAAAGTAGCCATAAGCGTCGTGAAAAACGAAATAACCCTTGTTTCTAGCTGGCTGCAAAATCTTAGCAATTTTTTCATCATTTTGCGCCATATTTTCTTTGAATTTACGAAGGTTTACGTCTAGCTTATTTTTTTGTTCCGGATAAAGCTCTACTAAATGTTCATAAATGTCCTGTGCAGCAGAATTTGCAATGTCTGGGGATAACCAGATGTGCATATTATACTCACCATGGTGATGATGTTCGTGATCCTTGTCATAGTTAGCCTCATCACCATGTTCATGGGTGTGCTCATCTTCGTGAGGCTCTGCTAAAAGTAATGATTTGATATTTTCCTGCTCGGCCAATGCTAGTCTTTTATTCTGTGGTAACGTATTGATTGGCTTTTGTAAAAACATTTCCATATCCGGTCCAACCCAAACGAATAAGTCAGCCTGTTTAATTTTTTTCAAATCAGAAGGTTTAAGCGCATAATCATGGGGGGATGCGCCATCGGGAAGGAGAACTTGGGTACCGGTTACACCGTCAGCAATTCCCGCTGCGATAAAAGCTAATGGACGAATTGAAGTGACAACATCCGCATAGGATGCAGACACCATAGTTGCACTCAATACGGATGTTGCCACCGCCCCGAAAAGAAATTTACGGGCAATATGTTTCGATTTATGTATCATAGCAGTCTTTTTCCGTGATTTTAATTTTGAAATGTTATAATATAACACAACATGAATTCTGCAAGATGTTTTTCATATGCAACCATTACTCACTTTAAATAAGATTTCTGTTTCATTTGGCGAAAGACAAGTTCTCGAAAACGTCTCCTTTGAGCTAAATAAAGGGGATATCGTCACGCTTTTAGGCCCTAATGGGGCGGGGAAATCGACAATTGTACGTGTCGTGTTAGGGTTACTGGCCCCGACATCGGGTACCGTAACACGCGACTCTTCCCTTGCCATTGGCTATGTTCCACAAAAACTTCATTTGGACACAACCCTTCCTCTTACTGTTAAGCGCTTTATGTTATTAAAACTCGGTGCACGCAAAGAACATTTACTGCCTGCACTGGAACGGGTTAAAGCAGCACATTTACTTGACCAACCAATGCAAAAATTATCAGGTGGTGAAACCCAACGAGTTTTGCTCGCTCGCGCATTACTGAATAAACCTGACCTACTGGTTCTTGATGAACCTGCGCAAGGTGTCGATATTACAGGGCAAGTTGCGCTATATGACTTAATTAACCAATTAAGAACTGAGCTCGGTTGCGCGGTATTAATGGTTTCCCATGATTTGCATTTGGTTATGGCTAAAACGGATAAAGTGCTATGTATCAATGGGCATATTTGTTGTTCAGGCGCTCCGGATGTAGTTTCAAATCACCCTGAATTTGTTGCCATGTTCGGCTACCGAGGTGCACAACAATTAGGGGTATACCGTCATCAACATAATCACCAACACGATTTAGAAGGTAATATTATTTCAGGGCATCAGCATAACAAGGACTGTAAACATGATTGAATTGTTATTACCTGGTTGGATTGCAGGCATGCTACTTGCTATTGCGGCTGGCCCTCTTGGTTCTTTTGTTGTATGGCGCCGAATGTCTTATTTTGGCGATACGTTGGCCCATGCCTCTTTATTAGGTGTCGCCTTTGGGTTGCTTTTAAACATAAACCCATTTTATGCGATTATTGCCGTAACTTTGTTATTAGCTTTAATACTGGTATGGTTAGAAAAACGCCCTCAACTTGCTGTTGATACCTTGCTTGGTATTATGGCTCATAGCTCACTGTCATTAGGTTTAGTCGTTGTTAGTTTAATGGCAAATGTCCGTGTAGACCTAATGGCCTATTTATTCGGCGACCTACTCTCTGTAAGTTACGAAGATATTACCATAATACTGGTTGGTGTTATTGTTGTTTGTGGGTTGCTTTTTTATCGTTGGCGGGCACTTTTATCTATTACTGTCAGCCCTGAATTAGCATTTGTGGATGGTATTAATATCCAACGCTTACGTTTATTGCTTATGTTAGTTACTGCATTAACTATTGGTATCGCAATGAAATTTGTTGGTGCGCTAATTATTACCTCCTTATTAATTATACCCGCAGCTACAGCCCGTCGATTTGCCCACACCCCTGAGCAAATGGCATTTATAGCAATTATCATTGGTATGCTTTCAGTTACTGGGGGGCTAACCTTTTCCGCTTTTTACGACACGCCAGCAGGCCCGTCTGTGGTGTTAATTTCAGCGGTCTTATTTATATTTAGCTTATTAGTTAAAGCAAAGAATTAATTCATTATCAAAATATGCATATGCCCTAGTCTTTTTTAACTAGGGCACTTTGTTATGAGTTTACCCTCTTATTTATTACCTTTCCTTTATTTATTACTTTTCCTTTATTTATTACTTTTCTTTTGTTTTTTTGTATAGAGTGGCTAACTAATTTGAGTAAGATTAAATAAAAGCTACCTCTACCCTAGTGGGCTTACTTTCAGCATTCATCAAAAAGAATAAAGAGTCGTATTTTTATAGGGCAATTATTATTTAAAATAATAATTAAGTTTAGCCTATATTAACTTCAGACATAAGACAGCAAGGTTATATAATACGATACAATATTATAGTAATAAAAAAGTGACTACTAAGACCTTGCTACTTGCCAAGGTCGTAGAATTGAATAAGGCATAAATTATTAATAATATACGAATAATTTAAGTTTAAACAGAATATTGATACTCTGTGAACATGCCCGTTTATGCCTTTGTCGTTATTTATAACCGTATATCAAGCTTGCAAACTACCTGTTATTTAGCTTTCCCCAACCGTGAAAAAAGTAATTAAACCTCTTTTGGAGACAAACCAAAGTGATTGTAGGCGTGTGTTGTTGCCATGCGACCTCGAGGTGTACGCTGGATAAAGCCTTGTTGGATCAAATAAGGTTCCAGTACATCTTCTATTGTTTCGCGTTCTTCACCAATAGCTGCGGCAAGGTTATCCACGCCAACCGGCCCCCCCATAAATTTATCAATAATTGCGACTAATAATTTACGGTCCAAATAATCAAACCCTGCGGCATCAACATTTAGCATGTCTAGTGCTTGGTTAGCAATCTGTTCATCAATAGACCCATCACCTTTAACCTGTGCGAAATCCCGTACACGACGTAACAAACGGTTTGTTATGCGTGGAGTCCCCCTTGAGCGCATGGCTACCTGATGAGCACCACCTTCGGTGATATCTAACCCCATGTATTGTGCACTTCTTTTAACAATATGCTGTAAGTCGTCCACTTGATAAAACTCTAAGCGTTGCACAATACCGAAGCGATCCCTTAACGGAGAAGTTAATGACCCAGCACGTGTAGTTGCCCCAATTAGAGTGAAAGGTGGTAAATCAATTTTGATTGAACGTGCAGCTGGGCCTTCACCAATCATGATATCTAATTGGTAATCTTCCATGGCAGGATAGAGAATTTCCTCAACAACAGGCGAAAGCCGATGAATTTCATCAATAAATAACACATCATGGGGTTCAAGATTAGTCAACATAGCAGCAAGATCGCCTGCTTTTTCTAAGACCGGCCCTGATGTGGTACGTAAATTCACGCCTAATTCATTTGCGACAATCCCTGCAAGCGTTGTTTTACCCAGCCCTGGTGGCCCAAATATTAATAAATGATCGAGTGCGTCCCCTCGCATTTTGGCTGCTTGAATAAAAATTTCCATTTGGTTTTTAACTTGTGGCTGACCAATGTATTCATTCAACAGCTTAGGTCTGATCGCACGGTCAATAGCTTCTTCATCTGACTGCAACACTTCAGCGGTAATTAGGCGATCAGCTTCAATCATATTAATAGTCTCTCAATCAGAGTGCTGCACGTAAGGCATCACGGATCAATGTTTCTGAATCACTACCAGGTTTAGCTACTTTGCTGACCATCCGGCTGGCCTCTTGCGGTTTATAACCTAAAGCAATCAAGGCTGCCGCTGCCTCAGCTTCAATATCCGCAGTGCTTGGCTGTTTACTGTTAACATTAGGAAGATTGATATCACTTGTTTGATTAAACAGATCCCCATTAAGGCCTTTAAAGCGGTCTTTCATTTCAACCACTAAGCGTTCTGCGGTTTTTTTACCAATACCGGGAAGTTTCACTAGTGATGCAATTGCTTCTTGTTCTATTGCTGAAACAAATTGTTGGGCGGACATACCCGATAAAATCGCCAGAGCCAATTTTGGACCAACACCATTGACTTTAATTAATTCCTTAAATAGCGCTCTTTCTTGCTTATCATTAAAACCGTACAATAATTGGGCATCTTCACGAACTACAAAGTGAGTAAAAACAATAGCTTCTTGGCCAATATCTGGTAGTTCATAGAAGCACGTCATTGGCATATGGACTTCATAGCCAACCCCTTGCAACTCTAATAATACTATTGGTGGTTGTTTTTCTAATACAATGCCACGTAAACGACCAATCACATTGAGCCCCTCTGTTATCGTCTAAAATTCGACCAATTTAGCCTGCTATTATTAATACTGCTGTTTATACCATAAAAAATGCTGGATGCATATCCAGCTGAGAAGCTATTTATTATTAAAAAGTTACTTGAAGAGCAGTAAACTACCTCAATCGCCCGCGCGTTAACACCAGTCGTGGGTCTCCAACTTTCAGTAAATTTTGATTAAAATGGCAATGGGTGATCGCAATTGCCAAAGCATCAGCCGCATCAGACTGAGGGTTCGCTGACAACTTGAGTATAGACTTAACCATATGCTGTACTTGGCTTTTTTCAGCAGCACCTGTACCGACAACGGTCTGCTTTACTTGCCGTGCCGCATATTCGAACACAGGGATATTTGCATTGGCTGCAGCAACAATAGCAACTCCCCTCGCCTGACCAAGTTTTAAAGCTGAATCCGCATTTTTTGCCATAAAAACTTGTTCAATTGATAATATATCAGGTTGGTATTGGGTGATAATTTCCGAGACACCCGCGTAAATTCGTTGCAGACGACTTGGTAAATCATCAACTTGAGTCCGAATACAACCACTACCCAAATACAGCAGTTGCCTGCCTTGTTGGCGAATAACACCGTAACCGGTGACTCTTGAACCGGGATCAATCCCTAATATAATCGCCATATAAAATCTATTTATGCCTCTTTATATTAATTACATCATAATTTATTGTTCTGGTTAGCTGCATAATACTATCAATTTCAATTAAATAGCTATTTGAACATCATAATATTAGCCAAGCATATATGTAAAAATAAATTAAGTTATCAGTATTGAAAAGTATAGCGAATAAAAGAAGGGATATCATGGAAGGCGTTAGAGAAAACAGGCTGCAACAGCCCGCTTTCTCTACGCGGATATGTCTTAAATTGTAGCGAGTGTAATAAAACACCTCACTTTTTACAGTGTCGCTGCAACTTCGTCAGAAATATCACCGTTGTGATAAACTTCCTGAACATCGTCAGAATCTTCTAACATATCAATGAGTCGTAACAGTTTTGGCGCTGTTTCTGCATCCAACTCCGCTTTTGTTGATGGGATCATTGAAACTTCAGCGGCTTCGCTAGTAAAACCAGCGGCATCAAGTGCGTCTTTTACTTCACCGAAAGTTTCTGGCGTCGTATACACATCCATCGCACCATCATCGTAAGTTTCTACGTCATCAGCACCCGCTTCTAATGCCGCTTCCATCAAGGCGTCTTCATCAACACCTGGTGCATAAGTGATCACACCACGTTTAGTAAACAGATAGGCTACAGAGCCATCCGTCCCTAAGTTACCACCGGTTTTAGTGAAAGCATGACGCACTTCAGAAACGGTACGATTACGGTTATCGCTTAAACATTCAACCATAACCGCTGTTCCACCAGGGCCATAACCTTCATAAATGATTGTTTCCATATTATCGTTATCATCATTACCCACACCACGTGCAATTGCACGGTTTAAGGTGTCACGAGTCATGTTATTTGATAACGCTTTATCTACAGCTGCACGTAAACGTGGGTTAGTTGCGGGATCACCCCCACCTAAACGGGCTGCTGTAACTAATTCACGGATAATTTTTGTAAAAATCTTACCGCGTTTCGCATCCTGGGCTGCTTTACGGTGCTTGGTATTGGCCCATTTACTATGACCTGCCATGAAATATCTCCAAAAACGTCAATACAATAAATTAAATAGCAAATTCTAAAATAGCCTGACTGTTACTCCATGATTTGGTTAATTTGGCGGCTTCTTGCGGCGTCAACCAACGAAAATCAGTATGTTCAGTCAGTAATGGCATTTGTTCTTCATCGAGAACTAGTTTAAACCAGTGCTCTTTGCAATGTGATACATCTGGTGCATAACGATGCCTGAAATGCGCGAAAATTTCAAAAATGATACTATGAAATAAGTCTTGTGGCGGATTTTGTTCGACGTCAAAACCTGTTTCTTCTTTAATTTCACGACACGCCGTTTCAAACGGCGTTTCGTTAGATTCCAGACTTCCCGTTACTGACTGCCAAAAGTCTGGATCATCGTTACGCCTTAACATAAGCACCCGACCACTATTTTTAGCCACGATAATGACTAATACCGATTCTGGGCGCTTATAGATTTTCATTCGGCGTTATCACTCTTCATTTTTTACTTCTAGGTCTTTTGCAACGACGGCAATGGCTAACTCAGTTAAAGCCTCTGGGTTCGCATAGCTTGGTGCATTTGTCATTAAACATGCTGCCGCCGTTGTTTTTGGAAACGCAATAACATCACGGATGTTATCAGTCCCAGTTAGCAACATCACTAAACGGTCAAGACCAAATGCAAGACCTGCATGTGGTGGTGTACCATATTTTAATGCATCTAATAAGAAACCAAACTTCTCTCGCTGATCTTCTTCATTAATACCTAAAATACTAAATACAGTTTGTTGCATCTCATTACGGTGAATACGAACAGAACCGCCACCCACTTCATAACCATTAATTACCATATCATAAGCATTGGCAACTGCTTCTTCTGGCTTGTTAGCGAGATCTTCTGGAGTGAAGTCTTTCGGTGACGTGAATGGGTGGTGCATAGCAGTTAAACCACCTTCACCATCTTCTTCAAACATTGGGAAGTCAATCACCCACAGCGGTTGCCAGCTATTTAAGTTGGTGATTTCAAAGTCGCGACCAACTTTCAAACGCAACGCGCCCATTGAATCTGTGACAATATTTTTCGCGCCAGCACCAAATAGAATGATATCACCATCAGCAGCACCTGTGCGCTCAAGCAATTGGTTAATAACCTCTTCGCTCAGGAATTTAGCCACTGGGCTTTGAATACCTTCAAGGCCTTTTGCACGCTCATTGACTTTCATCCACGCCAAACCTTTCGCGCCGTAGATACCTACAAATTGACCATATTCGTCAATCTGTTTACGTGTCATTGCGGCACCACCAGGGACTTTTAATGCAGCCACTCGGCCTTTAGGGTCGTTTGCTGGACCTGAAAATACCGCAAACTCAACATCTTTAACGATGTCAGCAACATCCACCAGCTCCATTGGGTTTCGCAGGTCTGGCTTATCAGAACCATAACGGCGCATTGCTTCCGCAAAAGTCATGATTGGGAAGTTGCCTAAATCAACCCCTTTTACCTCTAACCATAAGTTACGGATCATGCGTTCCATGATTTCACGCACTTGCTCAGCGGTCATAAATGAGGTTTCGACGTCGATTTGGGTAAATTCAGGTTGACGATCTGCACGTAAGTCTTCATCACGGAAACATTTTACGATTTGATAATAACGGTCAAAGCCAGACATCATCAGTAACTGTTTGAACAGTTGAGGTGATTGTGGCAGCGCGTAGAATTTACCTTTATGTACACGGCTTGGGACTAAATAGTCACGAGCGCCTTCAGGGGTCGCTTTGGTTAACATTGGGGTTTCTACATCTAAAAACCCTTCTTTATCCATAAAATTACGCACAAAACTGGTAATTTTTGCACGGGTACGCAAACGCTCAGACATTTCAGGGCGGCGTAAATCCAAATAACGGTATTTTAAACGACGCTCTTCTGTATTCGTTTGATTGCTATCTAATGGTAGCGGCTCAGAGCGGTTAAAAACATCAAGCTCTTCAGCAAAGATTTCAATTTCCCCAGTTGCCATATCTTTATTTTTTTGGCTATCTGGGCGCGCGCGTACTGTCCCTGTGATTTGGATACAGAACTCATTACGCAGCTCTGACGCTTTTTCAAATATGTCTTTGCGATCCGGATCGAAAAAAACTTGTACGATACCTTCACGGTCACGCATATCGATAAAAATCAAACCACCTAAGTCACGACGGCGGTTTACCCATCCACAAAGGGTGACCTTTTGGCCTTCATGAGCAATGTTTAACTGCCCACAATAATTAGTACGCATACAATATCCTTTTACTCAGCTTGTTGTGCATTTGCTTGCTGCGGGAATTTGGCATTTTGCTGAACATTGAGCTGAAAATTCAGAATGTCAAAAAGGCAGACATTATACAGGAAATTCTGTCAGACAAATAGTTACGGATCTAACTTATCGCGTAAACCATTTTGTTTTTAATCATATTTTCATCAATTTTAATGCCACCAATAAATAACATTAAAATTAAATCACTAGGCATGCAGACAGCACACAATGATCTGTTCGATTTTAAGTGACTATGAGCACCATGTACATATTACTACAAAGGTTTATTTTATCTGTTCAAGGGAATATTGAATAAAAAAACAACCTTTTGTTGATTTCATTACCTATCGTTATTCAGCAACACCATTTTTAGTGACAAAATTTTCTATTTAGGAATCGTTACCTTTTTCAGTTTGCTATAATCGAAAACTGTATAAATGCTCAATTAATCATCATCTGCTGTTTAAGGATTGCATATGAAAAAAATGTTACTTGCCTCATCCATAATTATGCTACTTGTAGGATGCCAAACTGTGAAACCCGCAGATACTGATAATACCAAAACATTTTATGTCGATTCTTCACTCGCTGACTGTGTCGGCGTTGCCCCAATGAAATGTATGAAAGTAAAAGAAAACCCTAATGATGACTGGCAATTATTTTATAATTCAATTCAAGGCTTTGAATACCAACCCGGTTTCACTTATACCCTACAAGTGAAACAGTTTGATGTGCCAAACCCACCAGCAGATGCCCCAAGCATTCGCTATGAACTTGTCAAAATCATTGAAAAAAAATAATGTTTAATCATTAAGCTAGGGTTTCTACCCTGCTTAATGATTTTACTCAGTGTAAACTTCAAATTTTTATTATCAAAAAATAAAAGAGTGACGACATTGTGACTGATAAAATTATTGATAAGCTGGGGTTAATCGCCTTATCACAAAGCAAAATTGCCATGGTTCGCTCCCATAACAAACAGCTGTTTTATATCCCTGGCGGCAAAAGAGAGCTTGGTGAAACGGATGAACAAGCATTATGCCGTGAAATTGATGAAGAACTCACACTAAAACTGGACACTAGCTCTATTCGTTTTTACGGTGAATTCATTGGGTTAGCGGATGGCAAGCAAGATGGCACTCAAGTCCGTATTCGTTGTTATTTTGCCGAATATAACGGAAAACCGCAGCCTGCAGCTGAAATTGCTGAACTCGCTTGGTTTGATAGCCATGATTTATCACGCTGTTCCACAACAGCAGTACATATTTTACAACGATTAAAACAAGATGGTTTAATCAAATAAGATTGAATGATTACCCAAAAAAGTTGTGATTTTATTTGTCCTATGGCTTTTTAAGAATTACAATTTACAAAATATCGTTAATACACATTACTATAACTTATATTTTTAGGTGTTTTCATAGTTTGATTCGTTTTATGGTGGAGTAAAAAATGGTCAGCTCTTTGTACGCTGTACTAGGTGCCTTACTGCTGCTTAGATTATCTTTAAATGTTGTGAAGCTGCGTAATCAATATCGTATAGCTTATGGTGATGGCGGTTTTTATGAATTACAAACTGCAATCCGTGTTCATGGCAATGCCATCGAATATATCCCTATCTCCCTTATTTTGTTACTTTTTATGGAGATGAACGGCGCACAAGTTTGGATGATCCACGTTTGTGGTCTTATCTTAATTGCGGGTCGCTTACTTCATTCCTATGGCTTAAAAAACCATGACTATACATATCGCCGTTCAGGTATGGTAGCAACCTACCTTGCTATGGCATTGATGGTCATAGCAAACACTTATTATTTGCCATGGATACAAATCGTTTCGTTTAATCTTTAATTTTTATCGTCTATACGGCACTTACTCACGTGCCGCCGCATTATTCCATGGTATATGGATAGATTTTCAGAAAGCAGCCTTTCTGATACAATCCCCCACTACTTTTGTTTTTGATTAATACAGAACTTATGTCAAGTCAGGACCCAACCCAAAAAGACAGCCTTTTTTCTGCACCTATTGCTAACCTTGGTGATTGGCAATTCGATGAAAAAGTTGCCGAAGTTTTTCCCGATATGATCCAGCGTTCAGTACCGGGGTATTCAAATATTATTACCATGATTGGCATGCTTGCTGGTCGTTTTGTTAAGCCACACAGCCGAGTCTATGACTTAGGGTGTTCGCTAGGTGCTGCCACTTTATCTATAAGACGCAACATTACCGTCGAAAATAGCCAAATCATCGCAGTCGATAATTCACCTGCAATGGTCGAGCGATGCCGTCGTCATATTGATGCTTACCGTGCAGATACACCGGTTGAGGTTATTGAAGGCGATATTCGAGATATCAATATCGAAAATGCCTCAATGGTTGTGCTCAATTTTACCTTACAATTCCTCAATCCGAATGACCGCCAGTTATTACTGAATAAAATTTATCAGGGGTTACAACCAGGTGGTATCTTAGTACTTTCTGAAAAATTTAATTTTGAGGATCAAAAAATAGGTGAATTATTGTTCAATATGCACCACGATTTTAAACGTGCAAATGGCTACAGTGAGCTAGAAATTAGCCAAAAACGCAGCATGCTAGAAAATGTGATGCTGACAGATTCTGTTGAAGCTCATAAAGAACGCCTAAAAAATGCAGGTTTTACTCACTGTGAGGTTTGGTTCCAGTGCTTTAATTTCGGTTCACTTCTAGCACTTAAAGAGGCTTGAGTATGATTGATTTTGGTCGTTTTTACCAACAGATCGCTGTTGGCCCTTTAAGTCATTGGCTTGAAACCCTTCCAGCGCAAATTACTGAATGGAAAAAGCAAGGTTTACATGGCGGTTTTTCCTCATGGGAAAAAATGTTAGATAACTTACCTGTCATGACACCAACACATTTAGATTTACTCAACAGTGTCACTGCCACACGTGAGCCCGAACTGACATCCGGTGAGACTCGACGTTTAAATAATATCCTTGAGCAATTAATGCCTTGGCGAAAGGGGCCATTTTCACTGTATGGCGTCAATATTGATACCGAATGGCGTTCTGATTGGAAATGGGATCGCGTTTTGCCTCATATTTCGTCGTTAAAAGACCGCTATGTGTTAGATGTCGGTTGTGGAAGCGGTTATCACATGTGGCGCATGTTAGGACAACAAGCTAAATTTGTCGTCGGCATTGACCCAACAGAGCTGTTTTTATGCCAGTTCGAAGCAGTCAGAAAACTATTAGGGGATGACCAACGTGCCCATTTATTACCTCTAGGGATAGAGCAACTCCCTGCACTTAACGCGTTTGATACCGTATTTTCAATGGGTGTACTATATCACCGTCGTTCACCACTTGATCACTTATGGCAACTGAAAAATCAGTTAGTTAACGAAGGTGAATTGGTCCTTGAAAGCCTTGTCATTGAAGGTGATGAGTTCCAATGTCTAATCCCGGGTGATCGCTATGCTCAAATGCGCAATGTGTACTTTATTCCTTCAGCTAAAATGCTCAAAGTTTGGTTAGAGAAATGCGGTTTTGTGGATGTACGTATTGTTGACCAAGCGGTGACATCTTTGGAAGAACAGCGCCGCACACAATGGATGAGAACAGATTCATTAGCGGAGTTTTTAGACCCTAATGACCAAACTAAAACCATTGAAGGTTATCCTGCACCGTTACGCGCTATCTTAGTTGCTCGCAAACCTTAAAACTAAAACGCCTAGGGGAAGTTTCCCATAGGCGTTTATTTTAATGATTATTTATCAGAAAGTTACATTGTTATTTGCCATAAATTATAAAAAGCAATTCGACCCGACAACTCTGCTAAGATCACGGCTATTGCACAAATACCCAGTAGCGCCGTCGAATTCCGTCCCCGGTATAAAAGTGCTGGGAAAACAAACAGCATCAATGCGAGAACAACCAGTTGGAAGCTCCAAAAACCCGCTTGTTCCGCACTAATTTCAGGCCCTGTTTCACCCAAAAATGACACATAAGCGGCTCTTGTAGCAAAAATAATAACTGCCCCAATAAGGAAGGCCAAAGCCCCTAACCGCTGAGCACCCAATAGAATGGCTAATGCCCCTCCACCGACTAGCAACGTCATCCACATTTGTAAGGTTGTGAAGACAGTAAACCAATTAGCAACTGTGGCAATGTTATAAACTTGTGGAATTGACCATACAAATGCCAAACCAAAAATCACCGTGCCGATGTTACATAGTTCACTTAATACTTTATTTTTAATAAATAAAGTAAACAGTAAAGTTGCAGCCCCAAAAGCGACAAAAATACCACTCAATAAAGCTTCATTACTCATTGGTGAGCGGCCAACGCCTAATAGCATATTAAAGAAGCGCAAAGGTTGCCCCACATGCAGTGCCCCCAAAGCTAACGCAATTATCATCGTAATAAAAGCCACTATATTGGCGTTACGCAATTGGTACTCATCAACCATCCCTATCTTTTTACTCAAATAAGCAAGTAAATATAGACCCGCTGCTGACTGACCCAATACGGTAAAAAATACAAGAGGAAGTTCGTGCATGTTATACCTCCGCCGGGTTTTGTAATTTACCGCTCGTATCACCATAAGGCTTCGCGTCTTTATGCGGTTTAATCACAATATTAGGGTTGGTTAGATTAGGATTTGGCATAGGTGCAATACCACTTATATTACCGTGACGTTCACGAAGTATATTGATATCGTCAAAATCTAATGCTCGCTGAGGGCAAGACTCCACACACACAGGTTTCATCCCCTTTTCAACTCGTTCGTAGCAACCATCGCATTTGCTCATCAGATGTTTCTTTTCATCGTACTGTGGCGCACCATAAGGACAACGTAATTCGCAGTAGCGACAGCCAACACAAACACTTTGGTCGACGACAACTAAGCCATCCAGTTCTCGCTTATGCATGGCTCCCGTTGGGCACCCTTCAACACAAGTCGGGTTAGAACAATGGTTACACGAAATGGATAAGTAATAGCTATAGACATTTTGTTGCCAAATACCATCTTGCTGCTGCCAACTTCCACCACCGAACTCATAGACTCGACGAAATTTAGGCCCTAAATCGAGATCTTTTTCATCTTTACAACTGACCTGACAAGTTTTACATCCCGTGCATTTCGTTGAGTCAAAATAAAAACCATACTGTTTCATCAATCACTCCTTATGCACGTTTTACGTCAACTAAGTTAGTATGTTGAGGGTTACCCTTCACTAAGGCCGATGGCTGTTGGGTGGTTAATGTATTAATACATCCACCAATATCAACACCCTCATCATTCACTTCACGCCAAGCACCTTGTGGAACAGCAATAACCCCTGGTAAAACACGCTCAGTGACTTTAGCTTTGATATACATTCGCCCGCGGTCATTAAATATTTCGGTATTATCACCATCCTTGATCCCTCTAGCAGAAGCATCGATTGGGTTAATCCAATATTGATGGGGTACCGCTTCTCGCAATATTGCAATATTAAAATAAGACGAATGCGCATGGCCCTTATCATGGTAGCCGGTCATTTGTAGCGGATATTTTTGTTTAGCTTGTTTGTTTTCAACACCTTCTGTATTTACGCAATATTCAGGTACTGCTGGAATGCGTTGGTCTGACGGGTATTCCCACTCTTTCGCTATCTTCGCTAACCGTTCTGAATAGATCTCAATTTTCCCTGATGGTGTCGGTAGAGGAGCCGTTTCTGGTGAGTCACGGAATGATTTTAATGCAATATAGTCCGCACTATTCGCCAGTTTTCTATCGACAATTCCCATATCATTTGTTTCTTCAAATGTCGGTAAATGCGGGTTTTTCTCGCGCATTTGATTGTAGCAGTACTCAATCCACTGCTCATGGGTACGCCCTTCGGTAAATTGCTCTTTAATACCTAGTTTTTGCGCAATATCAGCCAGTACATCATAAGATTGGCGGCACTCCCATAATGGCGTAATCGCGTTTTGCAGGCGAATTGCATAATGATATGCACCACTTGCATAGGAATTATTGATCAGGTCATTAGACTCTACGCTCGTGACATCAGGTAAGATCAAATCTGCATATTTTGTCGATGGCGTCATATGTGTGTCCCAAACAAGGATAAATTCACACAAAGACTCATCCGTCAAAATGTTGTGAGTTTTATTTAAATCAGAGTGTTGATTGCCAGTAACATTGCTTGCGTAATGCCATAAGAATTTTACATTTGTTTCGAGGCGCTCTTTACCGATAAGCGTCGAATTTGTTGCTGTCATCTCCGTTCCACGGGCAATGGCATCCGTCCACATAAAACAAGGGATTTTAGTCTTGACTGGGTTAGGAATAGCAAACCCTGGCACTGAATAAGCAACATTACCGCCCCATCCTCCGGCGTTGGTACCAGGACGGCCAATATGGCCCGTAACAATGGGCAGCATCATCACTGCGCGAGAAGCCTGCTCGCCTGACGCTGTTCTTTGCAGCCCCCAACCTTGAGAGATCCACGCTGCTTTAGCATTCCCTAATTCACGAGCTAGTTGAACAATACGGGTAGCTGAAACGCCAGTAATTCGGCTCGCCCATTCAGGTGTCTTTTCTATGCCATCATCACCTTTGCCTAAAATATAATCTTTATAAGAGCCATTTTTTGGCGCAGACTCAGGCAATGTTTGGCTATCCCAACCAACACAGTATTGGGCTAAGAATGCCTCATCAGTTAGCTGTTCTTTAATTAAAGTATGGATGATTGCAGCAACCAAAGCCCCATCTGTCCCGGGGTAAATAGGTATCCACTCAGCGCCAAGTGTTGTCACACTATCTGTCCGGCGTGGGTCAATAATAATCACTTTAGCTTTGCTTTTTTCTAATGCATGGAGGGTTTCATAAAATTGCCCACCACCTGACATACGTGTTTCTGCAATATTATGACCGAACATCACCACTAAATCGCTATTCGCAATTTCAGACAACAGTGAGTCGTCTAATTTCCCATAAACATAGGGAATAACACCGTTTATTTGCGCGGTTGAATAGGTACCATGTTGGTCAAGGAACCCACCCAGTTGGCTTAATAGGCGCTTACAAGCATTACGCCCTTGTAAATTTGCTCCTGTCGAGCCTGAACCATATTGGTAATAAATAGCTTCATTACCATAAGTATCAATAGTAGAACGTAGTTTTTGTGCCACTATTGTTGTTGCTTCATCCCAAGTGATACGTTTAAATTTCCCTTCTCCGCGCTTTCCTGTACGTAATAGCGGGTACTTCAGTCTATCTGGGTTGTAGGTTTTCCAACGAACAGAGCGCCCTCTTAAGCATGGGCGTATTTGATGTAAACCAAATTGCGAGTCATCATACATAGTCTCATTGGAGATTCGGGTAATTACATCATCCTTCACATGCACTTTTAACGGGCACCTGCTCCCACAGTTCACTAAACATGCGCTGTATTTAATCGTTTCATTGATTTCATCAGGTTGAATGGTAACTGGTGGTGTTGCTTGAGCAGAGAAAGGTAAAGTAATGGAACTGACAATGGCCGTTGTGGTCGCGACTGATGCAGAGGCTTGAATAAATTGCCGCCTACTCAGCGCTTTTTTTCTGATATTGTTAATCATTACATTGCTACCTTTTATTATTATAAATTGAATTACATCGTATTTTTATAGTAATTAAATAGTAGCCATATAAAAAACATGGTTAATTGATATGCATCAACACAACCGATAATCACACCATTAATAGCAAATAAATCATATTATTTACGGTATTAAGCGGTATTTATTAATGAATTAACTGCTAAAAAGCGCAAAAGCAATAAGGAAAACCAATTCATTGATTTTCCTTATCTTATAAACAACACCTAAATACCGTATTGTTGAATGCCTTAAATTATCAGCTACGCAGAGGCTTTTTCTGTAATAGAAATAAAGTCTTTCATCGCTTCTACCGTTGGCCCATCGACACAATAATGAGTAAATTCGTCACTTTCACTATTTGATGCCATTGTGACACCGACTTTACGATAATTCATCGTTGAAGGGACGGTTTTACCCGCTGAGCTATGGACTTCGGTCAAACCTATTTCGATAAACTTACTTAAATTAGCTAAACGAACGCCAGCCCCGGCCATGATTTTCGGCCCATCCATCTGGCGGCTTTTTTCATGCAGTTCTTTCAGGAGAGGTAAGCCCAATTCTGCACCTTGTTGTTGGCCAGAAGTTAATATCCGTGCAACACCTAGCTCTTTTAACTGTTCTAGTCCAAGCATTGGGTTGATACACATATCAAATGCGCGGTGGAATGTGATATTCATTCCCTGTGCTATTTCCATTAGTACCTGCATTCGGTTAATGTCAATACGTCCCTCTGTATCAAGGACTCCCACGACTGCCCCAGGAAACCCCATTTCTTTAATCATGACTAAATCTTCACAAATAACATCAAACTCACTAACGTTATAACAAAAATCACCACCCCGAGGACGAATAATAGGATGAACTGGAATATAAAGTTTTTCCCTTGCTAATTTCAGATAACCATAACTTGGTGTCAGCCCACCATCTGCGGCGCCAGAGCACAATTCGATACGATCCGCACCATATTCTTGCGCCACTTGGGCACATTCGATCCCGAAACAGCAAATTTCCAGTTTTGCCATGATGACCTCCAAAAAGTGGCAATAAAGCTAATGCTTTAAATACCCTACAATAACAGTAGGGTTATAATGTTAAACGTTAACACTTGAATTAATAATGCCATTAATCAGTGAATGTTATCGGATGGATATCACACCCCGAAAAGTTAACGGGGACTATTGATCAATAACGTTACTTGTATCACTTATTTTTCACTTTCAATTATCTTTTTTAGCGAAAATGGATGGTATTTAACCGTTATCTCACCATTTGACACTGCTAATGTTGGATTAGGCAACCTTTCTTGCTGGCCTTTGGGTTGGCTTACTTTGGTCCTGTAGCCATAAGGTAGAGGGTCTGGCAGTAGAGCACGTGCTGCCATTTCTAATTGTGAAGGCTCAACATCAATGACCATCTCAATATGTTCCCAACTTTCTTTTGGGTAGATTTTATCTTTAGGGAATGGAAGCTCAATAATATAAACATCCTGCTGTGCAATACTAATCGGCTCTGCTAGCTCATATAAACGTATTGGGCGGCCATTGATAAGGTTATCTGACACCAGTTGCGCGCACTGCATTAAACCTTGGTGCCAACGTTCTGCGGTGTTAATCTGATGGCAACGTACTGAGATATGGTCAATAAGATATGATGACAAGGATAACTTTAATTCCTCAGCCATCTGCTGTAATTTATCCCTAAATACAGGTAAATCGTCCCATAAATCTTGTAATTGTGAAACTTCACTCAATTTCATGACGCCAAAAGCCCCTTTCAATAAAACTAATCCCCTAAACAATGGCGCAGACTGTAGCATGAGAGCCCTAAAATGTGGTATAAAACCTGCCGATTTTTCTCTTCCACCTTTTAGTTCTGCGCATGTGATGGCACAATGCGGTAACTATGTTCGTAATTTAAGGTATTTCGGTGAATATTCAGGCGATTCTTTCAGATAAAATTGGTGCTGCAATGCTAGCAGCAGGTGCTCCAGAAGGCAGTGACGCGCTGGTACGTCAGTCCGCGAAGGCTCAGTTTGGCGATTATCAAGCCAACGGGGTAATGGGCGCTGCTAAAAAAATGGGGATGGCTCCGAGACAACTTGCTGAGCAGGTTGTTAATCACCTTGATTTGGACGGGGTTGCAAGCAAAATCGAAATTGCAGGTCCTGGGTTTATTAATATTTTCCTTGAACCGACTTGGATAGAGAAACATATCGAAGACGCTTTAACTTCACAACGGTTAGGCATCGCACCCGTTAAACCTGAAACGATTGTTATTGACTACTCCGCACCAAATGTTGCAAAACAAATGCACGTTGGTCATTTACGTTCAACTATCATTGGTGACGCTGCCGCGCGTACTCAAGAATATCTTGGTCATAAAGTGATCCGTGCCAACCACGTAGGTGATTGGGGTACGCAATTTGGTATGTTAATTGCCTACCTTGAAAAAGTACAAAACGAAGATGCAAGTGATATGGCCCTTGCTGACCTCGAAGCGTTTTACCGTGAAGCGAAAAAGCATTACGACGAAGATGAAGAGTTTGCCGTGCGTGCCCGTGGCTACGTAGTAAAACTTCAGTCAGGTGATGAATACTGCCGCCAAATGTGGCGTAAATTGGTTGATATCACCATGCAACAAAATCAACAAACTTACCGCCGTTTAAACGTCACATTAACTGAAGATGACGTGATGGGTGAAAGCTTATATAACAGCATGTTACCTAATATTGTCGCGGACTTAAAAGCAAAAGGCCTTGCAGTTGAAAGCGAAGGTGCGACGGTTGTCTTTCTTGACGAGTTTAAAAACAAGGAAGGCGAGCCTATGGGGGTAATAGTTCAGAAGAAAGACGGCGGCTTCTTATACACCACCACAGATATTGCTTGTGCCAAATACCGCTATGAAACCCTACATGCTGACCGTTCGCTGTATTATATTGACTCACGCCAACATCAACATTTAATGCAAGCATGGACTATCGTGCGCAAAGCCGGTTACATCCCTGAATCCATGTCTTTGGAACACCATATGTTTGGTATGATGTTGGGTAAAGATGGTAAACCATTTAAGACTCGCACAGGCGGAACGGTACGTTTATCTGACTTACTTGATGAGGCTATTGAACGCGCACAAAACCTGATCCGCGAGAAAAACCCTGAAATGCCAGAGGACGAGCTGGTCAATGTTGCAAATGTTGTGGGCATTGGTGCGGTTAAGTATGCTGACCTGTCAAAAAATAGAACCACAGATTACATTTTTGATTGGGATAACATGCTAGCCTTCGAAGGAAATACAGCTCCTTACATGCAATATGCTTATACGCGTGTGGCCTCTATCTTCAAAAAGGCTAACTTAAGCCACACTGACCTCACTTTACCGATTTCATTACAAGATCCACGTGAAATTGCACTAGCAACACGGTTATTACAGTTTGAAGAAACCATCCTGACAGTAGCAAGGGAAGGAACTCCTCATGTTATGTGTGCCTATTTATACGAATTGGCTGGGTTATTCTCAAGTTTCTACGAGCATTGCCCTATTCTGTCAGCGGAAAACGAAAATCAACGTCAAAGCCGCCTGAAACTTGCAGCATTAACACAAAAAACACTGAAAACTGGTTTAGATACACTTGGTATAGAAACCGTTGAAAGAATGTAATTGTGGCTATCAAGCCCAAAAAACAGCCCACTATGTGGGCTGTTTTTTTATGCTTAGAGACTAAACTCTTTGTCACTTTTCTAGATTTCATTGATGGAATTACCAACCTCATCATAAAAACAAATGATAAGGCTCGCGAAAAAGCAACAAAAAAGCCCAATACATTGATTGGGCCTTTCAACATTAGTCCGATTTACAGCTTAAGCGATACTGCGTTTCATAAAATCACGTGGCCGAAAACCGAGGGCGAACAAGGCAATAAAATAACTAGCCGCACCAATAACCACCACCATAATTAAACGTAGCATGCGCATTAGCATATTCCCTTCTTGCCATGATGGCATAAAGTGCAATACACCAAATAACACAAACCCCATTACCACTAAAGCAACTAATAATTTAAATAGAAAACCTTTCCAGCCAGCTAGAGGTTGGAAAATATCTTGTTTACGTAATTGCCAATACAGAACACCGGCATTGAAGCACGCTGCTAAGCCAATAGACAAGGCTAAGCCAGCATGCTGGAGTGGCCCAATAAAAGCCAAGTTCATCAATTGAGTTAATATTAAAGTCACGATAGCAATTTTAACTGGTGTGCGAATATCTTGGCGTGAATAAAACCCCGGCGCTAAAATTTTCACTAAAATCATCCCTGTCAAACCCACACAGTAAGCCACTAAAGCATATTGTGTCATCAAAGAATCATGAGCTGTAAAATTGCCATATTGGAAAAGAGAAACCGTTAACGCTTCAGATAATATTGCTAACCCAAGAGCACAAGGTAGCGCCAATAGTAGACAAAGACGCAACCCCCAATCCATTAACTGACGATATTCATTCTGGTTACCGCTTGTGAAACTTTTCGCCAACGACGGCAGCAGAATAGTCCCTAAGGCGACCCCGAGTACACCAGACGGTAACTCCATCAGGCGGTCTGCATAGTACATCCAAGAAACCGAGCCTGACTGCAAAAATGAAGCAAAAATAGTATTAATAATTAATGAGATTTGCGCGACAGATACCCCAATAATAGCGGGTCCCATCATTTTCATTACACGCCAAACGCCGCTATCTCGAAATGAAAGACGTGGCAGAACTAACATACCAACCTTTTTTAAATAAGGTAGCTGATAGACTAACTGTAAAACCCCACCCACAAGTACTGCCCATGCAAGTGACATAATCGGTGGATCAAAATAAGGGGCAGCAAAAGCAGCAAAAATGATCATGCTGACATTGAGCAAGGTTGGGGCAAAGGCTGGAACAGAAAAACGGTTCCAAGTATTCAGGATTGCTCCCGCTAATGAGGCGAGTGAAATCAAAAAGATATACGGAAAAGTGACACGAAGTAAATCCGTTGTTAGGGCAAATTTACCCGCATCATCGGTAAACCCTGGGGCAGTTACATAAATAATCCAAGGTGCCGCCACCATACCAGCCACCGTCACAATTGCCAGTGCCAGTGTTAGCATCCCCGCAATATAAGCAACAAATGTACGAGTTGCCTCTTCACCTTGCTGATTTTTATATTCAGCTAATATAGGAACGAAAGCTTGAGAAAACGCGCCTTCTGCAAAAATCCGACGCAATAAATTTGGTAATTTAAACGCGACAAAAAAGGCGTCAGCTGCAGCCCCAGCGCCAAAAACCCGAGCAATGATAGCATCACGAATAAACCCAAGCACACGGGACATCATGGTCATTGAGCTTACAGCTGCTAGCGATTTTAATAAATTCATGATTGATAAACTAAAAGAATACAATCGTATCAGTTTAACAGCGCCCGCTGCTACTGACTACGATTGAAAAGTAAATTAGGAGTTTAGGTATTTAAACTTTATGGCGTCCCCACGCATCATCGGTTAATGCCGTCAAGACATGATCTCGCCATTCACCATTGATTTGTAAGTACTGCCTTGCATAACCTTCACGTTCAAAGCCCAACCTCGCCAGAAGGTTACCACTACGCATATTATGAGGCATATAATTAGCCATAATACGGTGCATTTTTTGATGCTTTTGCATATAACGCGTCACTTGCGTTAATGCCTCATACATCAAGCCATGACCTTGCCATTTCTCACCTAAGGAATACCCTAAATAACATGCATGAAATGAACCTCGTAGGACATTACTAAAGTTAGCAACCCCCATCACTTCATTTTCTTTATCTAGTAAAAGAAAATGATAAGCACTTCCTTCACGGTGCATTTCATTCATCACTTGTAACCGGTTTTGCCAACCTGCGGGTTGATAATGTGAATTATCCCGCGTTGGTTCCCACGGCATCAAAAAATCTTTATTCAAACTATAATAATCAGCAAGTCGATAATTATCACGTTCATAAGTCAAACGAATAATCATTCTATCAGTAATAAGACGTACTTTAGGTACATTTGAACGATAACCAAACATCGTTAACCCTTAATTAATAATAAACCCTGACAACTGTTCTAGATTGTAATTTAAAGAGCTAGGAGCATACATAAATATGTGACTAGACTTGTTTAACGCAACCAATAACACTGCGATGCAAAATATGGCGGCTATTTATCGATAAAAATAAATCATCAATAACCACCTTTACCCACGATAAAAAAATATCATCTATTGCCTCATATTATACTGATATTATTGACAAGTAACATTAAGGTTCCATCCCTCTTGGCTATTTTTCTAATGGTGTGTCATGGCGCAGGTGTCACGGGCAAGAAGCCTTGGTAAGTATTTCCTTTTATTCGACAACATGTTAGTTGTTCTCGGGTTTTTTGTCGTTTTTCCCCTTATTTCAATTCGATTTGTTGACCAGCTAGGTTGGGCAGCCGTAATCGTTGGTTTTGCCTTAGGCCTTAGGCAATTTGTACAGCAAGGTTTAGGTATTTTTGGGGGAGCTATCGCTGACCGTTTTGGCGCCAAGCCCATGATTGTAATTGGAATGCTGTTGCGTGCTAGCGGGTTCGCCGTCATGGCAGTTGCCCATGACCCGTGGGTTTTATGGCTATCCTGTGTACTTTCAGCTCTTGGGGGCACCCTGTTTGACCCACCCAGAACTGCGCTTGTGATCAAATTAACTCGTCCTTACGAACGTGGGCGCTTCTATTCTTTGCTGTTAATGCAAGACAGCGCTGGGGCAGTAATTGGTGCCTTAATTGGGAGCTGGCTTTTACAATACGACTTCCACTATGTTTGCTGGGTAGGAGCCGCTGTCTTTGTTATTGCGGCTATTTGTAACGCTTGGTTATTACCTGCTTACCGCATTTCAACCGTTAGAACCCCAATAAAAGAAGGTATGACTCGGGTATTAAAAGATAAACGTTTTGTCACTTATGTTGTAACTCTAGCGGGTTACTTCATGTTATCTGTGCAAGTTATGTTAATGTTTCCTATCGTTGTTAATGAATTGGCAGGGACACCAACTGCGGTCAAATGGATGTACGCTATCGAAGCCGCGATATCTTTAACATTGCTCTACCCGATTGCGCGCTGGAGTGAAAAACATTTCCGCCTTGAACAACGCCTGATGGCCGGCTTATTTTTGATGAGCATCAGCATGTTCCCAATTGGAATGACAACTTCGCTCAATACATTATTTGCACTTATTTGCCTGTTTTATCTTGGAACCGTTACCGCTGACCCCGCTAGAGAAACTCTCAGTGCTTCTCTCGCAGATCCTCGTGCTCGTGGCAGCTATATGGGGTTTAGCCGCTTAGGCTTAGCATTAGGAGGAGCCGTCGGTTATACCGGAGGCGGCTGGATGTATGATATTGGCCATCAATGGAATATGCCGCAACTACCGTGGTTTTTATTAGGCATTATCGGCTTTATTACTTTATGGGCACTCCACAAGCAATTTAATCGTAAAAAAATAGAAACAGTCATGTTGAGTGGGCAGTAATACGCTAAACTAGCAGTATTATTGTAAAAGGAGTCATTATGAAAAAATTTTTATTGGCGACAATGATTGGCTTTCTCACTTTGTTGACTGGCTGTAGTCAATTATCTGAATTCAGTATTAGTGAATCACAAATTAATAACTATCTGGCGAACAAAGTAAAATACGACCACAAGGTTGGGGTAACCGGCTTTGCAGATGCGGATATTCAACTGGCGAATTTAAAATCAGAAATTGGCCGCAGTGAACCGGGGAAGATAGCACTAACTGGGGATGCAACCGTTAAATTAGACTCCCTGATTGGTAAAGCGGAAGCGCAAATTAACCTCACGCTGACCGCCCGCCCATACTTTGACGCACAAACAGGCTCTATTTACCTAAAAGAATTAAATATTAGCCAATATACGGTGATGCCAGAAAAAATGGACACCGCAATGTCAGCCGTTATCCCTTATTTGAATAGCTCCCTTGAAACATTTTTCGAAACTCAGCCTGTTTATGTATTAAACCCAGATAACGGTGCAGCTGAGGCAACCGCTAAAAAATTAGCGAAAGGCTTAGAAATAAAACCCGGTAAACTGGTCATTCCATTAGTTGATTAGTTATCACCATAAATTATTTCGATTGAGAAACGCATTTAAGGCAACAGAGAAATCTGTTGCCTTTCTAGTTCAATCAAAAATATTAATCAATGCATGAGAATAATAGGCTAAAACCGGCCTCTCCTGATGTGACCCTGTCACAATCACTCTATTTCTGAATCCAACTCATCACGTAAAGCAATAACAGCGTCACGAGTAATTTGTGCCAGCGTACGATAAAATGCCGTTTTGGCGTGAGCTTCAACTTTACCTAAAAAAGTACCATACCAACTTAGGATATAACTATCGAATAACTCTTCTTGAGCGGCTATTTCATCTTCCGCTGCTTGGTCTTCCAACCACGATGCTGCCAGTAATAAAGCCCCAAATGCGTCTGTTGGTGCATCGGTTAAAGACATGCCTCTCACCGTTAAAAACTCACGGACCTCTGCCTCAGTGATTTCGGAGTCGTAATCATTCGCTAGCATTGATACTGCCGGCACTTCACCCGTAAATAACGCATGATAATCCGCACTAATGGCTTTGACATCTAACCCTGTTGACATACGAGACCAAAGTTCATCTTGCTCTAATGGCCATGATGCTTTCAGTTTATCTTGTGCGATCAGGTCAATCAGCGGTTTAACTAGGCTGTCATCAGGGCTACGTTGAAATAGTGTGCCTAATATACGGCAAACGATTGAAAATTCGTTCATATACATTTTCCTATTTTACAAATCAATAGCCACATCGTCGTGACCAACGCAATGATCTTTTAGTATATCGAAAAAATAGGAAATATATTAGGTAAGAAAAAGAGGAATAACCTCGACAGTTGAATAAATAGAAACAAGATAATAGCGAGTGGCTCTTGGTATACACCTCCCCACTCGCAATAACAGAACAGTAATTAATAACCGCGCTGCATATCAACAACACCGACTGGGGCTTCACCCGCTTCGATACGCTGAATATTACTGGTAATCATATCCATCGCTTCATTAGGTAGCGTAAACGCCGCGACATGTGGCGTAATGGCAATGCGTGGATGTGTCCAAAATGGGTGCATTTGCGATAATGGCTCGCTAGCAAACACATCTAGCGCCGCACCAGCAATTTGCCCTGAATCAAGCGCTGAGAGTAAATCTTGTTCAATTAAATGTGCGCCACGTGCTAAGTTAATCACATATGCGCCTTTTTGTAGCTGGCTAAATAATTGCTGGTTGAGAATACCAACCGTTTCAGGAGTACTTGGTAATAGGTTGATCACCACACGAGTTCCTGCAAGGAAGCTTGCAAGCTGCTCATGGCCATAATAACTCTTCACTTTATCAAGGTGTTTTTCAGAGCGGCTACATGTTTTGACGTGGAAACCAAAGCTAACTAGGCGCTTAGCCACCGCTTGCCCTAGAGCACCAGCCCCCATCACACCAATAACAAATTCGTCATGTTGATACGCTGGCAATTGTTTCCATTGGCGCTGTGATTGTAACTGCCGGTATTCATCCATACGACGGAAGTAAGATAAGACTTTCGCACAGGCATATTCTTCCATTTGAATCGCCATCCCCGTATCTTCTAACCGCATAACAGGCACCCCAGCCGGTAATGTCCCAGGGTTATCGTGCTCCTGTTTTAAAATAGCGTCGACACCTGCACCTAATGCAAAAATCCCTTTTAAATCACTGCGCCCAGCTAAACACTCATAAGGGGGTAACCAAACCATGGCATAATCAGCTGCTTGATTATCCCCTTTTTCCCATTGACGAATATTAGCTTGTGGTAATCTAGCACGCATGCCTTCAATCCACTGTTTTGAATCAAAAAATGGATGGTAAAATAAAATATTCATGGCGACTCCTCTTCGGTTTCTAACAGAGTGTGCCGAATGGCTTTTCTTTTCAAGTTAATCAACCTTATACAGCTCACTCTATAAGAATTTTGTTAACTAGCTAACGGTTTTCACTCTCCCTTCTTGCAGTTCAAAATTAACATAACAAATATCAGTCACCCTAAAATATAACAATTAAGATTAGATAATAATCAAATTGATTTTTATTTAGCTAAACAACCATAAATGTGGGAAAAAGAATAAATAGATAGTTGACGCAAGACGCTATTTTCCCTATAGTAGCGCCCCGTTGCAGAGCAGGTTTTTATTACCTACTCCACAACGGATATAGCAGTACAGATTTAGAAAAACGGTGAGGTGTCCGAGAGGCTGAAGGAGCACGCCTGGAAAGTGTGTATACGGCAACGTATCGAGGGTTCGAATCCCTCCCTCACCGCCATTTTTCTTCTAGTTTTCCCTTTCTTCTTTATACAAAACTTCCTTTTCTTGCCCATTTTTAGGGCCAATACCGATACCTCTTTCATGGTACTCGCGGCTAATGTCTTCCCAAAGTTCAGCATTTTCCACCCCTGCTACTTTTGGGTCGAAAACAGGGTCAATTCCCAGTTTTTCTTGTCGTTCATAATCCCGTAAAGCACGCAATGCAGGTTTCGAAAGAAAGACTATCGCGATTAAATTGAGATAACTCATACTACCAAAGCCAATATCGCCTAAACTCCACATTAGGCTAACTGACTCCACACTTCCCATAAAGACGATAATTAAAAATACAAACTTAAGGATCAATTTGAGTACTGGATAAGACAGCTTCCTATCAAGGTAAACGATGGTTGTTTCTGCAATATAATAGTAAGCCATCAGTGTTGTGAAAGCGAAAAGGAATACGGCAATTGAAACAAACCCTGACCCGGCTGAAGTAAATACTGTGGATACCGCCATTTGTGTCCACGCCGTTCCTGCGGCCACTCCTGGGACATATTCAACTAATGCTGTTGCAGAACCGTCAGGGAACACATTGTACATATTGGTCACGAGGATCATCAACCCTGAAGCCGTGCATACCACAACTGTATCAATATAGATTGAAAAGGCTTGGATCAAACCTTGTTTAACCGGATGGCTCACTTCAGCCGCCGCAGAACTGAATGTTGCCTCACCTGCACCAGCAACATTAGAAAAAACAGCTCGGCGTACCCCCCATGAAACCGCAGTACCGATAATTCCACCAAAAACAGCATCCATCCCCATTGCACTACGGAATATCAAGCTAAACATTGCTGGGACTTTCTCATAATGGCTACCTAAAATAATCACCATCATCACGATATAAGCAAGAGCCATAATCGGCACAATTTTATCCGCAGCACTCGCAATACGCTTGACGCCACCAAAGATTAACCACGCCATTAGCACAGTGACGATTACACCTGTCACAATCGGAGGGAGATTGAAAGATGTTTGGAAAGCATCTGCGATGGTATTGGCTTGAATACCAGGAACTAATATCCCATAAGATAAACAAATGACAGCAGCCACCACGATTGCAAACGGTTTTAACTTTAAACCTTTTTCAATGTAGTAAGGGGAGCCGCCTCGATATTGGCCATCAGAACGTTGCTTATAAATCTGAGCTAATGTTGACTCAATAAAAGCACTAGCCCCTCCTAATAGCCCCATGACTACCATCCAAAAAATAGCACCGGGACCACCCGCGGCAACGGCGGTTGCGACCCCAGCAATATTACCAACACCAACGCGACCAGATAAAGCTAAGCAAAATGCTTGGAATGAAGAAATCCCATCCTTTGATGCTTTATTTTCCTTTAATAAACAAACCATTTTGATGATATAGCGAAACTGTACTCCACGTGTCGCTAAAGTAAAGTAAAGCCCCACACCTAGCGATAATATGACTAATGCATTACCCCAGATGTAACCAACGATTGTATTAACGATGGCTTCCATTTTGTACTCCTTCGTTATTGTAATTGTTTATTGTGTGTTTGCAGGGGAAAAAAAACCTGAGCCCTTAGAGCTCAGGTCAACGTTATTTATTGGTGAATAAACCAGATAACTTTCTTTTGTGTATATTGTTCGAAAGCCTCTAACCCATTATCTTTACCGCCAAAGCCTGATTGCCGGAAACCTCCAAACGGCGTAGCGATACTACCCTCACTGAATCCGTTTACCGAAACCGTTCCTGCATTAATACGACGGGCAACATGCATAACTCGATGAATATTCTGACTATAAAACGAGGCCGCTAAGCCGTAGTGCGTATCATTCGCTAAAGCAATTGCTTCATCATCATTTTTAAATGAAGTGACTGCTAAAATGGGCCCGAACACCTCATGTTTAAACAGTGACATTTGGGGAGTAACTTCATCAAAAATTGTCGGCTCAAGATACCAGCCTGAACCTATCTCATGATGGACTTTTCCACCTGTAACGAGTTGACCTCCTTCTTTTATTGTTATGTCCAAAAATGATTGAACCTTCTCAAAGTGCGCTTGTTCAATCATAGGCCCTATTGACACCTCAGCCTGTCGTGGATCACCCAATTTCCATTCTTTCAGTGCCATCGTTAGCTTTGCTAATAGTGGCTGTTTAATACTTTCATGTACTATCAGACGAGAACCACAGCTACAGTTTTCACTCATATTCCAAAATGCAGCGGCCAAGATATGCGGAATTGCAGCCTCTATATCTGCATCTTCGAACACAAGTTGCGGGCTTTTACCACCACACTCAAGAATAATTTCTTTTAAGTTACTTTCAGCCGAATACTTTAGAAACAGGCGCCCTACCTCAGTTGAACCAGTAAAGGAAACAACATCAACATCATTGTGCCGCCCAAGTGCCTCACCGACTTTTTCCCCTAAGCCGCATACAAGGCTTAGTGCCCCTTTAGGAACACCCGCTTCATAGGCAAGCTCGACCAAACGATAAGCACTTAACGATGTTAGCTCCGCCGGTTTGACCACCACAGAATTACCCACAGCAAGAGCTGGCGCAACCTTCCATGCAAACATTTGTGCTGGGAAATTCCACGGAAGTACTGCCCCAACCACGCCAATAGGCTCATTAACAATCAGCCCTAGCTCTTGCTGACTAGTTGGTGCAATTTTACCAAACAGCTTGTCGAGAGTTTCAGCATACCAATAGAAAGTTTCAATGGTGGCGGGTAAATCCGTATTTAAACATTCAGTTATTGGTTTACCTGCATCAACACAATCCAACGCAGCTAACTCCTCGCTGTGCAGGCTAATAAGATCAGCCCATTTAAGCATTACAGCTTTACGTTCTTGAGGGGATAGGTCACGCCAAATTCCCTTTTCAAACGTGTTGCGAGCCACTCTTACCGCAGCTTCAATATCTTGGGCATCCCCATCTGCGATATACCCAATGAGGCTATTATCAATCGGCGTACGGTTTTCTAACTTATTATTATGATTTGCATACCCTTCAATCAAATTGCCCGCCCATAATTTCCCTTGATTAGCGCGTTCGAATACCTGTTCTTGAGTGATTTTCATTCTGTGATCCCCCAGCTACGATTTGACTAATTTGATAAATTCATTACGTGCTGCAGTTGCTAAATTTGATAATGGCAAGCGAACAGGCCCCGCATTAAATGAGCCATTTAAGCAGCCAGCTTTAGCTTTTTGGTTATAATCACCTGATTCCATAGAATAAATTGCTGGGTATATGGTCTTCATAATTTGCTTGGCTTTATCCCAATCCCCTAATTGAGCAGCCTCATAAATTGCCACCTGTTCAGATGGGAATACATTACCTGCTCCAGCAATCCAACTTTTAGAGCCCCAGAAGAAAAAGTCCACAGGCTGGTCATCACAACCGCAGATCACTTCAAAGTTTTTAAATGACGTTTGGAGTAAATGAAGTGCGCGGCTAAAACTACCGCTGCTCTCTTTGATAGCGACAATGTTGTCAATTTCTGCCAACTTCATCACCGTATCAATTTCAATTTCTATACCAATACGAGCAGGGAAATTGTACATAATAATGGGTAATGGGGTTGATTTTGCTACTTTTTCATAGTGGGCATATACCCCTTGTTGATCGGGTAGACTATACGGAGGCGGTGATAACATTAAACCTTCATAACCGAGGTTTTTCGCTTGTTCAGCACGTGCGATTGCTCCCTCGGTTGACAAATCGTTAATGCCAGCAATTAGTGTCACACGCCCTTTGGCGATTTTGCTGACCGTTGATAATACGGTTTGGCGTTCATCTTCATTTAATGCGTAATATTCACCCGTTGTTCCGCACACGACTAAACCAGTGACGCCCTTTGCAATTAACTGCTCCGTTAGTTCTGCTAATCCACTAATATTTAATGATAAATCATCGTGAAATGGAGTGACTAATGGTACAAGAATGCCATGAAAGTTCATTTGAATTATCCTCAAAATTTAAAGAAAACGCTCAATAGAAAACGGACTACAATCGACGGCTGTCGGCTGTTCATGAATAAAACAATTAACTATATCTGCGGTGATAGCCGCTTGGGTTAACCCTAGGTGTTGGTGCCCAAAGGCAAAGATATACGGGCCTTTGTGGTCAATTACGGGTAAAGAATCTGATGTGGAAGGGCGAAACCCCATCCACGGCGTTGATTCTTGGCTATTAAGCGAGGTGGTTAGCATCGGCTCTGCTAAGGGAAGAAAATGATGAGCACGTTGCATATTCGGCGGTCGTTTTAACCCTGCATATTCAACAGTACCCGCAAGGCGTAATCCCCCAGCCATTGGGGTCATAATAAAACGCCTATCCATACTTGAAACAGGAATATTCAGCCGCCGCCCCTCCTGCGGCAACATTAAATGATAACCCCGCTCAGTTTCTAGCGGCACATTAATGCGACTGACCATTCTGACTAATGATTTAGAAAATGCGCCGCCTGCGATCACGACTTTTCGTCCTGAAAATACGCCTTGCGTTGTTGTTACTGTCGCTTCCAAATTTGAAGTTGAAGTAATTTGCGTTACTTCACAGTGGGTTAACACTCGGCCACCCAAATTGATAAACGACTGAGTGAGCCTTGAGTGCAATTCTGCTAAATCAATAACATGCCCAGTATCAGGGTAGAAAATCCCTCCCAACTGGCTTGTTGATAGAGCTGGCTCACGCTGCAATAGTTCAGCTTGTTGAATTAATTGGTTTTTAACACCAATTTTTGTAAGGTATTCACTATGTTCACCCAGCTTATCAAGGGTTTCATTTTTTTCTGCAACCAATAACGACCCTTCCATTTTAACAAGGTCACTAAGTTGCCATTTTTGAATAAAAGTTTGCCACGAATCAAAAGCAGCACGATTCAACGTGGTCAATGTACGGTGGATGTGTGTAAAAGGCTTGTGACGCATATTACCCACCAGCTTACATAACCATGGTGTTAACGGTAATAAGTAGCGCCAATCTAAACGTAAGGGCCCAAGCGGGTCGAGAAGCATTTTCGGAATGGATTTTAACACTGCAGGGTCGGCAATAGGAAATACCTGTTCAGTTGCAATATGCCCTGCATTACCAAACGAAGCTCCAGAGCCAATTTCATGTTTATCAATGAGCAACACATCCGTACCATTAGCTTGCACACTTAGTGCAATACTTAAGCCAATAATACCACCACCGATCACGACTACAGGATATTGATAAGCCATACCATTCCCCTACGAAACCGAAATGCCAAAACGGAATGGGTCTTGCTCATCAATAAGCAAGGTATTTTGACCACTAATGTAAGCGTTGCCTCTAATCGTAGGGATAATCCCATTCGCATCAGCATGCTGAAAACTAGCTTGAAATTGGCTTCCGATAACACTGGCTTGATGCCACACTTCACCAGCCACTAATTTTTTATCCGCAGCAAGGCAAGCTAGTTTTGCACTTGTTCCCGTACCACAAGGTGAACGGTCATAAGCGCCCCCAGGGCAAAGAACAAAACTTTGACTGTTCGCTGTTGGGTGTGAACTAAATAACTCAATATGGTCAATTTCTTGGTTATCTTTACCAAAAACTTTTTGGTCTAATAAGGCTTGTTTTATTTTTAAACAGATTTCTGTCAGTAGGTTTACTTGTTGAAAATTGACTGCAACAGGCGAATTTTCAACTAAGAAAAACCAATTCCCTCCCCAAGCGATATCTCCAGTGATGGTGCCAACTTCAGGGACATCAATCTGTACACCTTTACGATAACGATATGAATAAACATTTTGAATACTCACACTGCCATCCTGATGTAACTCGGCGGTGACTTCGCCTACGGGGGTTTCAATTAAGTGTTTTCCATATGAAATCTGCCCTAAAAAATGCAATGACGCGACTAAGCCAATTGTGCCGTGACCGCACATGCCTAAGTAACCTTCATTGTTGAAGAAAATAACACCAGCTGCGGCAGCTGGGTTTTGCGGCTTACATAGGAGTGCGCCGACAAGAATATCGTTACCTCGAGGCTCTAAAATGGTTGTACGACGCCAATCATCATGATGCTCACGCAGTAACTCTAATCGTGCAGCTATACTTTCATTTCCCAACTCAGGGAAACCGCCGATCACTAAACGCGTTGGTTCTCCGGCGGTATGAGAATCTATAACTTCAATTTTTTTATAATGAGATTGCATTTGTTAGCACCCTATCCACTTTAATTGTTAATAGAATGCTTGATTTTTGTTAACAACTCTTGATATCTTTCCAATCAACTTATGCGTTTTTCTGCACAATCTCAAAATATTTAAGAAAATTAGTTAAATTAATTTAAGAACCGGAGAACAGCATGATCAATTTAAATAAATTATTATTGATTAGTCAGGAAAATATGCTTTTTCCCGTTGATAATATTGATACTTTGCTAAATCACCTAGGTTTAGTGATGCCTCTTATAAATACATTGCCTAATGTGACTTTCTTTGTGAAAGACCATAATGCAAAGTATTTACTTGCGAATGATAATTTAGCCACTCGCTGTAAAATTGAGCATGTTAACCACGTAGTAGGTAAAAGCGCTGAAGATATTTTCCATTCTGAGTTAGGCCAAAGTTATAGTTCACAAGATTATTTAGTGATGGAAAAGAAAATTAGTGTCATCAATAAACTTGAACTTCATCTCTATAAAGTAGGTTTACTGGGTTGGTGTTTAACCACTAAAGTTCCTATTTTTAATACGAATAACCAAGTCATTGGGGTTGCTGGTATTTCAGTTGACCTTCAAGACGCGAAATCAGTGAGTCCAAAACTAAACAACCAACTTAGTCGAGTTGAACGCTACATTAGCGATAACTTTGATACTGCGATTAAAATGACAACGCTTGCGGAAATTTCCGGCTTATCTCTATCCCAATTGAATCGCCAATTTAAAGCTATTTTCTTGATCACTCCTCAGCAATATATTCAAAAAAAGCGTCTTGAACATGCTATTGAATTATTGGAGGATAATTATTCAATCACTGAGATTTCCAGTAAATGTGCCTATGCTGATCACAGTGCGTTTTGCCGTAAATTCAAAGAAATGACAACCATGACGCCTAGCCAATTTAAACGGATGCGAGCAGCCATAGACAGACAAAAAATAATTGCCTAATTAATACTGAACTACTCAGTAAAGATTAGATAATGAAAGTTATTTAACATTCATTGATAATGTTTATTTTATATTTTAATTCAATGAGTTAGTTAACGTCCAATCTCAATTTCTACTCTATTCTCCCTTTTCTATAATATTAACTTAAGATAGCTCTTATTGTGGCTTAAGATGGATCGCGTATTGATATGTCACAAACCTGCATACTATTCGCAGTGATAGGAAAGGATAAACCAATGACAATTTATGATCTGAAACCTAAATTTCAAGATCTACTCCGCCCGCTAGTACGTTACTTATTTAAAGCCGGTGTGACAGCAAACCAAGTGACTATAGCCGCGTTACTTTTATCCGTAATGGTCGGTGCTGTTTTATTTTTCTTCCCCAACCCTCACTTGTTTGCTTTATTACCTTTTATTTTGTTTATTCGGATGGCATTGAATGCGATTGATGGCATGCTAGCCAGAGAACATCAGCAAAAAAGCAACCTTGGTGCATTTTTAAATGAGCTCTGTGATGTCATTTCTGATATCGCTTTATACCTACCATTTATTGTTATTTTTCACTCGTCCTTCTGGTTGATATTATTGATTTTAGTACTGTCAGTATTAACCGAGTTCATCGGTGTCATTGCCCAAGCCATTGGTGCATCACGACGCTATGACGGCCCTATTGGTAAAAGCGACCGTGCGTTTATTTTTGGGGCTCTAGGGTTATTGGTGAGCATATTCCCACACATAGCCTTATCAAACTGGGTTATTTACCTGTTGGTTATTATGTCATTGTTGCTGTTTTATACCTGCTATAACCGTATCCAGCGAGCACTTGCTCAGTTAAATACACCACTGGATAATAAATAATTAAGGAATAATTATGAACGTTCAGACAGATTATCTGACGCAACGCTCCGTTACCGAATCACACTTTACAACTAGCGACCATACCTCTATTTTTTATCGCTATTGGCCAACTGAAACCCCCACTCAGAAAGCTATTGTCTTATTCCATCGCGGTCACGAGCATTCAGGGAGAGTGGCTCATTTAGTTGATGAATTAAATTTACCTGACTTTGCAATGTTCGCATGGGATGCTCGTGGGCATGGTCGAAATGACGGCCCGAGAGGTTATAGCCCCTCATTAAGTACATCTATTAGTGATGTAGATGAATTTATTCGCTATATATCTAGGCAGTATCAGATACCATTAGAAAATATCATTGTTATCGGCCAAAGCGTTGGCGCAGTGCTCGTCTCCTCTTGGGTACATGATTACGCCCCCAAAATCCGCGCAATGGTATTAGCTTCCCCCGCATTTAAAGTTAAATTATATGTCCCATTTGCACGTACTGGCTTAGCTTTAATGCAAAAAGCTCGTGGTTTGTTTTATGTTAATTCGTATGTAAAGGCAAAATTTCTCACCCATGACCAACAAAGAATTGATTCGTTTAATCGTGACCCTTTAATCACTCGCCCTATCGCTGTTAATATTTTACTCGAACTGTACAAAACGGCCGATAGAATCGTCGCAGATGCAGGTGCGATTACATTACCAACCCAATTATTTATTTCAGGTAGTGATCACGTGGTTCACCACCGCCCTCAACACCAATTCTTTGAAAAACTGAATACACCAATTAAAGAAAAACATGTGTTACCCGGTTTTTATCACGATACGTTAGGCGAAAAAGAGCGCCATATTCCTATTGAAAAAATTCGGGATTTTGTCGAAAAACTGTTTAGTTTTCCCCTTTATCAACATAATTACCAATATGAAGACACCTGGAGTGTTAGCGCAGAAAAATACCGCACTCTAATGACCCCGCTCCCTAAATGGTGCCCTAAAAACCTTATGTATAAAACCATGAGCAAATCCATGAGTACGCTTGGAAAAGCCTCTGAAGGGATACGTATTGGTTATGACAAAGGCTTTGATTCTGGTTCAACACTGGATTATGTATATCGTGATAAAGCCCAAGGAAAAGGCTTATTTGGCCGTATTATTGATAGACAATATCTCAATAGCATTGGCTGGCAAGGAATACGCCAACGAAAAGTAAACATTGAAAACATTTTACGCCAAGCTATTCGTGAGCTAAGCGAAAATGGCATACCTGTTCGGATCATGGATATTGCTGCTGGCCAAGGCCGTTATATCTTTGACGCTATTAATGATTATGGCAAAGTCGAATCTGTTTTGTTACGCGATTATAGCTCAGTCAATGTTGAACAAGGCCGTTTACATATTAAGCAACGTTACCTTGAGGATAAGATCCAGTTTATAGAAGGTAATGCATTTGATGCTGACTCCTTAGCTGCGGTAACACCATCACCAACGATAGGTGTAGTCAGTGGTTTATATGAGCTTTTCCCCAGTAATGAGTTAATTAAGCAATCATTAAATGGGCTTTCTCGTGCCATACCTTCAGGCGGTTTACTTATTTATACTTGCCAGCCTTGGCACCCCCAAGTCGAAATGATCGCGCGCGTACTACCAAGCCACCAAGGCGGCCAAGCATGGGTAATGCGTTGCCGAAGCCAAGGCGAAATGGATACATTAGTTGAAGAGGCAGGTTTTGAAAAATTAAACCAATCTATCGATAACTGGGGTATATTCAGTGTATCTATAGCTAGACGCCGCTAATTTACTTTCATAGTAAGTGATTGATAGTATGATTAATTTCGCCATCAATCACTTACCTTTAGCGGCCGTCATTATTGGTTAACATCAACGCTGTTATGTCATGAAAGCTGATTTGAACCGACCTTATACAACATATATACCTATTTATATGGCTATTGTTTATCATTAACCTATTCGTACTTTAAGGAAGATAGCAAAGGACTATGACTGTAATTTCTATTCCTAAACAAGCACCATCACGACGTCAAATTATATTATATGGCTTGTTATGGCTCGCGTTCTTAGCCCCTTTTTTCTTTCTAACTTATGGCCAAGTTAATGCTTATACCGCAACATTAAACCATGTCCCTTCCGTTGTTTTTTCTTGGGAGCCAGAGATCCCTTTTATCCCTTGGACGATCATTCCTTATTGGAGCATCGACCTTCTATATGGGCTATCGCTATTTATTTGCACAACTCGTAAGGAACAAACGATACATGGGTTACGACTCGCCATTGCTTCGGTTGTCGCTTGTATTGGTTTTTTATTATTTCCCCTTAAATTTAGTTTCTCTCGCCCAACGACAGATGGCCTTTTTGGCTGGATGTTTGATAGCTTAGAGTTATTTGACCTACCCTTTAACCAAGCCCCATCATTGCATATTATTTTATTATGGATCTTATGGTTACGATTTCGTGCTCATACACCTAACAAATGGCGTTGGTTGCTCCATAGTTGGTCTGTATTAATTTTAATTTCAGTTCTCACTACTTGGCAGCACCATTTTATTGATGTAATAACTGGCTTTGCTGTTGGCATCATAATTAGTTATTTGTTACCTATGCATACCCGCTGGCAATGGCATTACACGGGTTCTCCTCGTAGCTTCAAAATGAGTAAAAATTATGGCCTAGGGTCAATATTTTGTTTTGCTTTAGCTTTTTTTATTCAAGGTACAGCATGGTTATTACTCTGGCCTGCAATAGCATTATTTTTTATCACTGTAGGCTATTTGGGAGCCGGCGCTAGTGTCTTCCAAAAAACCCCCGACGGCAAAATTTCCCTTTCAGCCGCTATCCTCTTACTGCCTTATCGGCTCATTGCTTGGGGAACCTATCATTACTTTGCTAAACATTGTGCACAACCGAGTATTATCAATGCGTATATTGTTTTGGGAGGGCGCCCGCTTTATCCTTTGCAAACACAAGCCGTTTTAGATATGACTTGCGAATGGCCTCGCAATACTTATAGCGAAGGGCAAGCTTACTGTAGCCAACCACAAATTGATTTGTTACCACTAAGCGCAGAAGATATCGAAAAATCAGTACATAGCATGGACCAGCTAGCAAAATTTGGTACTGTTTACATTCACTGTAAGCTAGGCTATTCACGTAGTGCTACGGTTGCTGTTGCATGGTTAGTCCACCATGGTGATGCAACAAACATAGAAGAAGCAATCGCGTTAGTTGAACAAGCACGGCCACAAGTTATTTTGAATGCGGCAACGAAAGAACAACTAAACTATTGGTATACACAATATCATTTAAATAGAGTGCCATAATGAATACTTTGATGGATAAAAATCATGGCGATATAATTATTGCTTTCACTAATAGCTGGCGCTATTTAGCAACGGGCTCCATTTTATCCTTTATTTGTCAGTTTAGCCTATTCCTCTGTTTAAATTATAATAAATACTATTTATTTATTGCCATAATTATATTTATTATTAGTCATTATTATATTTATCGACTTTGGTTAGATAACCATTTCTTTAAAATTATCTATCACCAAGAAAACACCAAAGCCTTTGATAATACTTTAACTTTTTTATTTCCTAGGAAAACCAAAGACAGAAGTATGGAGCAACGCTGGTACGGCACCAAACAGCTATTTACCCGGGCATTACTGTCAGTACTATTACTTTGGTTATGGTTATTAATTACTGTAGTTACATTATAAGTAAATTAATTAGTGGTGATTAATATATTATTTACTATTAATCACCACTAAAAAACACTAATTAAATATAATTTAAACCGGCAAAATTAAATAGGCGAATAAAATAAAACTGGCTATTTAACATTATAATATAATGGCTTTTTTTACTTTCACCACTGAAAACGTTATGATAATTGCAGATTCATTGATACATAACAGTTTTTTTCAGGTTGCTAAGCGTATCATTATAGATACATTTTCGTTTATTTTTCACCCTGTTATTTGGTAGGGTATAATGAGTACAAAAAAAATTAATAGTTTGCGCCCTTTTAGTGCGCTGATAGATTCTTGTTGGAAAGAAAAATATACCGTTGCCCGCTTAGTTAAAGACTTAATCGCGGGGATTACCGTTGGGATTATCGCAATCCCTTTAGCTATGGCATTAGCGATTGCAAGTGGCGTTCCACCGCAGTATGGGTTATATACTGCAGCAATTGCTGGGGTTATTATTGCCATAACTGGTGGGTCGCGCTACAGCGTTTCAGGGCCAACGGCTGCTTTTGTTGTAATTTTATACCCAGTATCGCAACAGTTTGGGCTAAGTGGGCTACTCGTGGCAACACTGATGTCAGGTATCATACTCCTTGCCATGGGCTTTGCTCGTTTTGGTAAATTTATTGAGTATATCCCTGTTTCCGTTACTTTAGGGTTTACCTCAGGTATCGCAATTACCATAGCAACCATGCAAATAAAAGATTTCTTTGGCTTGCAAATGGAACATGTGCCTGAAAACTATGTTGATAAGCTAATTGCGATTGGGAACACATTTCCAACGCTCCAATACAGTGACACACTCATTGGTTTATCAACCTTATTAGTTCTTATTTTTTGGCCAAAATTAAAATTAGCCTTTCCGGGGCATTTACCCGCTCTGGTTGTTGGTACTATCGTGATGTGGGTACTTTCATTATTTGGTCAAGAAGTGGCGACTATAGGTTCTGAATTTAGCTATTTACTTCCGGATGGCACCGAAGGTAATGGTATTCCGCCTATTCTTCCACAATTTATTTTACCGTGGGAACTCCCAGGAAGCTCACCAATTAGCTGGGGGATGATCACCGCATTAATGCCAGCCGCCTTTTCTATGGCTATTTTAGGTGCAATTGAGTCCCTACTTTGTGCTGTTGTATTAGACAATATGACAGGTAAAAAGCACCATTCAAATAGTGAACTCATTGGCCAAGGTATCGGGAATATTGCAGCGCCATTTTTTGGCGGTATCACAGCAACAGCAGCCATTGCACGCTCTGCGGCTAACGTACGTGCTGGAGCGACATCGCCAATATCTGCCGTGATCCACTCAATATTAGTCATACTCACCTTGCTCGTATTGGCTCCAATGCTTTCTTACCTACCACTCGCAGCAATGTCGGCTTTACTATTAATCGTTGCATGGAACATGAGTGCGGCTGGTAAAGTGATGTACCTAATTAAGCGCGCTCCAAAAGATGACATTATTGTATTAGTTCTTTGTATGTCTTTAACCGTGCTATTTGATATGGTTATTGCTATTACCGTTGGTATCGTTCTTGCTTCATTGCTGTTTATGCGTCGTATCGCCAACATGACTCGCTCAACACAACTTGCTGAAACCGATGAAGAAAAAAGCCGCTTAGTCGTTCGTATTAATGGCCCATTGTTCTTTGCCGCAGCCGAACGCATTTTCGATGAGCTACGGGTAAAAAGTGAAGGCTATGAAAGCATTATCATGCAGTGGGATGCTGTACCAGTTCTTGATGCGGGTGGTTTAGAAGCCTTTGAGAAATTCATAGAAGCGGTACAAAAAGATACACATATTTTAGTCTGTGATATCCCGTTCCAACCATTAAAAACATTAGCTCGCGCTAAAGTTATACCTATTGAAGGTGTATTGAGTTTCCATAACTCAATGGATAATGCATTGGAAGCAGTTAAAGAAATAGAGCAGAGTAAGGCGCCTACCCAAAAGTGACCCTGTAACAATTTAATTCTTTACTCTCGAAACCGCCACGTTAAATCACGTGGCGGTTTTCACATTAATATTCTAAACAAAACATTTCGTTTCCTGCTTTTTTACCTTTCTCACAAGCAAGTTCCCTAAGTTTTTTAGCTTTTTTCGGATCAATTCTTACCGTGCCTGTATTATCTTCAGAAAATTTAAATGCAGCCATCCATTCCGCATAGCCGGGATACGTCATATCATCAGCCTTATCAAACCATTGCTGCGCTTGTTTTTCATCTTTAGGGACACCTTGACCATCTAAATAGATAACCCCTAACCAAATTGGGGCAGTAAAATAATCAGGATTATTAAGAGCAACCACTTCATTAAGTAAATTCACTGACTGTGCGTAGTCTGTTTTACCAGCAGTTGGGTTAATTAAAGACTCTGCTAGGCTAATTTTCCCTCTAATACTGCCCAACTCAACCGCTTTTTTTGCATTTTTCCTTGCTTCAATAAACTCATCTTTAAAATAACTATCATTTAATAAGCTAATATCAGCCAATAATGCATATCCATCCGCATTACCATTCTTAGCTGCTTCATTGGCCCACAAGCGAGCACTATTGAGGTTTTGTAAAACACCTAAACCAGAAAAATACATCTCGGCTAATTGATATTGTGCTAATGCATCATTATTAATTGCTTTTTGCTGTGTCTGGGTAAAAACCTGCTTATCTTCGGGTGTAATATCTAGTTGAGCAACAGAATGAAAAGAAATAAAAAAAACAGAGGATACTATAATAGCTGTGTGATTTATCCGTAACATAAAATACTCTCATTAAAATAAATTAAAGTGCAGAACCTTGCCCGCCATTTTTTAAAAAATACTGATATAAATTATTCATTCCAACCCAATGATTTTCACACCACAAAGGTGCCAATAAGGTAGGTTTCCTTGCGCTAGCACTAATGCGGTGATAAACAATTTCAGGTGGTGTATAACGGATCATTTCCCCTGCAATTTGAGTATATTCATCAAGAGAAAGTGTTGCTAAGCGCCCTGCTCTCCAGCCTTTAGCCATCACACTGCCTTCGACGATATGTAATGGATGAAGTTTAATTCCATCAGTACCACAATTGAGTACTTTTTCGAGTGTCTGCATGTTCATTTGCATATTCTCACCCGGTAAACCACAAATTAAATGGGTGCAGACTTTTAGCCCTAATCGGCGGGCTTTTTGTGTAGTCTGCTGATAAGCAGCAAACCCATGACCACGGTTAATGCGATGCAATGTTTTATCATGGCCGCTTTGTAGTCCTAGTTCGAGCCAAATTTCATAGCCTTGTTCTTTATATTCGCTCAATAAAGATAATACAGAGTCGGGAACGCAGTCTGGACGAGTACCAACACACAGGCCAATAATATCCGCTTGCTGTAATGCCTCTTCATATAACTTCTTGAGTAGGCTCACTTCTGCATAAGTACTTGTATAAGCTTGAAAATAAGCAAGATAGCGCTTTGCTCGAGAAATGCGGGAGACTTGATGATTAATTTGCTCGCTAATTGTTTGCGAAGATTGGCTTTCATCTGAAAAGGAAGCGACATTACAAAACGTACAACCGCCTCGACCGAGAGTACCATCACGGTTTGGGCAACTAAAACCACCATGTAACGTGATTTTATAAATTTTTTCACCATATCGACGCTGTAAATCAGCGCCGAACATGGAAACAACTTCAGTTAGTTGCATGTCACGTCTGATTTAGCGACTTGTATCTAACTCAGGGAAGCTTTTAACAACTTCATCAATTGCTTTCATTTGCTTCAGGAATGGTTCTAATTTATCTAAAGGCAGTGCTGATGGGCCATCACAACGTGCATTGTCTGGGTCTGGATGCGCTTCAAGGAATAACCCGGCGATCCCCACCGCCATACCCGCTCTAGCTAACTCTGCAACTTGCCCACGACGACCACCCGATGCCGCTCCAAATGGGTCACGACACTGTAAGGCATGCGTCACATCGAAAATGACAGGGCAACCTTTAGAAGATTGAACCATCACGTTAAAACCTAGCATATCAACGACTAAGTTATCATAACCAAAGTTTGCACCACGATCGCAAAGAATAATTTTATCGTTACCGCCTTCAATAAATTTCTCAACGATATTACCCATTTGCCCTGGGCTAATAAATTGTGGTTTCTTAATATTAATGACTGCATCCGTTTTTGCCATAGCAGCGACAAGGTCGGTCTGACGCGCCAAAAAAGCAGGTAATTGGATAACATCGACCACTTCAGCTACAGGTGCAGCCTGTGCCGGTTCATGGACATCCGTAATGATTTTAACGCCAAAGGTTTGTTTCAGTTCTTGGAAGATTTTCATCCCTTCTTCAAGACCTGGTCCACGATATGAATGTATTGATGAACGATTAGCCTTGTCAAATGAGGCTTTAAATACGTAAGGGACCCCCAGTTTTTGCGTCACAGTGACATAATGCTCACACACTTTCATCGCCATATCACGAGATTCAAGCACATTCATTCCGCCAAATAACACAAACGGCAAGTCGTTCGCGACATTGATATCACCAATATTGACTACTTTCTGTTGCATACTCTTACCTTTAATATTTAGACAGGCTATCTGTCTGTACGTTAATTAATGTAATATGACTGGATGGTTATCCAATGAGTAAATTTGTATTTTAATCATTTCAGATACGGGGTCTTCTGGGCAATGTTCAATAAAGTAATTGAGATCACTTAATGCCACATGGTTGCAATCTAAATGTGCAAGTATTAGCCCACGATCACGAATTTCATAAGGGTCTTCTGGGTCGAGTGTCAGTAGCGTTTCGCAAACTTTAAGCGCTAACTCCATCTTTTTCTCTTCCATTAGCGCTGCTTTTAATGTGTCAAAGATTTTACGAATAACAACACTATTTTCTGCGGTCTCAAGTTGGTCATAAAAAAACTCAGAAAAAGGGTCAACGGTGCCCTTTAACCACATATTAAGAGTATGCAATGATAATGAATCGCCATTTACAGGGTTAATAACCCACTGTGAACCATCATTTTTTTCTGCAATGAACAATAATTGTGTCGGGAAAATCGCTGGCGCTATCTCTATACCTAAACGCTCTGCAATATATAAAAAAAGCGAACCTAGGGATACGGGCGTCCCTTGCTTGGAAGATAATACTTTATCAAGCCACAACATATCAGACAGTGAATAAATCCCTTCTGCCGGGCCAAATGACCAATCCCGATAGAACAAAGTAATAAGTTGTTCAATTTTTGACTCATTATCAGCTTGTAAATCAATAGCTGTTTGTGCCGCTGAAACTAAACTATCTAACTGAGCTTGCACTTTCATTAGTGGAAAATCATGGCGGATACATTGTGAAACGGCCATGATCCCTTCACTTAAGGGGAGTTGGTTAAATTCTATATTCGCTATGGTTTTCATTACATTTCCACTGCTGTGCCCACTTAACCATTCCATTGACCAAGTGAAATTCTTTCTCGTCCACCATAATCAAGACATGTCTCAATTTTGGTGTACCCATGTTCTTTAAATAAACCACGCACCGCGGGACCTTGTGTCCAACCGTGTTCAAGTAGTAACCACCCTTGATTCTTAATATATTTTTTAGACTCTTGAATAATATGTGCTAAATCGGCTAACCCTTCATTTTCAGCGACTAAAGCCGTTAAAGGTTCAAAACGCACATCCCCTTCACTTAGGTGATTATCATTTTCGTCAATGTAAGGCGGATTACTAATAATCATATCAAATTGTTGAAGAGATAGTGAAGCGAACCAATCACTTTGTATAAATTGCACATTTGAAATATTTAATCGCTGTTGATTTCGTTGAGCAAGTTTAACCGCATCAGGGTTAAAATCTACACCGATAACCTTGCTTTTAGGCATCTCAGATGCCAAAGCTAGTGCAATTGCCCCAGTTCCAGTACCTAAATCCAATAATTGGCTAGATTGTTCTGTTAAACGAGATAAAGCCTGCTCGACGATACATTCTGTATCAGGCCTAGGGATTAATGTGGCGGGAGAAACATACAACGGAAGTGACCAGAACTCACGTTCGCCAACGATATAGGCAATCGGCTCACCTTTTTCTCTTCGTTGCAAAAGTGATTCTGCATGTTGAAACTCTTCTGCTTTTAATGTTGTTTCACCAAAAGCAAATAGATAGGTACGACTACGGCCTGTCACATGTTCCAGCAAAATCTCTGCGTCACGCTTTGCACTGTCACTTGCAGACAGCCGGTTAGCTGCCTGCTTTAGCCATTCTGTGTACTGCATTATTCCTGCTCAGACAACGCTGAAAGTTGGTCTGCTTGGTATTCGTTAATAATTGGTTGGATTAACGAATCTAATTTCCCTTCCATTACTTCATCTAAACGATACAAAGTTAGGTTGATGCGGTGATCTGTCACACGCCCTTGAGGGAAATTATATGTGCGAATGCGGTCAGAACGGTCACCTGTTCCTAATAGATTTCGGCGCTCAGAAGCCTCTGCTGCATGGCGTTTATCCATTTCAGCTTGGCGAATACGAGCACCTAGCACAGACATTGCTTTCGCTTTATTTTTATGCTGAGAACGCTCATCTTGGCATTCAACCACGATCCCTGTTGGGATGTGCGTAATACGAATCGCTGAGTCAGTTGTGTTTACGTGCTGACCACCCGCTCCCGATGAACGGAATGTATCGATACGCAGGTCTGCTGGGCTGATTTCAGGCAATTCCGCTTCAGGGAGTTCTGGCAAAATAGCGACGGTACACGCTGATGTGTGAATACGGCCTTGTGATTCAGTTTCAGGGACACGCTGAACTCGGTGACCTCCTGATTCGAACTTCAAACGCCCGTATACGCTGTCCCCTGAAATTTTGGCAATGACTTCTTTAAAACCACCATGCTCACCATCACTGGTGCTCATTAATTCCACTCGCCAACGATTATTTTCTGCATAACGACTATACATACGGAATAAGTCACCTGCGAAAATAGCGGCTTCATCGCCCCCAGCTCCAGCACGGATTTCAACAAAACAGTTATATTCATCATCAGGATCTTTTGGAAGTAACAATAATTGTAACTGCTGTTCTAGCTCTTCATTGCGCGCTTTCGCTTCTTTTAGCTCTTCTTGAGCCATCTCTTTCATTTCAGGATCATCCAGCAGTAATTCTGCTGTTTCAATATCATCCTGTACTGTACGCCATGCGGTGAAGCATTTAGCCACATCAGATAATTGAGAATATTCTTTAGATAAAGCACGAAAACGGTCTTGATCGGCAATCACACCCGCATCGGCAAGGTGCGCTTCAATTTCTTCGTAGCGTTCTTGTAATGCTTCTAGTTTTGCGACAATAGAAGGCTTCATTCGTTATATCAGACCTATGATTAAAAAGTGGTTATTGATGGTCCAGCCCTAAGCTGTCCCTAAGTAGATTTAGACGCTCAATATCACCATTTCCTGCTGCTTGTTGCAAGGATTTGGTTGGGGCGTGAATAAGACGATTGGTTAATTGTTGCGATAATTGCGTGATCACTTGCTCAGGGTCTGCGCCTTGGCGAATTGCCATTAACGCTTTTTCAGCCATATTAGCCCGAATGACCTCAGCTTGTGCTCTATAATCGCGAATTGTAGACACTGCCGCTTGTGAGCGTAACCAATCCATAAAGTGACTACTTTCTTGCTCAACAATAAATTCAGCTTCAACGGCGGCTGCTTTTCTCTGAGCAAGGTTCTGTGCAATGATAGATTCAAGATCATCCACAGTATAGAGATACACATCCCTTAATTTTTCAACATCTTGTTCTATATCACGGGGAACTGCAATGTCAATCAACAACATTGGTTTACTGCGGCGCACTTTCATTGCGCGTTCAACCATCCCTTTACCGATAATAGGTAGTGGGCTTGCTGTAGAACTAATGACAATATCTGCTTCCGCTAAGCGGTTATCAATATCTGATAACGAAATCACCTGAGCATTCACTTCATTAGCTAATAGTTCTGCCCGTTCACGAGTTCGGTTCGCTATCATCATTTTTTGCACACCATGTTCACGTAAATGGCGAGCAACAAGCTCGATAGTTTCACCTGCGCCGACTAACAAAATATTTAAGTGCTTGAGTGATTCAAAAATTTGCCGAGCAAGTGTACAAGCTGCAAATGCGACTGAAACGGCATTCGCCCCAATTTCGGTTTCTGTACGTACACGCTTAGCAACCGAAAAAGATTTTTGAAAAAGACGCTCCAGCTCACTTGATAACGAATGGTTGCCTTGTGAAAGTGCAAACGCTTTTTTCACTTGCCCTAAGATTTGTGGTTCCCCTAGTACCAAGGAATCCAAACCACTTGCTACACGCATTAGGTGACTAACTGCTCTATCATCTTGATGCCAATACAGACTGGGTTGTAAATCTTTTGGGGTAATACCGTGAAAATCACACAACCATTTCACTAGCTGTTCTTGAGCCCGATCTTGCGATTCAAGGCTCAGGTATAGCTCTGTTCTATTACAGGTAGACAGCACAACGCCACCACTCACTTGGGGCTGCTTAAGTAGGTCCTCAAGTGCGTAGTCTATTTTTTCAGGACCAAACGTTACCCGCTCACGCAGGGCAACAGGTGCTGTTTTATGGTTGATGCCTAAGGCTAATAAGGTCATTGTGCTTTACGACTTACTCACATTGCTTACATTGCTAATTATTTTCAGTAGCGCCTATCAATTAAGTTAACCATTGGCAGTACTGTTATTTATATTTTTCTATTGTAAATGATCCGCGCCCCTCTTTCTACGGTTTGCAAAGCGCTAACCCTCAGAAAGATGACCAACACCAAAAAATAAACCAAAAAAATGGCTTTCAATGGCTGTTTTTACAGGTTAAAGCAGATATCGGTTTTATAATTTATTAATATATCGTTACCAATTATCAGCCACATCATTATTAACTACAATAAGATGCATAAAGAATGCAATTATTTCGCACAGAAAGCAAACGCTGGCTGTTTGCCGTTACTTTTCCTACATAGTAAATTAAATAATAGGAATCTGATTGATTGGTTAGCAATTTTAGCGCACTATTTTTCTTATTATTACACTATGTTATCTGCATGTAATGGGGAATGTTCTATTGATATTAGCTCGCTATCCTATTTATCATCTAGACCATTAAGTGACTCCGACAACACAAAACCGCTAAACTAGCTCAATGCCAGTAACTCAATGGATGCCGCTATCGGCACCGAATACAACTTTGAGATTTGATATGCAATTAACCCAAATGTTACCCTTTATTCGTCCCAATGTCCGTTTGCTACGCTTGCTCCCGCTGTCTTGCCTGCTCCTTACTGCTTGCGTGACAACGTCACAAAACACCACTAAAGGGACTAGCTCTGCTACAGATAGCCAGTGGAAAGCCCATCAACAAGAATTAAGCCAATTACGTGATTACCAAACACGCGGGTCATTCGCTTATAATGGTGGCGAAACCAAAACTTACGCTAAGTTTTTCTGGCAACAATATACCCCTGAAAAGTACCGTCTTTTACTCACTAACCCGTTGGGGAGTCGTGAACTTGAGCTAACTGTTGAACCTGATTTAGCACGTTTAACGACCAAAGACGGGCAAACACATATGAGCGATGTCCCTAACGAGTTAATTTATCAGTTGACTGGGATGGAAATCCCCATCGATGACTTAACAGCTTGGCTGACTGGCTCTCCAGGCCGTGCCACAGATTTTACCTTAGATGAAAACCACCTCTTAAAAAGTGTCACTTTTGAAAATAATGGTGAAAAATGGCAACTTAATTATATCTCTTATGACAGCAAAACATCCCCGATGCTGCCAAATTACCTTGAACTACGCCAAGGTGATAGGTTAATTAAATTGAAAATGGATAGCTGGACACTGAAAAAATGACATTAACATGGCCCTCTCCTGCAAAATTGAATCTTTTTTTATATATTACTGGCCAGCGCTCTGATGGCTACCATGAGTTGCAAACTTTATTTCAATTTGTGGATTACGGCGATGAAATCACCGTCACAACTCGTCAAGATGACCAGCTAAATTTATTGACAGAGATGGCGGGCGTCCCTGCCGATAAAAATTTAATTTTACGTGCGGCAAAACTGCTACAAACATACTGTCGACAAGTATTACAGTATTCTGGCCCGTTAGGCGCAGACCTTTCTATCCATAAAATATTACCAATGGGCGGTGGTATTGGTGGCGGCTCATCTAACGCTGCTACCACCTTAATTGCACTTAATGAGCACTGGGGGACTCAAGTTACTGATGAAACTCTGGCTGAACTTGGGGCAACATTGGGTGCAGATGTCCCTGTATTTGTTCGTGGTCATGCTGCTTTCGCTGAAGGAATAGGTGAAATTTTAACCAAAACTTCCCCCAAAGAGAAATGGTATTTAGTCGCCCACCCCGGAATTGAAATATCAACCCCGATGATCTTCACAGATCCGCAATTAAATCGAAATTCTCCAAAACGCTCCCTAGCCGCATTATTACTGGCTCCGTACGCTAATGACTGCGAACCAATCGCAAGAAAACGTTTTCGTGAGGTTGAACAGCTTGTTTCTTGGCTGTTAGAATATGCTCCGTCTCGCCTGACAGGAACAGGCGCATGTGTTTTTTCTGAATTTGAAACACAAGCGGATGCCCTACAGGTGTTAAATCAAGCCCCATCGTGGGTGCAAGGGTTCGTAGCTCAAGGAGTTAATGTTTCCCCTCTGCACAAATTCCGCGCTGGGATAACCCGTGTATTGCACCAATAAGCACTGTCGCTATTGGTCAACAATATCTCTCTGGACGCAAGCCTGAGGTTTTTCTCGTGCCCGATATGAAGCTTTTTGCTGGTAACGCTACACCGGAACTAGCACAACGTGTTGCTAACCGCCTTTACACTAATCTTGGAGACGCGGCTGTTGGTCGTTTTAGCGACGGCGAAGTCAGTGTTCAAATTAATGAAAATGTTCGCGGTGGTGATATTTTTATCATCCAGTCAACTTGTGCACCAACCAATGATAACCTGATGGAACTGGTTGTTATGGTCGATGCCCTACGCCGTGCTTCTGCTGGTCGTATTACCGCTGTTATCCCTTACTTCGGTTATGCAAGACAGGATCGTCGCGTACGTTCTGCCCGTGTACCAATCACCGCTAAAGTTGTTGCCGATTTTCTGTCAAGTGTAGGTGTAGACCGTGTTCTCACTGTCGATTTACACGCAGAGCAGATCCAGGGCTTCTTTGATGTTCCTGTTGATAACGTATTTGGTAGTCCTATTCTTCTGGAAGATATGCTACAGAAAGATTTGGAAAACCCAATCGTTGTATCCCCAGACATCGGCGGCGTGGTACGTGCTAGGGCTATCGCAAAACTCCTGAATGACACTGATATGGCAATTATTGACAAACGTCGTCCTCGTGCAAACGTTTCTCAAGTTATGCATATCATTGGTGATGTTTCAGGTCGTGACTGCATCTTAGTTGACGATATGATTGATACCGGTGGAACTCTGTGTAAAGCAGCTGAAGCACTGAAAGAACGTGGTGCAAAACGTGTGTTCGCATACGCTACTCACCCAATTTTCTCAGGTAATGCTGTAGACAACATCAAAAATTCAGTCATTGATGAAGTCATTGTTTGTGACACTATCCCTCTTTCACCTGAAATTAAAGCGCTGAGCAATGTTCGTACTTTAACACTTTCAGGTATGTTGGCTGAAGCAATTCGTCGTATTAGCAACGAAGAATCAATTTCAGCGATGTTTGAGCACTAATTCCCGTTAGCTGGTTTTTAGCGTTCTGACAACGATTAAATGTCACCACAAAAATACAAGCCCCTACAGAAATAACTGTAGGGGCTTTATGATTTTAGAAAGAAAATAAACTATAGATACCTATTTCTATGACGCCTTAAGCCATAAAAATAACCAACTTACTCAAAAAACAAAAAGTTTTTGTGACATTACACTTGCAAGAGTGAAACTCACCTGACTTCCACTCTCACCTAGCCGTTAATAACATCAACACGCCCTATAAACTAGTCACTATTTATGGATAACGGTGATTATCCCTACGTGAATGATAATGGCGTTTTAACAACCAATAACGGTCTGCAACTTTTTCTCGGCCACCGACTCTCGCACCCGTAAGCCAAACAATAGCACCGATGAAAATACCAAACAGGGAACCATTAGTAACAAGCTCAGAAAGATTGAGATTAACAATATGAGAGAATAAGTTGATGCCTATGCTCCCTATCATTAAAACCATCCCTATTCCCATAAGAACATTACCAAGAAGATGAGCGCTTTTCCGTTTCATATATACCTCCAGTACCAGTAAACTGATAAGTAAGCATGTGTAAAAAAATTCGGTAATACTTTATATTTATGTAATGATTATAGTGCATTAAGTAAAATTTTTTGCGATGAGCATCACAAGGAAGGAAGTTAGCTAGGATTTCTACACAAAAAATGCTCTTTATCAAAAAAATAGAAAATCCGAATAATTTATAGCGTAACTATACTTAGGGTAATTTTACCCATGACAATTTTGTACATCTCCCATTTCTCAAGGTAAACTAGCGTATTACTTCCATAAACTGACAGTGAAATAGTCGCCGTGAGCAAAATTAAATTAATTGTTGGACTTGCAAATCCAGGTGCGGAATATGCACAAACACGTCACAACGCAGGGGCATGGTATGTCGATTTACTGGCCGAGCGCCATAATCAACCGTTAAAAGAAGAAGCTAAGTTTTTCGGTTATACCGCACGTATAAACATGGCTGGCAATGATATTCGCTTATTAGTTCCAACCACATTTATGAATCTTAGCGGTAAATCCGTTGCGGCCATCGCTAATTTTTATCGTATTAACCTTGATGAAATTTTAGTCGCCCATGATGAACTCGACTTGCCACCCGGCGTAGCGAAAATGAAATTAGGCGGCAGTAATGGCGGCCATAACGGTTTAAAGGATATTCAAAGTAAATTTGCCAATAACCCTAACTTTTACCGTTTACGTATTGGTATTGGGCACCCCGGTGATAAAAACAAAGTTGTTGGCTTTGTGCTCGGTAAGCCCCCGCTTTCTGAACAAAAGCTCATTGATGACGCTATTGATGAAGCAACAAGATGCACTGATATTCTACTTACAGATGGAATGGATAAAGCAATAAATAGGCTCCATAGCTTTAAAGCCTCCGCATAAGAGTTCATTTCATCAAAATCAACTTTTTGTGTATAATCAGCGCCAATTTCTAAACATTAGGTGCAGCATACGTCTGCCCCTTGCTATTAAGGTGAGAAACATATGGGTTTTAAATGCGGTATCGTTGGTCTACCTAACGTGGGTAAATCCACCCTATTCAATGCATTGACCAAAGCCGGCATCGAAGCAGCCAACTTTCCTTTCTGTACAATTGAACCCAATACGGGTGTTGTACCAATGCCAGACCCACGTCTTGAGCAATTAGCTGAGATTGTAAAGCCACAACGTATTTTACCAACCACTATGGAATTTGTGGATATTGCGGGCTTAGTGAAAGGCGCATCCAAAGGTGAAGGCCTAGGTAACCAGTTTTTAACTAATATTCGTGAAACTGAAGCTATCGGTCATGTCGTCCGTTGTTTTGAAAATGACAATATTATTCACGTTGCAGGTCAAGTTAACCCAGCAGAAGATATTGAAGTCATTAATACAGAGCTAGCATTAGCCGATCTCGATACCTGCGAGCGTGCTATTCACCGTGTACAAAAACGGGCTAAAGGTGGCGATAAAGACGCAAAAGCAGAATTAGAAGCTTTAGAAAAATGCTTGCCACATCTTGAGCAAGCCGGCATGTTACGCACTTTAGACTTATCAGCGGAAGATAAAGCCGCAATCCGTTATTTAAGCTTTTTAACATTAAAACCAACCATGTACATTGCTAACGTCAATGAAGATGGCTTTGAGAATAACCCTTTCTTAGATGTCGTTTATAAAATTGCTGAAGCGGAAGGTTCTGTCGTTGTTCCAGTTTGTGCGGCGATTGAGTCTGATATTGCCGAACTGGAAGATGAAGAACGTGATGAGTTTATGGCAGATTTAGGCATCGAAGAACCCGGTCTTAACCGCGTTATTCGCGCAGGATATGAATTGTTAAACTTGCAAACTTATTTCACGGCGGGTGTCAAAGAAGTACGTGCATGGACTATTCCTGTCGGAGCAACAGCCCCACAAGCAGCAGGTAAAATTCATACTGACTTCGAAAAAGGCTTTATCCGCGCACAAACTATCGCTTTTGATGATTTTATTCAATATCGCGGCGAACAAGGTGCTAAAGAAGCAGGTAAAATGCGCGCTGAAGGTAAAGATTATATCGTTAAAGACGGCGATGTACTTAACTTCCTGTTTAATGTGTAAACTACCACTTAAGTTCTCACACTAATGCATTTTATTATCTAATAGTGTAAAGCGCATAAAACCTATGGGCTTTACACTTTTTATTTCACTTGAACATCAATATTTCTATAAAACCAAATGCCTCAATGCATTTAAACCCGCCCCTACTTGCTTCGTCCTGCATCGTATTTTTTAGTAATAAACACCAGGAATCTAGTGACTTTGGTCTTTAAGCATCTCTACCGCCAAATCATGCCATAGTTTTACACGGCGGTTTTGGTGACTGCTTTTTAATGTTGCTAAGGCTAAGTCATAAGACAGTACAGGCTCAATCACCGAAATGGCTGATAACCCTTTCGAATTGCTTTTATTCCACATGCTATCAGGAAGCAATGTCACCCCAACCCCAGCTTTAACCATTGCAGTAACCAAATCTAGGTGGTGACTACGTCCTGCAATTATTGGTTGCTTACCATAAATACCACATGCACTAATAACTAATTCATTAATTAAAAAATCATCTGAAAAGAAAATGAAAGGCTCATTCACTAATTCACTAAACTTGACCGTTTCTTTCTCAAACAATGCATGCTGTTCATTCACTAAGAGTACCAAGCGGTCAGTTGCAAAAATATGTAAATCATAGTCCTCATTGTCAAATGGCAGCATAACGGCAGCAGTTTCCACTTCTCCATTTAATAGTGCATCCATCATTTTACGTGTGCCTAACTCATGAATTTTCAACTCAATATCAGGGTAACTCTGGCTAAATTTCATGATTATGTCAGCAAAATATGTAGAAGCAATAACTGGGGGTAAACCCACATGTAAGATACCTGCTAATGGTCCTGACCTCTCTTTCAGTGATTTTTTCATATTGTTAAAAAGTTCAAGTAATTGCACCCCGTAACGGTACAGAATTTCGCCTTCATCAGTCAGCTTAACCCCATCAGGTGCCCTCACTAATAAAATATAACCAAGCTCCTGCTCCAACTTTTGAATACTTCGACTGATTGCCGGTTGTGTAATAAATAAGCTTTTCGCCGCTCGGCTGAACCCATTAAGTTGTACAACCTCTACAAAATATCGTATTGCGCGTACGTCCATTTCTTCACCTATTACTTTTAGTTATAGCTACGATGATTATATGTGATTTCCAAATAAGAGAATTATGCACTAGAAATAATATAAAGCAGAAGATTTGTCTAATATAATTACTAGGAGCAATATAATGAGTAAGACAGTCATTGAACATGTTCTGAGCCGCTTAAACGAAATTGGAATTTGTGACATTTTTGGTGTTGCTGGTGACTATGCCTTCCCAATTGAAGATGCAGTTTGTGAAAGTAAAAATATGCGTTGGATAGGCAATTGCAACGAATTAAACGCCTCATATGCAGCAGACGGCTATGCGCGGACAAAGGGTGCCGCCGCACTGTCTACAACCTTTGGTGTGGGCGAACTGAGCGCATTAAATGGTATTGCCGGTTCTTATGCTGAAAACCTTGCTATTTTCCACCTTGTAGGGATGCCAGCAAGCGGCGTGCAGAAAAAACATCGCTTAGTTCACCATTCTCTTGGTAATGGTGATTTTGATGTTTTTTATCAAATGAGCCAACATTTAAGCTGTGCTCATGCCATTTTAACACCTGAAAACTGCATAGCAGAAACCGAACGTTTAATCACGACAGCCTTACATGAGCGGCGCCCTGTTTACCTAGGTTTTCCCTCTGACTACGCAGTCATGCCTGTCATCGCAGATGAAAACACTGAAACAATCACTATACATAAAAGTAATGATGAGTCACTATCAGCTGCAGTAACCGCTATCATAGAAAAACTCAATTCAAGCTCACAAGCCTGCGTTATTCCCGGTATTTTAACGGCTCGACTCGGCTTAGCTGACGATGTTCAAACTATTATCAATAAAACAGGGCTTCCTTATGCAACCATGTTTATGGATAAAGCTATTTTAAGTGAGTCTAATCCGAGCTATATGGGGATTTATAATGGCCAATTAATGAACCATGCTGTCGCTGAATTTGTTGAAAATTGTGACTGTATTTTAGGTATAGGGGCTGTATTAACTGATTTTAATTCAGGGAGTTTTACCGCAACTGTTAAAGTGGAAAACTGGATTAATATTCTAGCAGACCATGTCAAAATAGGCTCTGCCGTTTATCCACAAGTTTATATGAAAGACGTGCTTAGCGAACTGAAAAGGCTAGCCCCATCATTAAACCATCGAGGCATCACAGCACAAGGGCTCGGAGAACCAATTCAAAATCAACAAGGGAAAATTACCGCCGCCTACCTCTATCCACGCCTAGAAAAAATGTTTAAAAAGGATGATATTATTATTACGGAAACAGGCACCGCTTCCATGGGCTTAGGTTTCGCTTTATTACCTGAAAATGCTCAGGTCTATAACCAGACTCTATGGGGTTCGATTGGCTGGGCGACCCCCGCTGCCTTTGGCGCGGCCATCGCTGCACCACAGCGACGCGTTATTCTAGTCACAGGGGAAGGTTCACACCAATTGACAGTACAAGAAATTAGTCAGTTTGCCCGTTTTGGTTTAAAACCCATTATTCTTGTACTCAATAATGATGGTTACCTAATTGAGCGCTTACTCTGTAAAAACCCTGAAGCTTATTACAATGATATAGCTCAATGGAATTATGCACAATTACCCGCAGCACTGGGGTGTACAAATTGGTATTGCCAGAGAGTCACTGATTGTAACGAGCTAGATGCCGCAATAAAAGCAGCAGAGTTATCAGATAATGCTGCTTATATAGAGATCGTTATGGATAGGTATGCCGCATCTGAACTCGCACAAAAACTCGGTGATTCTATTGCTTCATTATATTCGTTTTAAACCAGAGTGTTCGGTACCCTCGGTGTTTTCATACACCGAGGTATAAAAAGCAACCTAAAAGTAGGTTACTCAAATACTAAGCCTACATCATGTTTTGATTGACTCAGTATCTTCGAGACGGTTAATGCCAATTCTAGCAGTTCTTGGCTAGTCGTTAATTTATTGGAGGCAATCTGATCACGAAAGAACGCAAATTCGTAAACCATATGATTAATTGCCCTATCCCGAGAAACCGTTGTGATGTCCCCATCAATACACACCTCAACTGATTCACAAAGACTCGGTGCGCCAATAACACGAATATAGCCTTTCGTCCCTTGAATAATAAAATAACCTGGACTTGCTGAATCTTTAGCGCCAACACAAGTAGCTACCGCAGTAGAAAAATAGGCCGTTAATACACCTGAAGTATCAATCCCATTATACCCTTTGTTGCAAATATATTGGCTTTTCTCTGGAGCCCCCAATAATGCGGATAACAGATAAATATTATAAAGGTTGATATCATACAGTGCTCCACCTGCTTGTTTGGGGTCAAATGCAGCATGAATATGGCCTTGTAAATAATCATTATATCGGCTTGAATATTGTGAATAATTACCTTGAATTATTTTTATTTCGCCTATTTTATCAATATATTGCTTAATAAAATGAAATTCAGGTGTGTGTATTGATGTAATAGCTTCGAATAGATATAAACCTTTTTGACGTGATAAAGAAATTAACTCCTGCAACTGTTCCCAATCTGGCGTGAAAGGTTTCTCACAAATAACATGCTTATTTGCCATCAACGCATCATAGGTATATTTGTAATGCAGATGATTTGGAAGCCCAATATATACAACATCAATATCCGGCTGTTGTAAGAGTTTTTCGTAATCCGTATACAAGCTAGCTATATCAAATTGTTGACAGATTGACTCCCCCTTTTCAATACTTTCAGCCCTAACACATAATGCGGCCAATTCTACCCCTTGCACCTGCGTTAGCGCATCAAGAGCCATCATGATTATTTTACCTGAACCAATCAGCGCTATTTTCATCTACGTTACCTATATAAGAAGAGTAAATTTTATTCTGCCACAGAGCATCACAATTAAGAAATCCCTTCGATTAATTTTTGATACTGACTCCCCTTTCCAAACTGTTCAATTAAAAACTCGGTAAATGCTGAGACTTTTCGTGGTAAGTATTCTTTTGCAGGATATACCGCATAGATATTGTGCTCAGGTAATTGATAATTCCCCAATAAAGGAACTAATTGATGGTTATTGTCACCTATAGCCGTAATGAAATAAGGTAACAATGCGATACCTATATCCGCTAATACGGCTTGGATTAGTGCCTGACTATTATTGGCACGAAAAGACCCTTTTGGTATATGGCTATATTTTTTCCCTTTTTGGTAAAATACCCACTCTTGCCCTGCTTGGTAAAATGAATAGCACAAACAATTATACCCTTTAAGATCGGCGACTTTTTGGGGAGAACCATATTTCGCCAGATAAGATTTCGATGCATACAGCCGACTATGGCAAGGGGATAATTTACGCGCAATTAAGGACGAATCAGGCAACGCACCAATACGAATAGCTAGGTCATATCCCTCACTAATTAAATCTACTACTTTATCATTAAAAGATAACTCAACATTAAGCTCAGGGTATCTTTGCATAAACTGGGGGAGAACTTTAGCTAAGTGTAAAGTACCAAAAGACATTGGAGCTGAAACCCTCAGAGTTCCTGTTATTTTATCACTAAATTTAGCGGCAATATCATCTGCCATAACCGCGAATTGATAAGATTGTCGAATATAACGAATATATACAGCCCCCGCTTCCGTCAAACTTACCGTTCGAGTAGTACGATGGAAAAGTTTTATTCCCAGTTTGTCTTCGACGATTTGAATTGTTTTACTTACCGCCGATTTAGTCATATTTAATGAATTTGCCGCTTTAGTCAGACTTAAACTATCAGCCACTGCAATCAAAACTGGAAATGCATTCATATCCATAGATACCCCATTGTCAACCAAAAGGAAACAGTGTGTTTTCTTGATACCAAAGAAAAAACAGCATACCTTATCGCTACAGAAATACAATGTTTACGCGATAAGACATATCATTATGAAAAATAAATATATTCTATCTTTTCTTGCCTTAGCCTCTGGGGTTTTACTGTCAATGATGATCATGGCAAATAGTTACCTAGCCCGCTTTACAACACCATTGACAGCATCATGGCTTACTCATGGCATCGGAACATTATTTTCGCTCGTTATTTATTTTTTTTACTTACAAAAAAGGAAACAACAAGTTCAGCCACAAGTCATAAAAAAAGGGAAAATGATTTGGTATTTAGGTGGTATTCCTGGAGGCTTTACCGTTTTATTGGCAGCAATAACCGTTAATAGCCCACTATCACTTGCGGGAAGCATTATTTTAATGATCACCGGCCAAATTATATTCGGTTTGTTAGTAGACACTATGGGCTGGTTTGGTGTGATAAAACGTAAAATTACAGTTAGTGACTTTCTGATGTGTACATTATTAATAACAGGCTGTAGCTTGTTAATTATAGGAAAATAATAAAATGAGTATATATACTTTTATCGCATTACTAAATGGTATTTGTATTGTTATTAGCCGCACATTAAATGGCAAATTAGCTCAACAACATAATGCGTTCTACAGTTCACTAATCAACCACTTTGTTGGTTTTTTGTTTCTCACTATCATGGTGCTCATTTTTAAAACATACCTGTTTAATTTCAATGAGATCCCGTTAGTTGCATTCATTGGCGGTATCATTGGTGCGTTTTTTGTTATCATTAATAGCTATGTTCTACCATTGCTTGGTGTCATGCTCACCTCAATACTGGCTATTTGCGGCCAAATGATTTCAAGCTTAGTGATTGACCTTGTAAATGGCGCACATAGTCAAAATGTCTACTTACAATTAATAGGCGTTGTATTAATTATTGGTGGTGTATCCATTCATTTTATCAGGCGAACCAATTAAATTACTTTTTAAGGTTTTTTATCTCTGTTTATTTTGTTTTTTACTTGAATAGCCATCCGCTTTCTTTATTTGCCAAATAGAAATTAACCAATTGTTTTATATAAAAAATCAATTATTAAATACGCTTTCTAACACGCTAAATTCATTTTCAAAAACCTAATCCACCTCACAATTTATTAACAACTCTCTTGAATCATTTTTAGTTATTCCCCATGCTAATTTTATTATATAAACCAGTGGTTTGCTGTGCAAACCAAGTGAGGCAATCATGAAAGACAATATTGTGACGGCTGTTGATGATGCTTTATTACTGATGATGTTATTAGGTGAGAAAAATAACCTTGGATTAAGTGAGCTAGCTCGCTTATCTGGAATGAATAAATCTAAAGTATACAGGCTATTATGCACATTGGAGCATCGTGATTTTGTACAAAAAAATGATAACCCTGTTACCTATCATTTGGGTCATCAATTATTAAGCTTAGGAAATTGTGCTCGCCAGCAAATCAACTATATCCAAGTAGCTGATATTGAAGCTGAACATCTACGTCAACTTTTTGATGAAAACATTCAACTGCGTATACGTGATCACCATGAAATTTTGCAAGTTCTTCATAAAGCTTCAGGGCAGTCACTACAAGTTCGCAGTGAAGCTGGTAACCGCCGCCCACTCGGTTCAGGTGCCTCAGGAAGAGTATTACTCGCCTATGCTCCTACCACTGTGCAGGCGCCCTTTGTTGAAAAAAATGCCTCCCTGACCAAATCCCTTGACGAAATACGGGCACGGGGTTTCGCCATTACACGCGGGGAATTAACGGCGGGAATAGGTGCTATTGCCGCCCCTATTTTTTCTCAACAGGGCGAATGCATTGCAGCACTCAGTATCAGCCTTCCTCTTAGCCGCTTTTCTGATGAAAAAGAACACAATATGACGGAGCAATTACTCCAAGCGACTCAACGTATTTCGAGGCAACTCGGTTACCACTTATAATTAATACAATAAAAGAGATAACACCCATGCAACCAACACAAACCACAATACACAGCCCATCACCATCTCCTGGCTGGCAAATGAACCCCGTTTTAGTGATGTTAACCATTGTTGTTATTGCTTTTTTAATGACTTACTTTGTTAATTCAGGGCAGTATGAACGCGAGGGTAAAAAGGTCATTCCTGGTTCCTACCAAACCATCACAAAACAAGTAACTGTTGACCAAGTATTGGGAATAGAAAAACCGGCTGAAAATGAAGCGGCTCCTGTCAGCCTACTTCAGCTATTCAAAGCCATTCCTGAAGGAATTATTAAACAATCCCCACTTATTTATATGGTGCTATTTATTGGTGGTATGTTTGGTATTCTCAATAAAACAGGCGCGATTGAGTCAGGTTTAGAAAGGTTGCTGCATGTCACTCGTGGCAATATTTACCTCTTAATCCCTTTTTTAATGATTGTTTTTTCTATGGGTAGTACCTTTATGGGGTTAGCTAAAGAGTATCTTTTAGTGATCCCGATGGTTATTGCCTTAATGAAGCGTGTCGGGCTTAATGAGCTCATCGGTCTTGCTATTGTCGCTATCGCTGTCAAAGTGGGTTATTTGGCATCAATTACTAACCCATATGCCTTATCTATTGCACAACCGCTCGTTGGCTTACCTGTGTTTAGCGGCCTCAGTATGCGGGTTGCAGCCTACTTTGTGTTTATTACTTTAGGGATCTTATTTGTTTTCTATAGCATTCGTAAGACAACATTAACTTCTTATGTTGTCGAAGAACATGTCCAATCAAGTCAGTTAACCCGCCGCCATAAACTCATGCTCATTGTTTTAGCGATTGGCGTGGCATTTTTAGTTTATGCGTCTAATCGCTGGCATTGGAAAAATAATGATTTATCTGCTTATTATTTATTTTTAAGTGTCATTCTCACTTTTTGTAGCGGCTTAACCGCCAGTGCAGCGGCGGATGCCTTTGTCAGCGGGATGAAAAAAGTGCTGATTGCGGGTGTCTTAATTGGCCTAGCTACCGCCGTTGAAATTATTCTTTCACAAGGGAAAATTCTCGATACCATTATTCATCAACTAGTTGGTTTAGTTGGCGACCATGGTGCTTATATCTCGTCATATAGCATGTTCCTTTCGCAGTTATTACTGGATGTCGCCATCCCTTCCACATCAGGTCAAGCCGCCGTTACTATGCCAATTTTAGGTCCAGTAGGGGAAATTTCAGGCGTTTCGCCACAAACAACCGTCTTTGCGTTTTTAATGGGCAATGGATTAACCAATATGATCACACCAACATCCAGTGGGCTACTCATCTTCTTAGCTACCGCAGGGGTAAGTTGGACGACATGGGCAAAATACATTTTTCCTCTATTTTTAATTTTTATGGCAGTCGGAATTGGCTTATTAACCATAGCAGTAACCATAGGGTATTAGCAGGATGGATATGAAGAATTACCGCGTAACAATGCGCGATGGGATCACGCTTTCTACTGATGTTTATTTTCCTCAGGGAAAATTATCAGCAGCTTACCCTGTTATTATTGAGCGTACACCTTACGATAAAACTGCACCTTCACGCTCAGAAAAAACGGCTTCTGGACATCAAATTACACGCCAAGAGATGGCCCAGTATTTCGTTAACCACGGGTTTATTGTGATATTTCAAGATTGCCGTGGGCGCTATGACTCTGAAGGAGTATTCACTAAATACATTAATGAAGCCGAGGATGGTTTCGACACATTACAATGGATCATGGAACAACCTTGGAGCAATAAGAAAATAGGTTCAATGGGCCTCTCATATGCCGCACACACGCAATTGGCAATGGCTTGTTTGAACCCTCCAGGTTTGCTAACTATGGTGTTAGATTCCGGCGGTTTTGCCAATGCCTTTCAGTGTGGGATCCGCCAAGGAGGCGCATTTGAACTTAAACAAGCTACTTGGGCATTTAAGCAAGCAAAATTAAGTCCATTAGCGCAACAATCGGCTAAAATATCAGCAGCACTTGAGCAAGAAAATATTCATGATTGGTTTGCTGCAATGCCATGGCATCAAGGACATACCTTACTAAAACATGTCCCTGAATATGAATCCTACTTGTTTGAGCAGTGGGAAGAAGAGTGTTTTACAGATTATTGGCAGAAAATAGGCATTTATGCGGAAGGATATTATGACCAGATACCTGATATCCCAGTACTATTCATGTCCAGCTGGTATGATGCCTATGTCAGTTCCACATTAGATAATTACCGTGCATTTGTCACCAAGAAACAATCCCCGCAAAAATTAATCATGGGGCCTTGGTTACATGGGGATCGTAATATCACCCACAGTGGTGATGTCGAGTTTGGTGATATCGCAACATTTGACCGCAATGTAAGCGAAGATTGGTTATCTTGCCGTTTATCTTGGTTCCAAGAACACTTACAAGGTAATACAACTGACTGCCCCCATGAGGATGTAACTATTTTTATGATGGGGGGAGGTTCGGGTAAACGTAATACTAACGGGCGTTTAGAGCATGGTGGCCAGTGGCTAACCCATCACCAATGGCCGCTGCCCAATATTAAGCCTACAGCTTTTTATTTATGGCCCGACAATTCATTACGCCATGAAAAACACTCTGAAACAGTGTCTTTATCCTATTGTTATGACCCTAAACACCCCGTCCCGACAATTGGAGGGGCTTTAACATCTGGGCAACCCATATTTTGGGGCGGTGCATTTGATCAGCGTGAATTACCGCAGTTTTTTGGTAGCAAAGGAAATAACCTCCCCCTTGCATCTCGTTCTGATGTACTGGTATTTGAAACGGAAGAATTACAAGAAGAGGTATGCTTAGCTGGGGATATTGAAGTCTCATTATGGATCAGTAGTGATGCCCTGGATACCGACTTTACAGCAAAGCTGATCGATGTTTACCCACCAAGTGATGATTACCCACAAGGGTATGCAATGAATATCACCGATGGCATCATACGTTGCCGCTTTCGTAATGGCTATGAACAAAAACAGTTACTCATACCGGAGCAAATTGTTGAAGTGAAGATAAAACCATTTGCTTGTGCTAACCGCTTTACCAAGGGCCACCGTATCCGGTTAGATATCTCAAGCAGTAATTTCCCCAAATATGATTTCAATACCAATACGGGGGAAATGATTGCAGGTGATAGGAAATTACAAGTAGCCCGCAATAGCATACATATTTCGAGCGAACACCCATCAAAAATTGTATTACCTGTTATTAAACCACGTTAATCGTTTTCAATAATAGTTAATGTATTCCGTTACCTGCTTTAGTTATTTGATAACACTAAAGCAGGTAAAACATGGTCATCGCCTATTGTGCTTGTACCCAAAATACACCGTCACCATCTAGCGCGGTAAAAGTTTGGTGTAAATAGTCGCTATCGGCTTGGGGATCAAGATCCGCAAATAGCTCCGGATGGATAAACTTCGCAATCGCCTCCACTGCAATAATATTAAATGGAGTATCATAATATTGTTGATATAGTGCTAATACTTGTTTGTTTTGAAATGCCGCTAACGAACGAAACTTAGGGCGTTCCATCAGCTTGTTCAGTCGCGCTAGAGACTTTTGTTTATCCCCTGTATAACCCAATGGTACTGAAGCGCTGCCTTTACGGGTACTATCCCAATCAGCGGCTGTCATCAAATAGTAATCTGGGTTGCTGTGGATTAATTGCTCCTCACTAATTTCCCCACCCATGCCAATGCTAAACCATTGTGAACCGAGGTTATTTCCCCCTGCTGTTTCAACAAACTCACCAAAATTACCATTACCAAAGGTTTTACAACAGTAATCAACCCCTGAAATACCAGCGGCCCTTTCAATAAATACACTTGGACGTTTATCTTTATCAATCGAGGAGACCCTTGAACGAATTAACCCCAATTTTTGTTGATAAAACTGGTTAAATTCCTTCGCCTGCTGCTCCTCACCAAATACTTGCCCGAGTATCGTCATACTCGGCATAGTATTTTTAAGTGGGTATTGTCTAAAATCGATAAAAATGACAGGTAAACCGCTTTTTTCCAATAATGATAACGTCCCGCTTTCTGTTAGCTTGCTTTTCAAGCCAATATCAAAAATCAATAAATCGGGTTGAGCAACTAGCGCTTTTTCTACGCTGAAATCAGTAGTGTATGGGTTAGGAAACACAGGGATCTTTTTGAGTTCTGGGAATTTTTTGCTATATGCAACACTTAGGTCAGGTGCTTTTTTTATTAACGCGTCATCCCAAGCAATAACCCCTTTTAATGGCGTTTTGGGGTGTAGTATATTCAGTGCTACCAAGACACGGCTATCCGCTAACATTACACGGGATACTGGCACATTCACCGTGACTTCCCGACCTGCAATATCAGTGACCACAGTAGGTGCAGCCATGCTTGTAGCCGCAAAAAATAGGCTAACGACGCTAAGAATTACACCCAATTTTTTGATAGTTTGTCTACCAGTCATTGTTTTGCCTTATATTCATTAAAATTTCACAGACGCTTGAACGTAGTAAGTTCTCGGCTGCCCAACATAAATGCCATAATTGTTATCCGTAGAGCGTGTGAAATAGGTTTGATCAAATAAATTTTTAATACCAGCGGATAGCGTTAAATCAGACAAACTTCTCCCAAAATGGTATTCACCGCGAGCGTCCCATACCATATAACCTGGGATAGTCCCATAACGGCCATCCACGCTTGGTTTAGTAACATATTGGTCTGTTGTGCCTGGTGACTCTTGGGTTGATTGCGCATAAGTATTCAAGTTCCAAACCCAATTCCCCGTTTCGTAACGGCCACCTGCGGTGAATACTTGGCGTGAATAAAAAGGTAAATCTTTATGAGCAAAGTTCCCTTTCTTACTCACCGCCTTAGTGTAGGTATAGGTACTGTAAACACTCGCGCCTTCAAGTACATCAGTAAGGTCAGATAAGTTGTACCTCGCGGCTAACTCGACACCTTGGTGTGTTGTTGCACCTAGGTTCGTCCAACCCGTTGTATTTTCAACGTATAATAATTGGTCATCAAAATCGATATAAAATAATGTTGCTTCAAGGGACAAGGCGGTATTGTCGTATTTAGTACCTACTTCATAATTATGCGCTTTTTCTGCACTTAACCCATTCGCAGGCGAGTTACCGACCCCTTTAGTATTCAATTGGAAATATTGCAAACTCCCAAATGATGTGCTGGCATTGGCAAATAACTTCCATTCATCATCAATATGGTAGATCACAGCTAGTGCAGGAAGTGGTTCACTATAACGTTTACTGCGATGTTGTTCTTTAAAGCTATCGTCTAAATGAATGTTAATATTTTCGTATCTAATTCCGGGAATAAGCGTCCAATTACCAACATCGATAGTGTCATCCAAATAAATCGCATGGGCTTCTGTTCCCCCAGACGTGTGCTGATAATAATTATTGGTATCAGGGCGAGTGCTTTGGCTCCCCGCTTGATACCAATTTGAGCGGTACGCTTTTTCATCTGCCGTTTCATTTAAATAACGATAACCAATGGTAACCTCATGGGAAATATCATTAAAACGGAATAATTGCGAGTAACTTGGTTCAATCGCATAAGCAGTATAATGACGAGGGTAAGACACTAAGCGCCTTTCATTCGCTTTTTCTTTATGGTCACTTTCTATATAACTCCCCCGGTAACTTTTGCTAAACCAAGTCATCAATTCAAATTGTTTGTCATCTACTTCGTGCTTGTATTTCAATGACATATCCTGCCGATTACCTTCAAAACGGTCATAAGGCCGTGTTGATTGGAATGGGTCAGCATTATATTCAGCTTGGGTCAAGCCTCCGGGCATACCCGACATTGCACGGTAATAATGAAAATTAGCTAATAATTCATCGTTATCTGTTAAGGCATAACGCGTTTTCAGCATGAGGTCATCAATATCCGTGTTATCATTGCTTTTACGGTAACCTTGCCCGTGTAAACCCGAATAAAGCAAAATTGCCCCAGCAGAATCATCCGCTTTAGAGCCCCCTAGCGAGGCATCCACTAATGTTTTTAACCCGCCTGTTTTGGCACCCTGCGTCTGTACTGATACACCGCCACCAAAATCTTTAGGGATAGGCTTAGTCACAAAATTAATCACTCCCCCTACATTTTGTGGCCCATAACGTACCGAAGCCCCTCCGCGTATGACATCAATAGATTCAATACTTCCCAAAGATAATGGGGACATAGAAAGCTGCGGCTGGCCATAAGGTGCTGCGGCTAATGGCATCCCATCAAGCAAAATAGTTGAGCGCGGTGAAAGACGGGAAGTTAACCCACGGACTCCCACATTCAAAGAAACATCACTGCCACCGGTTCCATTACTTTCACGAACTTGTACACCAGGGATACCTTTTAATGCATCTGCGATTGTTTCACTGCCAGTTTCTTTTATTTGTTGTTGTGTTTTTACCGTTCTAGCGCCGGGATGATTAAATACCACTTCACTGTCTTGTGTATTTTCGAGCCAATTGCCCGTAACTGTGATTTGGTCACTCTTTGTATTATCAGCCGCAACTGCGTAATGAGATATCAGAGCAGTAGAAATTGCGAGGGGGGTAAGTAATTTGCGAGTTTTTAATTTCATAACCGATGAGCTAAAAGAGAATTAAGAGCGATAATGATAATTATAATCATTAATAACAATCAACATAATTTACTCACTTTTGGTAATTAATTTGTCAATAACCCACTTTTACAATCATAATTTAGTTTTTGCTGTACTAAAATGCACATAAGCATATAAAAAAAATCCGAAGGAGCTCACCTTCGGATTTTAGATTAATATGATGATAAATTAACCACCAAGTGAGAAAAATACCACTCGTCCAACACCCTCACCGGCAAAAATACACAGCGTGGCCAAAGACATCACAACCGTAGCGTTGGTATTTTGCCCCGTCTTTTGGCACAGCAAGCGGCCAACAAATAGTATGCCTAATGCGATTAGCACTACACGAACAAGGCTTAAACTCAGTAGCCCTTCTGGCATTTCACGCTGGGTCATACCGAGGTAAATCGGCTCACCTATATTACCAAGCAGCGATAAAGCCCCTAATAACATAAGTAGTATCCCCATAATACCTAGCCCTAAGGTAATTTTAACCACTCGTTGTACCTGCTCTTCTTTCGCACTTCGGCGCAAAGACCCCACCAGCAAAAGTGCAGCAACAACACCGCCTACCAGTAATACCGCGCCGAAGAAACTCGCGTAAGTGAATAAACCATTCCATAAGTTAAATAATGTATTGGCATATAACGCTGACATCGCATACATATACATCAAGCCAGCAATCGCACTCAGTACCAGTAATGCAGCATTCGCTTTTTGTTTCAGTAAAAGTAAAGCGACACTAAAAAATAGTAACCCCATGTAAATTGCAGTCGCCCAAACTTCACGGCTCATCCATGAGGTCGACACGTGCAGCATAGTGTAAAACATGTGCAGAGGGTTCCCCATGTGAAATAACGAACCGAGTAACCCAACGCAGCCTAAAACAAAACTGGCTAAAACAGGTCGTTTGATAAACTGAACATTCTGAATATCATTTCCCCCGCCAAGTACCCGGAAATAACAGATTAATGCAACAACCAAGCAGCCCACTGAGGCCTGCATAAATAAGGTGAAAATCACCAATGGAAATTCATGCATGATAGTTTTCCTTATCCTTTCGTGCCGACAACAAGGTTCGGCTTCGTGATTGATGAGCTTGGTAACCCATCAATATCCGCATTTGTGCCATATTTTTTGCGCAATTCACTGATTAAGCCAAATTCAATGGCACGCATTGGGCAAGAATCCACACACATAGGGTTTCCCCCTTTCTCACGCAGGTCGATGCAGGTATCACATTTGGTCATCATGCCAATACTCGCATCAAATTGTGGTGCTTCATATGGGCAAGCCCAAGTACAATAGCGGCATCCAACACATTTATTGTGATCGACCAACACAACCCCATCTTCTTCACGTTTATGCATTGCCGTTGTTGGGCAATGACTGACGCACTGAGGGTCATCACAGTGATTACAAGCTATTGATAAATGCCAGAGACGAGGCCGCGGGTATTCCCCAACTTCAACGTCATATACTCGGCGAAAATTACGCCCAACCTCAAGGTCGTTCTTGTCTTTACAAGCTACTACACAGGTTTTACACCCAATACAGGCAGCAACGTTTATATAAAATCCGACTTGTTTATCCATTTCTTATTGCCCCCTAAAAAATAATACGCTGTGGAATAGCAGCATCTGGAACTAATTGATCACCATGCCATTTCTCGATATTACACAGCATGGTGTTCCAACCTGATGTGCCAAGACCCGTTGGTACTTGGATCGTTAGCGTATTATCAGCCCCTGCCATATCTATCCCTGTTTTTTCATCCACATTCGTCCAACTACCATGAGGTAATGCAACCACTCCTGGTTTCATCGTTTGGGTAACCAATGCTGGACGTACAATTTTCCCTTGTGAGCTTGTAACTAACACCGTTTCACCATGCTTAATTCCTAGGCGCTTTGCATCCGACGCATTGATGTAAATTGGGCTAGGCCACTGCTCGCGTAACCAAGGCACATTATCAAGGGTACTGTGTGAACGGCGTAAATAATGAGGGTTATAGATTTGGAATGGATAATCCCCTTTTTCTTTTTTAGAGAAATCCTTAAAGCTAGCTTCATAGCCATTTGCTGAAGGAATGTACTCAGGGATCGGAGGTAATTTTGTCCAACCACATTCATCCGCTTTTTCTACCAATGTTTGGCAATAAATTTCAAATTTACCACTTGGCGTTGGGCGCGGATTCCCTTCAGGGTCTCGAATAAAGTCTTCATAGGCGATATAACCATAGTTATCACCTTTAGTTCGTTTAACTTGATATTTCCCAACGGTAAGAAACTCATTCAATGTAATGCGACCTTGCTGAGGTTTGCCTGTCACTTGCCATTCATCAATGTCTGCTTGGGTAATTGTCAGCAATGGCTCAGTGGTTTTACCATCTTCACCAATAATTGTTGCACCATTAAGCTTATTGAAGAACTGCTGTTTCTCAGAAACAGGGAATACTTCATCGACATTAATGCCAAGGCGTTTTCCGATTTCTTTGGCAATCCATTGGTCACTTTTCGCTTCATAAAGAGGTGGGGTCACATTAACCGCGGCAATAATAACTTCGCGGTTGCTTGGATTTAATATGGTCCCTTCACGCTCCCATTCGGTAGTTACTGGCAGTACAATATCGGAGTATTTAGCGCAAGTGTGTGGAACATAAGCTGCTGTTACCACTAATTCCACATCTTTACGGTAGGCTTCAATACTCTGCGAAATATTGGCGCGTGTTTGCAGTGTGGCATTAAATGGGTGGATAATCATTTGAATGTTAGCGTTTACATCACCCACACCGCGTTGACGGAATTTTTTCTCTAATAATGCACGGTTGAGTTCATTATGGTTAATTTTCAGGCTAATTGGGTTTGGCACCGCCGGTAAACCACTGTCGCCAGCCATCACTAAGCGAGTACCGTTATTCCCTGCCGCAAAATGGCAGCTTACCCCTGTCATACGCCCCGGTTTACCCATATGCCCTGTCATAAAACCTAAGGTTGAGAATGCTTGTACCCAACCTTCTCCATTATGAACACGAGCTGGAGCCCAGCCAGTAAGTAGTGCCACTCGGTTTGTCCCACCAATTTCACGGGCCAATTTACGGATATCTGTAGCGGATAGCCCACAAATGTTAGATGCCCATTCAGGTGTTTTCGGCTCCCCTGTATACGTACCTAATAAATAATCTTTAAAATTACCTTTTGGATCAGCCCCTGCTGGCATATTAGTTTCATCAAAACCAACCGTACAACGGCGCAAGAAATCCCAATCAATTAATGGGTTATCTTGGCTGTCCATTTCCAATAGAGCATACATGATGCCCAACGCTAAAGCGTGGTCAGTACCCGGGTTAATAGGGTACCAATCAGCATCCATTAATTCCGCTGTCGCAGTATAGCTTGGGTCGATACAAATAAACCGAGCTCCTGCTTTTTTTGCTTGATAGTAGTTATAGGTTGGGCTACCAGGGCTACTCCACGCAGGGTTTGCCCCCCACATAACAATCAATTGTGAATTACGCATATCAAAGCGATCATTGGTACCAAAGGTATAAAAACCTTCTAACAACCCTAAATGGGCTGGTGTTTCAAACCATGCTCCCCATGACGTTGTTCCCCAGTCGCCAACAAATCCACCCGCTTTCGCATAAATATTTTGGATATCAACACCATTGCCGCCTGTGATCCAAATGGATTCATTACCATATTTTTCTTTGATGCGTTTGCTTTCTGACGCAACAATATCAAGTGCTTCATCCCAGCTAATACGTACCCACTGGTCACGCCCACGCAAGCTTTTATCTCCCCCTCCGGGAGCCCAACCTTTACGTTTCATTGGGTATTTTAATCGATCGGCACCGAACACCTGTTTACGTTGAGAACGCCCACGTAAACAGCCTCGTTGTTGTGGAAAGTCAGGTGAGTCCGCTACCACATCATCTGTTTTTTGCCTAACAACGACACCTTCAACGACGAGGGCTTTATTGACACAACGACCACCGCAGTTATGCCAACATGCCACGGGCTTCCATGTCCCTTGAGTGACAGCGTCGGTTGCTTGGGCAACGGCTTTTTCCTCTTCTGGTGTTGCAGCATAAAGTCGTTTACTTAGCGGCAACGTAGCCATCACTGATGCCGCCGATGTCCATGCTAAAAATGAACGACGACTTAAGGCTACTTTCTGTCTTTCTGACATTGCTCTTACCTCTTCACTTTGCTTTATTATTATTAATTAACTAATTCATTGATTCTTTTAAGGTCGTTGCGCAAAAAAAGCTCTAAAAGTGAGCTTAATTGGCGATAAAATAAGGTTTCTGCATGGTTATGCATTGCACGGCAAAACGGGGTAATAAATGCTAAAAGATGCGTATCTAAGAATGCAGATGACCCTAGCAATAATTTTTTTGCGTCTTCGCCTAGCTCATTTCCAACATCGGCAATCGCAACAATGCGTTGACTTAAATTCCACATAAAATCTAACTCAAACCCAATATGATCTGCTGCCTCCATGTCACCCTCAGGTAATTGGAACCCATATTTTTGATAAAAGGTTTTTACAGCTAATGTGTTTTCTTGAAACAACAATTTGTCACGGGAGACATAAGTAGACTCCCATGGTGCCGCCGGAGGCGCTTCTGGGCCAATAAATAAGCGGGTAAAATCCCAATGTAAATCTTCAAAACTATCCGCGTTTGCTTGTAACGTCCGTGACTGTAAATCTTTTCCCATTTCCTCAATTGCATTTTTCATCGCGGGTAATGCTTCATCACAAGGGAATAATGCCAACCCCGTATTATCCAAATAATTTAATAACTCAGGGGTAGGTTCTTCTATTAATAAGCGTCTTAATACGTCATAAGCAAATTGACGCGCATAGAGATAATCAAATGTTGGGATGTTATTCATTACAGGAACCTTCATGCAAATCGGCCAATAAAAATTGAGTTGGTGTCGTTAATTCAACCTTCACTTCTTTAATTAAAGGGTTGCCCTGCTCATCAGGCTCAATGATGTGTGAGGTGAGTGCGATGGGTAAATCAACGAGGGAAGTTAAATACAAAATAGATTCGGGATTAAACTGCAAAAAGCCGTGCAACAACTCTTCGTGATAAGAAATTCCCGCTTGTTTTAATAGTCTTGCTACTTGTGGGCGGTCATCACCAAATACTTTGGCGCTTTTATAAAAATAATCGCGAGATGAAAATAGATAATGTTGCCCAATAAGCTGAGCATGTTGCCGAAAAAATGCGTTACTTTGGTATACTTGACCTGTGTGTTTATTCTCCAAGGAACAATAATGCACACCAAGTGATAGCTGTTGTTCTAATGCAAATTTAACCACACGCAAACAAGCTAATTCACTTTGGGAGACAGCAAGCCCACCTGCATACCAATAATTGTAATACACTTCATAAGGGGGGTTTTTAAGTTGAAAGCCCCGTGATTGGTAAGCGTCACTATTTGTTAAAGGAAAACAAAATTCCAATAAGTTAATCCCATCTATACCAATATCATCTAACCGCATGAGTAACTTGTACATTTGCGGTTCAGTGCCTGGGATAACCGGCATCTCCACCATCACCGTCGGGAAAATTTCTCTTGCTAATTCAATGCGGTGTAAAACTTTCTCAATCCGTTCTTCTGCATCATCAATTTTGATGCTAAAGCGAATTTCTTTAAGGCCTGCGTTTGCTAAGGCTACCGCTGTGCTACGGTCTAATGGGTCACCAGCTGTATATAAGCGGCTATGAACCTGAGGTAATTTCTGTTGAACTGCTGCGAAAAACGCAATGCTCTCTTGGCGGAAAAGTAATGGTTCACCTCCCGTTAAAGCAATATGTGTTAGCGGGTATTCTTGCTCTGCAATTGCAGCAACTTCGCCAACAGCGTCCCTCATCTCATGTTGAAAACCTTGGTAGTTCTCTTGGTTAGGATTGAAACAAAAATAGCAGTCGCGGTGGCATTTTAATGATAAAAATGTGGTGTAACTCCCTTCCCCTGTGCGGCACTGCACACAAGCACTCGATAGCCAATGACTATGTATACTCTTTCCATTATTCGCAAAACATGCACCTAGCGCTTTAATATCCTGTTTAAGCTGGTTTATCTCACTTTGCTGTGAAAAAGCAGGTTCAAAACTAAGCCCATATTGAGTAATAGCTTGCTGTGTTTGTCTCTCAATATCCAAATAACGCATAGCATAACGCTTAAACTCAGCGTTATTGATGGTAGGCAACAGCCTATCAGTAATCGGATAAATCATAGTTTTCCTTCAATTTACTGACGAATAGTTTCTTTAAAATTTGAGCTTCATAATTCGAATAAAGAAATATAATAACCATCTAATTCACTGGCAAACTGATAACAGAACAAAGCAGTGCCAATAATTACATTCGTGTTATTGAAATAAACTGGAAATTACCAACTTCATTAAATAAGAAATATTCGCATTATATTTTTTTGATTAATACTAGTATAAGGAAGGGATATAAAATGATGTTGCGCAGGATCAAAAAAAAATCATTTCATTACTGACATATCAAGCAATTAGATTACGCTATCAGTAGTATTGATTTATAAACCCAACAGTTACTATTATTGAGCCAAATACCTAATCAAAAAACGAACCGATATATAAATAAGTACATTTCACATTCTCACACTAAACAACAACGCTACTATTTCACCATAACTTTTCTCTCTATATATTAAAATCAATAATTATATTTCAATTTGTAAAATTAATTTTCAAAATATAATTAAATATCACCTACCCATAGTTAAACAATATTTAATAAATAAAAATTTTATTTTATATTTTACTTATTGTCTTTTCTTAAAATACTAAATAATATATCGGTTACTATTATTGATTCGTCACAACCGCCATAATGCCTGATACAAGGCATATTATGCCCACTATTTTAATTGTTAAATCAAAAAAATGGGGAAATCAGGCTATTTTTACTTACCTGATAACACTGTAGAGCTAACTGAATGTGCCCCAACAAAATTGATAAAACAACAATAAACGATTAGCGATACTGTCATAATGGTAATGCATAAGTCACTTTAACTGTTTCCATTGGCACTTCAGTCTTAATACTTTGAATACTATTAATTTGTGTCAGATGGTCGGCATGGAAACGGCGATATGATGCAAGATCATGTGTCACAATACGGACAAGCGCATCACATTCCCCTGCCATTAAGTGGCATTCAACAACCTCTGGCATTTGCTTTATCTCTTGGACAAATTGATTGATGGTGTGAGCATCCTGCGTTTTAAACCAAATACGCGCAAATAAAGATAACCCCGCCCCAATCTTAGCGCCATCAAGCACCGCAACGTAACGTTTTATCACCCCAGCTTCTTCCAATAATTTAACTCTGCGTAAACAAGGAGAAGGGGAAAGCCCAACTTCTTTAGCTAATTCAATATTTTGAATTTTACCGTCTCGTTGTAAAACCCGTAAAATATGTTTATCTATGGCATCAAGTTTTACCATATTTTCACCTATTGAATCTGAGTGCTATTTTTAAGTTAATTTTTGATATTTAATATCAAAAATTAACGCTTTACAAGCAATAAAAAAACCCAACACTATCGATACATAGTTATAATTTTATTGCGACTGGCCAGTTGTGTTAAATAAAAATAATCAACATGAGGTATTCAAATGGAGTTACAAACTTTGCTGTTATTTAGCGCAACTGTGATCCCTCTGGTATGTACACCAGGACCTGATCTGCTGTTTATTTCTGCTCAAGGCCTTTCCGGCGGAGCCATTGCTGCTTGGAAAGCTAATTTAGGAATTATTATGGGCTATATGACCCATGCTATACTTGCCGCATTAGGGTTATCAGCGATTGTTGCTGCCTCACCAGCCATTTTCCATACAATTAAATGGGTAGGTGTCGCGTATGTGGCTTATCTCGCGGTTTGTATGCTGCTATCAGCCATCAGAACACGTGAAATATGCATTAAAACAGCCTCGACAAAATCAATCATCGGCAAAGCCTTTTTGACCAGCTTTCTCAACCCTAAAGGTCTCTTAGTTTACTTCGCCATCTTACCTAATTTTATCCAATTAAATGAAAGTGTTGCTATTCAATCGTTGATCTTGTCTGCCACTTTTATTTTTTCTTGTATTGTTATTTACGGTGTGATCGGAGCATTATTTGCGTCCATGCATAACAAGCAAACTTATAATGATAAAAAACGCCGCATAACCGAAGGTGTTGCAGGGGGAATGCTGACTTTTGCTGCAATTGGCTTAGCAACCAGCTAGTGAGGCAACAACTCAATCCAAATTAATTTGCTATCGGTGCTAAGTGGCTTAACCTCCCCTTCACCGATATCAGGAAGCCACCAGCCCCCTTGCCCCTTTGCCATTATGTTACAATTTCCACCAAAAACCTCCCACTGGCCCTCAAGTACATAAACAAGACCTGCTTGGTTTGCCGGTAACCTACGTTTTTCAGTCACTAAATAATTTTTAACGCTCCACCTATCTTGCCGAAAAATAAAATTCAATAATTGAGTTGAGGGTTGCTTTATATTAACTGCGCAATACTGCTGAGCAGAAAACTGAATACTGTCACCCACTTGCCCTAGTGGATATTCAACACCCTTGTTATCGGTTAATGAAAGCGGCTGTTTATTAAGCAAGATAGCTAGCCTTTCGCCTTCGGCATAGCGTTTTAAGTAGCTATCTTTATTAATCGTTGCAATACTTGCACGTAAAGAGTAATCCGATGCGACAGGCCAGCAAAAAACCTCTTGGCTAAACCCCCCGCCATCATTCCAATCAAGGATAGGTAACTCCGTCATATCAAAACATTTTATTTTCACATTACCCCCTATGCTGCCATTGGTACTTGTGGTTTTAGCTTAGATTGGCAAAGTTAGTCTCTCAAGGCAATGAATTAACAACAATAATGTGACTATTCGCGCCTCTCATTAATTAAATAGTGACATAAACGACCTAAAGTTTTCATGGCCTCTTCTACTTGCTCGTTCCATGTAAATGAAGCATTCAGACGAAATGCATGGTTGAACTGCTCGCTCGTTGAAAACATACTACCAGGCGCAATACTGATCCCTTCTTTAAGAGCCAATTGATAAAGACGAATAGCATTAAAAGGTGCTTCAAATTCTAACCACAAAAAATACCCGCCTTTAGGCATATTAACTTTTACTGAAGCCGGCATATATTTTGCTATGGCCCCGAGCATCTGATGTTGACGTTGCTCCATAGTTTGCCGCAGTTTACGCAAATGATTGTCATAACCGCCCAGAGAAAGATACTCAGCAATCGCCAATTGAGTCGGTACACTGGCAGAAACTGTGCTCATCATTTGTAAATGTTGAATTTTTGTCGCGTGGTGACCAGCCGCAACCCAGCCAACCCGATAACCCGGCGCTAAACATTTGGAAAATGAAGAGCAATGGAAGAAATTACCTTTGGTATCTAAAGCCTTAGCAGGGATGGGTTGTTTATTGCCAAAATAGAGTTCACCGTAAACATCATCTTCAATTAACGCAATTTGGTGTTTATTGAGAATATCAACTAAGCGCTTTTTGTTAGCCTGTGGCATCGTACCGCCAAGGGGGTTTTGATAGTGAGTCATTAACCAACAGGCTTTAATTGGGTATTTATTCGCTATCTCTTCAAGTGCATCTAGGTCGATACCAAAGATAGGGTCAGTTTTGATAGCTATTGCTTTGAGTTTTAAACGTTCTATCGCCTGTAAAGAACCATAAAATGCTGGAGACTCGATAACAACCCAGTCCCCTGGTTGCGTAACTGATTGTAAGCTAAGAACTAAGGACTCCATCGCCCCAGCTGTAATGACAATTTCATCGGGTGCAACGTGGATCCCTTGAGTGGCATAACGTTGGGCAATATTACGCCGTAATTGCTCATTCCCCGGTGGAAGGTTCGCTGGCGTATTAAATTTTGATAAGCGCCTTGCCACTGAAGCTAGCGATTTAGCAAGCTTTGGTTCATCTAACAGGGCGGGTTCTGGAAATGCGGAGCCAAATGGGATAATATCTGGGTCCTTACAAGCTTGTAGCACACCAAAAATAGAAGCGTTAATCTCTACATTCTCATTTAAATGTAGCCCTTTTCCTCCCTTTGCCGCAGCAAATGAATTATTACGGTTAGCCACATAGTAGCCCGATTGCGGGCGAGCAACGACCCAACCTTGGCTTTCGAGTAATTGGTAGGCTTGTACCACGGTCATTAAACTCAGACCTGATTGCTTAACGCTTTCCCTAAGTGAAGGTAATCTGTCACCAACTTGCCAGATATGGTCTTCAATTTGTTGACGAATTTGCGCTGCTAACTGTTCATATCTCGTCATAGCCGCCTCAACTGTTATAGTTAATTTCTCAATAATTGTTACTATTATAGTTTATCGTCTCATGTTCTACTTATCCACACATTCACCTGACTTTTTTTAACTATAAGCACAAAACATTTTTAGCTGTATTCCGGCGTTAACGATTTTTTGCTAGGGATAAGCGCTTCGATTGTTATCACCAAAGCTTTAAATGGGCGTGCCATTAACATTTCCATTCAGGGGTCAATATGTTTGGACTAAGTGCGTTGGAACTCGCCCGTATTCAATTTGCGTTTACGGTCTCGTTCCATATTATTTTTCCCGCCATTACGATTGGGCTAGCGAGTTACCTCGCTGTGCTTCAAGGTTTATGGCTTAAAACTCGTGATGAAGACTATATAAAGCTGTTCCATTTTTGGTCAAAAGTTTTTGCGGTTAATTTCGGAATGGGTGTCGTTTCTGGGTTGGTAATGGCTTATCAATTTGGGACTAACTGGAGCTTCTTCTCTGATTTTGCAGGCGGTATTACTGGGCCATTACTAACTTATGAAGTCCTCACTGCATTTTTCTTAGAAGCGGGTTTCCTTGGTGTAATGCTGTTTGGTATGAACCGTGTGGGTGAAAAACTTCACTTTTTTGCGACTTGCATGGTCGCACTCGGAACCATTATCTCAACATTCTGGATCTTAGCATCTAACAGCTTCATGCAAACGCCACAAGGCTTTGAAATCATTGATGGTCGTATTGTACCCGTTGACTGGTTGGCCGTTATTTTCAATCCATCCTTCCCTTATCGCCTACTGCACATGACAACCGCAGCATTCCTTGCGGCAGCTTTCTTTGTCGGTGCTTCTGCTGCATGGCACCTACTAAAAGGTAACAAGTCCAGTGCCATGAAAAAGATGTTTTCCATGTCACTGTGGCTAATTTTGGTATTAGCCCCCGTTCAAGCTTTGATTGGTGATGCACACGGCTTAAATACATTGAAACATCAACCAGTTAAAGTTGCTGCAATGGAGGGCCATTGGGAAAACAAACCCGGTGAAGCGACGCCACTTATTTTATTTGGTATCCCCAACCAAGAAAAAGAAAAAACGGAATACGCTATCGAAATCCCTTATCTGGCAAGTTTAATTTTAACACACAGCATTGATAAACAAGTGCCAGCGTTAAAAGAATATGCACCAGAAGATAGGCCAAATGTGTTTATGGTGTTTTGGTCATTCCGCGTCATGGTCGGGCTAGGCTTGTTAATGATAGTTGCTGGCGTGTGGGGGCTTTGGCTGCGTTATCGTAAAAACCTTTACGAGTCAAAAGCATTTTTACGTTTTATTTTCTTCATGGCACCTTCTGGTTTAATCGCTATTCTTGCAGGGTGGTTTACCACAGAAATAGGCCGCCAACCATGGGTTGTCTATGGGTTACAGCGAACCACTGATGCTGTTAGTGCACACGGTGAAATGCACATGAGTATTAGCCTAATCGCTTTCTTTATCGTCTATGGCAGTGTATTCGGTATCGGTTACATGTACATGATGAAATTAATTCGTAAAGGTATCGCGGAGGACGCAACTCATGGGCATTGATTTACCTCTCATTTGGTTTGTCATCATTGTATTTAGTATGTTGATGTATATCGTAATGGATGGCTTCGATTTAGGTATAGGGATCTTGTATCCAGCCCTGAAAGATAGCCAAGACCGCGATTTGATGATGAATAGCGTTGCCCCCGTATGGGATGGCAATGAAACTTGGCTGGTTTTAGGTGGTGCCGCCTTATTTGGTGCATTCCCACTCGCCTATGCAATTGTATTAGATGCTCTTTCTATCCCTTTAACCTTCATGTTATTAGCGTTGATTTTCCGAGGTGTTGCTTTTGAGTTCCGCTTTAGAGCAGACGAATCGCACCGTCGACATTGGGATCATGCCTTTATTTGGGGGTCTATTTTCGCCACATTTGTACAGGGTGTGGTTGTCGGGGCATTTATTCAAGGCTTCCATGTTGAAAACCGCGTTTACATGGGGGGCTATTTTGATTGGTTTGCGCCGTTCCCACTATTTTGTGGTTTTGGCTTAGTCGTGGCATATGCGTTGCTCGCTTGTGGCTGGTTAATCATGAAAACTGAAGGCCACCTACGTCGTACCATGTATCGTATCCTGCGCCCATTAACCTTACTGATGTTAGCTGTTATTGCAATCATTAGCTTATGGACGCCAATGTTAAATGAAGCTGTGTTTGACCGTTGGTTCTCACTCCCTAACCTATTCTTCTTTTTACCTGTTCCATTACTAGTATTAGGCTGCACTTGGTTGATCTTAAAGAGTGCTAAACGCCAGCAACATGATAGCGTGCCATTCTTGGCGGCACTTTTACTGATTTTCCTTGGTTTTACTGGCCTAGGGATCAGTATTTGGCCAACGCTCATTCCGCCAGTAATTAGCTTCCGTGAAGCCGCTGGTCCACCGGAAAGCTTGGGCTTTATGCTCGTTGGTGCATTATTCATTATTCCCGTTATTTTGGTTTATACCTATTGGAGTTACTATGTCTTCAGAGGAAAAATTACCCCAGACCAAGGCTACCACTGATAACGTGATAGCCTCACCTTGGTGGAAAAAACTTGGTTGGATGGCGGTCATTTGGCTAGGGAGTGTATTCGCGTTATTCGCATTCTCTTATCTATTTAAGTTAATGATGACCGCCGCCGGAATGAAAGTGAAGTAGTTAACCTATTGAATGCCGTATAGTTTATATACGGCATATTTTATAAATACGCTGAGTGCATTCAGTGAGTCAAAAGAGTTCATTGCCTAAACGTTACAACGTAACAAAGTACCTTTTTACATATTCAGTCAATTTTTCATGCCTTCAAATGTATTCTTACGACCATACTATACCGCTTTATTTTACTGATTTATCGATTAACCCCTGCTGAATACTCATCCCATCGCTATTCCTTAAGTGGCGGCTATCAGTACAGATCAATCACTCAATTGACTACCGGTTAATAAAACACAAAAATCCTCCCCACAATCATAGACTATGTATTGCAACTTTTCGGCATATTCATGATAATGATAATAATTACCATATAATAAAATTATCATTAACATAGGAGATTGTCCGTGGCTACCGAACAACCCGTTGAAAAAAATATCTACCGCCCGGCTCCACCACAGCTTATCCAAGTTAAATCGATTAGGGATGTCAGCCCTTCTATCCGTTGCATTACCTTCACCGGAGAAAAACTCAGTGCTTATCCTACAGGTTGTGAAGGTGGGCATCTGAAAATTTTTCTCGCTCCTGATTTAAAAAGCCAGCCAGCATTACCTGTATTAACAGAAAAAGGTCGTAGTTGGCCAGAAAATGAGCCCCGTCCATTTGTGAGAACCTATAGTGTGCGTGCTATTCGACCTGAAATAAAAGAAATTGATATTGAATTTGCAATGCATGATGGCGTGACAGGCCCCGCTTATCTTTTCGCTCGGGATGCAAAGCCGGGTAATTGGATGGGGATCACCAATCCTGGTGGTCCAGACCCACTCTTACCTATTAGAAAACACTATTTTATGGCTGGGGATTCTAGCTCATTACCAGCCATTGCCGCATTACTAGAAAAAATGCCTAAAGATGCACAAGGTAAAGTTGTTTTACGGTTAGATAGCCAAGAAGATATTCGTGAATTAGAAAAACCACAACATGTTGAAATTATTTGGATTTGTGGTGATATCACTAAAACGGATGCGTTAATCTCTACTTTTAAATCATGGGACATTCCAACCAGTGATACTGCTTTTTGGATTGCCGGAGAAGACCAAATAATTCGTGATTTACGCCGTTTTATTCGTCGTGAAAAGGGTTTTGGCCGTGAAGATATTTATGCTATCCCATACTGGCGTCATGGCTATGATGAAGAAGGTTACCATCATGAACGCCACGCCGTAATGGATAACCCAGACGATTAAAACCCCCTCTACTCGCTTATTAGGGCTAATAAGCGAGTTTATCTACCCCACCAAACTGTCATTCACAAACGCCACCATTTTATTGCATCGCTTAAAAATGACGTTAAAACACTTTTCATTGCCATTGATGTTATGTTATAACATATCCATTATTTTCTTATCCACTCGATAAAATAGGGAAAATTATTGTGTACAAAATGGCAATTCTAAAAGCGAGCTTATGCACTGTTCTTGCTGTAACCAGCTTTACTGCAATTTCTCATGGCTCACACAGTCACGCTCATCCCCAATCAGAAAAAGCACTTCAAGCTTCCAAAGGGGTTTTTGATGATGCTGATGTCAAAAATAGGTCACTGAGTGATTGGCAAGGTATTTGGGTATCCGTCAACCCATTATTATTAAATGGAAAACTTGATGAAGTGCTCGAAAATAAAGCGAAAAAAAATAAAGATAAAACCGTTGAAGAGTACCGAGAGTATTATAAAAAAGGCTATGCAACGGATGTTGATAGCATCGGTATTGAAAATGACATTATCGAATTTACCCAAAATGGTGTCGTAAATAGCTGCCACTACACATATTCTGGTTATAAAATACTGAATTACGTTTCGGGGAAAAAAGGTGTTCGCTATTTATTTGAGTGCCAAGACGCAAACTCGAAAGCACCAAAATATATTCAATTTAGCGACCATATCATTGAGCCGCAAACCTCGGGCCACTTCCATTTATATATGGGTAATGATTCGCAAGAAAAATTATTAGGGCAACTAGAAAATTGGCCAACCTACTACCCTTATACTTTAACCGATGAACAAATTGTGCACGAAATGTTATATCACTAATCAACCGCTTTCAGATTAAACAAGATGCCCCGTAACTAACCACGGGGCATCAGCAATAATGACGATATTAATGGTTATAAGCCAACAATGCCTTATGACACAATTGTGACCGAACACAATCTTCAATCGTGAAATTCACCATTGAGACCATTTCATCACTACTAAAACGTTGTAATGCATCTGCCAACCCTGATGGCACATTCTCAGGTAAATCACATTGTGTGACGTCACCATTAACAATTACCGTCACATTCTCACCTAATCGGGTTAAAAACATCTTCATTTGTGTGACTGTGACATTCTGCGCTTCGTCTAAAATTACAATCGCATTTTCAAAGGTTCTACCACGCATATAGGCAAATGGCGCTATTTCCACCTTAGCAATTTCAGGACGTAAACAATATTGTAAAAAAGAGGCTCCTAACCTTTTCAGCAAAACGTCATAGACAGGACGAAAGTAAGGTGCAAATTTTTCCGACATATCCCCCGGTAAGAAACCGAGATCTTCCTCCGCTTGAAGAACAGGTCTTGTCACAATAATCTTATTGATATCTTTATGAATTAACGCATCCGCAGCAAGTGCAGTACTTATGTAGGTTTTCCCACACCCCGCTTCACCATTAGCAAAAATTAATTGCTTATGCTTAATGGAATTAATATAGAGCTTTTGAGCGTCATTTCTTGGCAAGATAGGAGATTCATCACGACGTTCTTTTGCCATACCAATAGGCTCAATGCCTGTAAATTCAGCAAAAGACGCAACATTATTCATATCAAACCGACCAGAACGGTCTTTACGTGATGAACGTTTCATTTCACGACGTGCCTTTGTTGCAGCTTTCTGTCTACTCATAGTATTAACCCTTCCAGGTATCAGTGATGTCAATTCAAATGACGGACTATTCAAAACAGAGAGGAGCTCCCTTCAAGCTCATAGTTAATGGTGGAACTTGTGCTTGGCGATATAATTTCATTTCAGAAAAGTCACCAATAAAAAACCGGTTACCAATCTCACCATGACAGTTCCATGATGGAGTGGTAACCGGTTTTTCATACACCTAAATAAACAATTATTTCCCATTAGTTTCTCCTGTGACAGCGATACCTTTAAACTAATGAATCTGTATGACATTAATATGACAAACTGCAACATTTTTTGAAACCCGATGAGCTCATGTTTTTGCTACAGTTTTTTATTTACATTAAATATAGCGTTATTTTTTTTCGAAAAGCAACATTTTTCTAACATTTTTTAATGGTTTTGTGATAAAAAACATTTGGTGTCATAGCTAAAAAATAAAATAAGCTAATCAAATAATTACCTAGTTAGGTGAAATAAACATATCGTCAACGTGGTTTACAATTTCCCGCTAATATAAAACCAGCTGCTTTAGCCTCGGCCTCTGTTGCAAACATTTTAGCATTTTTATCTGCGGTGGTTTTAAAGCCTGAACAGTGTGAAAAATGGTATTTTTTTGAGTTAATGTTGCCTTTGATTTCATAGGATTCAGGTCTATTTGTCACTCGTTGCTGATTGTGACTATAAGTGGATGATGGCGGTTGTGAAACACGCAACCCTTCCCCTGTATTTTTATGATTTAAACGCCATTTTTTTTCCCCTGTCACAAATGGATTATGATGCCCCATGACTTTTGCTATTCGCTCATCTCGTTGCATTTCCCACTGACTAGGCGGATATTTTTCATCCCAAGCCATTAATAATTGTTGCTGTTGGCGTGACATCGATAAATTATAACGGTCATGCATATAAAAATAGACACGAGCAACTTGGCCTTTGACTTCATTACGGGGCTCAAATACCCTCTGTGCAAAGTCTACACGGCTCCGGCACATTCCATACGGATAAGCTACATCATTGCCCAATTGCCCAAAACGGTAATTGCTTCGGTCACCATTAACTTCCCCTATGGATGGAGCCAAATTATGCAAATCAGCCTCCATCATCCCAAATACTGGGTCAGTTGAAACACAATTTTTTCTGCCGCCTTTTTGCCAACATTGTCGTTGATGCCCAAAGACCCACGCCGGAACAATATGCTCCCATTCAATTCGTTGAGCACGTGTTTGCTGTTTACGCACTTGGTAGCCGCAGGAGGCTAAATCAACTTGTCCACCGCTTTTGCCTGACCATTCCCACTGACAACCACAATATAGGGTCCCTTCGCCCTGTTTATTTTGGTCTTTATACACCTGATTTTTACTGAGAACTTTAGCTTCTGTAAACGAATTTGGTGATGAAAATGCAGGAATGGAAAAAAGAATAATTATAAAAGGAATAAAACGTTTAACGTATTTAAATACACTGGATTGTTTCAAAATAGCACCGATGACTAGAATAACAGCAAAAAATAAGAATAAGGTGATAGGATTAACGCTAACACCTTAAAGTATATAAGAAAATATACATCTATTCTAATCAAATAAAAACACAAATGGTATCAGGAGTCACTCAATTTTATCTATTAAAACCATGATGAGAATTTATGCAAAGTTAGTAGAAACTGTTACTTTTAATTTATCATTAAACACTCGGCCTTTTGCGGTAAAGCCATAAACCAGGTAACGAGATACCAATAGATAATGCCCCAACGATAAAAGATGCTTTGAGAAAATTAGTAACTAAAACCTCAATTAACTCAGGGTTATAACCAAATTGAGAGATTTTCACGACCGAAATCATCGCAATATAAGCACTAATTCCCGGAAACATCGGTATCACCGCAGCGACAGTAAAAACCTTAGGGTGTGCTAACCACCAGCGAGACCACTGAATACCAATCACCCCAACGAGTATAGCGGATACAAAACTGGCCCATTCTATTTGTAAACCAAATTCAATTAATACAATTCTAGAGCCATAACCAATCGCGCCTAATAATGCACAATATTTTAATGCTCTAGCAGGAACATTAAATACCATAGCAAAACCTACCGCAGGGATTGCAGCTAACGCCATCTTTTCAGCTAATTCAAGTAGAAAACTTATGCCCATTCTCTTAAATCCCATATTGTCATAGCAACTACCACACCAATACATGTCGCTAATGTCAGCAAACTTGCCATGGTCCAACGTGCAACCCCTGTATTGACATGCCCTTTGAACATATCAGCAACCGCATTGATCAACGGAAAACCAGGCACTAACAGCAATACGCTTGCTGCCATCGAGATGGTTTCTGTAACCGCCAAATATGGGATCTTCAACAATAGGCCTGAAACGGAGGTGGCAACAAACGCAGTCATACAAAAATTAATCAACGGGTTCATTTGGTGAGACGTTAAGACTTGGCGAATATACATCGCACATCCACTGGCTATAAATGTAATCAATGCACTTTCCCAGCCCCCGCCATTTAAGGTACTAAAACAAGCACAAGATAATGCCACCATGAATACCATTAACCATCGGGGGTAACGTAACGGTTTAATTAACGACAGTTTTTTCTGCAATTGTTTACTGTCTAATAAATGATGCTCTACAAGGATCACCGCATGCTGAACCTCAGTAACAACATGCATGTTAATCCCACGATCAATAATACGACGAGTGGATGTTAAACAACGCCCATCAATAATTGTGGTCAATACCAGTGAATTCGATGAAATTGCACTATCAACCTGACTTGCCCCAAGAGCAATACCAACACGTGTCGTAAGTTGTTCAACTAACATACTTTCGGCACCATGCTGTAAGAGAAGTAAACCACACTCGATACACAGCCTGGTTATTTCTCTCTGCTTATTAATTGATTCATTCTCGCTGACGTTTTGCTCTGTTGCACACCCTACCATCTCGTCCCCCCTAATGACATCCATTCAGATATCGACTTAAACATGTTAACCTCTAAAATATCATAGAGCTAAACATACGTTGAATTTATGATCTCTTTCAGGTAAAAGCGCGAATAAGGTGACTTGATTCAAACTATTTTGGTAAAATTGATAACATTATTTTGTTGTTGAGTAAAAAGGGGAAGATTAATCATTTATGAATAACCCATTAGTGGCTAAAACCCCAAAAGGGAAACGCCGTAATCAAGCATTAATCACTGCCGCTGCTGATATTTTTCTTCAGTATGGTTTTGAAGGGGCGACTTTGGATATGATTATTGAGCGGGCGGGTGGTTCTCGTTCTACCCTGTACAAAAACTTTGGTGATAAAGAAGGGTTATTTGCAGCCGTGGTTGCCGCTATGATAGATGACATCTTTATTGAGCCAAATGAAAAAGCTCCAAAACTCGATACAATTGAAATGGTTTTATCATTTTACGGTTCCCGCTTTCTCTTGAATGTCCTTAAGCCACAATCCATTGGTTTATATCGGCTAATTCTTGGCGAATATAACCGATTCCCCGAAATCAGTCAGGCCTTTTTTGAACAAGGCCCTGTAAAAAGCTACCGTTCACTCACACAAAAACTCAGTCAATTACCTGATGTTAAAGTGGATGAAACAACACTCCTAAGTATTTCTTCCCGTTTCCTAGAAATGTTAAAAGCGGATGTATTCATTACAACTTTTTGTGTCGCTGATTTAAAACCTAGCGATGAATTTATTGAACAACAAATCACCCTTTCTGTTGATATCATTGCCAGCTATATACGCAAAATAAGTTCCACTGCAATATAACTAAATTAAAGCTAACTCAGCTTGCTCTTTGGCTGTTTTAACATCAACGGCTAACAAAACTTCAGGACCATACAATTCTGATAACATAGGTGCCATACGTTCTTTTTCTTCTTTATCGCTGCCATCTGGTTGCAACGTCACAACCATGGCACGGCAATGTTGTTCCATAGGTTCTTTTGCATATTTTAGCCAACGGCGTACATATTTCATCCCTTCCATATCTTCCCTCGATGGTTTTTCTTGCACGGCAATTGGCGGATAAACCAACACAAATTGCTCTCTTCTCGCTAATAGTAAATCCATTTCCTCTACCCATAAGCGTGTTTCATCCATTGATGTAGGAAAGGTATTCATTACACAGACAGGCCAGTTCTCTGTGCTGACTATAATTTTATTTGCCATAGTTATTCTCTCATACCAATAAAGTGTACTTGAATGTACACTTTTTCGCTGCACTAAGTCAAGAATGATTATCATTTCTATTTTGCAAAATATGCTATAACGCCAAGTTATGGAAAGGAATAGTCTTAATATGTATGTAATTTTTATATCTTAAAAACATTAGCAACCTTTGAGTGGTGCGTTTTTTTATATGGAATGTTATCCTGATTATATTATGACTTTTAAAAGCGAAATTATGATGAAAAGAACTCTTCCGTTAATCTGTGGTCTATTTGTGGCTCTAACCGCTTTTAATGCAAGTGCAGGGCCAACATGTGATACCTATTTTAAAGAAATGAATGATCTGGTTAAACAAGCAGAAGAACAATACAAAGACGAAGCTAATGCGGGAGAGCAAATTGCCTTAATGAAATCCCAATTAGAAGAGGCGAAAAAGGCATTAGCAAGCTACCCCGATGATGCCCAAGAGCAAGCCTGTAGCCAAGCCCTTAAAGCTATTGAACAAGCGAAAGAAGCGGTCAAAACGAAGTAGTTTCGTTCATGTATATCACCTAAAAAAATACAGCCTAAAATTAGGCTGTATTTTTATTCTTACTTGCAATTCTTTCTAGCGAACAACAAGTACTGATATTTTAGCGTAAGAAACAATACCTGAAGCATTAGAACCTAATAAATGGGTTGAAATACTCGGATTACGAGAACCGATTACAATTAAATCAGCATTAATACTTTCAGCTTCTGATAACACTTTATCTCTTGGTGAACCAAATTCAACCTTATAAGTGATTTTGTCTGAAGGGTAATCAATTTTTTCAATAATTTCTTTTAATTGCTCTTCAGAACGTTCTACTGCTTTTTTAGCGAAAGAAGACAGTAAATCATAATGATAGCTATAGCTCATAGAGAACCTTGAAACATCAGGTACTGAGTGGAATAAGTGAATTGTCGCATTAGTCATTTTAGCCAAGTAAACAGCATGTTTTAATGCGTTATCTGTTAGTACATCTTCAGATATATCCACGGGAACCAAAATTGTCTTATACATATGATGCCCTCTTTAATTGTGTTTATCCTCTTTTAAACCGTATTTTAGTTAATTTTTACGATTTAATCGTTAGGAAGTGCGGGTGAATATTTACTATTTCATCGATAAAAGTATAGTATTTCTATTGTAAAAAAGCTGTGAACTTCCCTAACATTACGACAAAAAATAGACCTATTCTTCTAAATGCCATTTATGCAAAATACGATGAATAAAGGGTGTTACAATCAAGCCAATACTGATAATAAAAACACTTTGTAGAAATAAACCATAAATAGCAATAAAAAAGCGACCAGCACGCGTAATCGGTGCAGGCTCTATTGGTTGCCCACTTAGCATTGATAATGCATTTAGCATTGACTCAATCAGTGAGTGACCTTCTATACAATAGAAACCGATAATACCGGGCAATAACCCGAGGAAAAACACCAAAAGCGATAACAAATAAAAACGCAAAACTCGAAGCAAGAAATACTCAATACGTAATAATTCTTTTGAAAATTTTTCCATAGGGATTCAAAAATTCCTTACTATAAATAAAATAGATTCTATACTTTACCCACTAAATTTATAACTAAAGAAATCCTATTTAGAAAGAACCTACATTTATAGGTAGGTTCTTATCTGTAAATTAACGAACAACAAGCACTGAAGTTTCTGCGTAACGAACAATACCCGCAGCTGTAGAGCCTAAAAGATGAGTCGTGATATTCGGGCGGCGTGAACCAATGACAATAATATCAGCATTGATATCCTTTGCAGTATTAATCACTTCATCACGAGGGGAACCAAATGTAATGGTGTAGCTAACATGATCATGAGGTAGATCTATAGAATCCATTAGCATTTTCATATCCTCTTCTGCTTTAACTGTTGCACGGTCTTTTATTTCCATGTAACCCAAAGCATAGGCATTAATAATTGCAGATGATATAGGCAAAACGTGAATAAGGTGAATGTTAGCACCCGATTGTTTTGCAAGATTGACAGCATGACGAACCGCTTTACTGGTTAATTCATCTTCAGTTAAATCAATAGGGACCAGAATCGTTTTATACATAACCCCTCCACAAAATAGTTAAAATTAAGATTTACCATAAAATTATAAACAATTAGCTAAGAATGTCTCTCATTCACAAAGATAAATGAGATCTCTAGCGATAATTTAAAGCTATTCTCTTAACCAAGGTGTAACTGTTAATCCAATAAGAATACCTTCAGGACTTAACAAACGAGTTACCGTTTGTCCCCAAGGCTCAATTTGATTAGAGACTAATAATTTATAGCCATGTTCGAGGCAAGTTTGAGTGATTTTATCAATATCTGAAACTTCAAATTCCATCCAACTTTGGGGGATAGGAATTTCAACTGGCCATTGTCGTTCTTTAAAACAAGACAATGCTGCTTGCTCAATCGGCCAAAGTGCAAAATGTTTAGTTCCATTGAGAGCATCTTGCTCACAAGTCAAATACTGACTCCCCTCTTCTATTGGTTTTAAGGGCAGTTTTAGTACATCCAAATAAAAATGCTGACTCATTGGGTGATCAACAACAATGGGGCCAAAACCCGCAATAAATAACACCTCTGAACTATTTGTTAAGTTTAGCATATGGGGATCTCACTATCATGGCTGCTGAAATAAAAAAATGATAATCGACTTTATATTTAACTCTAACTATTTAATTAAGTATTCGCCATTTGCTTTGATTCTAAAATCATTTTTTCAACCAGCCTTTGAGCCATAATCGCCTGCTCACCACTGATCAATGGTTGAGACTGGTTTGAAACCGAGTCAATAAAGTGACGAATTGCCCCATCGAAACCACGTTGTAGTAAGGTTGAATCCCAACTTCCGGGATTTGCCTCATGAATACCAGTGCCGTCTTCACTTCGCCAATGATTCATATTGGTTATTTGGTGTATGCTATCTTCTGCCACAGCAATCAGTTTCTCTTGTTGGCTCCCAGCTTTTCGATGCATAGATGTCGTTAGCCAACATAGCCCTGCTTGTATATGGTGTTCCGCGTAAAAAAGTTCACCTTGTGATGTTGCTTGAATATTTCCACTGATTAATTTCGCCTCTGAGTCAGCCCCCGCCATCCAAATTACGGTGTCGACCACATGCAAGTAATCATCTAATAATGTGAACCTAACATCTTTTGGTCCAACACTGTTCGTACGATGTTTTTCCATACGAAGTGAAGAAATATTTTGTAAGTCATATTTTAAAGCCATGTAGAAAGGTGAAAACCGGCGATTAAAACCAACCATTAACCCTTTCTGTCGAAGGTCTGCTAATTCAATTAATTGCTCAGACTGTTCAATCTGCTCAGTTAATGGTTTATCAACATAAACATGCACATTTAAATCTAATAACCTTTTTATGACCTCATAGTGGCTTGCAGTAGCACTATGTACAAAAACCGCATCACACTGCTGAGCGAGAGAATCAAGACGACTAAATAGCTCTATTCGATATCTGTCACAAACTAATCTGGCTTTCGATTGATTCGGCGAAAATGCGCCTATTAATTCCCAATTATCTTCCTTGGTTAAGATGGGTAAGTACGCCTTTTGCGCAATTGAGCCTAAACCTACGACACCAATTTTTAGTTTTCTCATACTGAATACACTCTATAGTCGATTATCTAGGCTGAAATAATCGCATTAAACGATTTTTTTTAAATAAAATTATTAGTAAAAACACAAAAAAAACAGCTTAATTAACATTAACTAGTTGTTTTTCATGCATAAATAAAATAAATCAGTAGAAATAAAGAATGAGTAGCAATACAAAAAAAGGGGTTGATTTATTAAATGAGAATGGTTATCTTTTACCTCGTGAATACTTGAGTAAATTACTCAAGTTTATCACAAACGACATTGCTCACATTGCTTCCAGTTTAGCAGGCCAACTTAATACGTTGGCCTTTTTTTTGCTTGTAAAACAATGCGCTATTTTTTAAAGATAGCGTTACTGAAGCTCCACGATTTCAAATGGCCAACATAAACTAAGCGCTGAGTTGGCATAAACGTTGGCACATCCCCTGTACGCATATGTAATATATCTGCTGGGGTTATCCATGATGAATTTCCTTCAAATAAAGGAATACCTGCATATTTGTATGCATCAATAACGAACTGAGAACAAAAGAAACCATTTGCTTGGTCTACGTCATCACCTAACTGGACTTTAGCTAACGTCTGTAGACAAAAATTGCGTATTGTTTCACCAATTAATGGTAGTTCACATATTCTTTTTGTCACCATCCAAGGGGCTATCATCACAATACCTTTATAATTATATTTACGCCCATCATTACGCATCGAAAATTCACGTAATTTATCTGCGTGTAGTGATGTAAGACCCGACTGTCGCAATACCACCATATTATTCGAATCCCTTACGGCTTGGTTCAATGAAATAACTCTCACACCACTGCCAACAGATTCAGCAACCTCACCAAGTCCCAAATAAATAGATGCATGACTTACACCACTAATACTAAATAGCCTAATTCCCCACGAGTTTAACCCTGTCGCTGAAGACAAAAGAATATCGCCAGGCAACATGTCGGAAACAGCAAGTGGTTCAACGGAATCTTTAATAGGAATAGTATTGGCATGTTGGATACTGAATTTTAAACGATTTGTTTTTTCATCTGATTTAAATTGAGTAGAACACCCTGTTAAAAACATATAACACAAAAACAACAACCAACAGTAAGATTTCATCCAAAAGCGCCTAATCGTAATCATTATTTTTCATTTTATACAATGGATGGAATCTTAACGTTTAATTATATTTCTGACTACAATTATTGTTATAAAAAATTATATTCAGCTAAATATGATTAATTTATTTCGTATTAAAAATAGGATAAGAAATGAGTTTTTTATTAAAAACTAAGTGAAGAGTGTTATTTTAACCCCCTAGAGGGTACTAGAGGGTTAAAAATAATAATTAACCGACTACATATTCAGGGTAAAAAACGGTAATTGAATGATATGTTTTCTTTTCTGTTGCTTTGTTTTTTTGGACTGCTACAGCAATATTATCTTTAGAACCAATAGACACTCGAATATTCTTCTTAGAACGGCTCAATTTGTAAGGCATACCTAATAAACGACGTGCGCTATTATTACTAACCATTATCGACTCCTTAAACTACTAAATTAAAATTCATTAAAAAAATGAATATCAACAAATATAGTCATCGTTGACCACAAAGGTTTTTTTTGTTTTGTATCAATAACAAAACCAACTACAACTCAATTAGTATACCATTAATATAAATATATATAATCCAGTTATTCTTATTAGTTTACTCCCGTAACTACAACTGGGTTTTATTTCAATCACCGTAGGCGGGGTTATCGCAATAACTATAAAAATACAATTGCATAACATAACTATCTATGTTAGTTGAATATTATTATTTTTAAGGGGCTAGATAAAATGTTAAAGATATTAGGTCGAACATCCTCAATTAATGTTCGTAAAGTGTTATGGACAGCACACGAACTGAACCTTGAATTTATTCATGAAGACCAATGGGGAAATACAGAATCTCTAAAACAACTAAACTACTTAAAACTAAACCCTAATGCACTCATTCCAGTATTAATTCATGACCAAGGAGCATTATGGGAAAGCAATACAATATGTCGCTATTTAGCAGCAACAACCCAACATGAAAATATATTACCAACAGACCCTCTTGCTAGAGCCGAAGTTGAAAAATGGATGGATTGGCAAAGCGCTGAACTAAACCCTGCTTGGCGAGCCGCTTTCATGGCCCTAATTAGAAGAGACCCCTTCTATTTACAACACTATGAGCTAGTAGAATCCAGTATTGTTTTATGGAACGAAAAGATGCTAATACTGGATTCTGTTTTAGCACAAAATAAGACCACAAAAAACCACTACGACTACCTATGCGGGGAGTATTTTACCCTGGCAGATATTGTTGTAACACTGTCTATTCAGCGTTGGCTACTAACACCTTTAAATCGGCCGAACACTCCATTTTTAATCGATTATTATCATAGAATGATAAACCGCCCAGCAGCATTAAAATGTATCGACCCAAACACCGCCTAGCATTGCCTTATAACAAGCTACTGACAGCAATAAATACAAATAGCTACGATAACGACTCTAACGGAGATGCTGGGCTAGAACATTTGTCATGCCAAATTTGGTTGACCTGTTCTGGCAACAGTATTTCATGACCGCCATCAACAAATGGAATGGAAATATCCATTCGACCTTCATCATTCGTATACGCTTTAACGATAAAACGTTTAAATCCGTCAGGCTTATCATTTTTATACCGATAAACTTCCCCACATACATAACCAACCTTACCTTTATCGGCAGTATAACGAGCGAAGTGATATTCTATATTTCTAAACTCAGCGGCTTGCGGGTATGCCAAAACATCATTAACATTCTTTTTGACTTGCTCAACTAAACTTAATTGGGTTGGCTTCATATATAGTGCCCCTAATAGAAAAGCAGCACCAAAAATAAGTATCGCAATGATTATTTTAAAAAAATTCATTTGATGGTCGCCATTACCTTACCAATATTATGCATGTGATTTCATTTATGATAATAACTGTATATCATTTAAAATCCATCTTTAAAACGTAAATATTGTTAACTTAGCTCATTTTATTTGATTTTTATTACATCAACAGCCAAAGACCATGCAATAAGTAATGTTTAAATGAAATTAATACCATACATAAGCCAAATATAAAAACAGATTAAACTTAGGTTTAAGACCATGCATATTTTTATATAAGTAAAAAACAGTCATCTTTATAATGCTATCGCATTGTGATTATTGATAAAATATTAGTATAGTTAAAACTAAAACTGTCAGTTATACGGAGCCCCACAATGAAAACAATTGGACTTATTGGTGGTATGAGCTGGGAATCTACTCTGCTTTATTATCAACAACTTAATGAAGGCATTAAACAACATTTAGGTGGCTTACATTCTGCAAAAATTATTTTATATAGTGTAGATTTCGCCGAGATAGAACACTACCAAGCCAATGGTCAATGGGATTTGGCAGCTCAATGCTTAGCTGAGGCAGGGAATCGTTTAAAGCTTGCAGGCGCTGATTTCCTTGTTCTATGTACGAATACAATGCATAAAGTTGCCACGGCAATTGAAATGGAAACTAACCTCCCTCTACTACATATTGCTGATGCAACAGGTGAGCGGATAGTACAATATGGTTTAAAAAAAATAGGGTTACTGGGAACTTCGTTTACTATGGAGCAACCTTTCTATAAAGATAGGCTAACAAATAAATTTAATTTAGACGTATTAACGCCTAATCTTGATGATAGAAAAATTATTCATGAGATTATTTATAATGAGCTTTGTTTAGGGAAAATAAACCAAGCATCAAAAAAAGAATACCAACGGGTTATGTCATCATTAGTACAACAAGGAGCCGAAGGGATTATTTTCGGATGTACTGAAATTACATTATTAGTTAATGAAAAAGATACCACAGCCAAAGTATTTGATACGACAGCTATCCATGCTCAAAAAGCGGTGGAAATCGCATTATCTATTTGATTATCAGGGTAACAATAGATACTGCCTTCAATACCATTAGAAGGTAGTATCTACTAATTAAATCTAATCTATTCAGCGTGCTTATTAGTGTAATAAGCATAATTTATCATTCATCATGATACATCCTACTAATTTCAAACATATAGCACATATAAAATATCATTAAATTTTGATAGCTAAACTATTCAAATTAAATTAGTTTAAATTAACATTGCTTATTAATAACTTTAATCTTTCATTTTACAGATTATTACCCATTGAATATTAATTTTCATCTACGATAATCACTAAAAAACTCACTGAAAAAATGGCTATTATGAAGAAAAACAAAGTTGGTAACATCGTATTAGGTAATTTTATTAAGGAAAAACGTCTAGAAAGTCAATTAACGACAAAGCAAGTAGCAGAACTGATTTCTGTTTCTGAACGCGTCTATATAAAATATGAGGATGGCTCCCTATCTATATTTATAGACCACCTTGTATTACTTTCTAAGGTATTCAAGGTTGATCTTAAGGTGCTGTTTGATATTTATATTGATGCAGAACCATCTTCTAAATTATAGTATTACCTTTATGATTGTACACTAAGGACGCTCTTATTTAGATTATGTCACATTTAACTCGACAAGATATAACTACTCAGTAAAATATTAATCTATTATAACCATTATACAAGGGGCTATCATAATGTTACCAAAAGCAGAAAAACTCCCCTTCTAATAAAAAATTTCCATTTATTATTAGAAGGGTTTAAAAGTGAATTACATAAAATTTAACGTTGATACATGGCAACGTAAAGAGCACTTCCATGTATACGACCAACTTATAAACTGTGGTTTTAGTTTAACAACGAAGATAAATATCACCAATTTAAAAAAGCAAATAGATTCAACAAATTATAGTTTTTACCCAGTTATTATTTATTTGCTATCACAAGTGGCAAATACCTACGATGAGTTTAAATTAGCCAAAAAAAATGGTGAGCTTATTTTATGGGATAAAATTAACCCAAGCTTTACAATTTTCCACCAAGAAACTGAAACATTTTCTGCTTTATGGTGCGAGTATTCTGATGATATTTGCCAATTTATGGAGAATTATCATCAACAGTTGATATTGTACAAAGATAACCCCAAATTATCTCCTCAGCCAATACAAGCTGACAATCTCTTTTATATATCATCTTTGCCATGGGTAGAATTTGATAGCTTTAATTTGAATATCTCTGATATAACAAAAAATTTCGCCCCAATTTTTACTATAGGGAAATTTTACAGTGAGAACGATACATTATTACTTCCACTAGCAGTACAAGTACATCATGCTGTCTGTGATGGTTTTCATGTTGGTAGGTTTCTCATGAGATTACAAAAACTGTGTGATGAATTCACTATTTAGTTCTATTTAACCAGTCAGAAGGAAGTTAAACCTTCCTTCTTTCCAGATAAACACAGGCGATAACTATTAATATAGTGCAGAATTTTTACCCTATAAATAGCCAACTGATAAATACCACATCACCTATAGCCCCACTTTGAACGATATATTCTACTGGGGTGACCACCATTTTTATGGTATTTGCTATAGTATATGAAATCAACTCCATCGGGTTTATTGTAGGCATGTTTCCTCCATTTTTATCTAGGTTAATCACTTGTTTATTAGTATTCAATCAGATAAAAACTATAAATTTTTCTATTCCATTTTTACTTAACCACACCAACTTCTATCTTAGTTGTACCATCATATCCCTTCTAGCGACATTATTGTACTTTGGAGGTTTCAATTACCTATCCGAACAAATAAAAAACCTCTACATAAAGAGGTTTTTTATCACATCAATGACCTAGCTAAAGTACATCGATGAATGCGATTAAATTAACACCAAAACAATATATGAACTTAATTAATTTTGTAACTCATTCATATTTTTTATTTGGTCTCTGTTTATCTGCTCAATCTCACCCGTTTCAGCATTTTTATAGGAAACCAGTCCTGTTTCGCTATCCACTTCAGGTTTTCCATCTGAAATAATAGCCCGGCCGTCAACAGTCTCTATTTTTTGATTTGATGAACACCCTGCGATACCCATCACTGATATAGAGGCGAATATAAAAATGGCAAATAACTTTTTAATTTTCATATCTATCTCCTAATTCAGTTAATAACAACGCCTACATATATTAAATATAATATATAAGTCGAAACTTTCAAGTAAATAGATTAAAGCATCAATATTAAAATTAGGTTTATTAACTTTTTATTCACCAGAAAAATACCATAACTAATTGATAATTAACAAAAAAAACAAAATCAAAAACAATCATCAACTTACACTATTACTCATTATATTTACAAATATAACGGTAACTTTATAAAAAACAAAATTAATCACCAAATTAAAATCATAATATTAATCACGCGTTATTAATTAACACTACAGGGCATTTTTTGTCACCCCTCTATAAAAATAGAAATATTAATAGCGGTATATTTAATAACTCAAATCTAATATAAGCTAATTTGGACTCTGTTTACGTAACTCAAATATTTTTAGAAAAAATCGCTCATTTAATATAATGAACTCAAAAAATTAAACAAAGTTAACTAGCTGTACGATAGTATTAACCCTACATTTTTAGCTCTACCATTTTAGATTGGACTTCGACTCATCAATTAGAGCTTACCCATTATTTTTCAAGTTAATGTACCTCCTCAAGTTGCTTGCCAAACTATCACACTAGTCAAGAAGCAAGACACATAATAAAGCTTTTTTACTAATTAGTATCGAAAGCCCCCAACCATCTGCTATCATTACAGGCTAAGAAATTTCTATGCTAGGAATGTTTTTTAGTTTTGTGTCTGTTAGCTATTTATTTCTAATCTTGGGACTTGGTTTTTTTGATTTTTTCAGGCAAAAATAACCGAAAAGTGACACCCAACCATGAACATCACAAAGCTAAAAAACAATTAATTTACAGCTAATTGCGTAACAACCAGCAACAATGAAGAACAATTTAGAATGACAAACAATAAAGAACAATACAACTTAAACAAGCTGCAAAAAAGGATCCGCCGTGATGTCGGCCAAGCGATCGCTGATTTCAATATGATTGAAGATGGTGACCGGATAATGGTTTGTTTATCCGGTGGCAAGGACAGTTATACCTTACTTTCCATTCTACAAAGCTTGCAAAAAAGTGCACCAATCCAATTTTCATTGGTGGCTGTAAACTTAGACCAAAAGCAACCGGGTTTTCCTGAACATATTTTACCCGCCTATCTTGACAACCTTGGCGTTGAATACAAAATTGTTGAAGAAAATACCTATGGCATTGTTAAAGAAAAAATTCCGGAAGGCAAAACAACCTGCTCCCTATGCTCCCGTTTACGTCGTGGGATCTTATACCGCACAGCCACAGAATTAGGCGCGACAAAAATAGCGCTTGGTCATCATCGTGATGATATTTTGCAAACCATGTTCTTAAATATGTTTTACGGTGGTAAATTAAAGGGTATGCCACCTAAACTAATGAGCGATGACGGAAAACATATCGTTATTCGCCCTCTGGCTTATTGCCGTGAAAAAGACATTGAGCGTTTCGCACAAGCTAAACAATTTCCCATCATTCCTTGTAACCTTTGCGGTTCACAGCCAAACCTGCAACGGCAAGTGATCAAAGAAATGTTACGTGATTGGGATAAACGCTACCCTGGTAGAATTGAAACCATGTTCCGTGCCACCCAAAATGTTGTTCCATCTCATTTATGTGATACCGAGCTTTTTGATTTCAAAAATATTTCTCACGGCGATGACATCATCGATGGTGGAGATTTAGCATTTGATCGAGAAGAAATCCCACTGCAAGCTTTTACTGATGAAGATGATACCCCAGATTTTATTACACAACGTCTTGATATCGTAGAAGTGAAATAATTAACCTATAGCCTCCATAACGGAGGTTATTTTTTGTCGGATTTTAAGCAAAAAAAAAAGCCGATGTAATCAACATCGGCATTACAGTGGTCAATTATTCTGTATAAGAACTCAATATGAGAAAAACTACAATTATGGAGCACAACGTTCATCGCTCAACGTTGCATTCACCTGCAGGACTTATACTGCCCTAAAACCCCATTGGTTTTATTGATTTATCTCAAACTAGGTTGGGTTATAAATAATAAGTCATCAATTTTAGAGCCAACGGCTTTTTCTCAACCACCATAAGACCGTTCCAATTAAGATCGCCAATAAAACACAAAAGGCGCTAAAAGCAAAACGGAACTCATTTCCTGGTATCCCGCCTAAATTAACACCAAACAACCCTGTCAAAAAAGTAGTGGGTAAAAATATCATCGCCATTAATGACATTGTATAGATACGACGATTCATCATCTCTGTCATCATATTAGTTATCTCATCAGAAATAATCGCGGTACGAGCGATAAAACCATCGAGATCTTCAATACAGCGCCCTAATCTATCTGATATTTCTTGAATTCGACGACGGTCGGTATCATCTAACCACAGTAATTTTTCAGTCGTTAAACGTGAAAACATATCCCGCTGAGGAGCCATGTAACGGCGAACTACAATGATCTGCTTGCGAAGTAAAGCAAGCTCCCCTCTTTCCGGAATTTGGCCATTTAATATAAAATCTTCCATATCAATTAGGCGTTCATGCAGAGAGTCAGTAAAATCACTTATTTCATCCGTAATCGAATCAGCAACCTCAACTAACCAATCTCCCGTACTTTGTGCGCCCACGCTTTGTTTTAAATCATCGATAACAGGGTCAAGTGAATTAACTTTTCGGTGGCGACTTGAAATTATCATCCGGTTGTTAATGAATACACGAAAAGCAATTAACTGCTCAGGACGCTGACCGACATTAGTATTTAAGGTTTGCAGTGTTAATAAAATACCATCACCAACCCGGATCAACCGCCAACGACCAGAATGACCTGATAGCGCTGATTTTACTTGGTCATTAAATAAACCCGATTGTTGGATCCAATTAAAACTTTGTGGGTCTTTATAATCGTAATGAAGCCAAAATGGCGATTGCTGACTGGCACTCGCATTAACATCAAGTGGCAGCAGCCCACCGTCCCCATTTAACTGAAACGCATGTACAGGATTTGAGTTTTGAAATAATGAACCATAAATCAGCCCCATGCAATTTCTCCCTTTTATTAACAATATATTATTTTTAATCGAATAAATGAAGTATTGCAATTATTTCAAGGCGATGTTTGAAATCAAAAGCGCAGAACAATAAAAACCCATAGAAGACAAATAGACCATGATAAATAGTAAAATATCGCCATTTTTGCTAAAAAAAGACACATCGTTGACACAAACGAGCAATAAAATAACTTATAAATTTTTTATTATAAAAAGGTAGTGTTTATTCCTTTTTGGTCCTCCTTCCCTTTCTCCAGAGGAAGGAGTTTTTTTAGATACTAACTTAAAAAATTAGCCTATACCTAGTACAGGCTAAGTAAATATTTAATATGTTACGTTAGTGTTTTATGATATAAAAACTATGGCTATAGGCCACATCCTCTGGGTTTTCAATCGGATACCCCTTTAACCAAGGCTTAATTAAACGTGCATTAGTATATTGATAGATAGGAGCAATAGGTGCCTCTTTAGCAATAATTTTTTCCGCGTTATTATAATATTGGTTACGTAATCGCTCATTGGTCTCAATACTGGCGGACCCCATAACGTCATCATATTGCTGGCTATTAAACTTTGGAATATTGCCACTATGTTGTGATGTTAATAAAGACAAAAATGTCGACGGCTCATTAAAATCCCCAATCCATGATGCCCTGATAACATCAAAGTTCCCAGTATTACGGCTATCAATATATGTTTTCCACTCCTGATTAACTAACTTAACTTCAGCACCTAATTTTTTCTTCCACATAGAAGCAATAGCAATGGCTATTTTTTGATGGTTTTCTGAACTATTATACAATAATGTTAATTTCAACGGGCGATTTGTACCAAACCCAGCTTCTTGCAACAAAACTTTCGCTTGCTGGTCTAATTCTTTTTGCGAGTAGCTGTTATATAAGCCTTTCTCTGGTTTAAACCCGTCAGTAACATCTGGAGTAAAATAATAAGCTGGCTTTTCTCCTGTCCCTAATACCTTGCTCGCAATTAATTGGCGGTCAATCGCCATAGACAACGCTTTTCTGACCCTAACATCACTCGTTGGCGCACGTTGTGTATTAAAAGCGTAATAATAAGTCCCTAATTGATCTGGTGTAAAAACCTCATTAGGAATATCCCTTAACAATTTTTGATAGCGTTGCTTGGGGAATGATTCTGTAATGTCTAAATCCCCAGCTAGATAACGGTTTGTTGCATGAGATTCTTGATTAATAGGTACAAAAGTCACCTTAGTAACCACCGTATTTTTATGATCCCAATAATTTGTATTTGGCGTTAAAACAATTTTTTCATTTACAACACGGTCAGATAATACAAATGCACCATTACCAACGAGATTTCCTACTTTTATCCAATTAGCACCAAATTTCTCAACGGTTTCGCGATGTACTGGAAATAAACTAAAATTAGCAGTAAGAGATGGAAAATACGGGACTGGTTTATTTAACACAATTTTTAACGTGTGTTGATCAACTGCCTCCACACCAAGTTGCTCGACAGGCAATTTCCCATCAATAATATCTTGTGCATTGTTGATACCAGCTAATGCAGCAAACCAAGCAAAAGGGGACGTCGTATTAGGCGAAACAAGCCGTTGCCAGCTATAAACAAAATCTTGTGCTGTCACCGGTTCACCATTAGACCAGCGTGCATCAGGACGAAGATTAAATATCCAAACTCGGTTATCCGATGTACTCCAATTAAGCGCAGTTCCAGGAATAGGTTTGCCATGCTTATCTTGGTTAACTAGACCTTCAAAAAGATCTCGCATGACTTGTGCTTCTGTTAACCCTACGGATTTCACTGGGTCCAAAGAAGCTGGTTCATCTTTAAGGTGGCGAGTCACTTCCTGATTTTCAGCTAAAACAGTCCCCGCAGGAATAACTGCACTAATAGCAGGTGTAGTAAAAAAAACTGAAGCAAATAAAATAGTTAAAGGTGTGAATGGACGTTTATGCATTTTATTTTCTATCTGGTTAATATGTAAATTTAACTAAAAATCAGATTTAGCTAAGTGATTTGAATAGAGACAGAGTATGAACAATATTAATCTGTTTAGCCCCCTCTTTATTCACAATTTTTCCTTTATGCAGCATATGCTTTGAGCTTTAAAAAATCCATATCCTAGGTTTTCTTTAGCGTATTGTAAGCTTAAATAGATCTGAGCCTTGGAGCGCGTCGCTATCCCAAAATTTTATGAGTCGCTGCGTCCAATAAAATAACATTAAAGATCATGATATTTTATCCTATAAATTATAGGTTGCTAAAGAAATGGATACAGGCTAACGAGCTTTTGTTACACTCAACAGAGTACTTTGAAAAAGGTATGATAAAAAATGTGGGCATTAACAAGGCTTAACAGTTATATAATCATCCGACGTGATACCTTAATAAGAAACTTAATTTATCGTTATGTCGCCGTGTTAATGAGTCACTTGCCCCACACACAACTTAAGGTATACAGTAAGTCAATGTAGGCAGCAGTATAAATTTTGGTCATTAATAGAGTATAAAACTCAACACTGTGTCACTTTATCTATGAAAGCCTTTAATCGCGAAGACTTTTCTTTAAAAAACAGATTAAGTAACCAGTGACTCAATTTATAAACGGGAGAATATTCATGTCGCAAACAGTTAAACTAAAAGGCAATGATGTTGCAGTTAATGGCGTATTTTTACAAGCAGGAACAAAAGCAAAGCCTTTTACCCTTGTTACGAAAGATCTCAGTGAAGCAACTTTAGAAACGTATGCAGGCAAACGTAAAATCTTAAATATTTTTCCAAGTGTTGATACCGGTGTTTGTGCGGCATCAGTTCGCAAGTTCAATCAACTGGCTAGTGCTTTAGATAACACAGTGGTTCTATGCATTTCAGCCGATTTACCATTTGCACAAGCTCGTTTTTGTGGTGCAGAAGGTATAGACAATGTTGTTATGCTATCCGCTTTTCGTAGTGATTCTTTCGCTGATGATTATGGTGTTGCTCTCGCAAGTGGCCCTTTAAAAGGCCTCACCGCTCGCTCTGTTGTCGTTTTAGATGAAAATGACAATGTTATTTATAGTCAACTAGTACCAGAAATCACTGAAGAACCTGACTATGACGATGCTTTAAACAGTTTAAAATAAGTGATTTAATATTATTTAGGTCACCACCAAGCGGGAAGGTTTATTTCCCGCTTTCACCTTGCTGCAACAAAATATCAAGTCAATCAACATGTGCCCAATAGAGTGGGTGATGGTTCTTCGCATTAACGACATTCGCAAACAATTTATTACCGCTCATGAGTGAAATCAATGTGTGCGATAACGTGCTTAATACTTTTAATGCTTGCTCCTGTGTCACAGGGCAACACGATGTCAAAATATCGATAATTAAATCGCGGGGTTTATAACCATTTTTTACTAAGGCTTCCCACGTAAAACGGTTTTTTTTGGTTAAATATTTCACAGCCGCTTTATTCATTAAATACAATTCAGCAGCCGATGCCGCAGACTCAAACATATCATTTTTATAATGAGACTGACTCATGTATTCACGCAACTTAAGGTTTACAACAAAATTAATGGTGAATTGATCCATGGCGACTCCTTGTAGGCTTTAACCTATTGAATGAGATTAGGTACCCATAAACAGCTGCTATATTTATTATATAGCAGGAAAAATCACCAATTAGCAATAGTATTAGTCGGGTTTTGCCCGTTTGAAATCTAAATATGAGTGGTTAAACAGAAAAATAAGCATTCAGCAAGACAAGCGCGTTTTATCGCCTCCCGCCGAATGGTTAATAAAGAAATGAATTAATCAAGGTGTTTAGTAATTTCTAGCGATGTCCCATCACTATTTTGCCTAAATTGTAAGTGAGTTTCCCCACCTTCGAATTCCTGTTCAATTTTTAAGTTCTGACCACCATTCCAACGGTAGCGAATAGCAACACACCCTTCAGATGGACATGGCATATCCATATCTGTTTTTATCATTAGCTTTTTAGTTAAGAATTGTTGCCCATCAACCAACCCTGCTCGGTAGTGTTGATAGGCTTCTAGGATTGAATCACCCGTAAAATAGCATTTAGTCAACGCACCATTTTCATAGATTTCATCCATAGTTTGCACAGTATCTTGGCAATATTGGTTTAGCTCATTATTTGGTATCGATGTTTCCGCCATCATTGGTGTACTCACTCCAACCAATATTGCAGCTAATATGAATGTTAATCTTTTACTCATTGTATTTAATCTTGCTCTTTTTTGGTATTGAGGCCATATTCTCTCAGCTTATTGGCAATTGCTGTATGAGAAATATCCAAACGTTTTGCTAATTTGCGCGTACTTGGATAATCACGGTATAAACGTGACAACACAGAAGCTTCATAACGCTTCGTTATTTCATCTAGAGAACCATTAAGTGAATCTAACGCCAGAGCAGGTGTGTTCGCAACAGTTGGCAGTTGGACGTTATCTGCATCTAAAATATGGCCATCTAATTGCGTTAAACTTTGATAAAGTGCATTTCTTAACTGCCTTACATTGCCCGGCCAGTCATAACTTCCCAAATACTCAATTAATGAAGGCGTTAATTTAGGTTCAGCCATATGTAATTCTTTCGAGAAACTCGCAACAAATGCTTTAGTCAACGGTAAAATATCTTCTTTGCGTTCACGTAATGGCGGTATAGCTAGTGTTAACACATTTAAACGGTAGTAAAGGTCTTCCCTAAATTTCTTCTCTGCGACTAGCTGAGGTAAATTTTTCTGCGTAGCGCAAATCACGCGAACATTCACTTTCACTTCCCGCTCTTCGCCAACACGCCTGAATGTCCCATCATTTAGAAAACGTAATAATTTAATTTGCATTTGAGGCGACATTTCTGCAATTTCATCAAGTAAAACAGTGCCACCATTTGCTTGTTCAAAAAAACCTTTTTTACCTTCAACTGCATTTGGATACGCCCCTGCGGCATAACCAAATAATTCACTTTCCACCACATCATCAGGCATCGAAGCACAATTTAACCCTAAGAAAGGTTCTTTCCCCCTCGCGCTATGTAAATGGCAAGCTTTCGCTAAAATATCTTTCCCTGTTCCTGTTTCACCCACAAGTAACAAGGGTTCATCAAGCATCGCTATACGTTTTGCCCGTTCAACCACATTTACCATCACAGGGCTAACAGCAATAATTTGTTCAAAGCCGCTTTTATCAATTTCAACCACTTGTTTACGCTGTTGGTCTAAAATTTCAGCCGATTTCAGCAATAACACTGCACCTGTACAATGGGATTTACCATTTTCATCAGCCAAGATAATTGGCGTGACTTGCATTAAATAGTCTCGGCCTTTAATAACGACTTTTTCTGTATAAGGCTCTGGTGATTCACGTTCAAACCAACGCAATAAACCTTGGCTACCAACGAGTTGAGAAAATGTTTTCTCACGAATTTTGGTTTCATCGTAGCCAAATAATTGTAATGTCATTGGGTTAACCAATTCGATATTTAATTTATTATCAATAGACAAAACGGGCTCTGGAAATGAATTTAATAACGCCCAAACAGCTTTATGCTCTCGTTCTGAAGGCATAAAGTAAATTCGACGTACATCAATGACACCATTAATACGGCGAATCTCTGCCATCAATGTACTAAATACCTGAAAATCTACAGGTGTGAAGTTAAGGTAAATTTTACGTTGTGGTGAAATCTCAATCCCTTTCAAGTCAATATTTTGCAGGACTAAAAGATCAAGTAATTCACGTGTTAAACCGATTCGGTCTTGGCAGGTCACTTCGAGGCGCATGGATAGAAACCTTTATCAGAAAAGTCGATTGAATAAAGGTATTTTAGCGTTAAATACTAGGGGAATACAGTGTTTGTGTCACATATTGTTGACAGTCTGTAATGTTAACGTGAATACTCAGACAATATCACTATTTTAGGCTTTTTTTTGTGTGTTGGAATAGCAATAAAACTATTAATTGACAAATAATGCTGCAGGGTGAGTCAAAACTGTCAACTCCCCCTGCCAATTATTCTCTATTTATGATTTATTTTTCTTACTGGGAATAACATTCTTTAATTGACCAATAAGTTGATGACGAAAATCAGCTAACCTTGGTTTGTCTTCAATCCAAGGCAATGGCCGGCATAGCTCCATCGCTTTGATACCAAGGCGAGCGGTTAGCAAGCCTGCACCGATACCTTGTGCGGCACGTGTCGATAAACGCGCGGTGATATCCTGTGACAGCCAATCCATACCGACCTCACGGATCAATTCAGATGCTCCAGCGAATGCAATATTGATTAACACCATACGAAACAACCTAATACGGCTATAATAGCCCAATTCTATGCCATAAATTGCAGCAATTCGGTTGATTAAACGAATGTTACGCCATGCAATGAAAGCCATATCGACAATCGCTAATGGGCTAACCGCGATCATGATTGCCGACTCAGCCGAGCAACGACTAATTTCTTTGCGTGCTTGTTCATCCAAAATAGGTTGAACCATTCTGCTGTATAATTCTACGATTTCTCGGTCATTATGAGAATCATGGATAGTTGCCTGCCAACGTTGCAGTGCGGGGTGTTGTGCCGATAATGCCGATTGTTTGGCCAGTTTTTCACAAAAAGGCTTTCCTTGCCCCATGCCATGGCTGTGTAAAAGTTCTCGCGCAAAATCCCGTTCTTGCGCCCGCTCTCTTAAGCGGTACAAGCGCCGCCATTCTCCCGCAATTGACCCTACACCGGCAATAATAATCAAGCCCCCTGCTGCCGCAGTACCTAGGGCCGTCCAATCCTGAGTAACCCATGACTGGTGTATCCAAATACCTAATTGAGCGACCACACTGACAGCAAAAACCCCCACTGCGGTTCCGACTAACTTACGCCAAAAACTTCTTTTAGGTTTTAATGCTTCGTTAATTAGGCTTTCTACCTCACCTTCTTGGTTATCTTGTTCTAATTCCAAAGAGATAGGCGTAAATTTTTCAAGCTCTTGCTCATCAAAAAAATGTGCCTTTTTCAGCTTTTCTTCATTTTCTTTTTCAAGGCTATCAGCAAAATCAAGACGGTGTTTTAGAGGTTCATTCATTTTAGTTTATCTCCCAACAGAAATTCTAGCGCGCTATCCATACGGATATGGGGCAATGGTTGGTCAATAGGTGTAAATCGTGGCCTAAAGTTTTCAAACTGGAAACCTTGCCGTTGCCAGAATTGCTCATTTGGCAGCCGTTTTGGCACTTCCCCTGGATAAAAAGTCAACGGCAAACCATCACTTAAGCGCTCGCCTTTTAAAGCGGGTAGTTTCTCGCCTTTATAATCCACAAGACCGCTTTCTGTGGCCTGTATCGACGCTAACCCAACACAATCCATGCTTATCCCTTCAAATGCGGCGTGTTGCCAAGCTTCTTGAACCAATTGTTGTAAAAGCGCCACTAAATTTGCATGTTGATCAGGGGTAACATGATCGGACTTACTGGCAGCAAACAGTAATTTATCAATACAAGGAGAAAATAAGCGTCTTAATAATGTCCGTTTCCCATATTGAAAGCTGCGCATCAATTGGGTCAGCGCCATTCTCATATCATTAAATGCATCAGCCCCACTGTTTAACGGTTGCAAGCAATCAACTAAAACAATTTGCCGATCAAAGCGTTGAAAATGCTCCCGATAAAACCCTTTTACTACGTGCTCACAATAATATTGATAACGCTGTTGTAACGCGCCAATATTCGTATTCTTACCTGCTTGGGCGAGCTTTTTCTCCCCATATTTTGCAACATTTGGCCAAGGGAAAAATTGCAACGCTGGAGCCCCAGCCAATTCCGCAGGTAATACAAAACGACCAGGCTGAATAAAATGTTGCCCTTGGGCCTTACATTCTAATAAATATTGTGTATAGGCTTCTGAAATTTCAGCCAATAAATTCTCATCGACAGGCGCTAATGGGTCACATTTCTCACACAAAGTCAGCCATGATTGCGCTAAATGAGCTCGTTCCCCTTTGACTAAAGTATGCATTTGCTCTGACCAAGCCAAATAATGCAAATCCAGCATAGGAAGATCCAATAGCCATTCACCTGGGTAATCAACTATTTCCAAATATAGCGAAGAATTATCAACAAAATGGCGAAGGAAAGAATCTTCTGAACGATAATGTAATTTTAAGCTGATTTCACTCACGCCTCGAGTCGGCGTTGGCCATTGTGGAGGTTGACCATAGAGTGAAGCGATCCCTTCATCGTACGCAAAACGTGGTACCGATAAATCACGGTGAGGAACGCGTTTAACACCCAATAATCGTTTGTCCCTTGCAGCGGAAAATAATGGTAACCGGGCACCAGTATTAACATTCAATAATTGATTAACTAACGAGGTGATAAATGCCGTCTTACCACTACGGCTAAGCCCGGTTACTGCTAGCCTGACATGACGGTCAACACTCCGGTTCATCAAATCAGTTAATTCATTTTGCAGCCGTTTCATGCTCCTCCGAAGACTTATCCTTTAAATATAAATCAATTTCACCAACAACACTGGTGGTTAGATAGATAATACCCTTATTAATTTAGCATAAAACAACAAATTGAATTAGGTTAACCGCTTAATTAACGCATTTATTAGCCACTTACTGCTCAACAGCTTAATTATTTTCCCGATGACACCCGCAGGGCCATAAGTCATCAATAACAATAAAATAAATTTAACTCCTCTCTTCAATATTAGTTGTTTAGCGAATTTTTTTAATCGAGGATTGGTTTGATTTGACATACTGCGCTCACTGACACGTTGAAAACAAAAGGGATTCGGCATCAATACCTAACCCCTTATCGTGTGATGACAATGCGAAATGTTATAGATCACGAAATTTACTATTAACAGTATAAGTATCTGAAGTTACATATCTTTCAATCTGGCGTAGCTTCATTTCACCTGATTTTAACTGTGTATCTATTTGGTTTATTAGGCTACTCACTTCAGGCCCAATATCTTGCTCTGAGCGATAACCACTTGGCGCGGTTTCAACAACAAAGCACATAACAATATACAAAATTAATGTAATTCCGAAACTGACAAATAAAGCCAGTACAGCCAATGCCCTAACCAAAGCAACCGGAAGTTCCAAGTATTCTGCAATACCCGAACATACACCACCGAACACTCGTCTATCCGTTAAACGGTACAGCTTACGGCCGCGAAATTGAGTCATTATTTTTGCCTCCAATTTGGGTGCTCTGCATCCAAAATGTCTTCAAGCGTTTTAATACGTTGCTGCATATGTGATGCCTGTTCAGCCAATTGCATTAAACGCTGTATTTCATTTTCGGTTAGCTGACTCCCTTGCCCATTATTCTTTTTGCTGTAGTGTAACCACAGCCAAATAGGCAAAATAAAAATGAGAAAAATTATTAATCCGAGAGACAGAAAAACGTAGCCCATCACATTTCCTTATACATATGGTTTGCTTGTCTACAGCACTGATACGATGTTACCAACGCATCAGTGCATCAAAAATACTGTTATTGCTCTTTGTTTATTTTAGCTTTAAGTGCAGCTAATTGCGCACTAATTTCATCGTCTGCTTTCAATTCAGCAAACTGTTGGTCCAGTGATTTTTGTTTGCCAATACCATAACTTTGGGCTTCGCCTTCCATATGGTCGATACGGCGTTCAAACTGTTCGAAACGCGCCATAGCTTCATCAAGCTTGCCGCTATCCAACTGACGGCGAACATTACGGCTTGATTGCGCAGCTTCCATACGAACTACCATGGACTGCTGCTTAGCACGCGTTTCCTGCAGTTTATTTTCCAATTCAGTAATTTCGCCTTTCAAACGGGCTAATGTTTCACCAACAATAATTAGCTCATGTTTTAATGTATCTACCATGTCACTAACTTTTTGTTTTTCAATCAATGCAGCACGCGCTAAATCTTCTTTATCTTTAACGAGTGCTAATTCTGCTTTTTCTTGCCAATCAGCAACTTGCTTTTCACCCATTTCAATACGGCGTTCTAGCCCTTTTTTTTCTGCTAGAGTACGTGCAGATGTTGAGCGAATTTCAACCAACATATCTTCCATTTCCTGAATCATCAGGCGGATCATTTTTTGCGGATCTTCAGCTTTGTCTAACAAAGAAGCGATGTTTGCATTAATGATATCGGCAAAACGTGAAAAAATACCCATTATTTATTTCCTCTTGATGGATTTTATCATTCTGTAGCGCCTCGACCTGATTTGGCTTCCAACCAATACCTGACGCTCCGTAAGTCATACAATTAATTCGTTATACCAAACTATTTGCGAAGAAAATATTGCAACTAGCGTGCCAACTTTAAAATTTATTTATATCCAAATGATTTTTAAGTAAATAATTATATGCTTTCCCTTTTATTTCATTTTAGCCTATAGTAAAAAATAGGCATTTTAAACCAACTATTGGTAAAAATAACCATGAAAGAGACTAATGACCCGATCCTTGGTATTTCAAGTAATTTTTTAGACGTACTAGAACAAACCTCCGAGCTCGCTCAACTGAGTAAACCTATACTGGTTATTGGTGAACGAGGTACAGGTAAAGAGCTTATCGCCGATAGGCTTCATTACTTATCCCCTCGATGGCAAGAAGCTTTTATCTCTCTCAATTGCAGTGGACTCAATGAGAATTTACTGGATTCTGAATTATTCGGACATGAGGCAGGGTCTTTTACAGGCGCACAAAAACGCCATCAAGGCCGCTTTGAACGCGCTGATAAAGGGTCACTTTTTCTGGACGAATTAGCCACAGCCCCAATGTCAGTACAAGAAAAATTATTACGAGTAATTGAATATGGTGAATTAGAACGAGTGGGAGGAAGCCAATCATTACATGTTGATGTTCGTTTAATTTGTGCTACTAATGCGAATTTACCAGAACTGGCGAAACAAGGTCGATTTCGAGCAGACCTCTTAGACAGACTTGCTTTTGATGTAATCCGCATACCACCTTTGCGTGAACGCCAACCAGATATTTTACTACTAGCAGAGCATTTCGCCATTTTAATGTGTGGAGAACTAAAACGTTCACATTTTACTGGTTTTACTCATGATGCCCAACAAACACTACAACAATACCCTTGGCCTGGTAATGTACGTGAATTGAAAAATGTCATAGAGCGCTCCGTATACCGTCATGGTGACCGTGCAGAGCCTGTCAACAATATTATTTTTAACCCCTTTGGAGAGCGACTCACAGAATTACATGAGTCATTACCTGCTCAACAATCTGTGTCTCCTTCTTCCTCAACATTGCCCTCGTTACCTTGTGACTTGCGCCAATGGCAACAAACATCTGAGAAAAGGTTGTTAGAGCAAGCACTTGAAATAAGCCATTTTAACCAACGTAAAGCTGCAAAATTACTTTCATTAAGTTATGACCAACTACGTGGTTTGATTAAAAAACATCAGATTAAATTAGAGCCCTAATAATAAATAGTGTTCAAGTGACATTATGGTTATTTGAACACGGCTTTAAATTTAGACATTATTATCTTCCTTATTAACTGTATTTTTATTGCCAAATATTTCAAAAAATTGGCCTCAACCTTTATTACCTAATACGCGATAACACCTAATAATATTTAAATTTTAAATACATATATATTATTTTTTCTAAATAAAAGCAAAAAACCAAACCCCGAGTTTAAATTTAAGCATATCAATTAGATAAGGTTCAATTTTTATCAACTTGCCTTAAATTAATTAATCTGCAATTATTTTCAATGAGATAAAAAATTAAGGTTATCTTAACTAAGTATTTTATACAATTTTATTGGGTAAATCTTCTCGCACAATAAGTTAATTATTAACATAATGATTATGCCAATGTTATACCCTGCATTCTTATCATTATAATTTTTTACTATTCTCAGAACACTCTTTAATAAATTAAATTATTTCTTTATTTTACAAATTGTCATATTTATCTACTGTGCGAAATGTATTTATGTGATATCTCTAGACCATAACTTTATTTACTAAAAGGAGACTATTATGAAAAATATAAACATTTTAGCTGTAACATTTTTTATTCTAGCTTTATCTCCTATCACCAATGCTGAGTCATTAATGAGAACTTTTTCTTATTGTGACTCATCCTTTTTTGAGAAAATTAAAGAAAGCCCTGCCTTACAAGATGTCTCTGACATTTTAAATAAATCACAGCTTAGTGATGGTAAGCAAATTTCTGTCAATATCAATTTTTCCCCGACAAATAAAGTCACTTTTAACCGTTTTATTGCTAGTCATAGTGATTTTGACAAATATGATGACTTTTCTTATATGGGAATGCGTGGACAGTATTATTTTTGGGGGTTCGAAACAACACAAAGCCTTGAAGAAGTGATCCGCCATACTACATCAAGGATTAGCATTATCAAGATTGGTAATAGTTATATATATTCCCCCATGATTAGGCATAATTTACAAGATCACTGGGTATTTAACGAAAATGCAGCTCAACGTTACAACCTTGACAAGAATGCCGCTGAAAAAATGCTGATTATTGAAAAGGATGAGCAAAGAGGTGTCGTTCGCTTTTTGTGTACCCTTCAAGGCAAAGTGACAAAAGATGATTTAAAATATGTTGGTTTAGAATAAATTCGCTTTTTATTACTGCCGTCTGTGCCAATTGACTGCTTATGTTTGGATAAAAAAAAGCCAGCACCCATGCTGGCTATCAAATAAAACACTGGAAGCAATGTGAGCAATGTCATGCCTTGTCTACATAAGCGTTTGCTTAATCGACAAAACGAATGATAATCGTTATCAATGTCGTTTGTAAAGCTTTTTAATGAGATTTTTTCTCATTAAGACATAGTTCAATGATAAACCTAATAATTTAAAGTTAGATTATTAGGTTTACTCCATTAATTACGCCTATTCATTCCTATTTTTTTGATTAAAATTTTGCTTATACCCAGAGCCCCTATTTTTACGCTACAATAGGCTCATTCAGGTTAACGATATCAGTGTTATGCGCCAACTAACTTTTTGGTTTTTACTTATCATTTCTTTATCTGCCCGTGCACTTGCTAACCAAGGGCATTACCCAGACATCGTGGCAAACGAGGTCCCAGCTGATATACGCCAAAAAGGTTTTATTTATTGTGTAAATGGCATCGTCACAACATTTAACCCTCAGTTGGTCAGCAGTGGGCTCATTGTCGACCCTCTTGGCGCACAAATTTATGACCGCCTATTAGATGTCGACCCTTTTACCTATCGTTTAATTCCCGAACTGGCATCACGTTGGGAGGTTCTTGATAACGGCGCAACTTACCGTTTACACCTACGTAAAGACGTAAAATTCCAAAATACGCCTTGGTTTTCACCGACCCGCAACATGAATGCAAATGACGTTGTGTTTAGCTTCGCCCGTATGTTTGAGGTAAATCATCCTTACCATTATATTAATGGTGGCCGTTACCCTTATTTTGATAGTTTGCAATTTGCGAGTAGCGTACAAAGTATACAAAAAATTAATAACTATACGGTTGAGTTCCGTTTGAACTCACCGGATGCCTCCTTCTTATGGCACTTAGCGACTCACTATGCCCCTATCCTGTCGGCTGAATATGCAGACTACCTTTCGAGTATTAACCGCCAAGAGTTGATTGACTGGCGTCCTGTTGGCACAGGGCCATTTAATTTAGATGACTACCAAGCTGGGCAATTTGTTCGTTTACTTAGAAATGACCAATATTGGAAAGGTCAACCTCGTATGGAAGAAGTCGTCGTCGATATGGGTGCCGGTGGAACTGGGCGTATTTCAAAATTACTCACAGGGGAATGCGACGTTTTAGCTTACCCCGCGGCAAGCCAACTAAAAGTGTTACGTGATGACCCACGCTTACGGATTTCCATGCGCTCGGGTATGAATATCGCTTATTTATCATTTAATACCAGTAAACCGCCATTAGATAAGCTAAAAGTACGCCAAGCTATTGCTTATGCGATCAATAATGAAAGGCTAATGCAGTCTATTTATTATGGTACCGCTGAAACAGCGGCATCAATCCTACCTAGGGCTTCGTGGGCATATGATAACCAAGCCAAAATAACAGATTACAATCCAGAACTCTCAAAGCAAATGCTACAAGAAATGGGGTTAGAAAACCTCAAGTTAGACTTATGGGTGCCAATTGCTTCACAATCATACAACCCCAGCCCATTGAAAATGGCTGAGCTTATCCAAGCTGATTTAGCACAAGTCGGAGTTATTATGAATATCCGTTCTGTTGAAGGCCGCTTTCAAGAAAACCAATTAATGGATAGGTCTCATGATATGACACTCGCAGGATGGACAACAGACAGTAATGACCCTGACAGTTTCTTTCGTCCTTTGCTTAGCTGTGCAGCAATAGGTTCACAGACCAACTTGAGCCACTGGTGCAACCCTTCATTTGATGAGATTTTGCATAAAGCATTGCTGACACAACAACTCGCTGCTCGTATCGATTATTACCATCAAGCGCAGCAAATTTTAGGGGAAGAACTTCCCGTTTTACCCCTAGCCTATTCTTTACGTTTACAAGCATATCGTTATGATATTAAGGGCTTAATGATCAGTGCCTTTGGTAACACATCCTTTGCTGGGGTGTATCGTGAAATGGAGCAAAAAATTAAAGTTGCACCTAAAAAGCCGAGTTCGCAACCATGATAATTTATTCTCTGCGTCGTTTTTTATTGCTACTAGTTACCGTATTCTTTTTATCATTAGTGAGCTTTAGCTTAAGTTATTTTACACCTAACGCGCCGTTAAGTGGTGCGTCACTCATTGATGCTTATATTTTCTATTTCGATGGTTTACTTCATTTTGATTTTGGTGTTTCTAGTATCAATGGTGAGCCCATAACCGAACAGCTAAAAGATACCTTCCCTGCAACAATGGAGCTGTGTATTTTAGCCTTTATCTTTGCATTAACCACAGGGATCCCGCTTGGAATTATAGCGGCTTTTTGGCGTAACAAACCTGCCGATATTGTTATCAGTATTTTTGCTTTATTGGGCTTTTCTGTGCCTGTCTTTGTACTAGCGCTTGTTTTAACTTTATTCTTCTCATTACATCTTGGGTGGCTCCCCGTCTCTGGTCGTATTGACCTTTTATATAATCTTAAACCGGTGACAGGGTTTGCTTTAATTGATGCATGGCTTTCAGATTCGCCCTATCGTAAGGATATGATAATTAACGTACTTGAGCATATGATGCTGCCAGTGCTAACCCTAGCACTCGCTCCCACGACAGAAGTTATACGTTTGGTGAGGAACAGTACCGAAGAAATTGCTAGTGAAAACTATATAAAAGCCGCAGCTATCCGCGGTCTCTCAAGAATTAAAATTATTCAGCGCCATATTTTTCACAATGCTATTCCACCTATCATCCCTAAACTTGGGTTACAGTTCTCAACAATGCTAACTCTCACAATGGTAACCGAGCTAGTCTTTAACTGGCCGGGGCTTGGCCGTTGGTTAGTCACTGCGATCCGTCAAGAAGACTATTCGGCGATTTCAGCCGGGGTAATGCTAATCGGTGCATTAGTCATTACAGTAAATGTACTTTCTGATATTTTAGGCGCTATGATGGACCCATTAAAGCATAAGGATTGGTATGTCCTCAGATAATTTTTATCGTGAACAAAAAATGCCATCCCCAACACGTGTGGTATGGAATTTATTTTCATCAGATGTTATTTCAATGGTGGGGTTTATTGGCGTCCTAATTTTGTTGGCTCTATGCTTTACAGGTTCTTATCTTGCTCCTTACGCATTAGATCAACAGTTTTTAGGTTATCAATTAACACCACCCTCTTGGTCGCACTACGGTGAGGTCGCATTCTTCTTCGGGACTGACGATCTTGGTCGCGATATTCTTAGCCGGCTATTAATCGGTACTAAATCAACTTTTGGCTCTGCTATTTTAGTGACCTTCATTGCGACAATTATCGGGTTGGTTTTAGGTTGTTTAGCCGGAATGACTCGTGGATTAAAATCGGCAGTGTTTAACCATATACTTGATACCCTATTGTCTATTCCCTCATTATTATTAGCCATTATTGTTGTGGCATTTATGGGGGCTAGTTTGCAAAATGCTATGCTAGCTATTTGTCTTGCATTGATTCCTCGAATGGTGAGAACTATTTATGTTGCAGTGCATGATGAATTAGATAAAGAATATATTGTCGCCGCACGCCTTGATGGGGCGTCAAATATTTTTATTTTATGGTATACCGTACTTCCTAACATCACACCAATTTTGGTTACTGAGCTGACTCGCGCGCTATCAATTGCCATATTAGACATTGCCGCTTTAGGCTTTCTTGATTTAGGTGCACAACTCCCTTCCTCTGAATGGGGGGCAATGCTTGGTGATACTTTAGAACTTATCTATGTCGCACCTTGGACCGTGATCCTTCCTGGTATTGCTATCATGATAAGCGTGCTCTTTGTTAACCTTTTAGGCGATGGGTTACACCGAGCGATTAATGCGGGAGTTGAATAATGCCACTATTAGACATCCGCAATTTAACCATCGAATTTATGACGGCGAATGGCCCTGTTAAAGCGGTTGACCGTGTATCCATGACTCTATCTGAAGGTGAAATACGCGGTTTAGTCGGCGAATCAGGTTCAGGTAAGAGCCTAATCGCCAAAGCAATTTGTGGGGTAACTAAAGATAATATTAGGGTAACAGCCGACCGCTTTCGTTTTCAAGATATCGACTTATTAAAACTCAGTCCTCGTAAACGCCGCCGGTTAATTGGCCATAATATTTCAATGATATTTCAAGAGCCCCAGTCTTGTCTCGACCCTGCGGCAGATATTGGTAAACAGCTAATTCAATCTATTCCCAGTTGGACCTATAAGGGCCGTTGGTGGCAACGCTTTAATTGGCGAAAACGCCGAGCGATAGAGTTATTACACCGGGTTGGTATTAAAGACCATAAAGATATTATGCGTAGCTATCCCTATGAACTCACTGACGGTGAATGCCAAAAAGTGATGATAGCTATCGCCATTGCTAACCAACCCCGTTTATTGATTGCGGATGAGCCGACCAACGCAATGGAGTCCACCACGCAAGCTCAAATATTTCGTTTACTTGATAAGTTAAATCAAAACAATAACATGGGTATTCTACTGATTAGCCATGATTTGGAAATGATGTCAAAATTAGTTGACCGTATTAATGTACTTTATTGTGGTCAAACCGTTGAAAGTGCAACTCCTGAAGATATGTTACAGCGCCCACGGCACCCATATACACAAGCCCTAATTCGTTCAATTCCTGATTTTGAAAGCCCAATTCCTCACAAAGGGCGGTTGAATACCTTACCCGGTGCAATTCCTTCACTGGAACATTTGCCTATTGGTTGCCGCCTTGGTCCACGTTGCCCTTATGCGCAGCGTACTTGTATCATTGCGCCTCAATTACGTAGTATTAAAGGCCATCTCGTTGCTTGTCACTATCCGTTAAACACCGAGGAACAGCCATAATGGAAACCTTACTTGAAGTACGTAACCTCACTAAGACTTTCCGTTTCCGTGAAGGGCTATTTCATCGCCATGAGTTACAAGCCGTAAAACCTGTCAGTTTTAACTTACAAGCGGGCCAAACCTTAGCCATTATTGGCGCCAACGGTTCAGGGAAGTCGACACTTGCACGTATGTTATCAGGTGTTGTCGAGCCCACTAGTGGCGATATTTTTATCCGTGGGCAGCACCTCAAATTTGGTGATTACAGTTACCGTTGTCAACGGGTTCGCATGATATTCCAAGACCCCAGCACCTCATTAAACCCAAGGCAGCGTATTGGCCAGACCCTTGAGCTTCCTTTAAAGCTAAACACTGATTTAACAGGAATTGAGCGTGAAAGGCGTATAATTCAAACACTTCGCCAAGTAGGTTTACTTGCTGACCATGCAGAATATTACCCTCATATGTTAGCATCAGGGCAGAAACAACGCATCGCATTGGCTAGAGCACTTATCCTACAGCCGGAAATTATTGTTGCGGATGAAGCATTGGCTTCTTTAGATATGTCGATGCGTTCGCAAATCATTAATCTAATGTTGGATTTACAAGCAAAGCAAGATATTGCTTTTATTTATGTCACCCAACATTTAGGCATGATGAAACATATTAGCGATAAAATGCTAGTGATGGATAAAGGAGAAGTTGTCGAGCGAGGCAATACTGCTGAAGTTTTAGCCGCCCCTCTGCATGATGTCACTCGCCGCCTAATTGAAAGCCATTTTGGTGAGCCTTTATCTATCGATGCATGGCGGCAAGATTTATCATAATTAATTCCGCTATTTGTGCTATTAGCGTGAGATTGTCACATTTGCCTTAATATGTTTGAGATGTACAACAATTGTGAAGGTAACAATCACTAACAGTGACCATGCTCCCCATTTGCCCGCATGCACCATTGACCAAGCACCAATTTGGTTTGGGTATTGCCAAACACCAAAAAATGTCCCAAAGTTTTCAGCTAACCAAATAAAAAAACCAATCAACATAAAAGCTAGTAATAAAGGCATTCTGCGTTCTTTATCTAATGGGGTATAAAAAACGACACTACGTGCATACAAGCCAAAAATAAAAGCTGTCAAATACCAACGGTAATCATCAATATAATGGTGGCTAAAAAAATTCACATAAATGGCAAGAGCAACAAGTGTCGCCATCCAATAAGGTGGGTAATGTTCAATTCTAACGTTAAAAAACCGCCAAGACTGAATGATATAGCTCCCTACCGCCGCATACATAAAACCAGTAAACAAAGGAACGCCCCAAAGCTTGGAATAAGCCTCATCGGGGTATTGCCATGAACCAATAGTTGCAGAGGTTTTAAATAACTCCATCATAAAACCGACTAAATGAAAAACACAGATTGCTTTTAATTCATCCCATGTTTCTAGTTTTGACCATACCAATAAAGCTTGAAATGTGACGGCAAAAATTAATAGGGCATCATAGCGAGGAAGCCCCATTACCCCTTTCGCTGGCACTAAAAACAAGGCCAAAAAGAAAAAACCAGCAAATAAACAAGAACGTGCATTGATGATACCAAAGAACCAGAACTCTAAAATAAAACGTTTAATCCCTTGGCTATTATTTGGCGTGTGCGCCATCAAAATTTTATCTAGCTTCCCTAAGATATTTAATTTTTGACACCCGTTGGTCATTTATTTACTCGCTAATTTCAATTGTGCGACTGTATTTTTATATACAAAGTAAGCTGTAGATTTTAGCAAAGCATAGCGAATACACCTAAGGCAACTATCTTAATTTTATGGCTTTTTTTCTTTTACCTTAACATTCTCATTTTTACTCTTGGGCCCTATTTTTGTTTAAATTTTAATTTTTGTATGTATCTCGCACCTGATGGCAATTCGTTAACAGAAAGTAATGATATACTTAAGTGATATGTGTTTATTTGCTATATGAATGCCCACTTAATAACTTAGGAGTTTTATCATGAAATTGTATTACGCTCCCGGTGCTTGCTCGCTGTCCCCTCATATTATTCTGCGTGAGACTGGATTAGACTTCAGTATTGAACGAGTTAATATCAAAGAGAAAAAAACAGAGAAAGGCGAGGATTATTTAGCAATAAACCCTAAAGGACAAGTTCCAACTTTAGTGCTAGATAATGGTGAGCAGTTAACAGAAGGTGCTGTTATTGTTCAATATATTGCTGATCAAAAACCTGATCGTAACCTAATCGCACTACCAGGGTCGATGAAACGTTATCACCAACTCGAAGCCCTTAATTTTATTTCGACAGAATTACATAAAAATTTCTCGCCGTTATTTACCCCCGGTACACCAGAAGAATATAAAGACACCGCTCGTGGCATATTATTTAATAAGTTTAAATATGTCGACAACGTACTATCAAAACAGGCTTTCTTTGCTGGTGATAGCTTTAGTGTTGCCGATGCTTATTTATTTACCGTTAGTGGTTGGGCGAAACATGTCGGGCTGGATTTAGCTAGCCTAACCCACCTACAAGATTACATGGCTAAAATTGCCAAACGCCCTAATGTCCAAGATGCATTAAAAGCTGAAGGACTGATTTAATCCGTAAGATAGCGCTCAACCAACGGGCGCTATCTATTTTATTAACTCATTAAATTTAATCTAACTGCGTCGCACAGAATTTATGTTCAGGATTGACCATTTTGTCTTGGGCTGCAACCAGTTGTAATTCGTATTCACCCATTTCTTTGGTTTTTATCATCACTTCGTATACTGCGGCTGCAACATGCTCAAGCCCTTTATCAAGAGGCTCCCCTTTCAATAAATTGACTAACATTAAACCACTCGTTAAGTCACCGACGCCTACTGGTTGTTTTTCACCAAAATCTACAAGTGGACGACTCACATGCCAGCTATGCTCTGCCGTCACTAAGATCATTTCAAAACGATCAGCCCGATAGCCTGCTCGGCTTAAATGCTTCACCAGCACAATTTTCGGCCCTTTGTGACATAATTCACGAGCGGCTTGTGCTGCTTCATCTACTGTTTTAATACTTCTACCAACTAAAGTTTCTAACTCAAGTAGATTTGGGGCGATGACATCGCTTACTGCTAATGCACGGTGACAAAGAAACTCAGCAACACCTGGTGCAACGATACAGCCTTTTTCAGGATGCCCCATGACAGGGTCACAAAAATAAAGTGCTTGTGGATTTGCCGCTTTAACTTTTTGTACAATCGCAAGGATATCATCCCCTTGCTCTGCGGAACCGATATAACCACTTAAAACCGCATCACAAACTTCTAATTTATGGATTTTTGCTAAGCCTTCAACGATATCGGTTAAGTGCTGAGCTGAAAAAACATTCCCTGTCCACTGTGGATATTGCGTGTGATTCGAAAACTGTACGGTATTAAGTGGCCACACATCTACGCCCATTCGGCACATAGGAAATGCAGCGGCACTGTTTCCTGCATGGCCGAAAACAACATGGGATTGAATTGATAATACGCTTTTCATTAAGAACCCAAAGAATTGTTATGTCGAATGAAGAGAAATCAGTGATTCGCCATTGCTAATATGAATATACTCCAAATAATTCGAGTTGCATGGAGGCGACAAGAGAAGAGAGTCCTATGAGTATACTTGACTCTATACTCGGCTAACTGGACACAATCAACACCTATGCAAATTGAAATATGACGAGTATAGCCTGGGGAACCCCAGGCTAATATTACAAAGGTTAGTCAGAGCTATTTCCAATTAATTAAACAGTCGTTTTTCTTACCACGACGGATTAAAGTATAACGACCAAATAAACGGTCTGCATCACTAAATACATACATAGGGTCTGTTTGTTTTTGACCGTTAATGGATACTGCATTAGAACTGATTGCAGTTCTTGCTTGTCCACGAGATGGCGTTAATTCTGAATCAACTAGAGCTTGTTGTAAGTCAGCTCCCGCATCTAGTGTAATACAAGGCATGCCGTCTTGTGCTAATTGCTCAAAATCAGCTTCTGTTAAATCAGATACCGCACCTGAGAACAAACTATCAGTAATACGTTTTGCTGCGGCTAACCCGCTTTCACCATGCACCAGTTTAGTCACTAACTCAGCTAAAACATATTGAGCACGAGGTGCTTTACCGCTATTTTTATCTTCTTCTTCCAATGCTTGAATTTCTTCTAATTCCATAAAAGTGAAGAATTTTAAGAAACGATAAACGTCAGCATCAGCGGTGTTAATCCAGAATTGATAGAATTTATATTGGCTAGTTTTCTTAGAATCTAACCATACTGCACCACCCTCGGTTTTACCAAATTTAGTACCGTCCGCTTTTGTAATTAGAGGAACTGTCATACCAAACACTTGATTTTGATGTAAGCGACGAGTTAAGTCGATACCGGAGGTAATGTTACCCCATTGGTCTGAACCCCCAATTTGCAGTTCAACACCCATCTCTTTATTCATATTGGCAAAGTCATAACCCTGTAGCAGGTTATAAGCAAACTCGGTGAACGAGATCCCTACATCATCACGGTTTAAACGTTGCTTAACAGATTCACGGTTGATCATTTGGTTAACGGAGAAATGTTTACCAATATCACGTAAGAATGTCAGCACATCCATTTTACCAAACCAATCATAATTGTTAGCAAGGCGTGCGCTGTTATCACCACAATCAAAACTTAAAAATGGTGATACTTGGTTGCGTATTTTTTCTACCCACTCTTGAACGGTTTCTGTGGTGTTTAATTTACGTTCAGTAGCTTTAAAGCTCGGATCGCCAATTAGGCCCGTTGCGCCACCCACCAACGCCACAGGCTTGTGCCCGGCTAGTTGGAATCGTTTTAAACACAGCAAAGGAACCAGATGTCCCAAGTGCAAGCTGTCAGCGGTAGGGTCGAAGCCGCAATAGAGGGAGATAGGCCCTTGCGCCAGTCTCTCTGCTAACGCATCCTCATCCGTTACCTGGGCAACGAGGCCCCGCTCTTGCAATTGTTTAATCAGGTTATTGCTAGACATCAATGACTCCATCGGTTGAATTTTGTCTATCTATTTAGGGTTAAAAAACCAACGATTTTGAGACTCATATCAAAAGCTCGTCAGTTTAATTTGTCAATTTTATTAAATGAGTCTATAGCATAAAGCGCATATCAATTAAGTGCCAGTTAAAAAACTATAATTAAGGGGCTAATCTGTCAATTTTCCAGCCATCCCCTTCGCGTTGATATAAAAAGCGGTCATGAAGGCGGTGAGCGCCCCCTTGCCAAAACTCAACGCTATTAAAAACCACTCGGAACCCACCCCAAAAACTGGGTAATGGAACCTCGCCATTTTTGAATTTTTGTTTTAGCTCTAAAAACTTGCCTTCTAAAATCCCTCGAGCAGAGATTTTAGATGATTGCGCAGAGGCCCACGCAGCAATTTGGCTGTCTTTAGGCCTACTATGAAAATACTTAACAACTTCAATTGGATTTAATCGCTCAGCGACACCCGTAAAATTGACTTGGCGCTCTAGCGGGTACCATGGAAAGTGCAAACTTATTTTGTTATTTTTTTCTAAATGTTGCGCCTTTCTGCTACCTAAATTGGTATAAAAAATTAAACCGTTATCATCAAAATGCTTTAACAATACAATACGTTGATAGGGCTGCCCTGTTTCATCAACTGTAGCAACCGACATTGCTGTTGGGTCACTTAAACGAGCCTCGCACGCTTGCTTCATCCACAATTCAAACAGTGTTAATGGGTTTGGTGTTAAATCATTACGTCTTAAACCACCTTTTGTGTATTCACGACGTACCGATGCGAGGTCTATTTCATCTAGCTCGTTCATTTTTATATCCTTAATACGGTTATTTTTTAGCGATATTTTTAGGGTATATCGCACCGAGAACAGTTTCTTCACTTGCCCCTGTTACAGAAGCAAGATTTCCTGATAAACCGGCTACAGTTCGAGCCGCTAACCACGCAAAAGCTAACGCTTCCATATCGTCACCACTTAACCCAAATTTATCACTGGGAGCGACCTCAATCCCCGGTAACAAAGCCGCTAAACGCTGCATTAGAAAGTGATTCTTTGCGCCACCACCACAAACAATTAAGCGCTCACAGCCGCCACATAATAAAACTTGGTCAGTAATCGATGTTGCCGTCAGCTCACAAAGCGTTGCTTGAACATCCTCAGCAGAAATTAATGGAAACTTATCTAAGTGTTTCTCTAACCATTGCATATTAAAATATTCACGCCCTGTGCTTTTAGGGGATGAGCGTCTAAAATATGGGTCGCTTAGCATGGATTTTAATAATGTGTTATCGACCTTGCCACTACTCGCCCATTGACCGTCTTTATCATATGCTTTCTGTTTATTACGCCAAGTCCATGTATCCATTAACATATTCCCAGGACCTGTATCGTAGCCTTTAACATAAGCACCGGGTAATAAAGCTGTCACATTCGCAATTCCACCAATATTTAATACAATGCGTTTCTCAGTAGGATGCCCTAATACAGCAAGGTGAAATGCAGGCACCAATGGTGCACCTTGCCCGCCATATGCCATGTCCCTACGACGAAAATCCCCAACAGTGGTAATCCCCGTTAAAGCGGCAACTCTGTTGTTATCACCTAATTGCATGGTAAAAGGCTGTTCACCATCAGGTTCATGCCAAACAGTTTGACCATGGCAGCCAATAGCGATGATATCTTCAGACGTTAAACTGGTTTGTACCAACAGCTGATTAATAGCATCTGCATACAATGACCCTAACTGCCGATCAATTTTGCCAACCTCTGACAATGTTGTTGTTTGCCCTTGGCAAATATTTAAAATTTTTTTCTTTAATTCAATTGGGAATGTGACACTCAAACTAGATTGTTCAGCAACAAACTTATCACTGATTGCTGCAAGCACCACATCAACACCGTCTAAACTCGTTCCCGACATGACACCTATGTAACGACCGGACTTAATCATTATGCTTGTTCCTTCAGTGTGCACATTAACTTGACTAAATATCACTATAAAAGATTGTGCTTTGATGAAGATTTTTGTCAACAATTCGATGCAATTTCTCGGGCAGCTTCGCAGGAATAATAAATAATCACCTTTAAGTTAAAAATAACTAGACAAACTAAATAAAAAAGGCACTTTTTAATATCACGATTTCTCTTTTTGTTTACAATGGTTCATAATAAAATTATAAACCAAGCACTAGTTACAGGGTCTTGACTAAGATGATAAGGCGTCCTATTTAGCTATAGATGCGAAATCATACTCATAACTTGACATCCCTTTAACAAACAGTGCCTTTGTCAGTGAAATAATCCTGAATTTGAGATATTTTACCTAGTGTTTACACTCTATTTAAACCAAAATAAGTAATCTAACCTTCGCTTTTTAATACCATTATTTTGATAATTGTTGTGTTTATGGTGAAAACAAATATACGATGCTATGTTAGTGCCACAGACAGCAAATCTCATAGGAGTTATTATGCTTAAGAAAGTTTTTGTAGGTGTTGTTGCAGTTGCAGCGTTATCAGGCTGTGTCAATACCAGTACGCTTTCTGGTGATACTATTTCAGCCAAGGATGCGAAACAGGTACAGACTGTAACCTATGGTACCGTTTTGAATGCCCGCCCTGTGACAATTCAAGCTGGTGAAGATGGTAACGTTATTGGCGCAATTGGTGGTGCTGTGCTCGGTGGTTTATTAGGTAACACTATTGGTGGTGGTACTGGTAATACACTAGCAACTGCAGCAGGCGCAATAGCAGGTGGCTTAGCAGGTCAGCAAGCACAAGGCGCATTGAATAAAAGCCAAGGGGTTCAGTTAGAAATTCGCTTAGATAGCGGCAAAAATATCGTGGTTGTTCAAAAACAAGACCCAAGCACTTTCCGTAACGGTCAACGCGTTATGATTGCAAATAGCGGCAATACAGTCACTGTATCTCCTCGCTAACTTTACTATTCTAAATTAAAATATGTTCACCGGCTCATGGTCGGTGAACATACTTAGTGTTAATTAACTAATATTTAGTTATTAATAACCTCTATTAATTAATTATTTTCCTATATTTTTATCTTTAATATCATGTGTAGTATTCTAGTTAGTCATCCCTCTAGTTATACATATAGATATTTCATTATTCAATGTGAAATAGTTATTTAAGTTATCATTTTTTAGTGAAGGTTTTATTGCTGAGTATTCTACAAGCCGTGTATCATCACTAACTAATGATTGCAGAATAATGTTAAAGAAATTATTTTAACTCAAACCATACACTACAAAAATAACTGCAATACAATATATATTTCACAGAAATAATTTGCCATCTATAAAGATCATTTTATTTAAAATCAATTTGAATAATTATTGTCTTTATAATAATCACCATAATAATAGTTGGTGTTATATTTATTCACATGCTAAATTATACCAAATTCAAGAGTCATTCTGTAACTGTATAATGTTTCTTTCAAGTTTAAGAAGTAACTGAGACAGTTGCTCAAGCTCTTCTTCACTAATATTATTCAATATTTCTAGCCGTGTATTATTAATTACTTGGTCTACTGTCTTAATAAATGGTTCAGACTCTTCTGTCAATTTTATTCTTTTAGCTCTCCTATCATTTGCACATATATGCCTAGAAATGAGTTTTTTTTCCTCTAATTGGTCAAGGGTTCTCACTAGTGATGGTTGTTCTATTCCTATTGCCTTTGCCAGTTGTATTTGCGATTGTTCCGGTGGTAACTGGCTAATATTATGTAATGTAACCCAATGTGTTTGCGTAAGTTTAAGGGGTTTTAAACGATGATCGATTAATGCTCTCCACATACGGACTACACGTGATAATTCTGTTCCAATTTGTGATTCCAATTTACCCTCCTTTATATAATTATAATGTCTAAAAAATATACCAGACTCATATTATTTTTTAAATTATATATTAATTTCCTTTTATATTTACAACTTTTTATTGATGCATAGGACAACAAATACCTATTTATAGTGATGACAAACTCTTCATGAGACGATGTACCTCTAACTAATACCTTGCGACTCATGCCTTTTCAAATTAGTAGGCTTAATAAAGCAACCTATCAATTATCTTATTAATAAGAATAGCCTTACTCTCCTTTCGGATCTATCTATTTTAACCCTTATAGTAATTACAACTAACAATAAAAAAAGCAATACCAAATAAATGGTTTAAAAACAAAAGTATATAGTTAATCTTAAAAATATGTTATTTATGGTTGTTTTTATAGAATCTATAGCTATTTTGAATAAATAAAATTTTATTGAAAGATAAACAACGAAATTAATTAAAATAAAATAATTAAAAAAGAACTAGTTACTTTAATTAACAAAGCAATTGATTGAATTATAAAAATAGATTCATTTGTATAACACTTTAAAAAAGCTGTTGTTGGGGATCGGGTAAATCTTTTGCAGTCGCCTGTTTACTCAGTGACCTTAAGTACCGTTGACGGCATAATCGAATAATATTTCGTTTTTCAGGATCAGAAAATTTTAACCAGTTAAAACGCTCATCTCGTGTACGATAACAACCTCGGCAGTAACCTTGTTCATTTACTTGGCAAATACCACGGCAAGGGCTTGGAATATCAAAGAACTCGAGTTGCTCAGCCATATAGGTATCCCCTTAAAAGAAAAAACACAATAAATGTATGATATACTATGAAAATAAGCATCACTGCCGTTCGATTAAAAAATATACTACAACCATTGTATTTATCAATATAGACACGTTATATTAATAAATACAACGATTCAGGTTTTTTCTGGAAATTTTAAGAGGTTTATAATATGCGCTTACTTCATACTATGTTGCGTGTTACAGATATGCAGCGTTCAATCGATTTTTACACCAAAGTACTGGGCATGCGCCTGTTAAGAACCAGTGAAAATACTGAGTATAAATATTCTCTTGCTTTTGTTGGTTATAGTGATGAAAGCGAAGGCGCAGTCATTGAGCTAACCTATAATTGGGGTGTTGATCACTACGATATGGGGAATGCTTATGGTCATATTGCACTAGGTGTCGATGACGTTGCAAAAACTTGTGATGATATCCGCAATGCAGGTGGTAATGTTACTCGTGAAGCCGGCCCTGTAAAAGGGGGAACAACTGTTATCGCATTTGTTGAAGACCCTGATGGCTATAAAATTGAATTAATTGAAAACAAAAGTGCAAGTAAAGGCTTAGGTCACTAATTGACCTTTCAATTACAAAATTAAGGCTGCCAATTGGCTGCCTTAATTTTCTTCTATGTTTACCTACAAATTTTTACTGGTTTTGGCATAATACGAGCCAATCAGAAACTTATAATCGAAAGTCCTAATGTCTGAAAAAAATAATCCTAATGCCCTGGTTAACCGTTTCAGGGGTTATTACCCTGTTGTTATTGATGTTGAAACCGGTGGGTTTAATGCCAAAACTGACGGGCTGTTAGAAATCGCCGCGATTACCTTAAAAATGGATAAAGACGGCTGGCTGTCTATGGATGAAACATTGCATTTTCATATAGAGCCATTTGAGGGTGCAAACCTTGAGCCATCTGCGCTCGCCTTTACTGGCATTGACCCTACTAATCCATTACGTGGGGCCGTAAGTGAATACGAAGCATTACACGCAATATTTAAAGTGATCCGCAAAGGAATGAAGAACACGGATTGTAACCGCGCAATTATTGTTGCTCATAATGCAAATTTTGATCACAGCTTTGTTATGAATGCCGCAGAACGCGCGAGTTTAAAACGTAACCCATTCCACCCATTTGCAACCTTCGATACTGCAGCATTAAGTGGTTTAGTGTACGGCCAAACTATTTTAGCAAAAGCATGTGTCGCTGCAGGTATTCCATTTGATGGGAAACAAGCCCACGGTGCTCTGTATGATACTAACCGTACTGCCCTATTGTTTTGTGAGATTGTCAACAAATGGAAAAAGCTTGGTGGCTGGCCTATCGTTGAGAACGAAGAGTAATTGAATTACATATAAAAAAACCGTATTTGCTAAAATACCACTACGTTAGCTAAATACGGTTTTTTGTTATCTATCGCAATATTATTCTGCGCTAGTTTCGTCTGTTGGGCGATATTTATCCGCAGTTTCTTTAATCAATGATTGAAGTTCACCGCGCTGGAACATTTCCATGATAATATCACAGCCCCCAACCAGTTCCCCATCAACCCACAGTTGAGGAAAAGTTGGCCAATTTGCATATTTTGGCAGTTCTGCACGAATATCTGGGTTTTGTAGGATATCAACATAAGCAAAGCGTTCACCACAAGAAGACAGAGCTTGGACTGCTTGAGCAGAAAAACCACAGCTCGGAAGTTTTGGAGAGCCTTTCATGTATAATAAAATTGGGTTTTCTTTGATTTGGCGCTCGATTCTTTCAATTGTCGTCATTTTTACTTCCTTAGAACAAAGATGCTGGTTTTGCAGTCAGCCGACAAGCATGATTTACTGCGACTTAATAGAATGCATTGACCATTATAATGTGAAACTTAATTGTTTCATACAATATGCCAGTTTTACAGGGGCATTACTATAACATCCAAAAAACCAAAAAGGCACCTTTTCTATCTTCTGCTCACCTAAGTCAAACAAATAACTCGCTATTGTTTAAATTCGAAAAACTGGCGTTCTTCCTCACAAATACCCATACAATATAAATAGTTAATGATTTTGTTTTTTGCTAACATATAAGTAACATGATTACCGTTACCCTTTGTAAGGTTTATCGTGTTATCATTAATATATTAAATACCATCTCGCCAATGAGCGAAATGTTGATAACAAATTGCCATCTTTTAATTAGCTCATTTTAAGAGCAAACACCCGAAGTATTTTATACAAAAGCAATCAAGGAGTACGCAATGTCTTTTGAACTACCCGCTCTACCGTATGCTAAAGATGCTTTAGAACCATATATCTCTGCTGAAACCTTAGAATATCACTATGGCAAGCACCACAACACTTATGTTGTTAACTTAAACAACCTCATCAAAGGCACTAACTTCGAAGGTAAATCTCTAGAAGAGATCATCAAAACTTCTGACGCTGGGGTTTTTAACAATGCTGCTCAAGTTTGGAACCACACATTCTATTGGCATTGTTTAGCGCCAAATGCAGGTGGAGAACCAACAGGCAAAGTTGCTGATGCGATTAATAAAGCATTCGGTTCTTTCGCTGAGTTTAAAGCGCAATTTACTGACGCTGCGACCAAAAACTTTGGCGCAGGTTGGACATGGCTAGTGAAAAAAACCGATGGTAGCTTAGCTATCGTTAATACATCTAATGCTGCAACGCCAATTTCTGGTGAAGATAAGCCTGTATTAACAGTTGATATTTGGGAGCATGCTTACTATATCGATTACCGTAACGCGCGTCCTAAATACTTAGAAAACTTCTGGGCGCTAGTCAATTGGAAGTTTGTTGAAGAAAATTTAGCGTAGTGATATCTGTTGATTTCTAAATAGCTAAGGGCGAGATATCTCGCCCTTATTTTTTACGCACATTGCTATGAGTAAAAATAAAATCAAAAAATATGTGCAGCAATAAAAATAATCATTGCTAATGAACCCAACGCAGCCAGTAATCCATATTTAACATCTGTATCCATGAGTTCCTCTCATCTAAACGTAATTGAATTAGCGAATAACCATATTAACACAAAGGTTATTAAGTATATATATCCAAAAAAACAAAACTCGTGCCTATATCACATGTTATAACATCAATTATTTCTTTCGTTTTTGCGCTAGATCAGACAAAATCGACAACAAATCGCTAAATTATTGCCAGCAAAGGATCAATGCATCAATATGCTGGTAATTTTTTAACAAGAATGCTTATAGAGACCTATTGTTGGTCAGGAGTTTTTTTCCCCCATGGCAACGATTAAAGATGTGGCGAAACGCGCTGGCGTATCTACCACAACCGTATCCCATGTTATTAATAAAACGCGCTTTGTGGCTGATGATACTAAGGCTGCGGTCTGGGCTGCAATTAAAGAGCTCAATTATTCACCAAGTGCGGTTGCCCGTAGTCTAAAAGTTAATCACACTAAGTCGATTGGTTTGCTGGCAACCTCCAGTGAAGCACCCTATTTTGCTGAGGTAATAGAATCAGTTGAAAATAGCTGCTATGAAAAAGGCTATACACTAATCCTCTGTAATTCCCATAATAATTTGGGTAAACAAAAAGCCTATCTACAAATGCTTGCGCAAAAACGCGTGGATGGTTTACTCGTTATGTGCTCTGAATACCCAGATACTTTAATCAGTATGTTAGAAGATTATCGTAATATTCCAATGGTCGTTATGGATTGGGGTACGTCACGAGGTGATTTTACTGACAGTATTATCGACAACTCATTCCATGGCGGCTACCTTGCAGGGCGTTATTTGATTGACCGTGGCCACCGTGATATCGGTGTCATTCCTGGTTCACTCGAAAGAAATACAGGCATTGGTCGTTTAACTGGTTTCCAAAAAGCGATGGAAGAGGCCAAAATTACGTTAAAAGATGAGTGGATCGTCCAAGGGGATTTTGAGCCTGAATCAGGCTACAAAGCAATGATGCAAATCCTTAGCCATAAACAGCGCCCTACCGCGGTCTTCTGTGGTGGTGATATTATGGCAATGGGAGCGATTTGCGCCGCAGATGAGATGGGCCTGCGTGTACCGCAAGATATTTCAGTGATTGGCTATGATAATGTGCGTAATGCGCGCTATTTTACCCCTGCTCTAACGACTATCCACCAGCCAAAAGAGCGTTTAGGGCAAATGGCCTTTACAATGTTACTCGATAGAATTGTGAATAAGCGCGAAGATGCGCAAACTATCGAGGTACATCCACGGCTGGTTGAACGCCGCTCTGTTGCTGATGGGCCATTTATTGATTACCGCCGATAACTTAGCAACCTAAGTTGAAAGCCATTCCGCGTTAAGTGTTTCAGTATCACCGAGGTAATCTAATAACCAACTTAACGCTGGAGATGTGTTTTTTTCAACCCAAGTTAGGCAGCAAGGGCTTGGTGGAAATGGTTGTACTAATGCCAATTCCACTAACTTCCCTTCCTCGCATAAAGGGGTTGCGCGGTGTTCGGGCACCATGCCCACACATAGCCCATTGACTAAACATGCCAAACCATTTTCCCAATAAGGCACAACAAGACGCCGCTGGTTATCAAGGGCCCATGTGTCTCTTTTGGGTAAATTACGGGAGGTATCTTCTAAGCATAAACTGGGGTATTCACGCATTTGTTCATCCACCAACTTACCTTCTATTTTGGCTAATGGGTGCTCAGGGCTCGCAACACACATCCAAGACATGAAACCCATATCACGAAAACTGTATCTTTCACCAATGGGGGAAGCACGTGTTGCGCCAATCGCCACATCAACACGACCATCAGCTAAAGCATCCCAAACACCATTAAACACTTCAGGGTGAATATACAGTTCAATATCAGGAAAATGACGATAGAAATCTAGAATGAGTTGTTCTGTGCGCTGCGGTTTGACAATGCAGTCAACTGCGATACTAAATTGACCACGCCAACCATTTGCGACTTGTTGGCATTGATGTCTGGTATCTGTCATTTTTTTGATAACAGAACGACTTTGTTTAATAAATATTGCCCCCGCCTCGGTAAGAACTACATCACGATGGCGACGTTCAAATAAAGGGACAGCAAGCCATTCCTCAATTTGTTTTACCGTATAGCTAATCGCAGATGGAACACGGTGCAACTCATCGGCAGCACCACTAAAACTTCCCGTACGAGCCACTGCATCAATGACTTCGAGCGCATGAGCTGACCACATAACATCTCCTTTCAAAAATTTTGATAGCAAGATCCAAATATTACCGTTTCACAACATAAAAAAATAGCCTATACAATAGAACTACTGTTAACATTTTTTTAAATATCAAATAAGTAATAATTATGACGAATACTGTGAAAAAAAATTCCCCTGGGTTTATGATTTACCTTGCAGGGTTAAGCATGCTGGGGTTTTTAGCGATTGATATGTATCTACCTGCTTTTGGGGCAATGCAAAACTCACTGCATACCACAGAAGGGGCTATCAGCGCTTCTCTCAGTATATTTTTAGCTGGTTTTGCTTTTGCTCAGCTTCTATGGGGACCATTATCAGACAAACTTGGTCGTAAACCTGTGCTTATCGTTGGGTTGGCTATTTTCATTTTAAGCAGCCTAGCTATTTTTTGGGTTGAAACTGCGACACAACTCTTAACTTTGCGTTTTCTACAAGCTGTCGGTGTCTGTTCTGCGGCCGTTTTATGGCAAGCTCTCGTTATTGACCGCTATGATGAAGCAAGCACGCAAAAAGTTTTTGCCTCTATTATGCCATTAGTCGCTTTATCCCCTGCTTTGGCGCCTTTATTAGGTGCTTGGGTTTTAGAACACCAAACTTGGGAAGCCATTTTTCTGATCCTCATGGCCGTAGGTATATTACTTTTATTACCAACGTTATTTTTGAAGAATGTTTCTGTCAAAAACATCACGGATGAAAAACAACCCAAAACTAAAGTCTCTTTTGCTAACTTGTTAAGTTCACCTATTTTTAGTGGTAATGTACTTGTTTATGCCTCTTGTAGTGCTGGCTTTTTCGCTTGGTTAACGGGCTCGCCATTTATTTTGCGGAATATGGGGTTTAACCCAGCAGATATAGGCTTAAGTTATATCCCTCAAACCTTAGCTTTCATTGTTGGTGGCTATGGCTGTCGTATTGTATTAGCAAAAGTTCGCGCTGAAACTTTATTCCCTCTATTATTGACGGGTTATGCAGTAAGCATGGCAATCTTATTCATTATAGCTATCTACAGTACTCCGTCACTAACTATGATTTTGATCCCATTTTGCTTTATGGCGGCGATGAATGGGGCTTCCTATCCAATCGCTGTTTCGAAAGCATTAAATGCATTCCCGAGTGCAAGTGGTAAAGCGGCGGCATTACAAAATGCCTTGCAATTAGGGTTATGTTTTTTAGCCAGCTTGCTCGTTTCTGCTCTTACTTTCGACCCACTTCTGGCAACAACGGGGGTAATGGCTGCAACCATCATTCCAATGACGATTGGTTATTTTATGCAACGTTGTTCCAGCAATAGTGAAAAAGCGCTAAAACATGCCGATTGCCAAGCCGATTGATAACAACATATGATTCACTTTAAACCATGCCGCAAGCTTAGCGGCATGGTTTTCGTTTATTAACCAATAAAAATACTCCCAACTTCTCACCGCGAATATTCAGTTATTCATGACAAATAATCTTATCTGTTATTTAGATACTCAAAGACTAAAAACTGTATCTACTTCATATATTTCTAATATTTAAAGCGTATTTCACTAAAATAGAGGGATTTTATTTTTTTATCTACTAAGATATAGATTTTCTATAGTTAATTTTCTTGTTAGAAAGCGTTATCATTGCCATATCAAATAATGAGTGCTCAAGAATGATGTTGAAACAGTATTATCCACCAGATGAATTAAAATCCTTTGTTAGTTCAATTTTGATCATTAAAGAATTTTCAGGAACAATTAAAATTTTTCCAGGAACTGGTGCTGAAATTTGGGTTTCATCAGATTCTTTTTGCATGTCAACAGAAAAACATTCAACAACAGACTCTTTCCAATTAATTATTCCTAGAGTCAATACATTCACGGCTAATCCTAACCATTCAAAAGTAATGGTGTTGCGTATACGCCATGATGCACTGCGCTTTTTACTTCCCCTTAGTACGTTTAATTACACTGATAGGCCTATGGCTCTGAGTGAAATATGGCAAGATCGCTGGTTTGAGTCCTTAGTCAACTCATCATTTAAAGAACTTTTAGATTGCTTCAATCGAACTAAAGCCAATAAAAAGCCTCATTTTATCGATGACATTTTAGAATTGCTGTATCGCAACCCTACAAAAAAAATAACAGAACTTGCTGAAGAAACAGGATTACATGTACGGGTTATTCAAAAAGAGTTTTTAAAAGAGTATGGCATTACCCCAAAACGTTATCAGATCAATTGCCGCTTAGAGCATGTTTTGAAGAGTATGGTAGTAGAACAAGATACATACCGATGGTTTGAAACAGGCTATTATGATCAGTCCCACTTTTATCGCGATTTTAAAAGATACTTTACTATGACCCCGTCGGCATTTTTAAAATCAGAGTATTCGCTTTTTTACAATACAAAAACTAAGTACCCATTAAGATAGTTCTTAATACATAAGGAGAAAGGAATGAGTATTGTTGTGTATGCCCAAATTACGACGGAAAAATCAGATGGGTATTTGACGCGAGAAATCGTTCGTGACTTAGCAAAATTAAGTCGCCGAGAGAAAGGATGCATTCAATATGATCTTATGGCTAAAGAAAATGGTTACATTGTTTTCGAAGAGTGGGAAAATACTCAAGCGCTAGAGATGCATAAAAATAGTCCACATTTCAAACGTCTAGTCGATGCAATTGAGCGTGATAACGCTAGTTTTTCAGTCAACTTCAGTGAAAAATAACTAGTTGACGTTTAAGGTTAGCCATTAATAAAAATTTCACCCTCTTTTATTAATTTTAACTTATTGTAATTAGCAGAATTGTAGAATTAGATTATTAAACACGCCCGATAAATTAATTCCCCCTTCGTAATTGACCTTGGCTATAGCACCATAAACCGCTGCTATAGCCTAATTAGATAAAGTAATCAAACCTAACTAACAGCTTAAGACCCCTTAAAGGTAATATTTACTAAGGCTCATTAGCTTCTATTGTTTCATTAGTTTGTTGTAAAAACTTTTCTTGTTCTTTTTGGTTCAAAACACGTTCAACCGTATCAACGATTGCCTGAGTCTGAGGATCGATTTCAATATTCACTTTGTCCCCTAAACGTTTTTGACCTAATGTAGTTCGCTCCAAAGTCTCTGGGATCAAATGCACACAAAAACGATTATTGATGACATCACCTACAGTTAAGCTGATACCATCTATGGCAACAAACCCTTTATGTAAAATATATTTCATCAATGATTTATCGTGAATCGCCAACCAAATTTGATGGTTATCTTCTGAGGTGAAAATTTTACTGATTTCTGCAGTTGTCATAATATGACCAGAAACAACATGCCCCCCAATTTCATCACCGTATTTAGCAGCACGTTCAATATTAACCACATCCCCTTCTTTTAGTGCGCCAAGGTTGGTTAAACGTAATGTTTCTTTAATGAGATCAAAGCTAACCTTTTCACCATCAATTTTTGTCACTGTAAGGCAACAGCCGTTATGTGCAACAGATGCCCCTGTTTCTAAGCCGACTAATAATTCAGGGGTAAATTTCATTACATGAGTACGAAAATTAGCTCTTTCAGTGATTTCTATAATAGGAGCTGTAGCTTGGACAATGCCTGTAAACATAATAAATCTCAGTGTAGTGAATTAATGACTTCAGTTTACATAAGAATTCTTAGAGATCTATCTTATTTGAGTGATAAGCGACAGACCAATTCACTGGCAAACTAGCGATATAACCAGCACCTAGGTTTAAAAATGCTTTTTTATTACATTCAATTATATCATTATTGGATTCTCTCTAGAAAAGGGATAGAATGAGCGGTTTTTATTAAAGCTTATACTTTAAGTAAATCATTTATTTTTCTAGTTTTTTTCCTATTACTCGTTTTATTATGAAGGTGTATGCGTGCAGAAATATTTTACAGAAGCGCGTAGCTTGCTGGCACTCGGTATTCCTATTGTTTTAGCTCAATTTTCACAAACTGCAATGGGGTTTGTGGATACTATTATGGCTGGAAGCGTTAGTGAAATAGAGATGTCCGCAGTTGCAGTTGGGGTTTCAATCTGGCTGCCCGCTATTCTTTTTGGGCAAGGGCTATTGATGGCATTGACGCCTATTGTCGCTCAAATGAATGGGTCAGGTCGCCGAAATTTAATTGGCGATCAGGTTCAGCAAGGTCTATGGCTTGCATTGTTCTTAGCGTTGGGCATTATGTGTTTGCTCTATAATAGCCAGTTAATCATTCATAACATGCCGCACATTGATGCTGAATTAGCCGATAAATCAGTGCGATTCTTACATGCAATCATGTGGGGAGCGCCAGGATACCTATTTTATCAAGTCTATCGTAGCCAATGTGAAGGTTTATCGAAAACGAAACCGGGGATGGTTATTGGTTTTCTTGGTTTGATGGTGAATATTCCTATCAATTATATCTTTATTTATGGGCACTTTGGAGCACCTGCACTAGGTGGTGTCGGTTGTGGTGTTGCGACAGCTACAGTGTATTGGGCTATGTGCATAATGATGAGATGGTATGTGAAACGAGCGCATTCTCAGCGTGATATTCGCCCTACTCTAGTTTTTACATCGCCAAATCCATTAATTTTAAAGCGCATCATTGTATTAGGTACTCCTATTGGTTTAGCTCTGTTCTTTGAAGTCACATTATTTGCTGTTGTTGCACTATTAGTTGCACCGTTAGGTGTCATAGCCGTTGCCGGTCACCAAGTTGCTCTTAATTTTAGCTCAGTGATGTTTATGTTCCCATTATCATTAGGGATCGCTGCAACAATCCGGGTTGGTTATAATTTAGGGCAAAAATCTACCGAGGCCGCTAAAGTTTCATCTTACACTAGCTTAGCGGTTGGCTTAATGGTGGCTTGTATTACTGCTATTTTAACTATCGTATTCCGTGAGCCAATTGCGATGATGTATAACAAAAACCCGGAAGTTGTGGCTTTAGCGTCTAGTTTGATGCTATATGCCGCAATTTATCAATTATCAGATTCCGTACAAGTTATTGGTGCTGGTATCCTACGGGGTTATAAAGATACACGTTCTATTTTCTTTATTACTTTTACTGCTTACTGGCTACTAGGATTACCTGCAGGCTATATCTTAGCCTTAACCGATATTGTTGCTCCAGCCATGGGGCCTAAAGGGTTTTGGATTGGTTTTATAATTGGCTTAAGCGCAGCAGCCATTGGTATGGCAACACGGATTATGTGGCTTCATAAACAATCTGAAGAGTTTATTTTAGTTCGTTCGACTCGCTAATTGACGGTTTTTTAAGCTTTTAACTGTACGGGAAGATGTATTTCGCATCAGATAGTTTTAAATACGAGCAAACTATCGCAAAAATACATTTTCCCCTTGCCAGATGCGCATCATAACGTTAATATTCGTTCCCGTTGTCAGCTAGATAATTTTTCAATGCGTCCGTAGCTCAGTTGGTTAGAGCACCACCTTGACATGGTGGGGGTCGGTAGTTCGAGTCTACTCGGACGCACCATTTCTAGTGAACAACGCTTGTTAATTTTCAATGCGTCCGTAGCTCAGTTGGTTAGAGCACCACCTTGACATGGTGGGGGTCGGTAGTTCGAGTCTACTCGGACGCACCATTTCAAGTTAACTCAAAGCATACTCTTTCAGTGCGTCCGTAGCTCAGTTGGTTAGAGCACCACCTTGACATGGTGGGGGTCGGTAGTTCGAGTCTACTCGGACGCACCATTTTGCTAACCTCCTCCTATTGATTCTAATATTTTCCTTGATTGTCTGTCGATCTTCCCTTACTTTGTTGCGCAACAAAATAAATCGCAAACTATTTACTGAGTATTTGATCTGAGTGACGACTTCTTTCAATTTAAGAAAATTTGATTTGTCTCACAGTTTTTTGTTGTCTATAATACTCATGCTGGCTGAAAGGTTTCAACAGCAATAAATCAGTGTGTTAGCTTTAATTGAATTTGTCATCTACACTATAATAAGAATCAAAATGAGATAAATTTTAGCGTAAAATGAATTAACCACCAGACTGTCGCCTATTCTTATAAATGAGTTGCGCAACACATTTTATCATGCGCACTAAGCATCGGCGACAATACCGATTTCCTTTATAACCTTAGATAGACTGCCATGAAAAAAACCAAAATTGTTTGTACTATCGGTCCAAAAACCGAATCAGAAGAAAAACTGACCCAACTCCTTGATGCTGGCATGAACGTTATGCGCCTCAACTTCTCTCACGGTGACTATGAAGAACATGGTCAACGTATCAACAATCTTCGCTCTGTGTGCGCAAAAACTGGTAAACAAGCAGCTATCCTGCTGGACACAAAAGGTCCTGAAATTCGTACCATGAAATTAGAAGGTGGTAACGACGTCTCTCTTGTTGCCGGTCAAACCTTTACTTTTACGACAGATACTTCCGTTATCGGCAATAAAGATAAAGTTGCTGTCACTTATGCAGGGTTAACTTCTGATTTAGAAGTAGGCAATACTGTATTAGTCGATGATGGCTTAATTGGCATGAAAGTCACTAGCATCACTGCTACTGAAGTTATTTGCGAAGTCTTAAATAACGGTGACCTCGGTGAGAAAAAAGGGGTTAATCTACCCGGCGTTTCAATTGGCTTACCCGCATTAGCCGAAAAAGATAAAGAAGACTTAGTTTTTGGTTGCCAACAAGGTGTGGATTTTGTAGCTGCCTCTTTTATCCGTAAACGTTCTGATGTAGAAGAAATTCGTGCTCACCTGAAAAAACACGGCGGCGAAAACATTCAAATTATCTCTAAAATTGAAAATCAAGAAGGTCTAAATAATTTTGATGAAATTTTAGAAGCATCTGATGGCATCATGGTTGCACGTGGTGATTTAGGGGTAGAGATCCCTGTTGAAGAAGTTATTTTCGCGCAAAAAATGATGATTGAGAAATGTGTTGCAGCACGTAAAGTGGTTATTACTGCGACCCAAATGTTAGACTCAATGATCAAAAACCCGCGCCCGACTCGTGCAGAAGCAGGGGATGTTGCAAACGCGATTTTAGATGGTACCGATGCAGTGATGCTATCAGGTGAAAGTGCAAAAGGTAAATATCCTGTAGAAGCTGTCACTATTATGGCAACGATTTGTGAGCGCACTGATAGTGTGATGCAAACTCGCATCGATAACCAAAAACCAAGCCAGCGTTTACGTGTTACTGAAGCGGTATGCCGTGGCGCAGTAGAAATGTCTGAAAAATTAGATGTTCCTCTGATTGTTGTTGCAACATACGGCGGTAAATCAGCAAAATCGGTTCGTAAATATTTCCCAACCGCACCTATTCTTGCATTAACAACTAACGAAGAAACTGCTCGTCAGTTATTATTAGTCAAAGGCGTGATCCCGATGATTGTTGGTGGGTTTACTTCTACTGACGACTTCTATCGTGAAGGTAAACGTGCAGCGTTAGAAAGTGGTTTAGCGGTTTCAGGTGATGCTGTTGTTATGGTATCCGGCGCATTAGTACAAAGCGGTACGACCAATACTTCATCTGTTCATGTGCTCTAAATAAACTCTCATAAGTTGTATGCAAAAAGGCCGATGGTAATTAATTTAACCATCGGCCTTCTTATTTAAAGTTAACATTTTGTGCTGTCCTGAAGTAACTATTTACTTATTTTGTACCCCCAAGTAAATATTCTCTTATCATTATTAGTGTAAAATCAAAAAAAGCCCTTAAATTGGTCAAATAACCGCCATCATTGTTCTTGATTTAAATTTTTCTTCTTTTTCCTAGTACTAATATTAAAGTATTTCTAGCAAAACTTTATATTTAGTACTAGCATAAGACTAAGTAAGTGCCATACCCTAATTTTCATTAGGTTGTTTTAAAGGGATATAGCAAGCTTTAAGATAACAGTCTTGGCTCTATTGTTTGGTGACTTGCTTTTTTATATTTTCAAGATAAATCAATCTAGAGGGTAAAATAATGATTCGTACTAAAATTGTACTGGGCTCTATCGTATTAGCTTCAGCATTACTAGCGGGTTGTTCTAACAGCACTGAAGTGCAAAAACTCTCTTCAGACGTACAAACTCTGAATGGTAAAGTTGATCAACTGAGCAACGACGTTCAGTCTCTGCGTTCTGACGTACAGACAGCTCAAGAAGAAGCAGCTCGCGCTAACCAGCGCTTGGACAACCAAGTTCGCACTTACAAAAAATAAGTTCGATTTGGTCGTTATTTAGTCGAAAAGACGCTTCTTTGAAGCTAGTAGCATTTATGAGGGCCTATGAAAATAGGCCCTTATTTTATTGAAATTATTGCGTTATTGCAGAAGAGCGGTACTTAGCCGGTAGCAATGCACCAACTTTACCATCATAGATAGGTTCAGGTTGTGAGATACTAAAGGGTTCAATAGGAACTAAACCTTGCTGTGTTTGGCTTTCAGTATCAGGAATACTATTGCCTTGATCATTATTGACCCTCACAGGCATACCAGAACGCCTTGCCAGTTCTTTTTCTACTAAGCCCTTGTCAACCCCTTCATTTTCTAAAAAACGCTTGAAATCGTCAGACAATTTGATTGGCATCGTTTGTGGGTCATCACTGCTTGTCCGAGATAACGGTTGATGTACTTCAATATAATAGCTTCCATCCGCTTCTTTAGAATATTTCACCGGTTGGTCAATAACTTGGACCCGTGTTCCTTTTGGTACCGTTTTGAATAATGCTTCAATATCATCAGGCCGTAAGCGAATGCATCCCGAACTAACTCTCATGCCAATACCAAAATCTGCATTAGTACCATGAATTAAATATTCACCTCGACCATAAGATAACCGTAACGCATATAGCCCCATCGGATTTTCTGGTCCCGCAGGAACTACCGCAGGCAAAGTTATCCCCTCTTTGGCATAATTTTTACGAATGTTTGCTGTTGGTGTCCATGTAGGGTCTTTAATTGATTGGCTGACAGATGTCACCATTTCAGGCGTGTCACGCCCCAATTGACCAATACCTATTGGGTAAACAATAACATTTTCACTATTCGCAGGGTAATAATATAAACGAAGCTCAGCGAGGTTAATGACAATCCCCGTTCTTGGTGTAGCGGGTAATAGCATTTGTGCGGGGATGATCAGTTCCTTGCCCGCTTCAGGAAGGTAAGGGTCTGTCCCAGGGTTTGCTTCTAACATACCCAATAAGCCTATTTGGTAATCACTGGCGATAGCTTCTAACGGGCGCCCATCATTTGGTACAACATACGTCAGGTTTTCCCCGATTAGGCGTGTATTACTGTCAGGTAATGGATACTCTTTTGCCTGAGCCGGAGCCAACAAGGCACTCATGACAAACAAACTTGCCGCCGTCAAAACTCTTTTCATACCTACTCCAAGGAAAATGGTGTTCTTACAATAATGCAATGATTATTGCTCATAATAGCAACTATCTTGCATATCTTTAATACTAAATAAATATTTTAGTTAATAATTAGCACTGAGCTAATCCATAATAATTAGTCTAATAATAATAACTTAATTAAATACATGAGTTTAGAGTAGCATAGAAAAGAAAAAAGATTGGCGAGGAGAAAGGGAGCAAACTGTACTCCCCTGATATTATTATGCTAATTGACCTGCACGAGCTAAAATTGAGCGGATCATGGCATTTAAGCCTTGTGTACGTGAAGGGGTTAAATGCTGCTCCAATGCTAATTGCTCAAAAAAAGACTTAACATCGAGCCCTAATATTTGTTGCGCGGTTTTGCCTTGAAAAAGAATAATGACAATTGCCACTAGCCCTTTAACTATTGCTGCATCGCTGTCACCAGCAAACATAATAGCCCCGTCCGATTGCTTTTGCATGTCAATCCAAACCTGACTTTGGCAACCTGCAATCAAATTATTATCACTTCTTTGTGCTTCAGTTAAGTCAGGTAAACGTCCACCAAGTTCAATCATATATAAATAGCGTTCTTCCCAATCCTGACAACGGGAAAAGTTACGTAATAACTTATGTTCATCGGGTAATGCGGGCATACTGATTTCCTTTACCAAAACAATCTGTTTTATGTGCTAGCCTAACAATTTTTTAATTCGCTGTAACGCACTGAATAAAGAATCGATTTCTTCTTTGGTCGTGTAAATCCCCACAGAAGCTCGGCACATAGCAGGAACATGATAGTGTTCCATTAATGGTAAAGCACAATGGTGCCCTGTACGTATCGCTATTCCATATCTATCAAGAAAAGACCCGACATCATAAGCATGGTGTTGCCCTAAATTAAATGCCAGTACCCCTTCCCGTTTATCATTACCATATAATGTGACTGACGGTATTTCTTGCAGTTTTTCCGATGCGTATGCCATCACTTGAGCTTCATGAGCAAATACATCCGCCAAATTTAGTGCATTCAAATAATCAAATGCCGCCCCTAAACCTATAATGGCACTAACATTCGGGGTACCTGCTTCAAAACGCCATGGGGCATCAGCAAATGTGATACCTTTGGTCAAGCTGACTTGGCGGATCATCGCCCCACCGCCTTCCCATGGTGGCATATTATCAAGGACCGCTTTTTTACCGTAAAGTACCCCAATCCCTGTCGGCCCATATAATTTATGGCCGGAAAAAACGTAAAAATCACAGTCTAAGGCTTGTACATCAACTTGCTGATGCATAGCACCCTGCGCACCATCAACAAGAATGGCAATCTCACTCCCTTTCGAAGCCGCAATAGCCCTTGCTTGTTTGATGATATCTTGTACAGGGTTAACCGTTCCTAATACATTGGAAATATGCGCAAAACTCAATAAACGAGTGCGAGCATCAATAAATTCATTGAGTGAATCTAGCTGCAACCTTCCATCATCAGAAATCGGAATAACACGGATCTCGAAACCGATTTCTTCAGCCAACATATACCAAGGAACAATATTCGCATGATGTTCCATTTCCGTGATAACTATATTATCCCCTTCATGGAAATACTTGCGGCCAAAGCTATTTGCAACAAGATTAATGCCTTCCGTGGTGCCTTTTACAAAGACAATTTCTTCATTTGATGCAGCATGGATAAAATTAGCCGCTTTTTGGCGCACTTCTTCCATCATCGTGGTTGCATTAGCACTGAGAGTATGAATTCCACGGTGTACCGCAGCATAGTGATGCAACGTGAACTCACTTTCTTTCTCAATAACTTGCAGCGGTTTCTGTGCACTAGCGGCAGTATCTAAATACACCAAAGGATGATTATTGATTAGTTGAGATAAGGCAGGAAAGTCCTGCCTTACTGAAGCTACATTGAACAGCATAGGTATTAAACCTCCGCTAAGCGCTGGCGGATGTTTGCCATCACAGCGTGTTTTAATTCTTCCGATTCAATAGATTCTGTTAATTCAGCAGCAAATGCGATAATAATCATATGTTTTGCTGCTTTGCCATCGATTCCCCTTGAACGCAGATAAAATAATTGCTCATCATCGATTCGACCAACTGTTGCACCGTGACCGCATTTTACATCATCAGCATAAATTTCAAGTTGTGGCTTAGTATCAATTTCTGCTTTTTCCCCTAACAATAATGTATTGTTAGTCATTTGACCGTCTGTTTTCAACGCATTTGGCGCAACTTTAATCATACCATTAAACACGGCCTTGCTATTGTCCATAGCAATGACTTTATGCCACTGCTGGCTGTTACAGTAGCCTTTGTTATGCTCAAGATAGGTTCGAGTATCTGCAATTTCACTGCCCTTCGGTAATAGCAAACTATTAAGTTCGAAATCGCTATTTTCCCCATCAAGACGTGCGCTAGTATGGTTACGGGTTAATGAGGCACCGAGTAAAAAACTACTGCTTTTTACTCTGCTATCGCGCCCAACAATAATATCATTGTGCGCAAAATGCTGGGCTTGTTCATTTTCTACATTCAATTTGAAATGGCTAAAATCAGCATTATCACCCACTTCAACGGTTAAACGACTTCCCGTCATGTGAGCTTGACCATTTAAGCTTACAAAATGTTCAATTACCTGTGCTTTACTATTGGCTTCTAAACTTAAGTGGTAACGATATTGGCTAAGATTTGTTGCTTGTGTACCTTGATTACCACTAGAGATATTCAATAAATAAAGTGGTTTTTCAGCAATTTTATTCGCCGATAAAGAAATTACCAACGGTTGCACCGCTAAACTTTCGGTTAAATGTAAAAAAATTTCACTATTAACTGGAGATGGCAGCAAATCTTGGTTATCGAGTAAAGCGACTTGGAATGGCCCCATATCGATAGAACTTAACGCAGAACTATAACGACCATCAACTAACACAATGCGGTATGCATCAATGTGTAGAGCTAAGGCTTCGCATTCCGCTGCAGCAACATCTGCTTCACTAAAACGATACTCCGTTTCTAATACACTATTTAATGGCGTGTAATGCCAGTCTTCATGACGAAATGTAGGTAAACCGACATGCTTTGCCATTTCCCAATGGGTTTTAGCATGTTGTGAGTTCGCCCCATGACGCTGTTCATATAATGTCGCAAAACGTGACATTGCGCGCTCATTGAGCGCAGCAACTTGAGCACGTTTCTCTGCTTTCTCACTGTTGGTCAATAAGCCAGCCATAACCTTGCTCCTCAAGTTTTTTCGCTAAACTGAAATCACCCGATTTGATGATTTTCCCTTGATAAAGCACATGGACAAAATCTGGCTTCACATAATCCAAAATACGCTGATAGTGAGTCACAATTATGAATGAGCGATCAGGCGAACGCAGAGAGTTAACCCCATTTGCCACAATTTTCAACGCATCGATATCCAAGCCTGAATCCGTTTCATCTAAGATACACAGTTGCGGCTCAAGTGCTGCCATTTGCAAGATATCATTACGTTTTTTCTCACCACCAGAGAAGCCTACATTCACTGAACGCGCCAGTAAGTCTTCGGGCATTTCCAATAGTTTGATTTTATCTTCGATAAAGTCTTGGAAATCAAAGCGATCTAAAGCTTCTTGCTGACGATATTCTCTTACCGCATTCACCGCCGTTTGTAGGAAAAACTGATTACTTACACCAGGAATTTCAACGGGATATTGAAAGGCTAAAAAGACGCCCTCACCTGCACGCTCTTCAGGGTCTAGCTCAAACAGGTCTTTACCTTTAAATGTCACTTCACCACTGTCAACTTCATATTCTTCACGGCCTGCGAGAGTGGCTGACAATGTACTTTTACCAGAACCATTCGGCCCCATGATGGCGTGGACTTCCCCTGGTTTTACTTCCAGAGATAACCCTTTTAAAATCTCATTCCCTTCTACACTCACGTGTAAGTTTTTAACACTTAACATATTCACATGCCTTTAGCGCTTAAGCGCAAATAAACTCATATTAGGATCAGCCAACGCTGTGTTCTAAGCTGATCGCCAGCAATTTTTGTGCTTCTACGGCAAATTCCAACGGAAGCTCCGAGAACACATCCTTACAGAAACCATTTACAATCATTGAAATGGCATCATCTTCGCTAATGCCACGTTGTAAACAGTAAAACAGCTGGTCTTCCCCTATACGTGAGGTTGTTGCTTCATGTTCTAATTGTGCCGTATTATTTTTTACTTCCACATAGGGAAAAGTATGTGCTCCGCATTGTGTCCCTATTAACATAGAGTCACACTGGGTAAAGTTACGCGCGTTATGAGCACTCGGTAAAATTTTCACTAATCCGCGATAACTGTTCTGACTTTTACCTGCTGAAATCCCCTTGGAAATAATTGTAGAACGCGTATTTTTCCCAATATGGATCATTTTCGTTCCAGTATCAGCTTGTTGATTACCATTGGTTAATGCAACGGAGAAAAATTCACCTACTGAGTTATCACCTTTGAGAATAACACTTGGGTATTTCCATGTAATAGCAGAACCGGTCTCAGACTGTGTCCATGACATTTTAGAATTTTCACCTTCGCATAATGCACGTTTAGTCACGAAGTTTAAAATCCCACCCGTTTCGCTATCACCACCAGAAAACCAATTTTGCACCGTTGAATACTTCACTTCTGCATCTTTGTGAATAATCACTTCAACCACAGCAGCATGGAGCTGGTAGCTATCACGGACAGGCGCTGAACACCCTTCGATATAACTCACGTAGCTCCCTTCATCAGCGATGAGAATAGTACGTTCAAATTGGCCTGTTTTCGCCGCATTAATCCTAAAATAGGTTGAAAGCTCCATAGGACAATGCACCCCTTTCGGGACATAAACAAACGTACCATCTGATGCAACCGCAGCATTGAGTGCCGCAAAAAAGTTGTCATGACTTGATACAACAGTACCTAGGTATTTTTGTACCAGTTCTGGATATTCTTGGATCGCTTCACTAAACGAACAAAAAATAACGCCATGTTTGGCAAGGTCATCACGATATGTCGTCGAAACGGAAACCGAGTCAAAAATAGCATCAACCGCGACGGCTTTCCCTTCACGAACCGGAACACCTAGTTGATTAAACGCTTCTTCAACTTCTGCCGTTAAATAACTATTGGTTTCAGCAACACCAGTACCTTGAGTTGCACCTGATTGAGAACCGCACGTATCATCACACGCACCACATGATGGTGCAGAGTAATAGCTATAATCTTGATAATCTAAGCTTGGATAATTCGCCTTAAGCCAATGTGGCTCCTCCATGCCTTTCCAATGATTAAAAGCATCGAGGCGGAATTGTAGCATCCACTCTGGTTCATTACGTTTTGCTGAAATGGCGCGGATCACATCTTCGTTGATCCCTTTTTCCATTTCATCCGTTGCGACTTCAGTAAAGAAGCCTTCTTTATAACGCTGGTCATCAAGCCAGCTTTGAACATCATCGCCAACTTCTACATTGCTCTGTGACATAATCTGACTTCACATGTTAAACGCCGAAGCTTTCACCACACCCACAGGCATGTTGTGCTTTCGGGTTATTGAATTTGAAAATTTGATTCAGCCCTTCTTGGACAAAATCAACGACTGTACCATCAATAAATGGCATTGCTTCTTTTGGCACATAAAGACGTGCGCCATCGAGTTCAAATAACAGGTGTTGGTCTGTTGGGTTTTCGATCATTTCAAATACATAACCGAAACCTGCGCAGCCAGACTGTTTTACGCCCAGTGAAAGCCCTTTCGTATTTGGGTTTTGCACCATCAATTTTTTGATTTGTTTTGCAGCGCTTTGTGTCAGGCTAACTCCCTGCCAACTGTTTTCATCAAATGAAAATGTCTCTACACCGTCAGTCATATTGACCCCACATTTCTTATGGCTTTTCAGCCTGTTATCAGGAGATTAACTCTGTCTACCCTATGGTAATGATTAGCTATTCTACTTCAACCATTTGTTTTAAGAGGTTATAGCTATTTTAGTTCTTTTTTTATTCATTATGAGCTTATCGAATCACCAATAATGTCTTTCTTATCACTTAACTTATTGAAATAAGAAAAATAAAATAGAACTATTTTTTTATTTGATTTTGTACTGAATAATACAATTAAATGACACAAATTAATAAAGATGTATTTATTATACAACTTTATTAATGCGATAAAAAACGAATTTACGGATAAAACAGCAGATAAAAACACTACTAATAGGAAGGTTATTGGTGGCTTTTAGCTACTCAAAGCCTACAAGCCACCTAAGCATAGCTGTGATTATTCAAATAATACCGCAGTCGTTAGACGGGAAGTACAACACAGTTTTCCTTGTTCATTGAATATTTCAATATTCCAAACTTGCTGGCGACGCCCTAAGTGAATAGGTTTGCAAATGCCTTTAACAACCCCCGAACGCGCTGCACGGACATGGTTTGCATTAATTTCTAGACCAACCACTCTTTGCTCACCTTCCGTACATAAATAACCCGCTATTGACCCTAAAGACTCAGCAAGCACCACTGAAGCGCCACCATGAAGTAAACCAAACGGTTGTTTAGTTCGCTCATCAACAGGCATTGTTCCCTCTAAATAATCATCACCAAATGCTGTGATCTCAATACCAATATGCCCTAACATGCACGTTTTTGACATTTCAGCTAATTGTTGCAAATTAAATTGACGTTTCCAAATCATTAAACTATCTCCAACAGTGCTTGAATCGGGTGTTTTATAACTGTATTTTCCATACGCTTCACTTGGCTACGGCAAGAATAACCGGGGCTTAAGCAACGCTCTTTTGGTAAAGAGGCCATCGCTCCTTTCCAAGATAAGTTATAAATTCCTTTGGAATTTTCAAGGTTTGCCACTTCATGACCGTAAGTTCCCGCCATTCCACAGCAACCCACACTGACATTATTCAGTTTGTGGCCAAAACGTGCAAATAAGCTTGCCCATTGGCTCGCACTATTTGGTAAAGCCGTTGATTCCGTACAATGCCCAAAAAAGTACCAAGGCTCAGCTGCATTTACTTTGGCATTTTGTGGTGCAGGTAAACTCACTAACCATTCATGAGCCAACATTACAGTAAACTGGCACTGTTCTTTTCCTAAAATTTCATGGTATTCATCGCGATAACATAAAACTAATGCAGGGTCGACGCCAACCATGGGTAACTTTAATTTTGCTACGCGATTTAAAAAGTCTGCGGTTCTACGTGCTGTTTTCGCAAATTTTGCCAAAAAACCCTTAATATGCTGCGCCTTACCATTCGGTGAAAATGGTAATAAAACAGGTTTATAGCCCAATTTTTCAATTAATCGCACAAAATCTGCGACCACTTTCGCATCGTAATAGCTGGTGAAAGGGTCTTGTACTACCAACACGTATTTTTCGCGCTGAGCAGCCCCCATACCTTCTAGTTGCTCGAGTGTTACTGACACCGCAGTATGCCCCAAAAGCTCTTGTTTCAATGTAGGCTGAGAAAATAAGGGTAAATCAACCATACCTATCGTGTGTTGGCTAAGCTTTTGCACTATTGGCTGACGTAAAAAGAAATTAAATACACCTGGTACCTTAGAGAATAATGGTGCACTGCTCTCTACGTTAGCAACAATATGATCACGCACAGGGCGTAAGTAGCGACCGTGATATAAGGCTAAAAATTTCGCTCTAAATGAAGGTACATCAATTTTGATTGGGCACTGTGTTGAGCAGGCTTTGCAAGCAAGGCACCCGGCCATTGATGCTTTTACTTCGTGAGAAAAATCGTAATCTCCTTGCTTTGCCCGCCAAGTATTACGCGTTTTCTCAATTAAACCGCGTAAGGAAGGTGAGTCTTGCTTAATGCCCTTTTCGAGGTAGTCCGGAGTCACTCCTTGATCTGCTAATAGCCTTAACCATTCTCGAACAAGTGTTGCACGACCTTTAGGTGAATGAATGCGCTGACCACTCACTTTCATCGACGGGCACATAGGGCTTTTAACATCAAAATTAAAACATAGCCCATTCCCATTACACTCCATGGCTCCCCGAAATTGCTCGCGAACCTGAACAGGGATTTGCCTATCATAAGTGCCTCGTTTGATATCATCGACCTGTTTCATTGGAGCATCAAGCCCTGCTGGAGGGCAAATCTTCCCAGGGTTCAAACGGTTGTCTGGGTCAAATGCCGCTTTGATGTTACGTAATTCGCTATACAGTACGTCCCCAAAAAACTCAGGGCTATATTGTGCGCGAAAACCTTTACCATGCTCTCCCCACAGCAACCCACCATATTTAGCTGTTAATGCAACAATTTCATCAGAAATTTGTTTCATCAATATTTCTTGTTGTGGATCACACATATCTAGAGCTGGCCGAACATGTAATACCCCCGCATCGACATGACCAAACATGCCATAATTCAGATTATGGCCATCGAGTAGCGCTCGGAACTCAACAATATAATCAGCTAGATGCTCTGGTGGTACACAAGTATCTTCTACAAATGGAATTGGTTTTGCCGCACCTTTACTATTACCTAACAAGCCAACTGCCTTTTTACGCATATTATAAATGCGAGTTATATCATCAAGGTCATGACAAGTTTGATAGCCAATCACACCCGCTTGATTATTTGCCATTAACTCATCAAGTCGTTGGCACAAACTGTCTGTCAGCTGGTTAATTTCACTTTCATCATCGCCACTAAATTCAACGATATTAAGACCTAACATTTCTTTATTAGGAATATCAGTAATTAATGCTTTTACAGAGTGCCAAACGATATCTTCACGGGCTAGATTCAGCACTTTAGAATCGACGGTTTCAACAGATAATGCTTTAGCATCAACCATAAAAGGGGCATTACGCAGTGCTGACTCAAAAGAGTCATATTTTACGTTAACCAGCCTGCGTACTTTTGGCAATGGCGTGATATCAAGGGTGGCTTCAGTAATAAACGCTAAAGACCCCTCTGAACCCGTCAAAATGCGGGTAAGGTCAAATTCAGTTAATTCATCATTAAAAACATGACGTAAGTCGTAGCCTGTCAGAAAACGATTTAACTTTGGGAACTTTTCTTCAATTAATGGCCGCTGTTCTAAGCAGCGTTCTAGTACCGTTTTATAAATACGCCCGACAATAGAATCCTCGGACGCAATCGATTGGGCGAGTTCGATAGGCATAGCACGAGTATCAATGCACTCCCCCCCTAATACCATGGCTTTAACACCTAAAACGTGGTCGGATGTTTTACCGTAGACTAATGAACCTTGCCCTGATGCATCGGTGTTGATCATTCCCCCCAAGGTTGCACGGTTACTGGTCGATAGCTCAGGAGAGAAGAAATAACCATAAGGTTTTAAAAATTGGTTTAACTGATCTTTGATTACGCCAGCTTCAACTTTGACCCAACCTTGCTCGGGGTTTATTTCTAAAATACGATTCATATAGCGGGACATATCCACGACAATCCCTTCTGTTAAGGATTGCCCGTTAGTCCCTGTACCACCACCTCTTGGCGTAAAGCTAAGTTCACGATATTTGGATTGCCCGGCTACGCGTGTAATAATTTGTACATCTGCACTAGAACGCGGGAAAACAACCGCTTGAGGCAATAGTTGATAAATACTGTTGTCTGTCGCCATGGATAACCGTTCAGCGTAGCTGGTACCGTTATCACCAGTAAAACCTTGTTCTTGTAGCTCATGCAAGAACTCAATGACTAATTGACTAAGATGAGGAGCTTCTGATATACGCGGGATCATTATTAACGATGACTCTTGTTGTTTAGTGTTCGCATTACTCGTTATGTACTATCTTTACTTTAAGTTGCACAATAGCGTCTCAGGTTTATGACTTATTACCTTCACAGCTAGTAAAAACGGTACAGCCGCTGATGACATTGTCATAATGAACCATATCACAATATTGTTTTTTTTAATCGTGAAAAATAATTTCGTTATTTTCACCTAAAAATTTGCCGTATAAGCAGAATTTTCATTTATTAAGGATCAATCATTAATGGAAAAATCGCAAAAACGTTTGGATCTCCCCAAACTTATTTTCGGCCTATTGTCCATCATCTTAATGATAGCCGCCTGTTTTTGGGTACTTAATCCCTTTATTCTTGGCTTTGTATGGGCAGGGATGATGGTTATTGCAACATGGCCACTATTATTACGGCTAGAAGCGCGCTTATGGCGTAAGCGTTGGCTAGCTGCATTAGTGATGGTTCTTCTTATATTACTGTTGTTTGTTATCCCATTAGGGGTTTTGATTGGAAGTATTATTGATAATAGCACTCCATTGATTGATTTAGCCAAGTCCCCTTCAAGCCTGACATTACCAGAGCTAGAATGGCTAAATACCATACCGATGGTAGGCGAAAAAATTTATTACGCATGGCATAGCCTTGTAGCGAGTGGTGGTAACGCCCTACTCGCAAAAATCCAACCTTACTTTGGTCAAGCCGCGGGGTGGTTCGCCACACAAGCGATCAGCGCAGGGCGCTTTGTGTTTCATCTAATCTTAATGTTACTGTTTAGCGGCTTACTTTACCTTAAAGGTGAATCTGTCATGTTAGGCATACGTCACTTTGCTGTGCGCCTTGCAGGCATGCGTGGTGATGCAGCTGTTTTATTAGCAGCTCAATCAATAAGAGCGGTGGCATTGGGCGTCGTCGTGACAGCGTTAATCCAAGCTATTGTCGGTGGGATTGGCCTTGCACTTTCTGGCATTGGTTATGCTGCAATCCTCACTGTTTTACTGTTTATCTGCTGTGTTGCTCAAATAGGGCCGCTGTTGATTATGGTGCCATCTGTTATATGGTTATTTTGGACTGGTGATACCACTTGGGGAATTATTCTCGCCATTTGGGCTGCGGTTGTGGCAACAATGGACGGTGTTCTTCGTCCTTGGTTGATTAAAATGGGTGCCGATTTGCCGATGGTACTAATCTTAGTTGGGGTTATCGGGGGTATCTTATCATTCGGGATGATAGGCCTATTTATCGGTCCCGTTGTATTAGCTGTTTCATATAGTTTATTAAAAGCATGGATGAATGAGGTAGCTATGCCTAATGAGAACTTAGCTGAAACAGAGAAATTTCTTGAAGATGTGTTCATGATTAAGAAATAGTTGCAATTAATTGAAACAGGCATGTTGTCGATATACATGTCTGCTTCATTAATGATTTCATTTCTCATTAATATTTAGAAACAATATTTAACATTCTAATGTTAGTATTTAGCCTAATTTATGTTAACATAATTCTATTGGAATAATTCTCTTAAGTAACAACAAGTAAGTTTATTATTGAGAGTGTTCTTAATGCTTGTATAATATGAATACTTTATTATCTAGCCATTGAATCAAACAAACATGAAAAGCCATGCTAACCCCTTAAAGCACGGTTTTATTAACCAAATTGCTGTGTGTAGTCTTTGCCTGTCAGCCCATGATAGGCTTTTTTTTTTATCTAGTTCCTCAATATGAAAATTATTCACATCAAAATTAAATCATCTGTTTTATAAGTATTGATAAGAATCAACTTCTGGTACCAAACATAAGTAAACATACTCCTTTAGCGTTATACATAACCCGCACTATTATTACTTTCATGAGCTTTATAATTAAAGTACATTTAATTACTCATTATACGCGTGATTGATTTGGAATAATTATGTTTATGTACGCAAAAAGAATTGCATAATCATTCAATCGAGTTATTTAGTATGAAATAACTCAATAATAACTATTAACTATTGTAATAATAGATAATTTAAATTAATAAAAAAAGCCGAAAGGTTTTCACCTCTCGACTTTCATTATTAGCTCAGTAATGATTACTGATTTTCAGCGATCGTTAACCAAGTTTGCACGACAGTGTCTGGGTTTAAAGATAAACTATCAATACCTTCATCAACTAACCACTGAGCGAAGTCTTGGTGATCTGAAGGACCTTGCCCACAAATACCAACATATTTATTTTGGCGTTTAGCTGCTTGTATTGCCATCGATAGCATTGCCTTAACCGCGTCGTTTCGCTCATCGAATAGCTCAGAAACAACACCAGAATCCCTATCAAGGCCTAATGTTAATTGAGTCATATCGTTTGAACCAATAGAGAACCCATCAAAGTGCTCAAGGAATTGGTCAGCCAGCAAAGCATTCGATGGTATTTCACACATCATAATCACTTTTAAGCCGTTCTCTCCGCGCTTAAGGTCATGTTTTGCCATCTCCGCAATGACAGCCTCAGCTTGTGCGACAGTACGCACAAACGGGATCATTACCTCAACGTTCGTGAGCCCCATAGTATTACGCACGCGCTTAACGGCTTCGCATTCCAACGCAAAACATGCACGGAAGCTATCAGAAACATAACGCCCTGCACCACGGAAACCAAGCATAGGGTTTTCTTCTTCAGGCTCATAAATATCCCCACCGACTAAATTGGCATATTCATTTGATTTGAAGTCTGATAAACGCACAATAACGCGTTTTGGCCAGAAGGCTGCTGCTAACGTTGAAATACCCTCGGTTAATTTGCCCACATAGAACTCGATTGGGTCGTCATAACCGGCCATCATTTCGCGGATTTCAGTTTGTAATTCAGGAGACTGTTCATCAAATTCTAACAATGCTCTTGGGTGAACACCAATCATGCGATTGATGATAAACTCCAGTCTCGCTAAACCAACACCTTCATTTGGCAAACAAGCAAAATCAAATGCACGGTCAGGATTACCCACATTCATCATGATTTTGACACCAAGGCTTGGCATTTCACTCACTTCAGAACTGTGAATTTCAAATTCCAACTTGCCTTGGTAAACAAAGCCAGTATCACCTTCCGAGCAGGAAACAGTGACTTCTTGACCTTCTTGTAAACGGTCAGTTGCATCACCACAACCAACGACAGCAGGTATCCCTAGCTCACGAGCGATGATAGCGGCATGGCAAGTACGCCCACCACGATTAGTGACAATCGCAGCAGCTTTTTTCATGATTGGCTCCCAGTCAGGGTCTGTCATGTCTGTAACTAAGACATCACCAGCCTGAATGCGATCCATCTCACTTAAATTATGAATCACTTTTACTACACCGGAACCAATGCGGTGACCAATAGCACGCCCTTCAACTAAAACCTGTCCTTGCTCTTTGAGTTGATAGCGTTCCATGACTTGTTGATTTGAACGCACTGTTTCTGGTCTTGCTTGGACAATATATAAACGCCCATTGTGGCCATCTTTAGCCCACTCAATATCCATTGGACGACCATAATGCTTTTCAATCTGTAAAGCTTGACGAGCGAGCTCTTCAACTTCATGGTCAGCCAGAGAGAAACGATTGCGTAGGGTTTCTGGCACATCTTCAATCTGAACTTGTTTACCGTGCTCTTTACTATCGGCATACACCATTTGTAGTTTTTTAGAGCCTAGAGTACGGCGTACAATCGCAGGGCGGTTATTTTTCAAGGTTGGTTTATGGACATAAAACTCATCCGGATTTACCGCCCCTTGTACCACCATTTCACCTAGACCATAAGCTGAGGTAATGAAAACTACCTGATCAAAACCAGATTCGGTATCAATAGTAAACATCACGCCCGAAGATGCTAAATCAGAACGTACCATTCTTTGCACACCCGCCGACAGAGCTACTCCACGGTGATCGTAACCTTGGTGAACACGATACGAAATAGCGCGGTCATTAAACAACGAAGCAAAAACATGTTTAATCGCCACTAATACAGCATCAATCCCTTGAACATTAAGGAATGTCTCCTGTTGCCCCGCAAATGAAGCATCAGGCATATCCTCTGCGGTTGCTGATGAGCGAACAGCAAATGATGCTTCTGCTTCCCCTTCTGAAAGTTGAGCGAACGCGTCACGAATATCTTGTTCCAACTCCTTCGTCAATGGCGTATCAATCACCCATTGACGGATCTGAGCACCTGCAACAGCCAGTTGGTTCACATCATCAATATCCGTTTCATCTAGCAGGTTATAAATGCGTTGATTTACACCGCTCTGCTCCAGAAAATCATTAAACGCCTGTGCGGTTGTCGCGAAACCGTTAGGTACGGATACACCCAGATCAGATAAGTTTGTGATCATTTCACCTAAGGAGGCATTTTTACCGCCAACCCGGTCAACATCATTCATCCCTAATTGGTTATACCAAAGTACATTACACGGAGTAAGGCCATTTGTGGACATTGAAAGTGATCCTTTTATAGCAATTTAGTGACAGAGTACAAATCGTAAAAAATCTCATTGGCGAAAATTCGCCTCGTGAAATAGACTAGCACAGACATTAATAGAAGATGGACTGGTGAATCGTTCCATCAAATAAGAAAAATGTTTTGTTCTAAAAATCGCTCAAATAATGGCTATACTTTCCCTTATAAACTAATTTTTAAACTTTAAACAAAGATAATATCTCTATAAAACTAGTGATAAATACAATAAAAGATAAATAACAATGAATAAATTAGATTCGATGAACAACCCAATACAAAGAACTGTTTTCTTTATTTCAGATGGTACAGCTATCACAGCTGAAACTCTGGGGCATGCTGTCCTTTCACAATTTCCACTAGCTTTTATTTCTTATACCCTGCCTTTCGTTACCACGCCGGCCCGCGCACAAGAAATAAAACAAAAAATTGATACCATATTTGAAGAAACACAACTTCGCCCATTAGTGTTCTATTCGATTATTTCCCCTGAAGTTAGGCAAATCATCACGCAAAGTTCTGGTTTTTGCCAAGATATTGTCCAAAGTTTAGTTGCTCCAATCCAAAAAGAAGTTGGCCTTGAACCAGAACCTAAGCTCAATCGTACGCACGGCTTGTCAATGCAAAATATGATCCAATACGATGCTCGTATTGCAGCCATTGAATATACACTCGCACATGATGATGGTATTTCTCTGCGTAATTTAGACCAAGCTCAAGTCATTCTTATCGGTGTTTCTCGCTGTGGCAAAACCCCTACCAGCTTATATTTAGCTATGCAATTTGGCATTCAAGCCGCCAATTATCCATTTACTGCTGATGATATGGACAATCTAAAGCTCCCCGTGGCTCTTCGCCCTTATACCCACAAATTATTTGGCTTAACGATTAGCCCTGAACGTTTAGCTGCTATCCGTGAAGAACGCCGTGAAAATAGCCGTTATGCATCGATAAGGCAGTGCCGTATTGAAATTGCTGAAGTCGAAGCATTATTTAGGCAGAATAAAATCAACTACTTAAATACAACTAACTACTCAGTGGAAGAAATTTCAGCAAAAGTGATTGATACAATGGGTTTACAGAGACGTATATTTTGATAAAAAATATAAAATATAATTGATACAAATTACTTTGTAGGTTGAAATTAAGCCATTTTCGTTTATTGTGATCTTTATCACTGATACGGCATCTGCCTATTAAAGTTTTGAGAACCAAAATGCAAAAAACTGATGAATTACGCACTGCAAGAGTGGACAGTTTAATTACACCACAAACTCTCGCTGATGAATTTCCTATTTCCCAAAAGGTTGCCAATAACGTGACAGCGTCACGTAAGCGCATAGAACAGATCTTATCGGGGGAAGACCCGCGTTTACTTGTTATCGTCGGTCCTTGCTCAATTCATGATATTGACGCGGCAATTGAATACGCGACAAAGCTGAATGTATTAAGGGAACGTCATCAAAACCGCTTAGAAATTGTTATGCGGACTTATTTTGAAAAACCGCGCACCGTTGTTGGCTGGAAAGGACTAATTTCTGACCCAAATTTAGATAACTCCTGCCAAGTCAATACAGGAATACGCCTCGCGCGAAAATTACTAATAGAAGTTAACCAGCTTGGTTTAGCAACAGCAACTGAGTTTCTCGACATGGTTACGGGCCAATATATTGCTGACCTTATTAGTTGGGGGGCTATTGGTGCGCGAACGACAGAAAGCCAAATTCACCGCGAAATGGCTTCTGCGCTCTCCTGCCCTGTTGGTTTTAAAAATGGTACAGATGGCAATATTAATATTGCTATTGATGCAATTAGAGCCGCAAAAGCACAACATATGTTTTTGTCCCCAGATAAAAACGGTCAAATGACCATCTACCAAACCAGCGGTAACCCACATGGCCATATTATTATGCGCGGGGGGAAACAACCGAATTATTCTGCTGGGGACTTAGCCGCAGCCTGCGATAAGCTTCGCAAATTTGAACTGCCAGAGCATTTAGTCGTCGACTTTAGTCATGGTAATTGCCAAAAAATTCACCGCCGTCAATTAGAAGTCGCTCGGGATATTGCAGAGCAAATAAAGGATGGCTCTACCGCGATAAGCGGTGTAATGGCTGAAAGCTTTTTAATTGAAGGCACACAGAAAGTCATCGCTGACCAAGCTTTAGTTTATGGTCAATCGATTACTGACCCATGCCTTGGCTGGGAAGATACTGAACAACTCATTGAAATCCTTTCTCAAGCGGTTGATTCTCGCTTCAAATAGCCTAGCTTAGTATCAAACATTTCCATCACGCCCTTTAGTTATATTCTAATTAAAGGGCTTTTTAATATAAAATAACAATAACACTCAATTAAATATAATTTATTTATATTAATAACTGTTTATTTAAATTAAAAGCACAGATTAAATCAAAAAACTCTTGACCACCCAAACCTTAACGATAATAATTCTCACTACAGCTCGTTTTATCTATTAGCTCACTGTAAAACAACGCCATTATTTCTATTAATGACTATAAAAGACGATAAACAATAGGTTAAGTCCCCATAAAAATTCGGGTATGTATTCATCTAAGGTGCTTACTAAATTGAAATGGAGCTCTTTGCTTATTGGCAATAAATAGTAAATATAACAATGGATTGTTTTATATCGCTATCAAATTTATCAACCAAAAGGCGGGGTTGATAATAAACGCTAATAAATAAAAACGTTATATAAAATACTTTTAGCATGCCACCCAGATAATCTATCCAGGCAGCCAGCGTAACCTAAAATATAAGGAAAGGACTTCCTATGCAGTTTAAACCGATGCCTGCATCTATATTCCAAGAAAAAAAATTCCCTATTTCAACACTCACCATCGCTATTACTTTAGCCGGGTTGAGCCATTCCGTATTAGCTCAAGATGTTATCCAAGTTTCAGCCTCCCCCTTCGGTTTTGAAGAAATTGCCGTGGCTGAGCAAGTTGATGTGATTGACGCCCAAGCGCCTGAACAACAATCTGCAACTTCTGCCTTGGATTTACTAAAAGGCCAACCCGGCGTATTTGTCTCTGGGTCTAATAGCACTTATGGCCAAGGCATTCAAATGCGAGGGTATGACTCTCGGGGGGTAAAAGTCACAATCGATAACATCACTCAAGATTTTAACTCAGGGTTATATGATGCCACTTTTATCGACCCGACTTTGATTAACAAAGTGTATATCCACAAAGGCTCCGCATCAGTTCATCATGGTGGAGGTGCTCTCGCTGGGGTGGTCGCATTCAAAACATTAAATGCCGCCGATATTTTAAAACCGGGGCAAAAATTAGGTGGGCGAGCGTTTAGCGGCATTAACCGTAATGACCATAGTTACTATGCAGGCGCAACTTTATTAGGTCGTTCTGAGTCATTTGACACATTGCTCAGTTACAGTCAGCGTAAAAAGCATATTATGGGTTCTCCCGAATTTGAGCTGGCACATAATGTTGAAAAAATCCATAACTGGATGCTCAAAACTACTTGGCTACCACACCCATCTTACAACCTAACATTACAGTTAAAAGAATATCGAAACGATAGCCTGAGCTTAAAACAACCGGCAAAACCCACGGAAAAAACTAAGTATCCGAACGCCCCCCATGAAAGGCAAAGCCACCAGCGGGATATTGCAATTAATCAGTATTTTAAGCCGCAAAACAGCTTAAATTGGCAAGCTGAATGGAGCGTTTATTATACCGACTTGTATTTAGACCAAACTGATACCATCAAAATTATCAAAAAGCCTGATGAATATGGCCCTGAGGAACGCAACCAATACACCTATGGGACTAAATTTTCTAATAGCGTCTCTTTACCGATGTATAACTGGGTAAACCACTATATTCAAAGTGGTTTTGAATATTACCAACAGAAACAAACATCAAATCAATATGCAATCAGCTATCCGCCATCAGAATTGTCTAACATGTCTGGCTGGCTGGTAAATGATATGACTTTGCATCATTTACCCATCACTTTCTCCGCAGGGACACGTTTCACCCAGTACCAAACTTCTAGAGAGAATTTCCCTGAAAACAAGCATACTAACTGGTCATCTCGCTTTGCTGTAAGTGCAACCCCTACTAGCTGGTTAAATCTTCATTCATCATACGCTGAAGCATACCGTACTCCAAGAATGTCGGAGCTTTATAACAATTCAAACCATTTCACTATTCCACTTTTTTTTGGCGCCTCTATTAAATCTGATTTCCGTCCATCACCAGATTTACAGCCTGAAACCAATAAAACATGGGAGACAGGTTTGAAACTCAGTTTTGACGAGCTTTATTTTAAAAATGACTCCCTTCAATTTGGTTCGACTTATTTTCACACTAAAGCAAAAAACTACATAACTGTCGATGGCGAGTACCCCTTATCCTTCAATCCAAGAGCTCGAGATGGTAATAAAGTTGGTCGAATGGAATACTTCCCGAAGAAAATATTTTTTATAAATATTCCATCCGCAACTATTCATGGATTTGACAGTTTTGTTCACTATAAAACACATTGGTTTGATATCGCTGTTAACCATAATCACACGATGGGAAGAGAAGATGGTACAAATTATTCTTTATCATCTATTCGCCCCCAAACGTTGACAGCCAGAATTAATGCTCCAGTTGCAACAACAGGAATTCAAATTGGCTGGATTGGTGAGTTTTCAGCCAAAACCAAGTTCCAAGGCAACGCTAAATATCAACGTCCCCATCACAAATCTGATAAAGGCTTAGATCGCTATCATAAAGAAGTCATTCAATACGCAGGATATGGAGTTCATGATTTTTATGTGAATTATCAAGCTGATGAATTCATTAAAGGGCTAAGTTCCACGCTTACTATGAAAAATGCCTTTGATAAACAGTATATCTCTTCCATGGGGGTCCCACAGGAAGGTAGGAATTTTTACTTTAACGTAAATTATAACTGGTAATTTAGTAACAAATAATAGTTAACAACCAATAAGTTATGTTATCAGCTAATTTCATAGCGCAAATTACTATGTCCTTATACGAAATTAGTTGATAACACTTTACTCTACTTAACCTTAAGGAAATTATTTTGAATTCAAATAGCTATAGTGATTACCAAAAAATACGAAAAGAGCATAAGGGTATATATGCGCGCGAAATAGCAGCACAACTAAATATTTCAGAAGCACAGCTTCTTCATTGCCGCGTTGGTCAAGATAACGTGCAAAGGTTATCTGGAAAAATGCCTGATATCTTGCAAAGTTTAGCATCCATCGGGGTGGCAAAAGGGGTTACCCGTAATGAGTACGCCGTTAATATTCAAATTGGTCAATATGATAATGCAAGGCTCAGCTCACATGCGGGTTTATTTCTCAATCCTCGAGCTCTTGACCTTAGAATGTTCTTTGCTCAATGGCGTTCAGCATTCTCATTAGTAGAAGAAACAACTGAAGGCCTACGTCATAGCATTCAGTTTTTTGACAAACATGGTGATGCCTTACACAAAGTTTTTACCACAAAGTCGACGAATCTCGATGCATGGCAAACATTGATTAAACAATATATTACATCAGAAAACCGCCCTCTCACCATCCATGAAGTCAAACCGTTTTCTGAACGGTCGATTGATCGTGAACTTGCACAAAAACTAGAACAAGAATGGCGCAATATGACAGATGTCCACCAATTTTTCACCATCTTAAAAAATAATAATCTAAGCAGACAGCAAGTCTTCCGCGTTGTTAGCCGTAAACTAGCATGGCAAGTCCCTCGCAGTGCATTATCAGGTTTACTGTCACTCGCCCACCAAGCACAAAATGAAATTATGCTTTTCGTTGGTAATCGTGGCTGTGTACAAATTTTCACTGGTAAAATCAGTGAAATAACATCATTAACCGTAGAAAATACCCAAACTCACTGGTTAAACATTATTGGTCCTAATTGCAAACTGCACATTATTGAAAATGGTATCGCTGAATGTTGGGTGACAAGAAAACCGACTAAAGATGGCTTTGTAACAAGCTTGGAGGTTTTTGATACCCAAGGCAATCAGATTATACAAATGTATGGTCAGCGTACTGAAGGCACACCTGAGCAAGATGAATGGTGTAAGCAAGTTTTAGCTTTACCCCATATTTAATAGGGGTAAATAACATGAAACATTGGCTTCTAATCGCCATTTTCCTTGATGTGACAGCCTCATGAAAACATAAAACTCAGTGGGAGTAGGTTTAGTTAAATACGCCAAAAGCTATGTCACAGACCCAGCATCTACAGCGTTTTGGCAAAAAAGAGGTAAAATTCATTAACGGAGTATTATGTTGATAATAAAACCAATCACCATAATTCTCCCTATAACTGCCAATCATTTAGTGTTTTTCTCTAAAAAAATCAACTCGGAATTTCCTGTTTATCGTTATAGAACTGTCTTTAAATGTAGTGCGATAATTTTTCAATTATTTACTTGGTTAATAAAATCGAACAGCTTGAACAATTAATTTGAATATATAGTAAATCCACCAGAATAACCTATCATAAAAATCAAAGTTAAAACACAACCCATTGATTTTTTATATATTTAAACATACAATGATGTATGTTTAAAATGTTAAATTTATCAACATCTATCGTAGTGATAGGTATTCTCATTAAAAAACCGCACGTTTAGCCTATCGATATATCGGAAAAACAGGAAGAATAGATCCTAATTTCGTGAGTTATTATTAGTTATTAATGAACAATAGCCTACTTGAGTAGGAGGTAAATATGTCAGAAAGTGTAGTCAATGATATTGTTAAGTGGCTAGAAAGCCAGTTGCAACGCAATGAAGGCATCAAAATCGACACAATAGCCGATAAAAGTGGTTATTCGAAATGGCATTTACAGCGTGTTTTCAAAGAAATGAAAGGATGCACGCTTGGCGAGTATGTGCGTAAACGCCGCTTGTTAGAAGCCGCTAAATCATTACGTGAAGGCAACTTACCTATTCTTGATATTGCGTTACAATATGGCTTCAGCTCACAAGCTACATTTACTCGTATATTTAAAAAACATTTTGATACAACGCCGGCAAAATTCCGCCAAACTGGTGAAATGCCGGAATGTAAAAGCTTTATGACTTGTAACTGTCATAGTTAATTATTTTATTCAATAAGTCCCTTTTCCTATTCGTTATTTTAATGTCTATGTCTGAGCCGACAACTGTCGGCTCTTTTTTTAACTTAACTCTAAAACCAACCAGTTTTCTAAATCAGCCAATTGTTCCTGTAATTGAGGCCATTTCTGCATCATTTGTTTACTTAATAAACGAATAGTCTCTGTTTGATAGACCTTACCAACTAGCTGTTCACTGAGCCACTCTAATGGCGAAGGGTCTAAGCTATCAGTAAAAAATTGACAACGGTTAATCACACCTTTTTCAATATCAAAATGAAATTCAATTCCCCCCCACGGGAATCGAGTATCAGAGTAATGTGAAAAGGCAGGCGCCTGCCCAAAATTCCATTCCCAGCTACTTTGTTTAGCAAAAGTTTCCTTGAAATTGGGTAGATCAGGTAACTTCTCAGGGGAAATATATTCGGGGTCAACCGTCTCACCGAAATGCTCGAAAAAGCTTTTAATAATGCCTTCGCATACTTTTTCGTGGGAAATATTAGGGACTAATTCAGATAAATTTGCGACCCGAGAGCGTACCGAGGTGATCCCCTTTGCTTGCAACTTTTTAGGGTCTGGGTTCAAATAGTTTGCTAGACGACTTAAATCAGCATTTATTAACAAGGTTCCATGATGAAAACCCCTGTCTTTTGTTTCACGATAAGCAGAGCCAGAGATTTTTCTTAGGCCATTTTCAGTGTCTAAAACCAAATCATTACGCCCAGAAATTTGTGCAGCGATACCCACTTGAGCTAAACCATCAACGATAATTTGTGTAGAAACTGTTTTATCGTATTCAGGTTTCCCCGCCATAAACGTAAAACATGTATTTCCCAGATCATGGAATACTGCGCCACCGCCACTACTACGACGTGCTAAGCGAACATTGTCCTCATCCATCCTTCTGGTATTACATTCTTTCCAAGGATTTTGAGCTCGACCAATAACCACCGTGTCCGCATTACGCCATAAAAACATAACACGTTGATCTGCTGACATTTGTCGAAAAATAGTTTCTTCAACCGCAAGGTTAAACCAAGGATCAAAAGATTCGGAGATAAGTAAACGTAACCTAGACATTAAAAACTACCCTTAAAACAAAAATTGCTTCTAAGATAGCATAATCACTGAAAAAAATAGCGAGTTTAGATGCGCCTTGCTTGCCAGAACACTTTTCGCCAATAAACGTTATCCATTGAGGAACGGATCACCCCTTTACTGGTTGAAGCATGAATAAAAGTATTATCGGTATCATAAATACCCACATGTAACCCATTTTCCCCTGAACCAGTCTTAAAGAAAACCAAATCCCCTGGCATCAAATCCGATTTATCAATTCGCGTCCCTAACTGAGTTTGGTCCACCGTCGTTCGGGGCAGCTGGATAGCAAAACGATCGTTAAAGGTGCGATAAACAAAACCTGAACAATCCACACCACTTTGGTTCATTCCACCATAGTGATAAGGCGTCCCATACCATTGTTCTAATTGGTCTTTTAACTGTGCTATTGTCATTATTGGGTCGGACAACTGTGTTTTTAGCGGCGGCGGCGGTGTCCTTTTAACTGTCGTTGATGAACAGCCGATTAAAACTAGACACAAAAGTAATGGTAGGTGTTGTATTTTTATAAGCATAAAGCACCTTATTCATCGTTCTTATTACAATATTTAACTGAGATTATAGTGCGTGAAGAATAAAAAATAAACAACTTAGATTTTACCCCCCTTATTATTATTTTTCATTTGTTTTGTTGGTCGGCTAATCAACCAAACGCCTAATAAAATAAAGGCAATTCCCGCTGCTTTTAACCATGTCGCAGGTTCATTAAACCAAGGTAACAAAACAGCGAGAATATAGACGAATACGTAACTAAGGCTGATAAGGGGGTAGGCTTTATTTAATGCGATATATTTTAATGCAAATAACCAACATAGCATCGATAATGCGTAGCAAACTAACCCTATAAAAATAATACTTAGGCTAACAAAATTTGCCAATAACCAATCTGCTTGTAACCAGTGCCAGCCAAGTGTAAATGAGGGTAACTCAACCACACCGGCTTTCAAGCTCAGTTGGGCCACAGTCACTAGTAGTGCACTGCCAAGTACCCATAAATATCCTTTATTCATACACTGATACTCATTAGCAAAATACCCAACATGATCGCTGCGACCCCTAGCCAATGACTAAGCCCTGTTTGTTCTTTATAGATAAACTGGCCAATCAAAGTAATTAATACAAAGTTAATACTTAGCATTGGGTAAGCAATACTGAGAGGCATGGTTTCCAATAACTTCAGCCAAAACAACATGCCAAGACCCAACATGAAAACCGCCAGCACCAGCCACCGAAGTGCTGATGCTGTTTTATTGGTTTTTTCACTCTGCCAATTTACCACTGCTTGTTTTTGAGCCACTTGCCCCATGCAAGTTAATACGCTAACAAGTAATAATAGTAATAGTTGAGCTATCATTGTTGATGATAAACCACAATCGCCATACGCGAATTTTTAATGACTTCATCTGGTTTAGGTATATCCGGTAACCCTTCTTTACGACCTAATAAAAAGACCACCGTTACCTGCCCTTCTTGACGTGCTTTTGCTAACCATTGTGCAAATTGGTCTGGTTTAACTAACCGATGTTGGCTGTCAGGGTATTTCAAACCGTAGGTCAACTCACCACTACTATTATATAAATAAATATTTGAGTTTTTAGTTTCCCAAGCAAGACCAGCCGCAACACCAACATTACTCGCCATTAAATAACGGCTATTCATCAACAAGTCATGGTTTTGATGAATAAAGTTTTGCGGCAATTTCGAATCAATGGTGTTGTTTGGTAAGGCACTACCAATACATAAGCTAACCGCCAATGAACATGACGCAGCCCAAAGCCAATATTTGGCATTAAGCACGGTGCAAAGGTAACCGATGATCGCCCAGATAGAGAAAGCAACGACACCTAAAACCATTTTTGACCATTCATCTGGTTCATATAACGGTTTCTTTATCACTGTGCTTATCACAATCACAGCAATCACTGCAGCAATGCCCAATACAATATTAATAATACCATTAACTTTTAGCGCTCTCATCGTGCCATTACGCACGCAATCAACCCCATACTTTGCCATTAAGAGAGCTAAAGGCGCCATAAACGGCAACATATAGGTTGGTAACTTACCGCGAGAAATACTAAAAAAGATAACTGGCACTATAAACCAACACAGTAAAAAGAACATATCAGGGCTAGATTTACGTTCTTTCCACCCTTTGATTATTGCGCCGGGTAGTAAACCTGCCCAAGGGATGGCACCGAGCAATATAATGGGGATATAATACCAAAAAGGTGCAATATGCTGAGCATCATCCGCAGTAAAACGTTTAATATGCTCTATCCAGAAAAAATAATTCCAATAATCAGGTTCTTGTTTAGCAATCGCCAATGCCCATGGAAGGCTAATAATGACCGCTGAAATTATCGCAAGTGGCCCATACTTTACTAATTCAAGAAAACGCCTTTGATACAGTGTGACTGGAAGCATGACGATCACGGGTATAGCAAGGGCTAAAAAACCCTTAGTCATAAATGCCATACCACAAGCTAACCCAAGGCAAACCCATGCCCCAAGTTTAGATTTGACTTCTCTGGCTTTCATCGCCCATAAACAACAAAACATACTCGCCGCTATCCATAAAGATAACATTGGGTCAAGTACACTGTATGTCCCGATGGAAAAAACTAAAAACATCGAGATGTAAATCAGGCTTGCAACATAAGCAACGTGGCTATTACGCCACATCATTTTTGCCATGCGATAAACCAGTAATGCACTAAGAAGAATACAAAAAACAGAACCGAAACGAACTGCAAAGTTAGTATCACCAAAGATCATTTGGCTGATATTGTTTATCCAATAACCTGCAACTGGTTTTTCAAAATAACGCACATCCAACATATAAGGGACAATCCAGTCCCCCCGCTGTAGCATCTCGCGGCTGATTTCTGCATAGCGTGTTTCATCGGGTTGCCAAAGTAAACGGCTGTTCAACGGCAATAAATAGGTCAGGATAAAAAAAAGAGCCAGCAGAGAGGCTCCTACTTTGCTCGCTCGGTTATTCAACATAGATTGCTTATACCTCTTCTTGGCAGCCTAGCCAGCCTTCACGCCCAGGGAATGGTGCTCTGACCACACGCCCTTTTGGCAATGAATTTAAATCCTCTGGCAGTAATTCACTCAATGTACAGAATTGGATTTCTTCTTGTGTGATTCGTTCCAATAATTGTAAAAATTGTTCCGATTTTGACATTCCTTCCACTTCTGTGTGGATAGTATAAACTGGAACGCCTTGATCTTCTTTAATTGCTTGAAGAATAAAATCATTAAATGCTTCATCACTCACGACAGTCCCTACGACTTCATCGTAAGTTGGTAATGTTACAGGAATTTGAACTGTCCCAAGAGAACCATCCGCCATAATCGGTCGAAATGGATATTTGCCACGACAATCACTATTGTAGTCAAAATTAAACGTTTGTTTAACTTCTAATACTCGCTCATCACCTCGCCAGCCAGCAACAGCCGAGCATGTTACACGTTGACCAATGGCACATTCTAATGCATCAACACCTAACTTCACTTGTTCGGTAAGTTGTGACTTACTCCATTTTGCAACTTTAGCTTGCCAACCTTGATGATCCCATGCATGTAGACCAACTTCATGGCCTTCATCCAACGTTTGTTTCATCAAGTAGCCTAAATCTTTAGCAATCTTTTTACCCGGCCAAGCGGTGCCTGCGAGTAAAATATCTAACCCATAAAGAGACGCTGCATTCGACCTGAGCATTTTCCACAGAAATTTAGGACGCAAAAGGCGCCATAAATGGCGCCCCATGTTATCTGGTCCTACACTGAAGAAAAAGCTGGCCTGAATGTTGTGCTGTTTAAGCACTTTGAGTAATTGTGGAACCCCTTTTAATGTACCTTGGTAGGTATCCACATCAATTCTCAAGCCAACTTTTTTCATTAGTCTTTATTACCTAGTTCTTCAACTGCACCTTGCAAGAAGAAATCTAATGTTTCTTCAATAGTATCTTTCATGTCGATAGTTGGAACCCAATCTAATAAGCGGCGTGCGTTTTCAACACTTGGCTTACGATGCTCGACATCTTGATAGCCTTGACCATAGTAGCTACTGCTTTCAATTTCACGGAAGCCAGCAAACGGAGGGAACTTATCGCGTTGTGGGTGATTTTCAAAGCTTTCTAACAACATTTCAGCCAGTTCACGAATACTTGCTTCGTTCGTAGGGTTACCAATGTTGATGATTTGGCCATCACATTTACCGTCTTTGTTTTCAATAATGCGGAACAACGCTTCGATACCATCTTTTATATCAGTAAAGCAACGTTTCTGCGCACCACCATCAACAAGTTTGATTGGCGAACCTTCAACTAAGTTTAAAATTAGCTGAGTAATCGCGCGTGAACTACCAATACGTGCAGAGTTTAGGCTATCTAAACGAGGTCCCATCCAGTTAAATGGACGGAATAAGGTAAATTTCAGACCTTCTTTTGCACCATATGCCCAAATTACTCGGTCAAGTAACTGTTTAGAGACAGAGTAAATCCAACGCTGCTTATTGATAGGACCGACGATCAAGCGTGATTCGTCTTCATCAAACTCTTTATCATCACACATACCATAAACTTCAGAAGTTGATGGGAAGATGATGCGCTTGTTGTATTTCACGCAATAGCGAACAACTTTTAAGTTTTCTTCAAAGTCTAATTCGAAAACACGCAGCGGATTACGGGTGTATTCGATTGGTGTTGCAATCGCAACCAATGGCAGAATAACGTCACATTTTTTAATGTGATATTCAATCCACTCAGTATGGATGCTTACATCACCTTCAATAAAGTGGAAACGAGGGTTACCAATAAAACGCTCAATTGCTGATGAACCGATATCCATACCATAGATATCGTAATTTCCATCTTTTAATAAACGTTCAGTTAAATGGTTACCAATAAAGCCATTTACACCCAAAATAAGAACACGAGTACGACGTTTAACTTGTGCAGTTGGTTTCGCACCTACACGAACATCAGTCACGATACCCATTTCGGTAGCAAGGCGGTTACCTTGCATATATAAACCTGCTTCACTTTGCCCACTAACAACTTCAATCGCACCTTGACCACAAGCAATACGCAGAGGGTCATTAGAAAGTACAGTCCCCGCAGCTTTACCTTGATTGTCATCTAGAACACGTGCACGCCAAATAACCATTTTGCGTGCGCCTAAATAAGTAAACGCGCCTGGATATGGCTCAGTCACCGCACGGATAAGACAATCAATTTCTTTTGCGCTACGGTTCCAGTCAATTTGACCATCTTCCGCTGTACGACGCCCAAAATACGTTGCTTGACTTTCGTCTTGAGCAACCGCTTTATAGGTACCCGCTTCGATTAGTGGTAGTGTTTTATCTAATAAAACTTCTGCCGCCTCACGAACTTTTGCATGTAAGGTTAAACCCGTATCAGTTTCAGTGATTACCACTTTTTCTTGCGCAATGATATCGCCAGCATCAGCTTTAGCCACCATCTTGTGCAAGGTTACACCCGTTTCATTTTCACCTTTTAATAGTGCCCAATTGATAGGCGCACGACCACGATATTTAGGCAGTAATGAACCATGTAAGTTAAAAGCCCCTTTAGGTGCAATTGACAGCAGTTCTTCACTTAGCATATCACGGTAGTAAAAAGAGAAAATCACATCAGGTTTCATTTCGCGAATACGTTCAATCCACAGTGGATGATTAACGTTTTCAGGTGCGAAAACAGGAAGCTCCATGTCAGCGCTTAAGCGTGCAACTGAAGAGTAAAAGTGGTTTTCATTTGGGTCATCAGTGTGAGTAAACACTGCTTGAATATCAAAACCCGCTTTTTCAAGCGCTTTTAGCCCTACGCAGCCAATATCATGATAGGCAAAAACAATAGCTTTCATTAGTCTTCTTCCTGATTTTTGTCGGATTTAAGGTCTGCTCCGACGACTTTTTGAATAAAATAACGAGGTCTCGCGCGCACATCATTGTAAATTCTACCGATGTATTCACCTAATAAACCCATAGCAACAAACTGCGCACCAATAAACATAAAGAGTACTGCAAACAGGGTAAATACGCCATCTGCTGCCCACTCTGCGCCAAAAATTAAACGTAGTGCAATCAATAAAACCGCCAGCAGGAAACCACCGACAGCAATAACACTACCCACAACGCTTAATAAACGCAGTGGCGCAGTAGTTAGGCAAGTCAACAAGTCATACATTAAGTTAATCAGCTTCATAAAGCTGTATTTAGAATCACCAAACTCACGTTCCGCATGCGCAACATCAATTTCAATCGTTCTACGCGCAAACGTATTCGCAAGAATAGGAATAAATGTACTTCTTTCATGACATTGCAACATAGCTTGAATGATATGGCGGCGGTAAGCACGTAACATGCAACCGTAATCCCCCATTGAACGCCCTGTTGCTTGAGTGATCATCGCATTAATCATCTTAGATGCCGTTTTACGGAACCAAGAATCTTGGCGATTAGCACGACGCGTGCCTACTACATCATAACCTTGCGACGCTGTTTGCACTAAACGTGGGATTTCCTCAGGTGGATTTTGTAAATCCGCATCCAAGGTAATAACTAAATCCCCATCTGCTTGATTAAAGCCCGCCATAATAGCAGAGTGCTGACCATAGTTACGATTAAGGATAATAGCAATCACATGGTTATCAAGGTTTTCTGCTGCATCCGTTAACATTTGTGCTGAGCGGTCACTACTACCATCATCGACCAAAATTAACTCATAAGATTGAGTCAGTTGTTTACATGATTTGATAGTACGTTCTAATAATTGTGGCAAGCTCTGTTCTTCATTATAGACAGGGATTACCACTGAGACTTTTTTTATCTCATCAAATTCATCTGCGTATGACACTATTTAGACTCCAAAAGAACTGCTTCTACTGCTTTTACAACCCGTTTAACATCATCATCCGTCATATCTGGAAACAGCGGTAACGAACATAATGTCGCACTATTCCATGTCGATTCAGGTAACGTTAATTCAGGATATTTTTCACGGTAATATTTTTGTGTATGGGCTGCGCGAAAATGTAGCCCCGTTCCAATATCGTGCTCTTTCAATTTTTCCATGAAAGTGTCACGGTCAATACCACATTCGTTTTTATCAACACGAACCATAAATAAATGATTAGCATGCAAATGAGGGTAATTAGGAACACTAAGCATCTGTAATGGAGAGTCTTTTAGCAATTCACGATACTGTGCTGTCAGTTCAGCTCGACGTTGATTTAATTGCTCAACACGAGATAACTGCACTACCGCTATTGCGGCATGGATATCCGATAAATTGTATTTAAAACCGGGTTCTACAACTTCAGCTTGTGGCTTGCGGCCTTGCATTTGCCTATCAAACGCATCAACCCCTAAACCATGAAATTTAAGTGTGCGTACGCGCTGAGCAAGTTCGTCGTCATCTGTTGCGACTAACCCCCCTTCTGCACAAGTAACATTTTTAATAGCATGGAATGAGAAAATAGACGTGCCTTTCTCGCCAATCCACTCATTTTTATAACGCGTACCAACAGCATGTGCAGCATCTTCAATCAATACAACGCCCGCTTTTTGCGCAATTAAACGCAACGCGTCTAAATCACAAGGAGCTCCTGCGTAATGTACAGGAATAATTGCTTTAGTTTTTGTTGTTAGCGCTTTTTCTACCGCTTCGGGTTGGATCATCAATGTATCGCGGTCAACATCAATCATTACAGGTGTAGCACCCAGTAATTCAATCATATTAATGGTTGAAACCCATGTTTGTGATGGTGTAATCACCTCATCACCTGGGCCGATACCTAATGCCATTAAGACAACATGCATACCCGCAGTAGCAGATGAAAGTGCTATCGCATGCTTACAACCATAGCGTTTACAGAAATCCTCTTCTAACTGGTGATTCTGTGGGCCTGTTGTAATCCAGCCTGAACGCAGAACTTTTTCAACTGCCTTGACCTCTTCATCACCAATTGCTGGTTTTGAAAATGGTAAGAAATTGCTCATATTGTTTATAGCCTAGTTTTCATTGTGAATAGAATATTCTAGTTAATTATACTTTAACCGAACCTCAACACTTGCGAATCTTGCTGTATTATCCCGCATAAAAATAAGTGATTAAATCAACTTTTCGATTAATCCGCTAATTTTATAATTTGCCACATTCTATTCGATGTGTTTTGACTTAGCTTAATTTCAGACATAAAAATGTCAGATAAATTTTTTTCGGTCATCACCTCATCAGGTTTTCCTATCGCCATTAGCCTTCCTTGTTTCATCAGCCAAATACCAGACGCATTTTTATAAGAATGGTTGAGGTCGTGTCCACTCATTATAACGGTTCCTAGGCAATCACAAAAATATTTAATCCATTTATCTAACGTTGCCTGTTGGATAATGTCTAAATTGCTCATTGGTTCATCAAATAATATGAATTTTCCCGCCAATGACTGTTCATCCCAAACCTGTAAAAATGCTGCGGTAAGTCTAACTCGTTGCCACTCACCTCCAGAAAGTTGTGTAATCCGTTTTCGAAGTAAGGGCATTAATTGAAAATCAGTACATAAACGTTCAAAAATACCTATTAGTCGCGAGTTTTTAGGTGAAAATAACTCAAGATATTGAAAAACTTTCAAGATAGGCATGGTATTGACGAACTGAGGAAAATACGCACGTTGGTTAGCTAATTGAGAAACACGATACTGTTGTAGATTAATACCATTAATGTGGATATCCCCCGCTACAGGCAAATAACCACTTATCGCACCTAATAACGAACTTTTCCCTGAGCCATTTGCGCCTAATAAATGAATTTGCTCACCGGGAAAAGCCTGAGCTGAAATATTAATTAACCGTTTATTAACGTTAATATTTTTAATATCAATTATTGGTTGATCATTCATCGTATTTACCGCCATTGTTGATGACGAATTAATAATACGATAAATATTGGTGCACCCAATGTGGCAGTGACCACACCAATTGGTATTTCTGCATTCGCGATTAATAAGCGAGAAAGTAAGTCTGCAACCAATAAGCCCAACCCGCCGGCAACCGCACAACCCAGTAATAATAAACGATTATCCGTGATACCACTTAACCGCAATATATGTGGAACAACTAAACCAATGAAACTAATAGCACCGGCAATGGCAACGCTAAGCCCAATCAAGACTCCACTAATAACAATTAAAATAATTCGCCATTTATGTATTGAGATACCTAACTGATAAGCTTGAACGGCCCCCAATGAAATATAATTCAACACATTCCCTTGAAAAAGAGCCCAAAATAAAAAGGGTAAACATGCAGCCACTAAGCCCATTTGGCGCCAATCAACCCCACTAAAACTCCCCATCATCCAATAGAGTAATTGGCGTAAATCCAAATTACTGCTCATATACACCATCCATGTCATACAAGCCCCACTAATCACACCAAGTGCAACCCCAACAAGCAATAAACTGGAATTATTCATGTCCTTACGACGAGCAAAGTAAAGCAATATAGAGGTAAACAGTAAAGCACCTATAATCGCGCTAACACTTAATAGCCAGTAATGTGTCATGCCTGACGATAGTAATACAGTCAATACTACAGCAACACCTGCGCCATTACTCACACCTAATAAGCCAGGTTCTGCTAATGGGTTTTCAAATAAGGCTTGCATTATTGCCCCTGTGACAGCAAGAGCTGCACCAATCACAATGACCGTAAGTGTGCGAGGAAAACGAATTTGCCAAACAAAAAGTTGTGCTGTGTCATTCATCCATTGGCTAGGCCAATACCAAATCTCCCCTGCACTAAGCGATAATATTGCAATGATAAAAAGGGAGAAAAACAAAAACACGATTAAACGTATGTCTGATTTATTTTGTTGTTTTTGTAATCCAAGCAAAGAATAAGTCATATATATATTTACTTATTTATTATTGAGTTAGAAAATTACCGTTTTTTATGCAAGATATATTATCACCATAGATTTAAATTAATTTTTAATTTTAACATAATCTCTATGGAAACCTATGAAAGTTAGAAACAATGCACTCAAATCATCACTGATAACAAATCCTCACGAAAATATGCGTCCCTCTAGTGAGAAGAAGAAAGGGTTTATAAATTCAATCAGAAAAATCAATGTTCTGTCTAGTATAAAAAACTATATCTTACACAAGTTTCAATCAAATACGGTCAAACACTATCCCACCTTCTCTACTGAAATGCCCCCAACCTCACCAATTTGTGAAAAAAACAAATTAGCTGCGAAAAAGATAGAGCAAGAAAACATAAAGGCTATCGGTTACTGTAAAGAGCTCACTAGCGATGAAAAAATGAATTATCTTCAGCTTAATAAACTGGGTAGCGCCATTTTAACTCACCCAAACTACAGTGAAACAATTGGTATTTTTCGCACATCAGCAAATGCGCTTGAACGTGATAAGTTAGTCTCACACCTGCTCGCAGGCAAACCACTTAAAGAATATCTTTTAAACAAAGATATTGTTGATATTAAAATTTATACTTCAGCTTACAAAAGGATTGCTGCTAATCTAATAGAAAAAAATATTCATTCATTAGAAACCCCTCCAGAATCCATTCATAAATTAGCCGATGCAATACAACAAAAATCTGCGTTATTAAAGGAAATTTCCACTCAAAACTCAACCAATCAGGACAAAAGAGAGCTACAGAAAGAACTAGATAAAAATGCTCAACATGCATTTTTATCTCTTGAAAAAACACCGTTAACACTACAATTAGTCATTCCTCTATTCGCTGAAATCACAAAAAATAAGGAAATAAATAAAATGGGTGCTTATAACTTAGCAACTTGTTTTGCACCTAGTTTGGTCACTAGATCAGATCTACCTCCTGATTCTCAGTTTAAATTAAATAGTGACGCACAAATTTACATAGAAGCTCTAATTAATCACGATTTAAAATTGCAATCCTATGATGTCTAATCAACTCTCAACTACTATCACAGTTTCCAAAAACAAAAGACCGCCTAGGCGGTCTTTTCTATATCAATTGATATGATTACTCTTTAGGTGTTGCTTTTTCCACGCGGCTTTTTAATTTTTGGCCTGGACGGAAAGTAACAACACGGCGTGCAGTAATTGGAATATCTTCCCCAGTTTTTGGGTTACGTCCGGGACGTTGATTTTTATCACGTAAATCAAAGTTACCGAATCCAGATAATTTTACTTGCTCACCATTTTCTAAGGAAAGGCGAACCTCTTCAAAGAAAGTTTCGACAAGGTCTTTAGCATCACGTTTGCTAACACCCAGTTTTTCAAACAAATTTTCTGACATTTCAGCTTTAGTAAGCGCCATAGGTTTAGTCCCTCAAGGAGGCTTGGAATCGCTGTTTTAACGCAGCAACACACAGATCAACGGTCGCGGTAATCTCTTCTTCTTCCATCGTACGTTGAGTATCTTGGAAGATAAGACTGATAGCTAGGCTCTTATAACCCTCTGCTATTCCCTCACCACAATACACATCAAATAAGTTTATGCCAACTATATGATTTATGCCAACTTTTTTACACTCTGCTAAAACTTCTGCAGCAGCTACATGTTCTGGCACGACCACAGCGATGTCACGGCGGTTCGACGGATAGCGTGAAATCGCCTTAGCTTCAGGGATGACACGTTGTGCTATCGCATCACTACGAACCTCAAACACCACCGTACGACCATTTAAATCGAGTTTACGTTCTAATTCTGGATGAACCACACCAATAAAGCCAATGTGTTCATTTTCCAGATAAATCCCAGCACTTTGACCTGGATGCAATGCAGGATGTGCCTCAGATTTAAATGTAATTTGATTTAGTTTCCCAGTCAATTCAAAAACAGCTTCAAGATCACCTTTTAAGTCAAAGAAGTCAACAACTTGTTTATCTAATGACCAATGTTCTTCAAATCTGTTACCTGTAATGACCCCCGCCAACATAGGTTCTTGGCGAATTCCATATTCTGCTTGATTATCAGGAATAAAGCGTAGACCTGTTTCAAATAAACGAATTCTATTTTGTTGACGATTTTGATTATAGACAACCGTTGTCAATAAACCAGTCCATAGAGACAAACGCATCGCCGACATATCCGCAGAAATTGGGTTCGGCAACATTAATGCATCTTGTTGTGGGTGCAATAATGCCTGAACTTTCGGGTCCACAAAGCTATACGTAATCGCTTCTTGATATCCACGGTCAACTAACATCGCTTTAAGACGTTTTAATGGTAAGTTAGCTTCTTTATGATTAGTCATAACCAGATCGGCGCGTAACGGCACATCAGGAATATTGTTGTAGCCATAAACACGTGCGACCTCTTCTACTAAGTCCTCTTCGATTTGCATATCGAAACGCCAGCTTGGTGCCACTACATCCCAACACCCTGCTGAAACCACGACTTGGCAACCTAAACGCGTTAAAATGTCGGTAACTAATTCATCTTCAATAACATGGCCAATCAAACGGTCTAATTTATTGCGCGTCAGCTTAATATTGGCTGCTTTTGGTAAGTGTTGCTCACTCGTAGCATCAATAATTTCGCCGACTTCACCACCACAAATTTCAACGATTAACGCTGTCGCACGTTCAATAGCTTTAAATTGTAGTTGTGGGTCAACACCACGCTCAAAGCGGTGAGAGGCATCAGTATGCAAGCCGTAATTACGTGCGCGACCTGTGATTGATAGAGGGTCGAAAAATGCACACTCTAGCAGGATATTTTTCGTCTCAGCATTAACACCTGAATGTTCACCACCAAAAATACCTGCAATTCCCAATGCTTTAGATTCATCAGCAATAACAAGTGTATCTGATTTCAATGTGGCTTCACTACCATCAAGAAGAACCAGTTTTTCCTCTTCTTTTGCCATACGTACAACAATAGCGCCATCTAAACGGTCTAAGTCATACGCATGCTGAGGTTGCCCTAGTTCTAGTAATACATAGTTGGTAATATCAACAACAGCATCGATAGAACGCACACCACCACGACGCAGCTTTTCTTTCATCCACATCGGTGTCGGTGCAGACACATCGATATTTTTGATTACACGGCCTAAAAAGCGCGGACAGGCCTTAGGAGCTTCAACACGGATAGGAAATGTGTCTTTGGTCGTAACAGGGGCCACATTGATAGCAGGCTCAGTTAGCGCTAATTTATTAATAACAGCAACATCACGAGCCACACCAAGAATACTTAAGCAATCTGCACGGTTTGGCGTAATGCTGATTTCAATTGCGTTATCATTAAGTTTTAAATATTCGCGGATGTCGGTTCCAACAACAGCGTCTAACGGTAATTCTATAATCCCGCTATGGTCATCAGAAATACCCAGTTCCGAATAAGAACACAGCATGCCTTCTGATGGCTCACCGCGTAATTTTGCCGCTTTGATTTTGAAATCACCCGGCAGTTCTGCGCCTACCGTTGCAACTGCAACTTTCAACCCTTGACGACAATTTGGAGCACCACAGACAATATCTAATAAGCGATCGCCACCAACATTCACTTTGGTAACACGTAATTTGTCTGCATTGGGATGTTGACCACATTCAACCACTTCACCAACAACAACACCGTGAAATTGACCAGCAACAGCTTCAACCCCATCAACTTCAAGACCAGCCATAGTGATTTGGTCTGATAATGCGTCACTATTGATCGCCGGGTTCACCCATTCGCGTAACCATAGTTCACTGAATTTCATGAGATAAACCCGCCTTATTTAAACTGTTTGAGGAAACGAAGATCATTTTCGAAGAATGCACGTAAGTCAGAAACACCATAACGCAACATTGTTAAGCGTTCCATTCCCATACCAAATGCAAAACCTGAGTAGACCTCTGGGTCAATCCCAACATTGCGAAGTACATTCGGGTGTACCATGCCACAACCTAACACTTCTAGCCATTTACCATTTTTTCCCATGACATCAACTTCAGCTGAAGGTTCTGTGAATGGGAAATATGATGGGCGAAAACGTACCTGTACTTCTTCTTCAAAAAAGTTATTCAGGAAGTCATGCAATGTGCCTTTTAAATTAGTAAAGCTGATGTCTTTATCAACAATCAGACCTTCTGTTTGGTGGAACATTGGAGTATGTGTTTGGTCATAGTCGTTACGATATACACGACCTGGTGCAATGATACGAATTGGAGGTTGTTGACCATTCATAGTACGAATTTGTACCCCAGAGGTTTGGGTACGTAACAAACGCTTAGCATCAAACCAAAAAGTATCATGATCTGCACGTGCTGGGTGGTGAGCAGGAATGTTTAGCGCATCAAAGTTATGATAGTCATCTTCAATTTCAGGGCCAGTCTCAACAGAGAAACCTAATTCACCAAAAAATTCTTCAATTCGCTGGATCGTGCGGGTCACTGGATGTAGTCCACCGTTTTCCATACGACGCCCAGGTAATGATACATCCACTTTTTCTGAAGCGAGACGCGCATTGAGGATCTCAGCTTGCATGGCATCTTTACGGGCATTTAGTGCATCTTGAACCTGTACTTTGGCTTCATTTATTACGGCCCCTGCTGCTGGACGTTCATCGGCAGGCAGATCACGCAACGTTTTCATCTGTAGTGTGAAGTGGCCGCTTTTGCCTAAAAATTCAACACGCACTGACTCCAACGTAGCAACATCTTGGGCCTGTTCAATGGCTGCTTTTGCCTGTGCAACCAACTCAGCGAGATGTGGCATTGTTTCCCCTTTATGACCACTCGGTCTTTTTGCTAGTTATTCACTAAATTATTAAACCCACATTCCATTTAAGATGGCGGGGTAGTTAACTGATTTTACTGTATTTAATCCTAAACCAGAAACAAAAAAGCCTCCCTAAGGAGGCTTTAGCGTAACTTTTCGTTTATTCTTTCTATCTTTACGCGCAAAAGCCCCCGAGAATCAGGTGCTAAAGTAAAAAAAGAAACGAAAAATAACAAAACACATGCAATGATTTCTCAAAAAAATGGGCTATTAAAGTATTAACACAAATAGTTATAAATGAAAAGAGGAAGTTACCTTCCTCTCTTCAAGCAAACAATTAAGCTAAAGCGCCTTTTGCTTTTTCAACTAAAGCAGTGAATGCTGCTTTATCGAAAACTGCGATGTCTGCTAAGATCTTACGGTCGATTTCAATCGAAGCTTTTTTCAAGCCATTGATGAAACGGCTATAAGACAGACCGTTCTGACGAGCCGCTGCGTTAATACGCGCGATCCACAGTTGACGGAACTGACGTTTACGTTGACGGCGGTCACGGTAAGCGTATTGACCAGCTTTGATTACCGCCTGAAACGCTACGCGGTAAACACGTGAACGTGCACCATAGTAACCTTTCGCCTGCTTCAGAATTTTTTTGTGACGTGCACGGGCGATTACACCACGTTTTGCGCGAGCCATAGCTATCTCCTATCGTCTTTTATCTTAATTAACTAAATTGTTTACTTATGCGTAAGGCAGGCAGGCTACTACCAGACCCAGATCGCCCTTAGATACCATTCCTTTCGGACGTAAATGGCGTTTACGCTTAGTTGACTTTTTAGTCAGGATATGACGAAGGTTTGCATGCTTGCGCTTAAAGCCACCGCCTGCAGTTTTTTTAAAGCGCTTTGCTGCGCCACGTACAGTTTTAATCTTTGGCATTTCTTTTATTTCCAACTTCGCATTGTGATAAACTACGAATTAATTAGGCGAATAACTTTCGCTATTACTTGCAAGGCCTAATTATTTCTTCTTCGGTGCCAACACCATAATCATCTGACGTCCTTCAATTCTTGAAGGGAATGACTCCACTGACGCCAGTTCTTCCAGATCAGCTTTGATGCGATTAAGCACTTCCAGACCAATCTGTTGGTGAGCCATTTCACGACCACGAAAACGCAGCGTAACTTTAGCTTTGTCACCATCTTCTAGAAAGCGAACCAGGTTGCGTAGTTTGACCTGATAATCACCTTCATCTGTACCAGGGCGGAATTTAATTTCCTTCACCTGAACAACTTTTTGTTTCTTTTTCTGTTCTTTTTGAGATTTGCTCTTCTCATAAAGGAATTTGCCGTAATCCATGATACGACAAACTGGCGGTTCAGCATTTGGGCTGATTTCCACAAGATCTACACCTGCTTCTTCAGCTTTTTCAAGCGCTTCGCGTGCGCTCATAATGCCTAACTGTTCACCGTCTAAACCTGTTAAACGGACTTCAGGAACACGGATTTCATCGTTAATACGATTTGGACGTGTTGTTGGGATTCTTTTTCCGCCTTTAATACTTCATTCCTCCAACTGGATAAAGAGATTTGCATACTCTCTAAAGCAATACGCAGAACTATTATTGCTTAATACAACATCTGCGTACAAGATTCTTTGGCTTGTCTGCTTATTATTTAAAAACTGACAAAGCGATTCGACCGCGGATTTTAATGCTTATTGCCCGATTACTCAAGTAAATCTTGAAATAAATCACGTTAACTTATTTAAAAATTTAGTTTTACCGTGTTTATTTCTATCAGTCAGTCTATTTTAATTAGTTATTAATTTAGCTTATTACTGAATAAGCACGACATTTGCTCACATTACTGACAATACAAGATAAGCAGTGCCCATAACGAGCACTGCTTAGCTATACCAATACTGGCTTAATTATTTTTTCTTTGGTGCCAATACCATGATCATCTGGCGCCCTTCAATTCTTGAAGGAAATGATTCCACTGACGCCAGTTCATCCAGATCAGCTTTGATGCGATTAAGCACTTCCAGACCAATCTGTTGGTGAGCCATTTCACGACCACGAAAACGTAGTGTGACTTTAGCCTTGTCACCTTCTTCCAAAAAGCGAATTAAACTACGTAATTTAACTTGGTAGTCGCCTTCGTCTGTTCCTGGACGGAATTTAATTTCCTTCACTTGAACAACTTTTTGTTTCTTTTTCTGTTCTTTCTGAGACTTACTCTTCTCATAAAGATACTTACCGTAGTCCATAATACGACAAACGGGTGGCTCAGCATTTGGGCTGATTTCGACTAAGTCGACACCTGCTTCTTCAGCCTTAAAGAGTGCTTCACGCACACTCATAACACCGAGTTGCTCACCGTCTAGACCTGTGACACGGATTTCTGTAGCACGGATCTCTTCGTTAATACGATTAGGACGTGCTGTTGGGAGTTTTTTTCCGCCTTTAATACCTTATTCCTCCATCTGATTGAGTTGACGACTGCGGATCTCTTCAAGCAGTTTAGTCATGAATTCGTTGACATCAAGGCTACCTAAATCTTTACCACGACGGGTACGTACAGCAACTTTGCCTGATTCAACTTCTTTATCACCACATACTAGCATGTAAGGGACTCGACGCAGCGTGTGTTCGCGGATTTTAAAGCCAATTTTCTCATTACGTAAATCTGCTTTCGCGCGAATGCCAACACTTTGCAGCTTGCTAACTAATTCTTGAACATAATCAGCTTGGCTATCCGTTATGTTCATTACAACCACTTGTTGTGGTGCTAACCATGTTGGGAAAAAGCCTGCGTATTCTTCTGTTAAAATACCAATAAAGCGCTCAAGTGAACCCAATACAGCACGGTGGATCATAACAGGAACGATACGTTCGTTATTTTCGCCTACATAGGAAGCGGTTAAACGGCCCGGCAAGAAGAAGTCTAACTGGACGGTACCGCATTGCCATGCGCGGTCAAGGCAGTCATACAGTGTAAATTCAATTTTAGGACCATAGAATGCGCCTTCGCCTGGTTGGTATTCGAATTCAATACCTTTTGATTTCAGAGCGTTAGCTAAGTCTTCTTCCGCTCTGTCCCACATCTCGTCAGTACCGATACGTTTTTCAGGGCGAGTTGATAGTTTCACAACAATCTTTTCAAAACCAAAAGTTGCGTAAACATCATAAATCATTTCAATACAGCTGGTTACTTCACTTAAAATTTGTTCTTCTGTACAGAAGATATGTGCATCATCTTGAGTAAAGCCACGCACACGCATCAAACCATGTAAAGCACCTGATGGCTCATTACGGTGACAGCTACCAAATTCTGCCATACGTAATGGTAAGTCACGATAAGATTTCAAACCTTGGTTAAAGATTTGTACGTGACCAGGGCAGTTCATTGGTTTTACACAATACTCACGGTTTTCTGATGAAGTCGTGAACATTGCATCTTTATAGTTATCCCAGTGACCTGTTTTTTCCCACAGTACGCGATCCATCATGAATGGACCTTTAACTTCTTGATAGTTATAAGCTTTCAGTTTCGTACGTACAAAAGTTTCCAGTTCACGGAAAATTGTCCAACCATCATTATGCCAGAACGCCATACCTGGCGCTTCTTCTTGCATATGATATAAATCTAATTGTTTACCGATTTTACGATGGTCACGCTTAGCGGCTTCTTCTAAACGCAATAAATAGGCTGCCAATTGTTTCTTATCAGCCCATGCGGTACCGTAGATACGCTGCAACATTTTATTGTCGCTGTTACCACGCCAATACGCGCCAGCCACTTTTTGCAATTTGAAGTGGTGACAAAAACGCATATTAGGTACATGTGGACCACGACACATATCAACATATTCTTCATGGTGATATAAACCAGGGCGATCATCTTGGCTAATATTTTGATCCAAGATTTCAACTTTATAGTCTTCGCCGCGGGCAACAAATGTCTCACGAGCTTCGCTCCAAGAAACACGTTTTTTCACCACATCATAATCTGTTTTGGCAAGCTCAAGCATACGCTTCTCTAGCTTTTCCAAATCTTCCTGCGTCAGCGTATGGTCTAAATCGACATCATAATAAAAACCGTTGTCGATAGTTGGACCGATTGCCATTTTGGTGTTTGGCCATAATTGCTTGATGGCATGACCTAACAAGTGAGCACAAGAGTGACGAATAATTTCGAGTCCGTCGTCATCTTTACTCGTAATAATTGACACATTAGCATCATGTTCAATCATTTCACACGCATCAACACGTTCGCCATTAATGCGACCGGCGATACACGCTTTTGCTAGACCCGCGCCAATATCGCGAGCCACGTCCATCACAGAAACAGGATGGTCAAACTGACGCTGACTTCCATCAGGAAGAGTAATAACAGGCATTAAAAAATCCTTATCAGCAGTGGTGACCCACACGCCAGATCACTTGCTTGATTATTCCAAAATTATAAATCAATACGTTACTAACGATTTCTCACTTCACTATGCGAGATATGTACACAATTCTAGTTAAATTAAGATAACATAAATTGATACATCGCGAGTAACTCAACTATCAATGATAACACAGACATAATTTATGGCGATAGCGCAAAGCCGTTTATTGTTCTTCTTCATAAGAAAAATCAATACCTTCCCGATTAAATGGCGAATAATCCATCCAAAGCAGGAAATAGTTTTTCTTTTTCTTTGAAATACACCCTATACCAAAGAGATCCACTAGGCGCCGTTAATTCTTCAATGATTAAGTTACCTTGTTTAAGAGTAATATATCGCTGAATTGATACCCATAACGTATACCCAAGATATACCACTCCAATCAAGGTAAGTATTTGTGCATTGATATTATCTAATCCCCATATTTGCCAAAGAATATAGCTACAAAATATAACTTGAATTAAAACCCTAATCATAAATGCATTGCTGAAAAATGACTGGGCGTGCTGTAATGTTGCAAAACAGGGGTTAGCTAATGTCTGCCTTTTCTCTTCAACAGGAATACCTTGGATATAAACCATCCAATCTGATGTATCACTGTTTTTTAGTATTACTCCCTTTTCTTTCATTGCATGTATTTTGAACGATACCAATACTGCCCATCCCACACCAATAACCAGTAAATATGCGATAAAAGTACTTACAGAAAAAAATGCAAGGAACAAACTAATAACAATCAAACACGCTAACTTACCTGAATTAATCCAAAATGGAGCCACTTGATAATTCATTAATTACCTTAGCCTGTGCGTTATAGAAAAATAGACTCAATCATAGATGAGAATAAGTCTCATTAATATGATTTTATAACCAACGCCTCGTTTGTTTGTGATAACTATCCCATTCTGCTTTAAAGGATTTAGCTAAAAAGTTTTCTTCTTGCGGAATTGTATATAAATCGGTTACTAGCCAGAATACTAAGCCAGAAACTAAGAAATATGGGGAATGTGTTAATAGAGCCAGTGCCAAACTCATGGAAGTAAAAGCCAGATACATGGGGTTGCGGGATAATCGATATGGGCCATTTGTGATGAGGTGCGTTGCCCGCACACTCGGATTAGGCGATGTTTTATGTTTATAAAAATAAAATAAACTTGTTGTCACCCAACTGACACTTTCTAGAGCAACTAAAATCCCTAAAACCCCCAGCCAGCCAGAAAAATACCAATCTAACGCACCTTGTTTAAAAAGAAAATAAACTGCAACGCCATTCGCAATTAGCCAATTCAACAATGGAAATTTTAGAATTTTCATTATGCTGCCTTAAACTCAAAAATAAGGTAATCAGCATATTATAAAACAATAGAAAGGCTTTGTATGGGATATTACCAAGCAAAATAACTAACCCAAAAAATTAATTATTAGGCCCTAAAGAGAATACACTTTTTAACCCTTCTAATTTGCTATACTCCTGCTGGCATACAAGGTCACGAACATCTGACGGCATTGCATCAATCCTTGCTTGGATATTCGTCAGTTGCTCATCTAAGCTATTCATACCCTTAATATCTACAATGTCTTGGTTAACTTTAAGGTAGCTTGCAAAGTTTTGCAGATTATCCTCTAAGCTATCACAGACATTATTGCTCACTAAACTTTTAGGTAAAATTGTACTAAGCGATGTTGGCAATAGTTGAGATATAGTTGGATAAATATTTTGTTTCCACTGCTGAGGGAAAACAATCAAAATCATTGCGGTAGCCAAAACCAACAACATTGACGCCCCTGCGAATGTCGCTATGAGTTTTTTCATACCTATTCCTATTTCTTTAATAATTCATTAAAAATAGGATATATCACTCTACGTAAAGCTATTTTTAAAATTAAAAATCATTTGTAAAGAAATTCTCAGGCTTATTTAATAAAATTTCATACCCTCATAAGGGGCTTCTTGGCAGCTTTTTAAACGTTGCAATAAGCCACCCACATGCAGTTCTAATTTGTGCCCATCAGGGTCAAGAAAATAAAATGATTTCCCCTCACTCTTATTTTCTTTCCAAACAATGACATTAGCCTGTTTTAGTTTGGCAACACAGATAGGAAAATCTGCCTCACTAACTGTAAAAGCATAATGAGTGTAATCTGTTTCGGTATGTGAAAAAGATAAGCGTGTTTTATCTAACGATAAACATAACCATAAATCCCCACAGGAGATATACGCTCCATTTTTCCAACTTGCATGTAGCTTCATACCAAGTAATGATTGATAAAAGAAGATGCTTTTCTCAACATCAGTCACTGCAATGGTTAAATGGTTAATTCCAACTAACATACTATTTTTCATCCTATATGAACGCTAAACGATTTCTTTTAATGAATTTACATAAACTACCAGTAAATAACATTGTAACCGTTACAATCTATAACACATCAACATTAAGACAACCTGTTAATAGATGCCCTTAACCTTTTTATGACCCCCATAAAAAGGTTTTTTTTTGCCTATTATAATTGAATACTTTTAGCTCATCCACATATGTCCATGTTATTGATAAAGTTAATTGAGTTATTCACAAAGGAAACTGAGGGTTATCCACAGTTAATGTGAACAACTTTTTCGTCCCAGTACTCATTTGTAGTTTACATAAATTCTTAATCGTATTTTGTTTTAATATTAAAACATTAATCTAGGTAGATATGCTAAGGTACAGATCTATAACAAATTTTGTTATCATCTAAGATAAGGGTACTCATCTATCTAAACTGGGAGCTTGTATTTAATCACTATGACAAATTTCCTCGAGCTATTTCAAGCTGTTGGTATTGGCCTTGTTTTATTGCTTCCACTCGCTAACCCTTTAACAGCGATTGCGGTCATGCTCAGTATTTCCGCAAATATGACCAAAGAGCAACGTGATCACCAATCGTTACTCGCTTCTATTTATGTATTCGCAATTATGACTATAGCCTTTTATGCAGGCCAATTAGTGATGAATACATTTGGTATATCAATACCTGGGCTTCGTATTGCAGGTGGGTTAATTGTTGCATTTATTGGTTTTGGTATGTTATTTCCCAGTAATGATTCAGGAGAAGACCAAACAGCAGCAGCTCTTGATGACCCTAATGTCCCTAAAAAACGCCAAGAGTCACCCAGTATTGCCTTTGTTCCATTAGCAATGCCAAGTACTGCGGGGCCAGGTACTATTGCGATGATCATCAGCTCAACGGCCTCATTGCAAGGGAATGTCAGCTTTGCTCCTTGGGTATTAAAAGTAGCGCCAGTACTCACCTTTTTAATTGCGAGTCTAATCGTGTGGATTGGTTTGAGAGGTGCGACATCAATTATGCGATGGTTAGGAAATAGCGGTATTGATGCAATAGCCCGTGTAATGGGTTTCTTATTAATCTGTATGGGAGTGCAATTTGTTATCAACGGTATTGTTGAGATTGTCGCGCAACTCCCACACTTATTGAAGGAATATCAGTAAGACATCGCTAATGCATTGTATGCATTTTTAACTTTCCACAAATAGCGCGGAGCTTGTGGTGCGGGATGCTTAGTTTGAACGTGTTGATAAAACTCTTCAGGTGATAAACTATTAATCATAGCTATTGCCCTACTTTTATCATTATCAAACGTTCTTAATAGTGCCCCTGCGCCATTCACATAAGCCACAACTGTTGCGTAATATAACGTTTGCGGGTGGCTAATACCTGCAAGCTGCTGCTCCCTCAAAATTCGAATATACGCAGTGCCTATATCAATATTTTTTTGAGGGTCTTTTAAATCGCTAGAACTAGGTTCACCGGACTTTCCTTGATAACGATAAGCGTCTCTCCCCGCAGTTGATGCTTTAATTTGCATCAAACCAATCGCATTTGATTTGCTTACAACTTCCGGCCTGAAATTCGACTCTACCTCAATGATGGCCCTAATTAAAGTTTCATCAATACTGTAGCGGGCTGCTGAGTCCCGAATAAATTCATCAAAAGGAGTGCGAGGGAATACACCATTTTGTGTCGTCGCTGGCAAGGTGTTAGGGTTATCCAACATTCGTTGCTTCGCCACTGGTCTATCTGGTTCACTAGAACAACCAGCAAGTAGCAGTAACAGAATAGCCCCGCTAATCATTTTCTTCACTATTATAATCCTCTGCTACTTAAGCCGATGGAAGAATAACTAATCCTAGGAAAAATAAAATTATTTTTACTTAACTTTTACTTCAGGACGTGTTTTAGTCATACAAAATAACAATAAAAACCAGCATTTCATAATGGGTATGTATGTTATTCCACAATATTTGTGTTTATTTACTCAAACGATATTGATTATCATTATCAGTTGAGTTATAAAATGTAATTGTTATAAACCTTAACAACTATATGCTAGAAAACGCTAAACCAATAATGTCAGGGTCAATTTTTATGAAGAAGAATTTATCTCGTTTATCTGCACCTCTAATAACAACCTTATTTGTGCTAACAGCAATTATATTTGCTAGCCAACCCGCCTTTGCGAAAAAGTTTAAAGTTGTTACTACTTTTACAATTATTCAAGACATAGCACAAAATGTAGCTGGTGATGCCGCAATTGTCGAGTCAATAACCAAACCGGGTGCTGAAATTCACGGATATCAGCCAACCCCTAAAGACATAATGAAAGCCTACGATGCGGATTTAATCCTATGGAATGGTATGAATTTAGAAGTTTGGTTCCAACGTTTCTTTGAAAACTTCAAAAATGTCCCTGCTGTCGTGGTAACCGAAGGGATTGAACCCATGCCAATCCGTGAGGGTGAATATAAAGATAACCCGAACCCTCATGCATGGATGTCACCCGCTAACGCTAAAATATATATAGAAAATATCCGTGAAGCCTTAGTGAAATATGATCCTGAAAATGCTGAAGTATATAATGCAAATGCCAAAAAATATGCGGCGCAAATTGCAGCACTTGACGCTCCGCTTCGCGAACGTTTAAACCGTATCCCAGAAAACGAACGTTGGTTGGTGTCAAGTGAAGGGGCATTTAGCTATTTAACTAAAGATTATGGCTTTAAAGAGGTTTATTTGTGGCCGATTAATGCTGAAGAGCAAGGTTCTCCACAGCAAGTTAAAAAAGTCATTGATACTGTACGCAAATATAAGATCCCTGTCGTATTTAGCGAAAGTACGATTTCTGATAAGCCAGCTCGTCAGGTCAGTAAAGAAACAGGGGCAAAATATGGCGGTGTATTATATGTAGACTCATTATCCACTGCTGATGGTCCTGTACCCACTTATATTGACCTGTTAAATACGACTGTAGACACGATAGCGAAAGGATTTTCACAGTAATATGAATCACTCTAATCAATTCGAACACCCGAATCTTATCGTCGATGATGCAACTGTAACCTATAACAATGGCCATACAGCTATCTATGACGCAAGCTTCAATATCTCAGGTGGCTCTATTTGTGCTCTCGTTGGCGTAAATGGGAGTGGTAAATCGACGCTGTTTAAAACGATTATGGGGCTAGTCACCCCATCTTCTGGCAGTGTAATGTTAAACGAACAACCCATCAAAGCTGCCTTAAAAGAAAACGTCATTGCTTATGTTCCACAAACAGAAGAAGTTGACTGGAATTTTCCCGTTTTAGTTTCAGATGTTGTGATGATGGGGCGTTACGGAAAAATGGGTTTTTTCCGTATTCCCAAACAAGCAGATAAAGATGCCGTAAAAATGGCGCTAGATAGAGTTGACCTTACAGGGCTTGAGCATCGTCAGATAGGCGAACTCTCCGGTGGTCAAAAGAAACGGGTTTTTCTCGCTCGGGCTCTCGCACAAGAAGGTAAAGTTCTATTACTTGATGAACCGTTTACCGGTGTTGATGTTAAAACAGAAAATGCCATTATCGACCTATTACGCAGTTTGCGGGATGAAGGGCACCTGATTTTAGTTTCAACCCATAATTTAGGGAGTGTTCCTGAATTTTGTGATCATGTGATTTTAATTAATCGCACTGTGTTGGCGAGTGGTCCGACCGAAACCACATTTACACAACGAAATTTACAACAAGCCTTTGGTGGGGTCTTGCGCCATATCAACTTGTCAGGTCAAGAACTTCATGACGACGATGACCCGCGTTCTGTTACTGTTATTACCGATGATGAAAGAGCTGCTGTCTTCTATGGTCATGACCATGATGCGCCAGTTCGAAAAAATCAAACTAAGGGTTCCGAATGATTGAAATGTTATTACAGCCCTTTCAATATGACTTTATGGTAAAAGCCATTTGGGTAAGCGCCATTGTCGGTGCAGTCTGTGCTTTTTTATCTGCATATTTGATGTTAAAGGGCTGGTCATTAATGGGAGACGCACTTTCCCACTCCGTTGTTCCAGGCGTGGCTGGTGCTTATGCGTTAGGTTTACCTTATGCTGCGGGGGCTTTCTTTACTGGTATCCTTGCGGCACTTGCCATGACATTAATAAAACATTTAACGCGGTTACGTGAAGATGCTGTCATAGGCTTTATTTTTTCCACATTTTTCGCTGCAGGTTTATTGATTGTTTCTTTAAACCCGACTTCAGTAAATGTGCAAAGTATTATTTTCGGTAATATTTTAGGCATTGCTGATGCTGATGTCTTACAAGTAGAAATTATTATCGGTGTTTCATTCATCGTTTTACTATGTCTATGGAAAGATTTATTAGCCGTCTTCTTCGATGAAAGCCATGCTCGTTCTATTGGGTTAAACCCGTTACGTCTGAAAATTATTTTCTTCACGTTATTAAGTGCTTGTACGGTCGCAGCATTACAAACTGTTGGCGCTATATTAGTTATTGCCATGGTAGTTACCCCAGGAGCAACCGCATATTTATTAACTGATCAGTTTAAGCGCTTACTTATAATTTCAGTTACCATTGGCACAGTCACGAGCGCAGTTGGTGCTTATATCAGCTATTTCCTTAATGGTGCTACTGGTGGTCTTATCGTCACATTACAAACCATTATTTTCCTGCTGGCATTCTTCTTTGCACCTAAACACGGTATTTTTGCTTCACGCCGTAAGGCAAGGAAAGAAGTCGCCCAGCTCCACCAATCACACCAACAAGGAGCATCTCATGAGTGATTTTATTGACGTATTGATGGCTCCGTTTGCATTTCCATTTATGCAAAAAGCACTCGTTACCGCAATAGTCACTGGGACCGTCTGTGCTATTCTCTCGTGTTTTTTGGTGTTAAAGGGCTGGTCACTAATGGGGGATGCTATTTCCCATGCTGTTTTGCCGGGTATTATTATCGCTTCAGTATTAGGTATCCCTCTCGCTATTGGGGCATTTGCTTCGGGTTTATTCTGTGCTGTTGCAACAGGTTATTTAAAAGAAAATAGCCGAATAAAAGAAGATACAGTTATGGGGATCGTTTTCTCAGGTATGTTTGCCATTGGTTTGGTTATGTTTGCCAAAATCGATACTGAGCAGCACCTCACACATATTCTTTTTGGTGATATTTTAGGGATAACCAATAGTGAGTTTAAACAGATTTTACTGTTTGCCGGAATCACCATCGCAATTATTTTACTGAAGCGTAAAGACTTTATGCTTTATTGTTTTGATCCAAACCAAGCCCGTGTGATTGGCCTACCCGTCAAGCTGATTCATTATGGTTTACTGTCTTTACTTGCATTAACCATTGTCGCTTCACTGCAAGCTGTTGGGATCATTCTGGTTATTGCCATGCTGATCTCACCGGGAATTATTGCGTTTGTTCTGTGTCGGAGCTTCGGGAAAATGCTCGTTGTCGCGATTATCGCTTCGGTAACATCAAGTGTGATAGGAACTATTCTAAGCTTCCATATCAACGCTACCACTGGGCCAACAATTGTAGTGACTCAAGCAGTTTATTTTGTAATTGCTCTGTTATATAGCAAATTAGTGTTAGCTCGAAAAAGAAACCAAACTAACCATCAAAGTATGCATACCGCATAATGCATTGAGAGAAAAAATAAAAGCTGAGCCGCTGTATGATAAGTTCAGCTTTTTCCTTTCTGAATAAAGATAACATACAAACACTTTGGCATACTGATATCCCTCCTCTTTTATTGATAAAATTATTAACTAACAACACCATTAAAATGGTTAATTATTTTCTCCAGCAGACCTCGAGGTTAATTAATAAAAAACAAGTAAACCGAACCGCCTCTACAATAACCTAGATTTAGGTTTTATACCTGATAATTATTCAGTTTTTTCGTGATACCCTCTTATTTTTAAACAATTATCACTGTTAATTCCTAAATTATCACTATAGTATTGTATTAATGAATACCAAAGCAGAGGCGAGGTGAGTCATGTGGCAAGCAATGTGTCGTTTATTAAGTGAACACTTAGGTGAGGCAGAGCTACGTAACAAAGTCATTCTCTCTGGTGGTGATATTCACCATACGCTACGAATTGACTACGGCGACCATACCGTGTTCATTAAGCAAAATCGGCGTGAATTTTTACCTTTGTTCAAGCAAGAAGCCGAACAACTTGAAATGCTCGCTAAAAGCCAAACCATAACTGTACCAAAGGTTTATGGTGTAGGTAGTAACAAACACCACAGCTTTCTTCTTCTCGAATATTTTCCTCTTAAACCCTTTGATAGCACCAACGCTTGGCACTTTGGTCAACAATTAGCAAGGTTACATCAATGGGAAGAGCAACCCAGCTATGGGTTTGATTTTGATACCATGCTAAGCACTGTGGTTCAGCCCAATGGTTGGGAAAAGCGCTGGAATTCATTCTTTGCAGAAAAGCGGATTGGCTTACAATTACAACTTGCCTCAGAAAAAGGGATGGTTTTTGCCGATATTCAGCAAATTGTCGATATTGTTAAACACAAGCTAGCAGGTCACCAACCCCAACCCTCTCTTTTACACGGCGATTTATGGCCTGCTAACTGCTCTATCACCCATCAAATTGATGGCGTACTTTATGACCCAGCATGTTATTGGGGAGATAGAGAATGTGATATTGCTATGCTCCCACTATATAAAGAATTACCAATACAAATTATTGATGGCTACCAAAGCGTTTGGCCACTTCCAAATGGTTTTTTAGATAGGCAACCCATTTACCAGTTGTATTATTTAATCAATCAAGCCCATATTTTTGGTAATGAACAAAGTTATCAATTAGCACGTACTATTGTAGATAACCTACTCAACGAAAAATAACTTTTTAGCAACTCTAATCACAAAGTATCAACCAGCCAAATAAGTTGCGTTATGAATTAGCGGTAAATACTGATATCTCGGGGAGCATACCTAAGTATGTGCCCCGAGTCGCTAAACACAGCCAACACTCTCATAACGTAAAATTTGAAAATCACCAGTTCAAGAAACGTAATAGAAAATACAAGGCAATTCCTAAAACAATAGGCCAAAAATAAAGAATAAAAAATTGTGTAAAAATAGTGTGCCGTGGAATAGTCACTTTTGCTTCGAGTTCTTCTTTGGAAATTTCTAACCCCTTCGCTTTTTCTATAATCACGTGGTCTTCTAAGCTTTCGCGAATAAATTTAATTTGCCGGTACATACGTAAACCTGAAGCACTAAGCGCTAGCCCAACAAAAATAAAGATAAAAATAATGATAAAACCGATATTGCTACCTGAAAAGCCATTCGCGACTTGAGGCACTGGTGAGTTATTCCAAAAGAAATTTAAAAACGGTGTCGTTTGACGTACCATTTCAGCCATTAATTTAATAAAGTCATTGGCAACCGCATTAATGCCTTCACCTGCAAGCCCTTTCATGCCAGCAAGTTTAATTAAAGACGCTAACGTCGAAATTAATGCTACCAGAAAAACAACCCACCCAAAAATACGTTTGCCGATCGCGACATAATTGGCATTGTGGTAATTCATTACTGCTTTTCCTCAGAGTTATTATTCTTGATAAACTTTCATGGCTAATAATAGCTGAAATAATGAAATGCCTCCAAATTTCAATTCATTATTGATAGTAATAATTCGACTTTCAGAATGTTCAACATACTAACATCCTGGGTTCAAGGCGATTTATCGCGCAGAATGCCTAATTATCTTGCCATAAAGCTGATAATACTGATGTCAATTAATACGAATATTAGCCCTTTGCTGGTACTATAGTTGGCTCGTTAATTAATACGACCTGAATGGAGTTTTGATATGTACCATAACCTTCCCATCCAATCGGTTATTTTTGATATGGATGGTTTATTGATCGACTCGGAACCTTTCTGGGCACAGGCTGAACTTGAAGTTTTTTCACAACTTGGTGTCGACGTTTCAATTGCAGATACCCTGCCTGATACACTGGGTTTACGTATTGACCATGTGGTTGAACTTTGGTACCACGCTTCCCCTTGGCAAGGATGTAGCCAAGAAGAAGCCAAACAACGAATTATTGACCGAGTTGTTGGCTTAGTTGAAGAAACTCGCCCCATTTTGCCAGGCGTACAACATGCGATGGAACTTTGCCGCTCGATGGATCTAAAAATTGCCCTCGCTTCGGCTTCCCCCCTGTACATGTTAGAAAAAGTGTTAAACTTACTGGATATTCGTGACTACTTTTCTGCCGTCGTTTCCGCAGCGGATTTACCGATGAGTAAACCACACCCAGAAGTTTACCTTAAAGCAGCCTCTGAATTATCAACTAAACCAATTAATTGTGTTTCATTGGAAGACTCTTTTAACGGTATGATTTCTGCGAAGGCTGCAAGAATGCGCTCTATTGTTGTGCCTGATAGCCAGCATTTTAATGACCCTCGCTTTGGCTTAGCCGATATCAAGCTCACCTCTTTGAATGAGTTAAAGGCTGAGCATTTACGTTAAGAATCAGTATGTTGATTAATTATCACTCACCCCTGCCTACTTAGGTAGGGGATTTGCTTAAAAATATAAAATCCTTTCCTTATTTGCTAATAAATAAGAGTTTTTTTACCTTTCTGCCTCTATCATATTCTTTTCAAACACTTTATACTGCCAATTAACTGTATAGATAAACAGATGGTATTTTATCCACCATGACTGCTGAAGGGCATCTGCTTTTTTCCGTCGCCTCTTTAATAATGGCCCATAAACTTCAACTCACCCCTGAGCTTGCTCAAGGTGATTGGCTACACATGGTTCCGGGTGCATTATTAGGCGCGTTATTGCCCGATATTGACCACCCTTCATCTCTTCCCGGCAGGTTGCTACGCATTTTTTCATTACCAATTTCTAAACTCTGCGGTCACCGGGGTTTTACTCATAGCTTAGTTGCATGGTTACTAGTAATGGCAGCTTGTTATCAATGGATGCCAGTAGAATGGCAAGTGCCAAATGACCTTATTCAAGCCTTTTTATTAGGTTACCTCAGCCACCTAATCGCCGATATGCTTACACCATCTGGTGTACCGTTTTTATGGCCATTACCTCAACGTTTTTGTTTTCCCATTATTCGAGGGAAAAATAGCAAACGAACAGAGCGTTTTATTGCTGTTATTTTGACGGTTTGTGCCTGTTTTTTGCCTATTGGATACCAACTGGATTTTTATAGCCAAATTGAGAATGTGATAAAATACATTCATTATCAGTTAGATACTCACTTTGCTATCTAAATTAAAGTTTTGTCATATACTGTAAGTATGAATAATACTATCTTATTACCATTTGATATAAGAAAAGTGCTTTTTCTATTGATAACATATAACCAGTTGTTTGAAGCAACTAAATCCTTATAACCATTAAGGATTAAAGGGCAAGTAACATACCTTATAAAAATATGATTTGGAGTTCGGAATGAATATTCCTCTAATTATTAATGTGCTCGGCTTTGTAGCACTGCTAATACTGTTGGCAAAACTGGGAGCTAAAGGCTGGAGCCTATCTAAAAAAGTGTTAGTAGGTCTGGTTTTTGGTGTCGCCTATGGCGTTATACTGCACCTAGTTTATGGCAGTGGTCATCAAACGGTAAAAGACTCCATTCTATGGTTTAATATTGTTGGTAATGGTTATGTTCAGCTATTACAAATGGTAATTATGCCATTAGTGTTTGCTTCAATTTTAAGCGCAGTAGCAAGGCTACATAAAGCGTCATCACTGGGTAAAATTAGTTTTTTAACCATTGGTACATTGTTGTTTACCACGGCTATTGCCGCATTAGTTGGTATTTTAATTGCTAACGTATTTGGTTTGACTGCTGAAGGCCTAGTCCAAGGCCAGTCAGAAACAGCTCGCCTATCCGCTATTGAAAGTAACTACATTGGTAAAGTCTCTGACTTAACTGTACCTCAGTTAATCTTATCCTTTATCCCTAAAAACCCATTCGCAGATTTAACCGGTGCTAATCCAACATCGATAATCAGTGTCGTTATCTTTGCTGCCTTTTTAGGGGTAGCCGCTTTACAACTGTTTAAAGATGACAAAGAGCGCGGTGAAAAAGCATTAGCAGCAATTGATGTATTACAAGCATGGGCGATGAAGTTAGTTCGCTTAGTGATGCGTTTAACCCCTTATGGTGTTATGGCGCTAATGATTAAAGTGGTTGCGAGTTCGAATCTTCACGACATTATTAACTTGGGTACTTTCGTTGTCGCATCCTATGTGGCACTAGCCATCATGTTTGTTGTACACGGTATATTGGTTACCTCTACCGGCTTAAACCCAATTAAATTCTTTAAGAAGGCAGGCCCTGTATTAACATTTGCATTTACGAGCCGTTCGAGCGCAGCAAGTATTCCATTAAATATTGAAACACAAACTCGTCGTTTCGGTATTCCTGAATCTATTGCCAGTTTCTCGGCCTCTTTTGGGGCAACCATTGGTCAAAATGGTTGTGCCGGTATTTACCCTGCTATGTTAGCCGTCATGGTGGCACCAACAATGGGGATTAACCCATTCGATCCCCTCTGGATCGCAACGTTAGTTGGTATTGTCACAATCAGTTCAGCAGGGGTTGCTGGTGTCGGTGGTGGCGCAACATTCGCAGCATTAATTGTGTTGCCAGCAATGGGGCTACCCGTCACTTTAGTCGCACTATTAATCTCTGTTGAACCATTAATTGATATGGGTCGTACCGCATTAAACGTCAGTGGTTCAATGACCGCCGGTACGGTGACGAGCCAACTTATGGGAGAAACGGATAAAACCGTATTTAACCAAGACGATGATGGCGAATTAAAACATGTCTAGTTTTTAAACATTCATCGATACAAAAACCTGCTTATTAGCAGGTTTTTTATTGCTGTAAATTTATGATTAATCACATTAACCCTGCATTTAGTAATAAAACACGGGCTTTTATACTGAAAATCATTGCCATCAACTAACATAACATTAGATAATAAAATCTGAGCAACGTTTTCTTGAGCTTCCTGCTTGTGTTGCGTCATCCCATGTTCTATGGGAATTCTATCAACATTTATTTGTGGTTTTTAATATGACTAATGTTCACAGCATGAAAAGTAATGCAACCGATTAATATTAAAGAAATAAATAATCAAAATACGTCCAAATTAACGCTTTCAAGTGATTCATTTAACCACATGATAGATCAAGATTATTTAAATAGTTTTGGGGAACTGCTTTTAACCTCTTGTTGAGTCTGATTAATAAAATTTCTTGATTTACATCCCATATTACTGCATATAAACTCAGCAAAAAGAAAACTTATATTGAAGAAACACTGGAAGAGATATTTAACTATGGTGATTGGCTTCCGGAAACCCAAGAAGCCGAAATGGAATATTTTGACAAGTGATCTAAGTGCGCCAACTACTCGAGCTGGCGCATCTTAATTATGGTAGGTTATCTATCCGTTAGTATTATCCCCCTAACCTCTAATTACTAATAAGTATTGGAAGAAGGGTCAATTATCATCTGAGTCTCGATATAATGCTTTTCTTTATCAATATCCACAAACTCATCAGTAGCTAAGCTTTCCTTATCTATCTGTTCGAAAAAGTCACCAATACTAATGTCCAGAGCCTTCAAAGCGGCTACTAACTCATCTATACCTATTTTGTTAACTCCTCGTTCATAACGATATAGTTGCTGTTCGCTTTTTATACCTACCAATTTAGCAAATTGAAAAGCGGTGAAACCAGCGTCACATCTTAACTTCTTAAGATTAAGTCCCACTTGGCTGGAAATTGAGTTAGTACTATTCATGTTATTCCCCTTGGTGTAATTAACATCTTACTGCAAATGCCTTAACATAATATTTACATATTTACGAAACAGATGGCAATATATTGCAATAATATTTTTACATTTTGCTTTTTCAGCAACACGTTTAGCTTCTTCTTGCTCTAATTGCTCTGCTTCTAGCTTAGCGAGTCTCTCTACTTCAGCTTGCTTTTGATTGTAGATAGAGTTAGATGGCATGTTTACACGAACATCGATCCAGTGACCATTCGGAATGTCATAAGGCTCTCCTGGTGTTAATTCAACTTTTCCATCAAAGCCTGGTATTGATTCTTCATCTTCTGTTGCATCACGCAAAAACTCAAGATAAAGCTTGAATCACTCATACTGTATGTTTTGTGGTAAATCATGCTGACGATAGGATGTATAAAGAACAATATCACCATCCTCATCGGGCTCGACAATACGGCCGTCAAATGGATGTGGTTTGCCTTTCTCAAGCACATCATAAAGCGCATACACAAGTGGAAGTTGGTTAATGCCGCATGGGATCGTAATACCAGCGTTAATGCCCCTCCAACTCGTATCAGAGTGTAGGCCAAGAACACCGTGTAACTGGTAAATACCTGTATGCAGTTTTTTGAGTATTACACCATCTGCGTCTTTGTTTGGGTCGATATGGTCAGCAAATACTCGAATATAGACGATGTCATTATTTCATTAGGGTGTGATATTTCAGACTCTTCATTACCTACCTGAATTGAAATTTCTTTTATATCCTGCTTAAAAATATTTTTATCTTCATCATATGTCCATAATGAGCTTTGTTTTACTTTTATTGCTTCACTATCATTTTTACCAATCATAGCATCTATCGCCGTTCCATCTTTATTCACATAAATAAAGATCACCCCTGAAGTATCCTTTTCATTACTACTAGTATACCAAAGCTCATAGAGGTCACTTTTTTATATTTAGCTATATCTATTTGCTACGTATTCGCTGGCAAGCACTGGGCAAATCCCAATAGCCAAAACAGTCAGTGACAATAAAAATAATTGAAGAATTCTTCTCATCTCACCCTCACATTCAGTTTTTTATCAGTCTAGTTTCTTAGTGCCGAAATTGGGAGAAAATTAACTGGCTATAACCTTTTTAACACTTTGATTGCACTCACTTGGTTTAATTTCAACCTTCATAGCCTCGTTGCTATCAATATAATATAGGTGTCTTATCCCCGATGAAAATACCACTCTCCATAAATTCATATTGGATTCATCTTGGCAATAATTTGCTGTAAGAATCTTCTTTGCATTATCTACGGCAATATCACTCTTAAACACCTCAATTGGAATGCCTTTAATCTCATATGTCATAACAATATAATCGTCATCTTGAGATACTTTTGTAACCATCGTATGACTATCAACTAAAAGTGGTAATCCTTTATTTTCATTTTCAATAATCTTCTCTTTTAATTCCCTAAAATCATTACTTTGCTTTTGTTTAAATTCTTTGATTTTATCTGTGGTTGTGCTTCCCTTTGTATTATTCCCTAAAGTATTAGCTGAAAAAACACCAACAAATGGAAAGAGTAAATACAGATAAAATTTACTGATTTTCATCCCTCTGCACCTATATTAGATTAATTTACCTCAATAGTAGCTTGAGGTTGGCACAATTCCTAGCAAACATTAGGTGTAAAAAAACCTGCAGAGGCAGGCTTGTAATATTTATTTCGACTTAGAGTAAAATTCTATACCATTAACGGATATTCGTCTTCTACCTTCTCCGCTAGAGTTTCTTCTTTATTTTGTCCATGCTTCGCAATTGATAATAACTTTTGAGTTTCTCTATATTCCTTTGCCACTGCATATTCATCAAAACTAGCGTCATACCCTAGAGCTCTAACTTTTTCCTCTATTGAGGATAGTGGGATATTAAAAAACTCTTTCCTATTATTCATCATATTGACACGATGGCTAACAAATTCTTGATGTAAGCTTGTCTCTAATGCAGGTGCATCATCGGAATAAATTAGGGCGTGAATATCGAATTTAAATGGCACCGATGCTGATCCTAATTCGTTCACCCTCTCTTCTGGCTCTAATCTACGCGTTAAACCAATTTTATAAACATCCTCACCAAATGCACCAATATTAGAGATGACATAAACATGTCCACTTCTAGTTAATTGGGCTTGTGATTTTGCTCTTTCCGATAGCGCTTGAGCCTCTGCTAATTTATTTTCCAATTCTGCTATTCTAGCCTCGATTTTTTCCTTTTCTTCTGCATTTGCCTTTTCTAGTTCTTTTCTTGCCTTATCCATTGCTTTTTGAAAATCTTTTTCTGCTTTCTGTTCTTCTTTTATTGCTTTTTCATATTCTCGCTGAGCTTTTTCCTCTTCACGCTGTAATTCTCTTTCTTCACGTAAGATATCTTTTTCATCCTGAATTTTTTGTTCTTTTTCATGTGCTAATAAAATTTCATCCAGTCTAATTGCGAGATATTCACCTGTAATTTTGATTCCGACTGTTTGCCCAAATTTATTTAAAGCCTCAAATGCATTTTCTACACGCTTAATTAATTGCTCAACATTACTGGCTTTAACTTTTGCTAAAGCAGCATCACACTCACTATTAAACGCCCTCACCAAAAGCTTTACATACTGCTTAGTCATACGTCGACCTTCAGTTTCACTGCCATTCACAGTCCAACCAGACTGGGTATAACAAGCTTGGTCATTCCGTATTAATTTTTTTTGTTTCTCTTTGTTTTTTACGATTGCTTCTTGATATGCCTTAGAGTCATGGTAGTCAAAACGAGGCTTATATATCCCATAATCTAACATTTCAACGCTATCATTCACTAATGTCAGTTTTTCGGTCAGAGCAACCAGTTGTTTGCGTTTTTCGTTATAATCCTCTTTTAAAAGAACTAACGCCTCTTTTTGCTCTTCAATAGCTCTTTGTGATTGGTACTCTTTACTTTCGATTTCATTAGTTTTTTCTTTAACCTCCTCGTCTATTGCTTTTCTTTTTTTTAAAACTTCAGCATCGACGGCTCTTCTCAATTTTTGTTCTTCTTTTTCTAAATTTTTTAATCTGTCTTTTTCCTCCTTTGAGGTCGCCTCTAGAATTTTTTTCGCTTCTTTTTCGGCGTCAATGATTGGTTTGTATCGTATTAATTGAGCTTCATAATTTTTCTTTTCTTTTTGCTTAATTACTAAAAGAATAATAAGCACAATAAATAAAAAACCTGCAATACCTATTGATACTAAATCCATTACCGAATCCTCAATATATTAGTTAAGCATATTTAACCATTTGTTTTAGGGAAGGCGTTACTGATTTTATTTACAGCAAAGCAAAAAACCTCAATCAAGAGGCGTAATGTGTGATCTAGATTACAAGCACAAGGACGGGCTAGATTATCCATTGAACATAACTGTGTTATTTATAGTCTAGTGTTAACGACAGAGCGACTATAGTCATAACGAAAGCTCCAATGCAGACAAGCACAATAAAGCATTCTATTGCCTTTTCAGTTTTATTTTCCTTCTCACTACTCCACTATTTAATTTAGGTTATGTTAGCTTAGCGGGAGTGCAAATTGAAGAAATCATTGTCAGTGCAATTAACTTTTATTATTTCTATGTAAAAGTCGTGATCTCCACCATTGAGTAGATACTCAACTACCTCTAATAAATCACCTGCTGATGATAAATGATAGAATCTATCAATTTCTGTTTCTGATATGCTTACTGGCTTAACCTTGAGATTTTTTGAATAAGAGTCGACTAAGTCAGGCGCCATTAACTATGCTTCCATACTAAATTACTGAAATTTATTTATGAAACCAAAGACTGATTTTTCTATAGCGCTATTTATGTTGTTAAACATATCCTTCAATGATGGATACTGTTTTGAAGGATTCACTATAAATTTCATTTGATCTTTAATAACCATGACCTCTGCATACGGTGCTACTTTGAAGTCACTACTATTAAATTCATCATCTATGATAACAATAAATAACTGACGATTTGGATCTGTCCTTTCACTTAAACGGCGAACAGAGAATCTTTTTTCTGAGGAATCATCAAAAAATGTGTTAACAAGTTCTGTTCCATGGCTAATTGTTTTTGTAGATCTGGTATGTTCAGTTCTCATATAGCCCCCTTGTTAGTTTAAATTAATGACATTTTGACTGGTAATTAAGCAATATGCTTAAAATAACTATGACCATATTAAAGTGTTTAAGCTAACTTAACAACCCCAGTTGTGAAGATAGACTACCCATAACACTTCGAATACTATCGCTCAAACTATCAAAAGAGACATAGCTAGACTCTTGCAATACTCTACGTAATCGACACTTATCACTTTTTCACTACATATTAGCCATGGGAAACCCATAAAAATTAGCACTGTACTTAGGTAACAACACTCACATAGCTTTGTGAATAATGTAAGTTACAACCCCAAATATTTGAAGGTCTTGCATGTCACCAATCAAAATAGGCGAATACTCAGGATTCATAGGCATTAACATAGAACGCTAGCAATCACTATGTCATCATCCCTTGCCACCAGTGCGCTATCGACAATAATAACATCACCATCATTAATGTTTGCATCAATCATCAAATTACCCTCGACGCGCAGCATATACGTACTGTCAGGATGCTTAATCAGCGTACTGTTAAGGTTTATCCTCTCTTCCATATAATCAGTAATATTATTTTTTTAGTTCAATTATTATTTACCTCTATGGATATCAATATGTCTTTTTAGAAATAGCTAGGATCATTGATGAAGTAAAAGCACTAGGGCACAACAGAATGGCACAAGTTGTGCGTTTTGTTCTTATCGATATTTTAAAGAAGCACAGCACATGGGCCATGTTCCTCCTGGTTATAATCCTGCTCAGGCCACCAAAAAACCAAGAAACAAGGTCAAGCGTGAGCGTTTATCATTTGAAGAATGGGAAGAAATTTATAAGCAATCCGCAAACCACCAACATTATTTACGTTGCGGGATGCTATTAGCGGTTATAACAGGACTACGGCTTGGCGACATTACAAAGATGAAATTCTCAGATATTTGGGATGGAATGTTACATGTACAACAAGAAAAAAAACAGGGACCAAGCTAGCAATACCGCTGTCATTGAAGTGTGATGCATTAAACCTAACGCTAGGTGATGTTATTTCTATCTGTCGAGATCTCGTTGTTAACCCATACCTACTACATTACAAACACACATCAGGTAATGCAAAAATTGGAGGGCAGGTATCAAATGCATCATTAACTACATCATTTAAGAATGCACGAAACAAATGTGGGCTGGAATGGGAAGATGGCGCTGCACCATCTTTCCATGAACTTAGATCATTATCTGAAAGATTGTACAGAGAACAAGGGATAGATACACAAAAATTACTTGGTCATCGAACCCAAATAATGACAGATAAATATAATGATGATCGTGGAAAAGAATGGCAAATTGTTGTAATTTAATCGACTCGGTTTCCATACTATTTTGGGGATAAATTTTGGTGGGGTTTTGGGGAAGTTTTTTAAAGCACTAAAAACAACCCCAAATGCAGTACCATTTCTTATGTGATTTCAACATTGCATATGTCTACCATCAATACATATTACTTCAATACAATGAATTACCAAGTTTAATTCAATATCTATATTTCGATTAACATTAACATTTCTAATCGTTTTAAATATTTGGAGTTTTATCTTTATATGACTAATGTCCATATACTAAAAACTGATCCTTCAGATAACCCCTGTATAAGCTGCGGTGCTTGTTGCGCCTATTTTCGTGTCTCATTTTATTGGGCTGAAGCCGAAAGCGGCGGCGGTGTTGTTCCCCAACATTTAACTGAGCAGATTACGCCGTTTATGAGCTGTATGCAGGGTACTAACCAAAAACAAAACACCCGTTGTACCGCCCTAGAAGGTACAATAGGTAAATGTGTATCTTGTTCCATTTATGCTCAAAGGCCTACGCCGTGTCGTGAATTTGAGCAATCTTGGCAGGATGGAATATATAATGAAGCCTGTGACAGAGCGCGAGCAGCGCATGGTTTACCGCCTTTAGAGCCTCACCACCCGCAAATCGCTTGCTAACCGTCAATGACCCAGAGTTCTCTGGGTTATCTTTTCTGGTTATGAATAAAAGTTGATTGCCCGCGCTCTTGCAAACAAATGCTATGAAGCTAATTTAAACAATTTCATTCATGACTTGCATAGCTAACTCGAAGGAATATAAACGTGCTTGATGATCGAAAATTTGACCATTTACCATGATTTCATCGGCTTGAGTTTGGCGTAAAATGGTTTGTAAACCGTAACCCACCTTAGTTTTATCCCCCACTAATGACATCCCCAATGCTTGTTGCACACCAAATTCCTCTGCTGGCGACCAAATGTTTTCCATACTTTCAACAGGGGCGGGAAGCTGCGATGGCTGACCTCGGCGTAACATAACGAAAGCTTGTTGCATCGACGTAAATAAAAACTCGGCCTCGCGCTGAGTGTCTGCCGCAATAATATTAATGCAGACCATGGCATAAGGTTTTGACAACCGTGATGATGGCTTAAAGTTAGCACGATAAACCTCAAGTGCTTGCAGCAGCAAGTCCGGTGCAAAATGTGAAGCAAACGCAAATGGCAACCCCATTTGAGCCGCTAACCTCGCACTGTATAAGCTTGAGCCGAGTAGCCATACGGGGATTTTCTCACCATACCCAGGAACCGGGCGTACCGCAGGCTCTGGGTTAGTTGCATCAAACCAACTCACGATTTGTGCTACATCTTGCGGGAAATTATCAATATCCGTATTCATATGACGACGTAATGCTTGCATTGTCCTTTGGTCACTTCCAGGAGCTCGCCCAATACCTAAATCAATTCGCTCAGGATACAACGTATTAAGTGTGCCAAATTGCTCGGCTATCACCAATGGTGAATGGTTCGGTAACATGACGCCCCCAGAACCAAGTCTCAAAGTGTGTGTATTCGCGGCAAGGTAGCCAATTAACACTGAAGTCGCTGCACTAGCTATCCCTGTCATATTATGGTGCTCTGCCAACCAATAACGGTGATAACCTAATTTTTCCGCTAATTTTGCGATATCAAGGGAATGAGCGAAAGCCTCCTTGGCTGTGGAACCTTGAATAATTGGTGCTAAATCAAGCAAAGAAAGGGGTGTTTTTTTATCAGACATATACGCTCACTTTGTTAGGGTTTTATTGATATAGAACCTAACTTACCATCGTAGACTATCCGATTTGATGTCTCCAGTGCTTAAGTTCCCATTAGCACAAGAGGTCTAAAAATGTAAAAAAAGTCTACTAACCCACTGTTTTCTCATGAATATGAATTAAGATTGAACAAAAAGTGCAGTAATTAAGGAGCTTCAGTCAGCGGAGGTAAAAGCGATTGCGGATGGAAATCAATTGGTTAACTATTGGTTCATCACCAATATAAAGGAAATCGCAATGAAAAAAATAACTACCAGTTTATTCGCCCTAACGTTAATGTCTATCGGCTTTGCTGCGACAGCAGCAAACATCGGCAATGGAGGGAATAACCACATGCCACGTCAACATATGGGAAATGGCAATCACCATAATATGGTTTATAACGTGGCGGAACAGACAACTACCCCAAATGAAACAATAAAAAAGCTGGCGGATAATACACCTAAAATTGAAGATGGCAAACGCTACATGGTTAAAGTAACCGTGATGGAAGTCCCTGAATTTAAGAACATAACTCCAATGCCGATGCCTAAAGCTAACAATACACCAGTAACCCAGTAGTAAGCTATATCAGTTAACTTACATGGCGTTATCGGCAAAACCTTTTTTATCGATAACTATAATCGACTAGCCTTATAAGATAGAAGCCGATATCTTAGCCACATAATAAAGAGTTCTATATATCCTACGATTGCCTCTGTTTATCAGGGGCTTTTTTTTGAACTTTTTCTGAATTTTATCCCCTCTTCTAGTAATAATACCTAATAGCGACTAACCTTATTTAAGCAGATATTTATTTGCTGCTTATGATTTATTCCTCGGTTTTCATATTTTTAACCACAAAAGTCAGGAGCCTACCATGGGGTATTATGAATTAAAAAAATCTACCAAAGATGTTGCTCAGCCTTATTATTTCGTTTTAAAAGCAGCTAACCATGAGATCATTGCGACAAGTGAAATGTATGCATCTAAACAATCTGCATTAAAAGGTATTGCGTCAGTACAAACCAATGGCCCTTCTGAGACGATTAAAGACTTAACCGCTTAATTGATAGCCCCTACTTTCTTTAGGTAGGGGCTTTATCGCGCTAATTACAATTAGTTGTATTCTAAATTAACCGAAGTAGCGCAGTGACAATTGCCGCAGACAAAACTATGACAATAAATGGTTTTTTATACCATGTAAGTACGCCTGCAACTAACACCCCTACTATTTTTTGCCAATCCGACAACTGTTCTCCTGAAAATAATGTAGAGGTTACGGCCACAGAAAACAAAATAATAATTGCTGCCGCTGAAAAAAGGGCTTTGCTATTTTCCGATAAAATCACCCGGCCTCTAAGTAATGCACCAGATGCGCGCATTAAATAAGTACCGACCGCTAGTAGTAAAACCCCGCAAAATATTAACCATGGGCTGTTTGTCATGACTATTTCCTTATATAAATAACTAGGCTCAATAATGCGAGTAAAACAGGTATCCCAGCAGGTAAGACGGGGGTTACCAAAACAGCAATAACGGCGCCCACAATGGCCGTAATCCGTAAGCGTTTATCCGTGAGCGCAGGCAATGAAAGCGCTAAAATAATCGCAGGAAACATAGCATCCATGCCATAGACATGTGTGTCACTGATTAAACTGCCTAATACTTCCCCAATCAGTACACCTATAGGCCAACAAAGTAAAATCCCGACCCCACACAGCCAAAATGCGGCGCATTTTTCTGTATTTGTTTCTTGTGCTAAGCCAAATACAACGCTTTCATCGTTCATGATGTGGTAACCCAATAGCGCTTTTGCCCCCTTGCCTGTTAGGTCACTAACCGCAAAACTAAAAGGAATATGCCTTGAATTAACCAGTAGACCCGCTAAGGCAGCTGAAATGGGGCTTCCCCCTGAAAAAATAACCCCAATAAATAAAAATTCAGAGGCTCCAGCAAGTACTAAAATAGATAACGTCAGAGGGACCCACCAATCAAAACCTTGAGAAAGGGCAAGTGCACCATATGAAATACCGACAATTAAGTCCGCAATACAAACGAGAGCGATATTTTTCACTGTGCTATTATTAAGTGTTGAAGTTAGCATTTCCCAATCGTTCGATATAAAATACATTTGTTCATTATGTCGATCTTTACTATAAAGTGCAATCAATACTCAGAAAAATTCAAGTTGCAGGTAGGTGACAAATGCGTAAGCCTCATCATCTGTAGCGAGTATTATAAATAGGATAAAAAATTGAACTTATCTTCGCCCCCCATTGAGTTGATCTCCAAAGCACTGGCTCGTGAAAGGCAAAAAAATGGGTTATCGTTGTCCGAGTTATCTCGTAAAGCAGGTATTGCGAAGTCGACCTTATCGCAATTGGAATCTGGTACTGGTAACCCAAGTATCGAAACCTTATGGGCGCTTTGTGTTGCGTTAGATATCCCTTTTGCTCGTTTAATTGAAGAAAAACAAGATGCTGTCACTGTGATACGCCACGGGGAAGCCCTTCCCGTCAGTGCGGAACATGCTAATTATTTAGCATTTTTATTATCATCTGCACCTAATGATTCACGACGTGATATTTATACTGTTATTGCCCAACCGGGTCGTGACCGTATTTCAGAACCACATATGCATGGTGTAAGTGAACATATCATTATTATGGCCGGTAGGGCTTTGGTTGGCCCATTAGATAACCCTGTCGAGTTAAAAGTTGGGGATTATATTCATTATCCAGGAGATGAGCCGCATATCATGCGAGCCTTAGAACCCAATACGATGGCCGTTATGGTCATAGAGAAACAAAATTGACATCATAAATACCTATAACACTCTAATAGCCATAGACTATATTAATTGGAGCTTAAAACATGCCCTACTATGATGAAATTATCGAAAAAGTTGACCGGCTCATTGGTGAAAACTCTGTTCACCATATGAATGAAATGCTAATGCAGTTATCCCATGACCCACAACTCAATGAAGACCAACGTTTTACACAACAACAGCGTCTAAGGGAGGCTATATTTGCCCATCATAATGTATAGCGACCAAATACTTAGCCGCTATACTGAGTGTTAATAAACAAAATAAATAGGCAACAAAGTCAAAGGAAGGCCCGGTATAGGTAGAATAACGAGCCCTAAGAGCATTAACATACTCAATTAAAATGCCTGCTGCTGTAAATAGGCCCATGCATATTGTGCATGTAACTCAGCCCCCGTCGCCATCGTATCTTCATCGATATTAAAACAGCCGTGGTGATGTGCCCATTGCGTATCCTTCTCAGCATTCCCGGTACCTAGCAACGCAAAACACCCCGGAATATCTTCAATGTAGAAGCTGAAGTCCTCGCCCCCTGGGGTTGGCCTTTCGTTGATCAATGCTTGCTCACCAAAGGCTTGCGAAATAACTGACTGAGCAAGCAGTGCGCTGCGCTCTTCATTGATCACAGGTAAAGTCCCATAAATATAATCGACTTGTGCTGTTGCACCATAAATCGCTGCAGTATGTTCTGCATAACGGCGGATAGCGGCTTCAATACGATTACGCGTTTCAATATCGAAACACCGTACCGTTCCGTCCAATACCGCATTTTCAGCGATAACATTAAAGCGAGTTCCCACTTCCATTTTACCAATCGTTACCACTGCTGAATCTAATGATGAGGTTTCACGAGAAACAATAGCTTGTAAATTCATCACAAAAGCCGAAGCAACAACCGCAGCGTCTATTGTCGCCTCTGGCATAGAACCGTGCCCACCTCGCCCTTTAAAGGTGACTTTTAATAAATCCGCAGACGCAAATGAACCGCCAACATTACAAGAAACTTTGCCTGATGGCGTCGTTGTCCAAATGTGCATACCAAACACGTTATCCACATTTTCGATAGCCCCTTGTTTGATCATCGCTAATGCACCCTGAGCAATCTCTTCCGCAGGTTGAAAAATCAAACGCACATTGCCGGCTAACTCTTCACGTACCTCGTATAGCGCTTTGGCTGCGGTTAACAACATGGCTGTGTGTGCATCATGACCGCAGGCATGCATTTTCCCTGCTGTAGTGGATTTATATTCTAACGAATCGTTTAATTCCAATACGGGTAACGCATCAATATCAGCACGTAATGCAACGGTTTTGCCTGGCTTCGCCCCCTTGATTTCAGCGATAACCCCTGTTGGCTCAGTTAAGCGATATTCTATGCCTATTTTGTCTAATTCTTCGGCAATACGTTTTGTTGTACGTACTTCTTCAAATGGCAATTCAGGATGAGCATGTAAATCACGTCGAAATGCAATCATTTCTTGAGTATGTTTTTTGATTGCGGCTGTAATAGTTTTGCTGATCATTTTTCTACCTTTTACCCCATCACAAAATAACGTTTTGCATGGCTTATATAATTAATAATTAACATTCTATGAGTGACTTAACGGTTTCAAACATCACATCAACACCGCGTGCAATTTGTGCATAATCAGTCCATTCATCCGGATGATGACTAAGCCCATTGCGACTTGGGACAAATATCAGTCCCGTTTGGGTGATCTGTGCAAAAATCATCGTATCATGCCCTGCACCACTGACCATGCTACGAAAACGTAGCTTTTGAGCGCTGGCATGTTCTTGCATTAGAGTATGAATCTCGCTATTTAGCTCAGTCGGTTGAACATATAATGGCTGAATAATGTCACTGCTTATTCCCGCTTCAGTACTTTCTTGCTCTGTTAAAGCCATAATTTGAGCGATGACTTTTCTAAGGGCTTCATCGTTTTTAGAACGAATATCAACACTGAAGGTGACTTCACTTGGGATCACGTTAGCCCCATTTGGTAAAACCGCCAACCGTCCCACTGTCGCGACAGTATTATCCCCCGCAGCTTCTGCAAGCTTAGGGATTTGGCTGATAATTCGGCTAGCGCAAACAAGGGCATCTGCGCGCATATTCATCGGTGTTGTGCCAGCATGCCCTGCTTTACCTGTGAGTTTTATTTCTAACTGGCTAATACCAACAATTGTTTCGACGATGCCAACATCTTCATTCGCCTGTTCTAATACGGGGCCTTGCTCAATATGTAATTCTAAAAAGGCTTTCACTTTTTTAGGGTCAAGCACAGCTTCTGACGCTTTGTCGGCATTAAAACCCGCAGCAGCCATTCGCTCAGCGGCACTTACCCCTTGCCTATCTTTTAATTGGTGCAATTCTTTGGTGCCAATTAGCCCCGTGATCACACTTGAAGCCATCAAACCACGGCCAAAACTGGTTCCTTCTTCTTCCACCAGCGCAATCACCTCTAATGGGTACTTTGGTGTTAAGTTTTGTTCGCGTATCCGAGCAACAACATCTAACCCCGTGACTATCCCCGCTGGTCCATCAAATGCACCACCGTGAGGAACTGAATCAAAGTGAGAACCAATAATAACTGCCGGTAAATCAGGCTGTTGACCTTCCAAACGCCCATAAATATTCCCGATCGCATCTTCGCGAACGTGTAAACCTAACGCGGTCATTTCCTGCTTTAAATAATCACGAGCTTGTTTATCTTGCTCGCTATAGCTCATCCGCGTTGTACCTTGACCTGGTGTCGCAGTATATTCTGCCAATTGTTCTAAATGGCGCTGAATTCTTGAAGTACTTGTTTCCATTGTTTTATTTACCCCGCTACTGGAACAATATACGCAACCATAATGCCCGCTAATACCACAGAAACCATAGTGACAGAAATAAAACCACCCACTAACATTGGCCCTAACATATGGCTAGTTAATACTTGGCGCTCTTTTTCATCTTTTGTTAATGCATTAATCGCTTCATTGGTAATGATGTAATCTGCAGGGAAACCATACAATGCAGTGAGCGCAACAGCAAAAGCCATTTCTTTAGTCACGCCTAGAATTTTGCCAACAATCCATGATGCGATAAACATTCCAATCACTGCAGCACAAATTAATACCACCATCGGATAAACTAGGCGTAATAACATATCTGGGGTGGCATGGTTTAATGTATCAAAAATAAACAACATTAACGCCATAATAGCAAAGCCAAAGCCATTAGCCTTTTGCAATGGCTGCCTTTCTAAAAAGCCTAATGAAGATGCAATTACACCGAATAATAAGCACAGTACAAAAGGGCTAATACTAACAAAAGGTGCGGCAAAACTGGACGCTAAATATGCTAAATACCCTACGAAAGCTAGACGTAAGAATTTGAAATAGCTTGTATTATAGTGGCTAGGAATTTTTTTAAACATACGAGGCATTTCGTCTTCAGAAACGAGTGTTTTGACTTCAACCTCTTTTGTTTCTCCAGTAGCTAATGTTTCTTTCCATTGACCATTACGGTATTTTTCCAGAACTCGGCGCCCTTCTTTTTTTAACATTATTGCGGTTAACGGATAACCCGCAAAACCTTGCATAACATAAATTAAAATAGCGAAAACCGATAAATCAACCAAACCAGCTTCCGCTGCACCTTTTGACATAATTAGTGAAGAGACAATACCACCAACTAATGGAGGTACAGCAACCAATACTGTATTTAAATCGAATAGCATTACGCCAATAATTAAGGTAAAAATGATAATCCCTAAAATACCCGCTAATGAAACTAAAATAGTTTTCCACTGACGCAATAATTCTTTTAAAGATAACAGTGTTCCCATATTGGTAATTAGCAAATACATTAAGGCAATTGCCACCACTTGAGGAATACCCGCAATACTGACAATATCTTTTGGGAAAATAGTCCAATAACCGATTAAAAATAATACCGCACACACGAAAACAGAAGGAACCCACGCTTTCGTTCTAACCGCAATAGCATCCCCGATATATAATATCCCCACAATCAGAAACAGAGCTAACATCTGTGACATAACTTTTTCCCCGCATTTATCTTTTTTTATTAGATTATTTTTTGGTGTTATAAGCTTTTAATTTATCTTTTAACTTTATTAAAAAATTTATTTTGTTTGATAAAACATCAGTATTAAGAGCAATTCGCTGCAAAAATACAAAATTGCAACAAAAATCATAATAACACCGAAAATACAGATGTATAGATAACAAAACAGGAATTAAGTAGGTTAGAATAAAGGTAATAATCTTGTTCAATAGTCAGATATAACAACAGAAAGCATCGTCTCCTTAATATCATCTTAATGATAGTTCAGATATTAATATTTAATCTCACTTATTAGCTTATTTATAACAAGATCGACTATAGACTAAATTTTAATCTATGAAATTATATTCTATTGCTTCAGGATGTATTTTCAATAAATCTCGCGATAACAGCAGAAACAGCCTTACAAATATGACTAATATTTCCATTTGCGTGGAATATTATACTTTATTTAACCGTTAATCTGTTTCTCTTTATATTGCCACTGTAAAGGAGGATATACCTTTCGCTTTTTTTGCCTTTTCTAATACCTTATTTACTCTCTAAATGAGAAAAGCCCTATAACCATAATATGGCCATAGGGCTCGATTTGAGTTTAATAAAATAAGTTAATTACTCGTTTGCTGCTCTACTACAGACTTAGTGGTTTTTACCTTACGATTATTTTCAAAACCCGGTTGTGGGACTTTAATAAAGAATGTCAGAACACCTGCAAAAATATACAACCCTGTATACGCCCAAACCACGCCAACAATATCAAAGAAAGGTAAGACCAAACTGGCGATCGCAGGCGCAGCAAAGTTACTTAACCCAGCCGAAAGATTATAAATAGAAACCGCTGCGCCTTTATGGTTAGGCTCAATACTTGGGAAAACCGCAGTCATAGGTACAAAGGCAGCGACAAAAATCCCTAATAAAATGGCAGGTATTAAAGCAATCGCAAAGTTATGCCCAAAATAGACCGGTAAGTAGTAAAACATCAGGCTTGAGATAGCCATGCCTAAACAGCCAAACCACCTGACTTGGCGTATCCAACCTATATGCTCCCCAACAATCCCCCAGAAAATATTAGTAAAAATAGTCACAAAGAAGAACACGGCCCAAATTTGTAACCATTCTGAGATGGTAAACCCTAAGCGGTCAACAAATAGCAATGGCATGATGATCGCAAAACCAAACAGAGAAATCGTGTTAATGATGCGAATCAAACTGGCCATAAAGATATCTTTATTGGTGAATAAAATGGTCGCAGCACGCGACAATTCCGCCATTTTATCCTTCATGGGTAAGTTTACTTTTGAACGGTCTACTGGAACATGGCGTAAGCTAAAATAAGCAATCGCACCACCAACTGCGACCCAGCCGATTGCCATCCATAATGTGCCAGTTTCCCCTATCATTGGAATAGAAAAACTAGGTAAATAGCTACCAATTACACCTATCCCAACAGAATACATCGCCCAAAACCACCCAGTTGCGGCAGCAAGGTGAGCTCGGGGGATCACCTGTACTAACATCATCATAAATGAGTAAATAAATAGCGGGTAAGCCAACCCACGAATACCGTAAAATAATAACATTAGAGTATAGCTTTTCAGGCCTAAACCAAAAGCCATAAATAAGGCATGCATCACTATCCACAGAATAAACCCAATCATCATCGCTTTAAGTGGAGTAATAATTTCAGCCACCACACCCGATGCCCATGCGGCAACCGCTGCCATTAAGCCATATACCGTAAATACCATAGCGGATTGCGTCGGTGTAAAACCTAAGTCAGTAATATGTTTGGATAAAAAAGCCATTTCAAAACCATCACCACTCATAAAAATAGCGATAGCGATGAACCCCCAGAACAAATGCTTAGGTAAACCAAGCCAATACTGCTTCTGTTCCATTGCAGTTTCCTCATTGTCATTTTGTTATTTTAATCAATCGCGAAGAGTTAACAGTAATGGCGGTGTGTAGGGAACACCGCCATACTGACTTACTGTGGCAGTAATTCCCTTGCTTGTTTTTGCTGTTGGTACAATAAACGGAATACATCAAGCCGTTGATGTAACCAAGTTTGGTATTGTTCTTGCGGTGAATAAGTGTCTAACACATCAGGTTTTTGGCATACTGTTTCGGTATCTCCGCCATCCGCCAGCCACGCTAGGCGTGCTGCACCTAACGCACCGGATGAACTTGCAGGGTGTGTAACAATCGGTATATCAATCACATCGGCAATTAATTGTGCCCAGATAGGGCTACGAGCTCCCCCGCCAGTTAAACTACAACGGCTAATTTGTGTGCCCGTTTCAGTTAGAACTTTCATGCCATCTGCAAGGGCAAACGTCACTCCTTCTATCACCGCATAACCAAGTTGAGCACGTGTTGTTTCATTCCTTAAGGCGAAAAAAGACCCCATTGCGTAAGGATCATTATGCGGTGTTCGTTCTCCAGAAAGGTAAGGTAAAAACACGGGAGATTGTTTTTTTTGCTGTTCAGTCAATTGGCCTACTTCATCCATCAATTGGTTTTCCGTTGTAGACAACAACTGGCAAAGCCAACGTAAACAGTTGGCGGCGCTTAGCATCACACTCATTTGATGCCAACGGTCTGGTAAAGCATGAGCAAATGCATGCACGCCTTGATGTGGTGCCGCCTGCAATTGATTGTTCACGACAAAAATGACACCTGACGTGCCAAGAGAGATTAATGCATCCCCTTCATTAACGGCACCAACTCCCACAGCGGAGGCGGCGTTATCCCCACCGCCTCCCGCCACAATAACATCTGCACTGAGCCCCCATTGGGAAGCTAAATCTGCACGAAGTACACTGCTTTTCTCTGCACCTTCCACTAAAGTAGGCATATGTTCGCGAGTTAAATTTGTTGCAGCCAATAGTTCATCAGACCAATCACGCTTTGCGACATCGAGCCATAGGGTTCCTGAAGCATCTGACATATCACTGATAAACTGTTCAGTCATTTTCCAGCGCAAATAGTCCTTTGGTAGCAATACCTTAGCAACTTGATTAAATACCTCAGGTTCATTACGTGCTACCCATAATAATTTGGGCGCAGTGAAACCGGGCATGACAAGGTTGGCACCTATTGTCAAAAACTCGGGGTGGTTTTCCATCAGCCATTCACATTCATTCGCGCTTCGGGTGTCATTCCATAAAATACAATCCCGTAGCACTTGATGATGATTATCAAGTAATACCGCACCATGCATTTGCCCAGATAAACCTATCGCTTTTACTGCTGCCCATGCTTCTGGTGCTTTTTGACGAAGTGTGGCTACCACCGAATTAGTCGCTTCCCACCAGCTATCTGGCGATTGTTCCGCCCACTGAGGGTGGGGCCTTTGCACGGTTAATGCCATATGGCTAGAGGAGACAATTTCTCCCTGCCCATTAATTAAAACTGCCTTCAATTCTGAAGTGCCGAGGTCTATTCCAAGGTACATCGACTTTCTCCTTACAGAGGTTGATGTGGTGATTTCAACCAGCGTTCAACATCTACCACTGTATTTTTCATTAATTCATGAAACTGCGTTGAATGCGCTAATGTGCTAAATAGCATTTCACTGGAAACGAATTTTTCCAATGCATCACTGGCATTCATCAAGGGTAGATAATATGCAGCATCAAGCACGCCATCTTGGTATTCATACGGTAATTTGCCTTGTGCCCAACGCTGTAAAAAGACAAAAAATAGTGCGGGAAGTACTGCTGTTGCTGCAGGAACTTGGCCTCGTTGATAGCATTCTTGTAGTGTTGGAGTGATAAAGCCTGGAATTTTTGATAAACCATCAGCGGCAACTCGCTGATTAGTATCTTTTATGTAAGGATTACTAAAACGAGCTAAAACGACATCGCGGTATTGCTCAAGATCTAGCGGGCTTGGTGATAACGAAGGGATGACATCTTGCGTTACATAGTTCCAAGCCATCTGTTTAATAGCCGCTTCACGGGTGCTATCATCAATAAAATTCAAACCAATGAGTGTTCCCGCCCAAGCAATACAGCTATGGCTTGCATTCAAAATACGGATTTTGGCTTCTTCCCACGGTAATACTGAATCCACCATTTCAACATCGACATTTTCTAGTGCTGGACGCCCATTAATAAAGTCATCTTCAATTACCCACTGAATGAATGCTTCCCCCATTACCGGAGCTTTGTCATCCCAGCCTGTATGTTGTTTTACACGTTCAGCCACATCTGGTGTTGGCCGAGGTGTTATCCTATCTACCATGGTATTTGGTGAGCGAGTACTTTCTTTTACCCACTGATATAATTCTGTTTCACCTTTTAATTGTAAAAAAGATAAAAAACCATGCCTGAAACGCTCACCGTTATGACGTAAATTATCACAGTTTAATAAGGTTACCGGCTCACCATGTGCGGCTAAGCGTGCCCGTAAAATATGGGTCAATGCACCATAAATAGTACACATTGCGCCTGCCAAATCAGCCTTGATATCTGGTTGCTCAGCATCCAGCTCATGCTGTGGAGTCAAATAATAACCTGCTTCTGTTACGGTAAATGCGATCACTCGAGTCGCTTTATCACAACCTTGTTCAACGAGTTGGCTTAAATTAGAGTCCCAATGAAGTATTTTACGCACCGAGGTAATTTTTTCGTACTGACGTTCCCCTTCAGGGGAAACCGTTTCGAGTGTGTATTCTCCATTTTGTTTAGCTAAGTTATCAAGCAATGTATTAGCATCATTGCGGATATTCCCTAATGCGATTGACCAACTATCATCACCTTGTTGAATTAAGCGGTGTAAGTACCAAGCTTGATGAGCACGATGAAATGACCCAGCACCGATGTGCATCCACACTGATTTTTGCTTTAACATTGTGACCCCTTAACTTAGAATAAATATTTGCTACAAGTTTGGGCATATGCCCGTTTGTTATATTTTAGTTTCAACTTGATCACAATTACTGCGATAATGCTCACAATATTGACTTTTGCCCTTTTAATAAGCAATTGCCCAGAATTACAATGTCGTAAAAAAGCAGGAGACAGTCCATGCAGAAAGAATTAAAAAAAATGGAGCAAGCAGCGCGTGCAGCATGGTTATATTTTGTGGCAGGCAAAACTCAACAAGAAATTGCTCATGAACTTGGTTTATCACGACAAGTAGCACAACGCCTTATTTCACTAGCCAAAGAACAAGGCATGGTCCATGTTCAGATCACTCACCCAATTACTGAGTGCCTTAAGCTCGCCAATGAAATTCAACAGAAATACCAACTAACACATTGTTGTGTGGTTCCATCAGGCCAGCTTGATACAGGCTCAACCCTCGATATGATTTCAGTGGCTGGCGCTGAATTAATGGAACAATTAATTGAACAAGACAACCCCCAAGTGATCGGTATTGGTTCAGGCCGAACATTACGAAGTATTATTGATGCCCTTCCTTACCTAGAAACCCCGCAACATCAATGTGTTTCATTGATTGGCGCTATCGCTCGGGACAGTTCGGCAACACGTTATGATATTCCACTGCGTTTTGCAGAAAAGCTGCAATGTCGCCATTATATCTTACCTGCCCCGCTATATGCAGATAGCCCAGAAGATAAGGCCATGTGGTGCCAACACCGTGTGTATAAGGAAGTAACAGAAAAAGCCTTAAATGCAGACATAACTTTTATTGGTATTGGTGAGGTGGGAAAAGGCTGCCCGCTGAATTCGGAAGGCTTTGTCACCGATGAACAACTGGAAATGTTACTTGAGAAAGGCGTAGCCGCTGAGCTATTAGGCCATTTTATTCAAGCCAATGGGGAAAGGCTATCGACAGCGTTAGATGACACACACACCAGCGTCCCTCTATTTGCACCACCGAATAAACCTGTTATTGCTTTTGCTGGGGGTTCCCATAAAACTCACGCGATACAAGCGGTATTAAATGGCGGTTGGGTCACAGGGTTAGTAACCGATGAAGCCACAGCTCATCATTTATTAGAAAATAATTAAAACAGAAACTCAGGCGATAATGCATCGCTTGAGTTTCTTCTTTTTTATAACGAATCATTCCATTAAAAAATGGTTTGTTCAGTTTATAAGGTTAATATTACCCCTGTGCTAACCAGTGATGACACAGCATACCGAGCAAAGTAAAGACCAACGCGCCAATAACATGGATGGCAATGGTGCTGATGGCAAAGCCAAATTTCCCCTCTTGAATTAAAACGAGCACTTCAAGTGAAAATGTGGAGAAAGTGGTGAATGCACCACAAAAGCCCGTCACAATAAATAACTTATAGGCGGGGCTAATATTGGCGTTGGCAAAATAAGAAATAGCAAAACCAATAACAAAGCCACCCACTAAGTTGACAACAACAGTACCAAGGGGAATATTGGGATAAAAGTGATTAAGTTTCAGGCTAACAAACCACCTTAACCACCCACCGAGAACAGAACCCAGCGCTATTGCAAATAAAGAGGCATACATAGAAACTTCCTTTAATGTCTGGCGGGATAAATGAAAGGAAAGTTTCCTATTAGATCATTCATGCCCTAAATTCAGGGCACATAATACCTACGTACCCTATCTTTTGAAAAGGTTAACGTAGGCATCATCAGCCCTACATGGGCGGTTTTGTAACAGGAGGAATGCCATCTCCCATAGTTCTACATAAAATCATAATGTTATTTATTATATTATGTGAACTCTTTTTAAAAACATACTCCTAAATAATTCAAGTTGCAACTCGTCAAGGCGAGAGATTAAAAAGAAGTAAGTATATGATTTATTTAGGAATATAAACTAATAGTCGATTCCCTTTTTCAATATCAAACGTCAGTGATGTGTAGTCATAATGTTCTAAATTTCCTTGATAAACCAATTCACGGACACCAGTACAAGGCTGATAAATCTCATGCTTATTCCATAATTGATTAAATAGCGCAGATTGCCCCACCAGCGTTTTTACTAATGTTTTGATATTAGGGTCATTTTTAGTCAAAGCATAATCACGACGAAAACTTGCGAGTAACTGTTTAGCGACTAACTGCCAATCCGCAAACCGTTCTTGATAGCGAAGGTCGGTGAATAATAAATAAAGAAAATTACATAAATACGGTTCAGCTTCGGAAAAATGAAAATAATCATCAGCACGTGAATTATAAGCCAGTACATCCCAATGCAAATTAAGCACATAACATAAATAGTTATCTGGAAAATCAGTGATCATTTTTGAAATTGCCGAAGGCACACAGTGTTCTGTATTTCCAGTCGCTATAGGTTCTCTGTTATGCGTAAGTAGATAAAGATGCTGGCGTTCAGCCGTATTTAAATTAAGTGCATTTGACAGGTTATCAAGAAATTGCGTTGAAACCCCTATCTCTCGGCCCTGTTCAAGCCATGTGTACCACGTCAAACCAACACCAGCGAGTGCGGCAACTTCTTCTCGGCGCAATCCTGGCGTTCGACGGCGAGTTGTGCGTGGTAAACCGACTGATTCAGGAGAGACACTTTCACGTTTTTGCTTTAAAAAATCAGCCAACTCAGGGCGGTTACGTTCTCTATTTTTCATAGCCTATTGCTTTTAGTAATAGTATAACTAGTTAAATTGTATCAGGATAATGCATTCATTATAGTCCCCATTTATTTGTCTGTCTAAATGGGAAAAATATGAACCGACACCAAAGTATTGCGCTATTTGTTTTATTACTGGCAGGTTTTGTGACAATTTTTGATTTGTTTGTTGTCAATGTAGCCATTGTAAGTATCCAGCAATCATTGAATGCCAATCTGACACAAATCACACTCATCATTGTCGGCTATGAATTAGCATTTGGGCTGCTGCTGATCACGGGGGGACGATTGGGCGATATTTATGGCAAAAAAAGCTTATATCGTGTCGGAATGACGCTGTTTACAATCACCTCTCTACTTTGCGCTTTAGCACCAACGGCATCTTTATTAGTCACTTCTCGGTTTCTACAAGGGTTATCTGCTGCCTTATTGTTCCCTCAAGTCTATTCCAGTATCCGCATTAATTTTAATGAGCAGACAGCTAAAAAAGCCTTTGGCTATCTGGGAATGAGTTTAGGATTGGCCGCTATTGCTGGGCAAGCTTTAGGGGGTTGGTTAATTACACTCGACCTGTTTGGCTTAGGCTGGCGGACAATTTTTCTAGTCAACCTCCCCATTGGTGCGGTAGCTGTTTTTTTATCGGGTTTTCTACTTGAAGGCCATCGAATGAAAGTGAATTTAGATTGGTATGGTGTATTCCTGTCCAGTAGCGGTATTTGTTGCGCATTATTTCCATTACTCATGCTACCCGTCTGGGGATGGTCAACGATAGGCACAGTATTACTCATTAGTGGGATTATGCTTCTTACCTTATTCGTCTATCAAGAAAAACGATTAGAAAAGCAAGGAAAAGCACCGTTATTTACCCTATCCATTTTAACCCATCGTGACTTTGTCATTGGGCTTTTGGTTGTCATGAGCGTGTACGCAACATCATCTGCTTTCCCTTTGATGCTATCGTTGCTACTGCAAAAAGGCATGGGCTTAACCCCTTTTTTATCCGGTTTAATATTTGTTCCTTCAAGTATTGGTTTTGTTATCTCATCAATTATAACGCCATATTGGACTCGTCGTTATGGTGACCGAGTCATATTTTGGGGGGCCATATTCTACGCAATAAGTTATGTGCTACTCCTGATAGCATTGTATGCTTTTTCATTAAACAGCCCAGTGGAATGGCTATCTCCAATATTATTCTTCATCGGCTTTACACAAGGCATGATTATGACGCCAATGTTAAATCTCGTGTTAGCAAAAGTCACCCCTGAGCTTGTCGGCCAAGCATCAGGTTTTACCGCAACACTACAACAAATTGGCGCGGCGATGGGGGCGACAAGTGTTTCGGTCATTATGCAATATGCATTGGCGGCTATGCCAAAACAATTACCATTTGAACAATTAAAATGGGCCATCAGTTGGGGGCTAGGGTTTAATGTATTGATGGCAATCTGTGCCGCTGTTTTGTTATTGATGATCACTGGGTGGTTGACCTTGCTGTATAAAAAATAGCTTGCAGCACGGTTTCGCTATCAACGTAGCTCTCGGCATGGTGGTTTGCTTTTACAGCATCACCATGCCGCTTAAAAAAGACAAAATCAATCACCCTTAGGAAGATTGTCATGTGCCATAGGCTCACCAACAGGGTTATTGCTTATTTAAGATAGGTGTCGTCCATTATTGGGACATTTTTAAAATCGTCCGCACATTGCTGGCACTAGTGGCGATAATATCAATCGCCCCAGTACGTAAGGCCCCCATGATCGCCATCGCTTTTGATGACTCAGATGCAATCGCAATTACACAGGGGATTTTTCTCAGCTCATCAATACTTAAACCAATCACCCGGTCATTCATGACAGTGTCTACATGTTGCCCTTGTGCATTAAAAAAATCATAACCCGCAATATCCCCAATAACCCCTTGATTTAAGCTGGCATCAACAATTTCACGAGGCGTAAACCAACCTAGCTTAACCATATAGCTGTCTTCATTCATGTCACCAATACCAATCAACGCTATATCCGCTTTACGGGCGCGATCTAAGGTTTCCTTGATGGTACCGTTTTTCATGAATGACTGTTTTAATTCGTTATTTTCAACATAGGCTGGTGCATATAAGGTTTCACTGGTTCCACCAAATTTTTTCGCTAATCGGCGGCTGATATGGTCTGCATTAATCGAATCACCAGGGCGATGAGTCCCGCCTATCCCACAGATAAAACGGCAATCTTTTTCAGGTACAGCTCCTCCGCTGTCTGCCACAACCGCCACATTGCGCCCTTGCCCTACAGTAACAATCATATTGTCGCGTAATGTGGTTGATAAATAATTGGCAACCAACGTTCCAACTTGATAGCGTTGCTCTTCTTCATCTGGATGGTCTAATGCGATTAATGCACGGGATATTGGAAAACGAGAGAGTAATTGTTGCTCTAACTGAGTACTAAAAATAGGATGATAGCGTACGTTGATCTCAACAATGCCTTCCTCTTTGGCACGCTTTAATAGGCGCCCCACCTTAATCCGCGATATACCAAACTTATTGGCGATCTCTTCCTGAGTAATTTCATCACGATAATACGCTATCGCAATTTCAGTGAGTAGCTCGATATCGGAAGATGTTTGTGATCTATCCATAAGATAGTGGTTTCCTCTTTATTGGTGTTAATCGCAACAAGGATAATAAGGTTTTAGTATAGCGTTTCTAGTGGCAATTAATAAGTAAGTTGTAAAATAGAGTGGATATATACGCCTAAACAACGGTGACGTATATATCCATATAATGACTAGGTTAGGTAATCAGGCATTAGCTAGAGCAGCTTGTTTTTCGACACTTTGAGCCAATTGACATAACAAGAGACAGCAAGAGGTTGCTCCCGCATCTAACACGCCTCTTGAACGCTCACCTAAACGGCTTGCACGACCAATTTTTGCCACTAAATCCAATGTGGAATCACGCCCTGCAATCGCAGCTTCTTGCATTGCGTCAAGCGCTTGTTTAAAGCTTTTACCTGATGTTGTCGCTTCTTCGAATGCTTGGGTCGCGGGGATCAACGTGTCCATTAAACACTTATCACCAACAGTGGCACTGCTGATATCTTGTAATTCAGATAACCCATTTTGTAGCATGGCGAGAAAATCTTGTTGCGTTAGCTCTGTTTTACCTGAAATGCTGTCAGACATGCCCATAAAGAAGCTACCATACAACGGCCCCATTGACCCGCCAATACCTTCCATCAACGCATCTGAAATTTCTTCAAACCCTTCACTCAATGATAGTTGACGACCTTCAATTGCCTTGGCACATAAATTGAAACCTTTTGCCATATTGATCCCATGGTCACCATCACCAATAGCACCATCAATTTCGCTCAGGTATTCACGGTTTGTCACAATAATATTCACTAAATCAAGGGTTACTTCACTGCCACAATCCGTTGATATAACTTGCATAACTGGCTCCTTTACTTAACCTGAGTTAAACCTAATGAATACGCAGGTACATCCATCAGTGTTTTTAATTCATCATCTACCTTCATTAAGGTTAGAGTAACGCCCATCATTTCTAATGAAGTAAAGTAATTACCTACGTAATTGCGAACAATGCGCACACCTTTCTCACTCAATTGTTTTTCAACTTCTGCGTAGTAAATATACAGTTCCATTACGGGAGTCGCGCCCAATCCAGAAACTAGCACCACGACTTCATCCCCTTGTTTTGCCTGCATATCATCTAAGATTGGCGTTAACATGGTTTGAGCCATTTGTGCAGCAGATTGAATTGGCATGATTTCAATACCCGGCTCACCATGGTGCCCAATGCCTAATTCCATCATGCCATCTTCAATATGAAAATTAGGATGCCCTACCGCTGGAATGGTGCAAGACGTTAGACCGACACCAATAGAATGGCAGTTATTAATAGCTTTTTGCGCTGCGCCAATCACGCCATCTAGGTCATAACCTTTACTGGCGGCGGCGGCACCAACTTTCCACATTAAAATTTCACCGGCTACACCACGACGCTTTTCTTTTTCGCTGGCGGGTGCTGAGGCAACATCATCGGTTGCCACCACCGTTTTAATTTTCATGCCCGCTTTTTCAGCTTTTTTCATCGCCATTTTGACGTTCATGTTATCGCCTGCATAGTTGCCATATAAGCAAGCAACACCAGCGCCACTGTCAGCCGCTTTAAAGGCATCTAAGAATGCGCCTGCGGTTGGTGAGGAAAAAATTTCGCCAATCGCCACCGCATCTAGCATATTTTCGCCAACATAACCTAAAAATGCAGGTTCATGACCAGAACCCCCGCCGGTGACAATCCCTACTTTTCCTGGTACTGGCGCTTGTGGATATTTTAAAACCCGAGCGTTCTCCGTTTGCGCAAAATATTCAGGGTGCGCTTTCAAATAGCCTTGAATCGCATCTTCAACAACAAGATCAGGTTCATTAATGATTCTATTCATAATTCCCTCAATTTACTTATTTTCTGGTGTTAGCTGCATCTTTGCTGACTGTTCAAGCAGTTCTTGCGGTACAGTGATAAATTTCATCAGTATCGCACTAAATAAATAAAGCCCTGAGAAGATCCAAATCACGCCCAATGCCCCAACACTACTAATGAATATCCCTACTAATGCTGGACCAACAAAGGTACTTAACCCAGCACCTAAGTTAAGTACTGACATTGCGGCACCTTTGTTTTCAGGAGCTAGCGTTGGCATGATAGCTGAAAGTGGCACATATCCTGCCAAGCATGCGCCAAACAAACCGGCGGCAATCATCATCAGGGTATAACTGTGACCGAAATAGTACGGTACGTAATAAAACATTAGGGTACAAATCATACAACCGACACAACCGAACCAAATCACAATATTGCGCCAACCAATTCGGTCACTCACAACACCAAAAATAAGGTTAAAGGCAATATTGACAGTCCAAAGTGCGGCATAGATATGTAACCATTCTGTTCGAGAAAAACCAAAGTCAGCGAGAAACATTGGCATGAAGATCACAAAACCATATGCCGCTGATGTGTTAATGGTTCTTACAATGCCCCCTAAACCGATTTTAGGGTTTTCAAATGCGATGGTAATTCCTTTAAATAAATAGCTGAGCGAAACTTTTTCTTTTGGTTTGTCTTGTACATCGCCCGCTTTATTGCGATTGAGCGCTATCGCTATAAATGCCCCAATAGTGACAAATATCAGCCCACTCCATAACGTCGCCATTTCACCGAGAATAGGTAATGCATAACTTGAATACATCACGCCTAATACACCTAGCCCGCCACTATAAACGAACCAGAAAATTCCGACGGCTGAACCTAATTTTTTAATAGGTGCTTCATACGCTACCCAAACTAAAAAACCATAAGCAAACATTGGATAACCAAACCCGCGTAAGGCATAAGTTGGGACCATGATAGATAAACTATTGCTTGGCAGCCCGACGGATAAGAAAATAACCGAGCCAATCACAAACATCACAAAGCCAAAAATCATCACTCGACGCGCCGTATAAATCTCAGCAAGCACCCCTGATAACCATGCGGCAACCGCTGCAAAAAAACCATATACACTAAAAAGTAATGAAGATTCTTCAATACTCATTCCACGGCTAATAATAAAAGGCGATAGCCAACCTTGTTCTAGCCCTTCCCCCATCATAAAGATAAGGACGCCAAAATAGCCAAGTAGTAACTTTGGTGAAAAACCCGTTACTTTAGACAATTTATTGATTATCATATCGTTAACCTCAGTGCTTGTTCGCTGGGTTAGGACCTGAATAACAAGCCTTGGTAGGGTGACATTTATTCAGGTCCAATTTTTATCGTTATTTTTTATTTCGCGTTTAATTTGAACCGGCTACAGCATTATAGGTTCGGGTCTAAGACCACTTTAATATGCGGGTCACCTTTCGCCATCATAGAAAAGCCTTCTGCGAATTTTTCTAATGGTAAGATATCAGTGACGACACCTTTTGTTGGGAAATCACCATTACCGATACCTTCAATGACTAACGGGTAGCAATATGGGCCTAGGTGAGAACCTAATAAGTCCAGTTCCTTACGGTCGCTAATAATGCTCCAATCAACGGTCACTGGGTCTTTAAATACAGAGAACTCGACAAATGTTCCAAGTTTACGGATCATTTTCAGCCCCTGTTCTACAGATTTTGGTGCGCCTGTCGCTTCAATGTAGATATCGCAACCGTAGCCTTCCGTCATGTCTTTAACGATTTTATCCACATCATCACGTTTCGGATTCAATACGATATCCGCGCCAAATTCTTTTGCTAGTTCAAGGCGTTTATCAAAGAGGTCTAAAACAACCAGTTTTCCAGCACCAGACTTTTTAATCGCACCAATCATTCCTAAGCCTAATGTTCCTGCGCCTGAAAGTACTACCACATCCCCCAATTTGACATTGGCGCGCTGCACTGCATGTAAGGAGCAAGCATAAGGCTCAATCAAAATGGCATCTTCAATTGGCATATCAACAGGAACATGGTAGTTAATCGCTTCTTTAGTGAATTTCATGTATTGAGCCATACCGCCATTCACATTTTTTTGGAAGCCATACAGGTCATGTTTTTCACACATCCAATATTCACCACGTTTACAAAAACGGCACTCCCAACATGGGACGATTTGTTCGGAAATAACACGGTCGCCCAATGCAAAACCTTCTACCTTTGAACCAAAACCAACAACATGACCAATAAACTCATGCCCTGGGATCATCGGCGCTTTAATATACGCAGGTTGTTCATCATCCCCCCAAAAACTTGGGGCACCTTCGAAGGCTTTCACATCACCTGCACAAATACCGCAAGCTTCTACACGCACTAGAATTTCTTCTTCACTAATTTTTGGCACATCCACCGTTTCTAAACGGTAATCTTTCGGTGCATAAGCAACCACGGCTTGCATTTTTTCTGGGATGCCTGCGCTCATCGTTGCTTTTGAATCACAGTGTTCACACATAGTTCTATCCTCGGCGGTTTATAAAATGAACATAAGTTCAATGAAGATACAAATTAACCATACCTTCTTTTCTTTATCCTTGCCCATAACCAGATTGTCAAAGTGTGATTTAGAGCAAATATTCTTATAAAATAGCTTTTAAACGACTACTTTTCGCTATTTATCGAAAAAAAATGTAATTTAAAGCCCTAGATCACAGAATCAAGCATACCAAAAATAAAAACATATGTTCACCTATTGATTATTTGTTCATAAGATCCTATTTTCTATTAAGTACAATTGAATAGTTAATGAACATTTGTTCAACCATAAGGATCTCTATCATGCTATCTATTGCCATTGGTGCTGATGACGCTGCATTTGAAATGAAAGATTTAATTAAAGCTCATTTAAAAGAGCTAAATATTGAAGTGACAGATTACTGCTTAAAGACTGGGGTTGAAGATGAAATGTACCCCGACGTTGCTCATGCCGTCGCCACCGCCATCACACAAGGTAAACACCAACGCGGAATTTTAATTTGTGGCACGGGTATTGGGATGTCTATCGTAGCCAATAAAGTTGCGGGGATACGTGCAGCGCTTTGCCATGATACTTACTCAGCAGAGCGGGCACAAAAAAGCAATGACGCGCAAATTATCACTTTCGGAGCACGGGTAATAGGCCCCGAATTAGCCAAAATAATCGTCGACACATGGCTAGCTTCCCATTATGAAGGGGGACGTTCAGCACCCAAAGTAGCCCGTATTAGTGAATATGAAAATGGGGAACGTTAGTTTTAATTTGGGAGTTTTGTTATGTGCACACAAACACAAAATAAATTAGCAAATGCAATCCGCTTTCTTTCAATCGATGCTGTACAACAGGCAAATTCGGGTCACCCAGGTGCCCCTATGGGGATGGCAGACATTGCTGAAGTATTATGGAGAGACTACTTACAACATAACCCAGCCGACCCCTGCTGGCCTAATCGCGACCGTTTTGTGTTATCAAATGGCCACGCCTCAATGTTGCTATACAGTTTGCTTCATTTAACGGGCTATGATGTTTCTATCGAGGACTTAAAGCAGTTTAGACAATTACATTCAAAAACGCCTGGTCATCCTGAATTAGGCTACACACCGGGAGTTGAAACCACCACAGGCCCTCTGGGACAAGGTATTGCTAATGCTGTAGGAATGGCTATCGCGGAAAAAACACTAGCGGCTACCTTTAACCGCTCAGGTTTCCCTGTTGTCGATCATTTTACTTATACTTTCCTCGGTGATGGCTGTTTGATGGAAGGGATTTCCCATGAGGTTTGCTCTTTAGCAGGGACTCTTAAGCTCAATAAGCTGATTGCTTTTTATGACGATAACCAGATCTCTATCGATGGTGATGTACAAGGCTGGTTCACCGATGATACCGCACAACGCTTTGAAGCCTATGGTTGGCATGTTATTAGAGCCATTGATGGGCATTCGCGTCCTGCAATTAAAGCCGCGATTGAGCAAGCCCATCAACAAACCTCTAAACCAACATTGATTATTTGTCGCACCACTATCGGATATGGCTCCCCCAATAAAGCGGGAACAGCGAGTTCACATGGTGCTCCCCTTGGGAACGATGAAATTGCATTAACGCGTCAACAATTAGGCTGGGAGTACCCACCTTTTGAAATCCCTGAAGAGATTTACCAACCATGGAATGCAATAGAGCGTGGTGCTGAACAGCAATTACGTTGGGAACAGGCTCTACGGGAATATGCCAAGCAATATCCCGAATTAGCCCTTCAATTAAACCAGCGCTTATCAAACCAACCCACCGGATCATTTAGTTCAGTTATCAATGAGTACATTCAGCACCTGAATAATAACCCAGCAGAAATTGCCACTCGTCAGGCTTCACAAAATGCTCTCAATATTATCGGCCCTGTTTTACCTGAGCTAATGGGTGGCTCGGCAGATTTAGCGCCGAGTAACCTGACTTACTGGTCAGGCTCAAAACCTATCAATGAATATCCTGCGGGTAATTATATTCATTATGGTGTACGGGAATTTGGCATGACTGCCATTGCCAATGGTATTGCATTACACGGAGGGTTTCGCCCTTACACCGCAACCTTTTTGATGTTCTGTGAATATGCTCAAAATGCGGTACGCATGGCCGCCTTAATGAAATTACCGCAAATTCTGATTTACACCCATGATTCGATTGGCTTAGGTGAAGATGGACCGACTCATCAACCGGTCGAACAATTAGCCGCATTGCGGGCTACTCCCAACCTTTCCGTATGGCGGCCCTGTTGCCAAGTAGAAACCGCAGTTGCTTGGCAACAAGCCATACTGCAACAAAATAAGCCGACGGCCTTAGTCCTTTCAAGGCAAAATCTCCATCAGCACTCACGTACCTCTGAGCAACTTACCTGTATCCAGCGTGGGGGGTATATTTTACGAAGTAATAGCCAATCACCTGAGTTATTGTTAATTGCGACGGGCTCTGAGGTCACCTTGGCGGTTGAAGCCTGGCAGGTTTTAACCGCACAGGGTTTTAACGTCAATGTTATATCAATGCCATCCACTGATACTTTTGATAAACAACCTGATGAATATAAACAACAGGTTTTACCTAATCATGTTCGTCAACGTATTGCCATTGAAGCTAGCATTGATGATTACTGGCGTAAATATGTTGGCTTGGATGGGTTAATAATGGGAATGAATAGCTTTGGCGAATCTGCACCTGCTAAGCAGTTATTTGACTATTTTGGTTTCACTGTTGAAAAGCTAATTAGTATGTCACTTTCATTATTACAGGCCGATAAATAATTAAAGCTAAGTTTTATTAAAATTCGTTATCCTACTTTGTAATTATTATTACAAGCCAAATAATAACATTATTATTTGGCTTATTTTTAATTAGATAATTATTGAATACTATATCCACCATCAATAACTAAATTATGTCCAGTGATCATATCAGATGCATCACTGGCTAAAAATAACGCACATGCCGCAATTTCTGACGGTTCAGCAAAACGTCTAGCAGGAATTTTTTCTTTCATTTCATCACCTTTCTCCCCTTCCCATGCTTTTTTACCTAATTCCGTCATCACAATAGTTGGAGAAATTGCATTAGTTTGTATCCCTTTAGGGCTCCACTCCAGCGCTAATACTTGAGTTAAGCCAATGATCGCTGCTTTACTGGCACAATATGCGGCATGCTGATCTAAAGCAATGACCCCTGCTTGGGAAGCCATATTAATTATCTTCCCTTTTCCTTGTTTAATCATGATATTACCAACTGCCTGACAAACAAGAAAGGTACCTTTTAAGTTTACATTCATGGTTAAGTCCCAATCAGACTCTGCTAAATCTTCCGCTGGAGCTAATGCCACAATCCCCGCACTATTTACAGCAATATCCAATGAGCCATAATGCTGTAAAACCTGTTGAACCATTTGTGAAACTGACTCAGAATTTGTGATATCACATTGAATACCTAAGCTATTTCCTAGCGTTTTAGCTACCTCAGTAACCTTTTCTGATTTATCAACTAAGGCAACTTTAGCCCCTTTCTCGGCATATAACTGAGCAATGGCGAGCCCAATACCTGCGGCTCCCCCTGTGATCACGGCCACTTTACCATCAAGAGAAAAGTTGGTGTTATATCCACTAAATTTTTTCATTATAATTCCTTAACATCATGATGTGATATTTAATAAAAATATAATATGAATACGATGGTGAAACTGAAACACCATGATATTCGATGAGAGTTAATTAATATTTAGTTTTACTAATATAATAGTGTTACAGGTTTAAATCTATATTTATAATTTATAAAAATGAGCCACTTCTCATATTATTAGAAATGAAAAATATGATTAAGAACATTTGTTCATAATTAAATTCAAACTGATTATTTGTTTATATTAACATGAGTATTTAATCCATTTTTTCGATAGCACAATGACAGATTATAAAACAATCATAGTCCCCTATTGATAGTCCTTTAACCACTATCTGCATAATACAGTATAAATTTAGCAATAACTGGCGCATAATATTAGTTATATCTAAATTGATATTGAACAACGTAAATGTACTGTCATCAGATAAAATAATGGAATGGGTATCATTCGCGTTAAACTGCGTATTTTAGTTAAATAGGTCATTGATAATATGGAACAAAACCATTTACTGCTACAGTTGAAGGATATTGGTTATACCATTGATGGGAAAACAATTCTCGATAATGTGCAGATTAACCTACAAGCAGGTGATTTCAAATTAATCACAGGGCCTTCCGGTTGTGGAAAAAGCACCTTATTAAAAATAGTGGCATCTTTAATTTCCCCCACTCAAGGTTCGATCACCTTCAAGGGAAAAGATATCAATACTATTTTACCAGAAACCTATCGCCAACAAGTTTCATACTGTACGCAAACGCCTGCTTTATTTGGCACAACAGTATATGATAATTTGGCATTTCCATACCAAATAAGAAAGTTACCTTTCAATAAAGATAAGATAATAAGTGACTTAAACTATTTCTCACTGCATGAAACTATTTTAGAAAAAGGTATCAATGAGCTTTCTGGTGGGGAAAAACAACGTATTTCTCTTATCCGTAACTTACAATTTTTACCGCAAATTTTGCTATTAGATGAAATAACCAGTGCCCTTGATGAAGAAAATAAAATCAAAGTAAATGAATTTATTCACCACCTTACCACTGATAAAAAAATCGGGGTGTTGTGGGTAACCCATGACCAAGATGAAATATCTCATACCAATGAGGTTATTACCCTTCCCATTCATCATGAAGAATAATAGGATATTACTGTGCACCAACCAGCCATCTCCAATGAATCACTAACATTTTCGGTCATGTTAGTTTTAGTGGCTATTTTTATTAGCCATAAAGAAAAACTTTCCCTAGAAAAAGATATAATTTGGAGTACCTGTCGAGCTATCATCCAGCTACTAATAGCGGGTTATATCTTAAAATACATCTTCAATGTTGATCATAAACTGCTCACCATCGCCTTAGTCATGTTTATTTGCGTTAATGCTGCGTGGAATGCCAAAAAAAGAAGTAAGTATATTGATAAAGTTTATGTTACGGCATTAATAGCGATTACATCTGGTACATTCCTAACGCTGCTTATCCTAATATTATCCAACGCAATAGAATTTACGCCTATGCAAGTCATCCCTATAACGGGCATGATAGCCGGGAATGCGATGATAGCCGTAGGATTATGCTTTAATAACCTTGGTCAACGTTTTGCCAGCCAACAGCAACAAATCCAAGAAATGCTGAGCTTGGGAGCAACACCGAAAGTGGCTTCTGCTTCCATAATCCGCGATAGTATTCGCGCATCATTAATCCCCACGGTTGATTCAGCTAAAACAGTTGGAATTGTTAGCCTTCCCGGCATGATGTCGGGGTTAATTTTTGCAGGCGTTGACCCACTGCAAGCGGTCAAATACCAAATTATGGTGACATTTATGCTACTGGGAACCGCCAGCCTTTCAACTATCTTGGCCGGTTATATGACTTATACCAAGTTTTATAATCAACGGCATCAACTCTTAGTCACAACACTCAATAAGTAATTCGCCATAGCCCGCCTGTAAGTTAATTTTGTGCAGGCGGTTTCAATCATCATTATTAGCGTGGATTAGCTTATTCCTACTGGCAAGACTTCAATCAGTTGAGCTTGGCTATTTTCGTTATCAATTAAATTAAAAATATGATTAAGCATAGTAGGCACATCTTGTTTAACCATTTCAATATCATTACCTAGCAATGCAACAAATGGGTCCCAGTCGAAACAACCTAAATTAGGTTGTTGTAACCCAGTATACCCTTTATGCCCTAACCAACGCATCACTCCTTCTAATGAAATTGTTGAATTAATAAATAAGCCACATTCCGCTATCTTTTGCGGGTCATTATTATGCTGCTTAAAGAAAACAGAGAGCGCTTTTTCTGCTTTTTCAGGCGCATAGCCACAAGCCAAAATATTTTCACTGGGGACATCTATGCTTAGCTCGCGATGGGCATCAATAAACCCGCGAATACGCTCGCGAGTATTATGATCATGCTCACGTCCACCAATAAAAATTAGAGCGGCGCCCTGTATAAGTGGCGTTTTTTGTTTGCGCAAAATACGTTGGGTTAGCGTTTTCGCCCCGAGATAATTGTCTGAAATGACCGAAGGCGCCAATGTGCCCGGCAAGTCTAAATTCAAAGTAGGCACGCCGGAGACTTGGCAGATTTCCGTAATTTTATCGGGGTTGGTTGCCCCTGTCGAAATCAACCAATCCACCTGATATGAAAGCATAGCGCGTGCCGCTTCAATTTCGAGTTTAGGATCACGTCGCGTACAGGTGATAATAGGAAATAGCCCTCTTTCACGTGCCATTTCCTCAAAATGCTCAACAATTGAACCGAAATAACGGTTGTCATATTTGGGTACTAACATGCCGATAATTTTAGACTTATTGCTGCGTAATAAGCTGGCCTGCTTATTTACAGAATAATTTTGTTCTTCCGCGATACGCATTACTTTCTGTGCAAGCTGTGCGCTAATCCGCCTTTTTTGCCAATTTCCATTGAGTACAGCACTCACCGCACTGGCTGAAACCCCCGCTAATTCTGCAAGGTCGTAGATCGTTGTTTTCTTATTTTGTCTGATCTTTGTCACAGATTCATATCTCCATTTTTTACTAGCTTGACACCAAAGTAGAAAAGTCGCAATACTGCTACATCGATTGAGCAGAACTGAAATTGATGAATTCTGAGCTGATATAAAACAAAAAAATATTATCAGTCTTTCATATGTAGCCACCTGTCCGTTCCTGTGACTCATTGTCATTTCATTGATTTCACAATGCTTTTTATTCTTATATTTCCGCTAAAATACCCAATTGGAGTAAAAATTATGGCTATTTCCATTGAAAACAAAGTCGCAGCAATCACAGGTGCCGCTTCTGGTATCGGTCTTGAGTGTGCTCGTACACTGATCAAAGCAGGCGCTAAAGTCGTTTTGATAGACCGTGCTGAAGAAAGATTGAATCAACTCGTGGCTGAACTTGGCGAAAACGCTATTCCATTAGTCATCGATTTGATGAACCCCAAACAAGTTGATGGGATGTTAGATGAAATCCTAAAAAAAGCAGGTCGTTTAGATATCTTCCATGCCAATGCGGGTGCCTATATTGGTGGGCCCGTTGCTGAAGGCGACCCCGATGTATGGGATAAGGTATTGAATTTAAATATTAATGCAGCTTTTCGTAGTGTTCGTGCCGTATTACCACATTTTATTGCTCAAAAGTCTGGCGATGTATTATTCACCAGTTCAATCGCTGGGGTCGTTCCTGTGATCTGGGAACCAATTTACACTGCATCAAAATTTGCCGTTCAAGCGTTTGTCCATTCTACGCGCCGCCAAGTCTCTGAGCATGGTGTGCGTGTTGGTGCAGTATTACCAGGCCCTGTTGTCACCGCACTACTCGACGATTGGCCGCAGGAAAAAATGGATGAGGCATTAGCTAATGGCAGTTTAATGCAACCGATTGAAGTGGCTGAAGCCGTTTTATTCATGTTGACGCGCCCCAAAAATGTCACTATCCGTGATTTAGTTATCGTTCCAAATAGCGTCGACCTCTAACCTACCAACTTGTCATAGATTACAGCACACATCTTGGAGGAAAAAATGAGTAATCCAACGACCTCATTAAATAATAATGACAATGTCGTTATTGGTATTGATGTTGGCACCGGTAGCGCGCGTGCCGGTGTTTTTGATATGGCTGGTAATATGCTAGCCTCAGCCAAACATGATATTTCACTTTTTCGCGATAGCGCTAATTTTGCGGAACAGTCGAGTAATGAAATATGGAAAGCAGTTTGTTACTGTGTCAAACAAGCGATCACCTCTTCTAATGTAAAACCACAACAAGTGGTTGGAGTCGGTTTTGATGCAACCTGCTCACTCGTCGTCATTGGACACGATAAGCACCCGATCACTGTTAGCCCGTCGAATGACCCTGAACGTAACATCATTGTGTGGATGGATCATCGAGCGACTGAACAAGCAGAGCGTATTAACCAGTTAAAACACCCAGTTTTAAATTATGTGGGCGGCAAAATTTCTCCAGAAATGGAAACACCAAAGATATTGTGGTTAAAAGAAAATTTACGCCAAACCTATGATAACGCATGGCAGTTTTTTGATTTAGCTGATTTTTTGACATGGAAATCAACGGGTTCACTGGCACGCTCAACCTGCACCGTCACCTGCAAATGGACCTACCTTGCCCATGAAAAACGTTGGGATGCTGATTATTTCCAACAAGCTGGTTTATCTGAACTGGTCGAAGAAAATTTCTCCCGCATTGGGCAACAAATCGTTGAGCCGGGCACGCCTTGTGGTTCAGGGTTAACAGAACAGGCCGCACAGCAAATGGGCTTACTCGCAGGCACTCCTGTTGCTGCCGGTATGATTGATGCTCATGCAGGAGGGATTGGGACTGTAGGTGTGAACGGTGATGCAACTGCAAATATGGCCTATGTATTTGGTACCTCTTCATGCACCATGACAACCACCAAAGAACCTGTTTTTATACCTGGGGTCTGGGGGCCTTATTATAGCGCTATGGTTCCTGGTATGTGGTTAAACGAAGGGGGGCAAAGTGCCGCTGGTGCTGCAATAGACCAACTGCTTTCATTACACCCAGCCTCAGCGCAAGCTCAAATAACAGCCAAAGGACAAGGGAAATCATTACCTGTCATGCTAGCAGATTTCGTTCTAGAAAAAGCTGATTCTCCTTCTCAATCCGTTGAACTAGCACAAAAAATACATGTTGTCCCAGAATTTCTAGGTAACCGAGCGCCTTTTGCCGATCCACATGCAAGAGCTGTGATTGCAGGTTTAACAATGGATAACAGCATGGAAAATTTACTGTCTTTCTATGTTGCCGGTGTTTGTGGTATTGGGTATGGTTTGAGGCAAATAATTGAAGCACAAGCTAAATCAGGTGCTTCAATCGAAAATATCGTTGTTAGTGGTGGAGCGGGTCAACACCCACTAATCCGCCAATTACTTGCAGACGCATGTGGTGTGCCAGTTATTTCAACCCGAGCAAGTGAACCTGTATTGCTGGGTTCCGCTATCCTAGGTGCTGTTGCAGGAAAAGTCTGTAATGATGTCGCACAGGCTATGAATAAGTTTAGTGCGATTGATTTAACTTACCACCCGAATAAGGCCTATAAAGCGCATCACGATATACGGTTTGCGTCTTTTTTACACTTACAGAAATGCGCTAGAGAGTTAAAAGGTTAAATAACTATTAGCTAGCCTTATCTAGCCTTATAATGAAGAAAGCCGCTTTATGGCTTTCTTCTCTCTGTTCCTGTTTATTTGTATGTTGAACGGATAAAAAGCCCTTACCGACTAATCTCAAAAGCAATATTTTTGCCATAATGCATTTACCATCTCCATCGGTAATAAGTCATAGTCCCCTTCAACCATTGGAATAGACATTGTGACTCTACCATCATTATAGGTATACGCTTTCACAATAAATTTTTTGTACCCTTCTAACTTAGCATTTTTTACGCGAAAAACTTCGCCACAAACATAGCCTAAGTCTCCCTTGTCTGCTGTTTGCCGAATAAAATTATATTTCACGCCTTTAAATGACGCAGATTCAGGATAAGACAAGTAATCTTCCACACTACTTTTTGCCATTTTTACCAAATCAGGTGTTGGAGCATAATTCATCGTTACTCCTAAAATAAAAGAGCACCCAGTTAACAATAAGATTGTGAGCAACTTTATGATATTCATGTTTTTAAGCTCTCATAAACGCAATGACACAGCCAATTGACCAAAATGACACAACAGTACTTCTCTCAAAAATACCTGAGTAGTTATTTTTAGCTAATTGTAAGTAAATAAGAATTAATTTAATAATAAATGGCGCCACCTACTTAAGAATACCTTATTAGATAGCCACATTTGTCCTAATCACTATTTTTTGTAATAGTAATAATCTACGTAAATAGACACAACTAGTTTCATATAGGTTATTCGTATTTATACTTTATTTTACCCATCACATGAGTAAGTATACCAGCATTAAGCTAAAAATATAAATAGTACCCGAAAGATTAACTGTTTCAATTTGTATTTTTTTCACAAAAAGCGTTTCTCTTTTATATGACAGAAACAATAATTGGACTTAATTGTTAATTATCATTTAATAATAATCACTTCAAATATATTATTAAACAATTCGAATTAAGAATTACTGTGTCTAATTGTTAATAAACTCATATAATGCGTATATAGACTCAGTATATGAGTAAATTATTTATTTATTTTATTATTGAGTAATTTTATAAATAAGATTATCTCTTCCAAGAAAAACACAAAAAAAATAAAAGTAAATATAAATCAATAGATTACAATCAAAAGGAAAGTTAGGTTATCTTCTTCTACTAGTTTCATAAGTAGCGTCATTACCTTTCCATTATCAATATTATTTTACATCCCATATTGCCCACAGCCCAAAAAAACAAAACAAAAAATATCGTAATAGATTGATTAATAATTAAAAATTATAGATAATGAGATTACAATGAGCATTTTGAAAGTGATAAAAAACAGATTAATACAATTATTTAACAAATAAACCATAAGAATATTTAACGATATCATTATGATTTAAATCTTGTATGTACCTCAAACATATCCCAATTCGTCTAGTTAAACTAACCCAAATTACAGAATATTCCTATAAAAACACCCTATTAAACTAATACATAAAATTTTCCGACTAAAAATGACAAATTTAAATTTCAAATTCAGGTAGCATTGCCTTCCAAAGAAAAAGGGTATGCCATGACACAAATTCAATTACTTTTGCTTGCAACCAACAATATAAAAAACAATACAGACCTAAGCCATTCTCAAGAATCTTATGTTTACCAATACTATTATGCTAATGTGGCTAATCAGTTTGGTTGTATTAAAAGCTATATTGCTGAGTTTATTAAACAAACCTCTTCCGCCTTAGATAATGACCCACAGTTATCGGAACAACGTCAACAAATATATTCAACCGTTGAACGTTATTTGGAAATAGCTGAAAAACGTTATATTCAGAGACAGAAATTGCTTCAGAAACAATGAAAGTACAGATGTAACAAAGGCCTGCAAATGAGGCCTTTACCGATACAACTCCGTTTACCTACCTATCTACTGCTCTTGTAACTCCAATTCCGCTATCACTGGCAGATGGTCACTGACACTTGACCATTGAAACTCTTCGCTATCCGTTGGTATTTGCATTTCATTTACATTCCACACTTGCCCTTTAAATGTAAAAATGTGGTCTATGTCAATCGCTGGATTAACTGCTGGCCAACTACGATAATCCGTCCCTTTTTTCTCAACGGGCTGCCACATATAACGGATTTCTTGAATAGGTTGTTCATTAGCCGTTGAGTTAAAGTCACCAGCTAATATTTTTATTGATGCAGCTATATTATCAAAACCAGTGTCTGTATCCCCAATGCTCGCATCTAAAATATGACGAACCTGCCCAATACGCACTGTTGGGTCTTTTTGCCAATCAAGATGAGTCCCCATTATAATAATTGGCGCATCAAAACCCGGTTTTGTTATCTGAGATAATAATACAACACGTTGCTCCGCATCGCCTGAAGGCAAGTTAATGACTTTTGATTTTTCAATTTTATATTTTGATAAAATTCCTACGCCATATTCACCACCATCAAAATCTAATGCTTTACCAAATGCAAAGTGCATCTTGTTAGCCTTAGCGATTTCCTCCAGTTGATTAACATGTTTACTGCGCGCCGTTTTGTTATCAATTTCGGTTAAAACAATGACATCTGCATCAATTCTCGCAATTGCTTTATTTAAAGCATCGAAATTTTTCACATCTGATGCCAACTCGTTCTTTCCGATATTATAAGTTGCAACTTTAATCGTAGGCTTATTCGCGGTATAGACCTTATTCGGCGTACCTCCGTCTTGCACCTTAAGTACTTCAGACCCCGTGGTTGTTGCTAATGCACCGCAAGAAACTAAAATTGCGGTAGAAATAACTGTTTTTAATAATTTCATTATATTTCCCCTGCTATTGTCTAAAGCTATAAAGAGGTCAATACCCGTCAAAAGTCTAAACTTAAGTACAGGTGAAATATGACCTACTAATATACTGTAGCAAGGAATAAGAATGATGCAGTGACCAAGTCGACAATCTTATTTTGAGAGGCAAAAAAACAATCTTTTTTAGAACAAAAAAGTGACTTCTTATAGAATTTCTTGTTTAAGAGACAGTTAAATAACAAAATAGTGTGACTAAATCGATCCCCCCCTATGCACTTTGCCTAGCTTCGAACTTATAAGGGAAAATGACTTCTTCTTGTCTCTGTGAAAGATCACCGTCAGTATCCGCTAACCATCTTTGCAACTTCTTGGCAGCTTCTCTCGCCATTTTGCTATAATCAATGCGTACCGAAGTCAAGGATGGGTGAATATGGTCGCAATTTGCGGACCCTTCAACACAAGCAACAGCCAACATTTTCGGCACTTTAATCAAGCGCCTTTGACATTCAAAAATAACCCCTAACGCAATCATTTCGTGGCTACAAATCACAGCCTCAAGTTCAGGCTGACGAGTTAGCATTTCGCTAATCGCCTGACGTCCAAAATCCATGGTAGCAACATAAGGAGTCGTAATGCTTTGATCTGCACTTTGGTTATATTCGAGCATGGCCTTATTCCAGCCACTTAGTTGCTGGCTTTGCATTTTATTATCCATTTGAGCCCCAATATAGCCTATCTTCTTATACCCTTTTTGTAACATATAATGTGTTAAAAAATTAACCGCTTCCCCTATATTACTTTTAATATTTAATGTAAATGGATGACTCCCTCCCCCAGCAACACTGATAACAGGTATATCTACATTTTTAAGGTAGGTGTATACCCCCTCTGAATTAATCGCACCAAAAATGATCAAGGCCGCAGGGTTACTCTGTAATAATGTAGATAAAACTTCAGATTCTTTTTTCTGCTGATAATCATGACTACCAATGACAACTTGATAATTATTTTTATTCAAAACCTCTTGTAATGATTGCAGAAATACTGAACTAGCATTATCACGTAACGACGGAATTAAAACGGCGACTGTTCGGCTTTGGCCTGACGCCAAAATACCCGCAGCTGAATTTGGAATATAACCCAGTTCTTCAACTGCCTCGTTGATTTTTTCACGTAATTTGTCTGAAACCAATTCAGGCGTACGAAGCGCTCGGGATACTGTCATTGACCCAACACCTGCATATTTTGCAACATCTTGCAGCGTGACTCGCCCTGTATTTTTTCTTTTTCGTGTTTTTTCCATAAAATACTTTTAATTAGCCTAAACTTATTATTAACCCGAGTAACTTACCATAGGTTGAATTTGTTAATCAGCCAACAAGTGTCCTGAATTAGTATTTGTTCGCTATTTTTATTCAAAATGATAGCGCTATCACGAAAATGAAAGTTTAAGCTAGATAGCGCTACCATAGATCACTACTATTCATTCAACCATTAAAAAAGATAAAAATTCAGCATACCAGGAGTAACTCTATGCTAACGACATTACTGACCCCTAACGTCATTCAGGTCGTCGAAAGCGCCACTGATTGGCAAGATGCGATAAAAATCGCCTGTAGCCCTTTGGTTAATAATAAATTCATCGAACCAAGATATATTGATGCCATTATTAAATCACATGAGAAAATTGGCCCTTATTATGTATTAGGACCTGGCATTGCGATGCCACACGCACGCCCAGAAGATGGCGTAAATCAATTATCACTAGGTTTAACTGTTATTAAACAAGGTGTTGAATTTGGCTCTGAAGGCAACGACCCAGTTAAGTTATTAATTGTTCTCGCAGCAACAGATAGCAACAGCCACATTGGCGCTATCGCAAAGTTGGCGGAGCTTTTTGATAATCAAGAAGATATAGACAGCATCATGCAATCAGAAAACGTAGATGACATTCTTAGCATCATCGCTAAATATGAATAATTAAATATTAAGGTAAATATTATGAAAATCACTGTTGTTTGTGGAAATGGTTTAGGCACAAGTTTGATGATGGAAATGAGCATCAAAAATATTTTGAAAGACTTACAAGTAAGTGCTGATGTAGATCACGTCGATTTAGGCTCAGCAAAAGGAACTGTAAGCGATATTTTTGTAGGAACAACTGACATTGCAGAGCAATTGGTTGCCCAACAAGTCGGTGGCGAAATCGTAGCGCTCGATAACATGATTGACAAAGTCGCGATGAAAGAACGCCTGTCTGTTGCTTTACAAAAACTTGGTGCAATGTAAGCGGAGGCACTATGTCATTTTTTCGTTTTCTGATGCAGGATGTTTTATCTGAACCTGCTATTTTAGTCGGTTTAATCGCCCTTATCGGTTTAATAGCGCAGAAAAAACCGGTGACTGAATGTATTAAAGGCACCATTAAAACCATCATGGGTTTTGTCATTTTAGGTGCAGGTGCTGGTCTAGTCGTAAGCTCATTAGGTGATTTTTCAGCTATTTTCCAACATGCATTTGGTATAAATGGTGTTGTACCGAATAACGAAGCAATTGTTTCCATTGCACAAAAAAGCTTCGGCCGTGAAATGGCAATGATTATGTTCTTTGCGATGTTAATCAATATTTTGATTGCTCGTTTGACGCCTTGGAAATTCATTTTCTTAACCGGTCATCATACCCTATTCATGTCAATGATGATTGCAGTGATCTTAGCTACAGCAGGAATGGAAGGAACCTTACTGGTTACTGTAGGCTCACTGATTGTTGGTTTCTGTATGGTCTTTTTCCCAGCAATCGCTCACCCCTACATGAAGAAAGTCACGGGCTCAGATGATGTTGCAATCGGCCATTTCTCGACAATTTCTTATGTATTGGCCGGCTTTATTGGTAGCAAATTCGGTAATAAAGAACACTCTACCGAAGATATGAATGTACCAAAAAGCTTATTATTCCTACGTGATACTCCAGTCGCCATTTCATTTACCATGTTCATTATCTTCATTATTACTTGCTTATTTGCAGGTGGTGATTTTGTACGTGAAGTCAGTGGCGGTAAAAATTGGTTCATGTTCTCATTGATGCAATCTATTACATTCGCTGCGGGCGTCTATATTATTCTGCAAGGTGTGCGTATGGTTATTGCCGAGATAGTTCCTGCATTTAAAGGGATTTCTGACAAATTAGTACCAAATGCAAAACCCGCTTTAGACTGCCCAGTAGTATTCCCATATGCCCCAAATGCTGTATTAGTAGGCTTTTTAAGTAGTTTTGCAGCAGGTGTTTTAGGCATGTTTGTATTGTATGCATTAAACATGACCGTCATTATTCCTGGTGTTGTCCCACATTTCTTCGTCGGTGCAGCCGCTGGGGTATTCGGTAACGCAACAGGCGGCCGTCGCGGGGCTATTTTAGGTGCGTTTGCTCAAGGCTTGTTGATTACTTTCTTACCTGTATTCCTATTACCTGTTCTGGGTGATATTGGTATTGCTAACACTACATTCAGTGATGCTGACTTTGGTGCAATCGGAATTTTATTAGGTATTATTGTTCGTTAAAACACATAAACTCCCCAATATTGTTATACTATTGGGGAGTCATTGATTAATCCAGAAACATTAAGCATCACAGCAACTCCTTGATTACGATATAGCACAACTATCAAATAACTATCACAAAAATACAAATTCGAGCTACCACCTTAGCGATAAAGCCTGACTTTAATGCCTATAGGTTCAAAGCATATATATGCTCACCATCAATAATCTCACCAGTAAAGCTGAACCCATGACTGCAATATATTTTTTTAGCAATCATATTTTCCTCATCTAACCCAAGAGAGATTTTTCGTATTTCTAAGCTATTTAAATACACCAAAATTGCAGAAAAAGACTGTTTTCCTAAACCTTTACCAAGGTATTTATAATCCAACATAAAACGACAAATAAAAGCATGAGTTGGCTGTTCATCAACTATTTTGTACATAAAAAAGCCAATTAATTTATCATCCCAATAAAGTGCTTTGGGGATATATTCCGGATAATAGTGAGACTCCGCTATTGAGTATGCATTGCAACATACGTGCTCTTCTAATACGGTAGCAATACCATTTTTATTTGATGTAAGTTCACATACATCCCAAAAATTGAGTTTTGTTATTTCTTCAATATGAACCATAGATATTTTACCTAATTTTTAATACCGCTAAATACCGGTTAATTTCTGTTGTTAAATAATCGGGGAAGCTTATTAGACAACAAGTCGTTGGTCGATTTCGCGTCAATTGTGCTCAGTAAAATAAAAAACCAGCCCTAAATGAATAGAGCTGGTTTCAATAATATAATTTTTGTTAATCAGTGTTGATTATTGGCTATTTCGCATATCCATAATCATTTTACCGTCATAATCTGCGCCAACAACAATGTTAGGCACTTCACCTTTATATTTATGTGCTTTAATTTGTTCAATTTCTAACTGTTTCCAGTTAATCATTTCACGGGTGATTGTGCGTTGTAATATCGCATTAGCCTCTGCTTCCTTCTGAGCCGCATATAATTTTGCATCAGCCTCTTGACGCATCGCAAAAGAACTTGCTTGCGCATTACGTTCCCTCGCTATCGCTTGCTGTTCCGCTGATTCCCTTTCAGCTTCAGCAATCACCACTTTTTTCTGTGCTAACTCACGCTCTTTTTCGGCTTCTGCTTTCGCTTGGTTGATCTGCTCTTGGCGCATTTTAGTGTTGACCACTTGTTCCTGAACAACTTCTGGTAGAGTAATATCTTGGATCATGATTTCTTTTATCGTATACCCATATGGGGATGCATACCCTTGAATTGCATCACGGATAGACTCTTGAAGCTTCCTTTGTGTATCAGCCGTATACAGGTCTTGTGCATTAGCGACGTCTTTACCAAATTCGAGAATGGTTGAGATAAGCTTTTGGCGTACATATTTATCCAATGCCTCACTTTCAGTACCACCGTTAATACGCAATACTGGTGCTTTAGCACCATCAAACTGTAGCATTACAGTAATATCGACAATCGATTTTAGCTTATCCTGTGAAGGCACTCTTAATTCCTTTAATGAAACACGAATGTCTTTCGTCGAATATGTATCGAAAGTAGTAAATGGGTTAATAGGGAAATGCAAACCTGCATCATAAGCGACAGGGTCTACTTTACCTAGAAATGTTCCCACTTTAACAGAACCGTCTTGCACAATTGTATATGAATTAATACCAATAATACCGATTACAAATAGCAATACTGCACCAACAACCAATTTAACCATTGATTTAAATTGCATGAGTTAATCCCTATCTAACAATATTAGTCATTATAATAAACCGACTATTGTCACTACTTATCGGACAACTACAAGTCTAATATTCCTAAAGTTAAAGGCTAACCCATCTATCCAACAAGATAAAACAGCTCAAATTACAGTCAATTAAAAATTGAATGCAAAAAAATCACAATTACATGTTATACAATGCATTATTATATATTTATTATTTAATAGTTTTTATGTTTATCAGATTACCCCAGTGATGGCGAATGATAATTTTCAATGAAATTCAATTAATTTATTTGTTTTTTCTTCATCTACCTCTCTTTTCTCATCGATAGTATACCAATTAATAGCTTCTTTTATTAATGCTTCTGTTGCATCAATAAAATCCTCAGGGTTATTTTTTGAAAGCTCTTCTAATATTAAAGGAATTTCAGTGCAACCCATGACAAACTTATCAATACCACGTGATTTTAGTTGGCTAATATAAGGATAGAGCAACTCTCTTGCTTTAGCTAAATCACCCGATTTATATAAAATAATACTCTGCATTATTTTATATTGATTAACCTCATCGGGAACAATACATTCAATATTGTTCACATTTAGTTTTTCTTGATATAATTTAGTATGAATGGTTGCTGTCGTCGCCAATAGTGCTACCTTTTTAACATTATCCTCAATTATTTTTTTACATGCTGCATCAATAATGCTGATAAAATTAATATTAATTTCTTTCTTTAAGTCCTCATACCAATAATGTGCCGTATTACATGGCATAATAATGCAAGATACACCTGCACTTTCAAGTATTTTAAGTGAGTGTATCATTGCTGGTAATGGTGATGGCCCATTATAAATAATATTTTCTGTTCTATCTGGAATATCAGGCAATGACACAATAATAATAGGAATATGTTCTTGGTCCTTACTTGCATGTGTATTATTGATTAATTTAATAAAAGCATCCGCGGTTGCTCCGGGTCCCATTCCCCCTAACATACCTAATATTTTTTTCATAAGCCCTCCATCAAATTAATGATATCATGACATATTGTTAGCATTAGGTAATTGCAGAGTTTCTATAAGTCATGCTAAATTTGCATAGTAGATTAATAACTAAAAACCATTAGAGGACACAATGATCAGTAATCTTGAAATTAAATGGTTGCACGATATTGTTGTACTAGAAGAATGTAGAAGTTTTACGTTAGCTGCAGAAAAAAGAAATATATCACAGTCTTCTTTCAGCCGAAGAATTCAATCAATTGAATCATCGGTTGGCTTTGAAATATTTGATAGAAATACCAACCCATTACAACTTACCACACAAGGAAAAAGCTTTATTGTTTATGCCAGAAATTTACTTGATGACATTTATTTTCAAATAAACCGAATTAAAGGTATAGATAATGACAAGCAAAAAATTAATATTTCGGCTGCGCATTCACTTTCAGTATTTTTACTTCCTGACTTTATTTCACAATTTTCAAAAAATGTAGATAAGATTTTTTTTGTAGAGTCAATAAATGTTGATGAAGCAGTACATAAACTCAAAGAAGGGCAAAGTGATTTTATATTATCATTTTATAACGAAGAGTTAATGTCATCACCATTCTTACACACGAAAATACTAGAAAGCCGGCTACATCTTGTCTCTCCCTGCGACGAAAAAAAACGCCCTATTTTCAATATTGATAGCTCAACATTGCCTTTAATGAAGTATACAGATGAAAGCTATATGGGGAGGCAAGTCAACCAATTAATCAATAAATCAGATAACCTTCCCTTTGAACTTTCTTTTGTTTCATCTATGAGCGATGTATTAAAACGCATGATACTAACAGGTAGCGGCGTTGGTTGGTTACCTGATTACTCAATTAAAAATGAACTTAAAAAAAATGAATTAGCTATTTTAGACCCAAAATTATCAGTCACTATGGGGGTTTATATCTATCGAACCGAAGCTAGGTTAAATATCTCATCAGAACGCTTTTGGCAGTTTATGAGAAACCAAACCGCGCAATAACTACCAATGCTTAAAGAAATAGCCCTTCTGATAAGAAGGGCGTTAACTAGATAATAGTGACCATCACTATAAAGTTGTGGGTGTTTTTTCGCTCATCACTATTTCAGACTCCTCATTTACACGCCCTTTTCTCTCTTCTAAACGTGATATAACCGCGGTAGAGATACTGTTACCAACAACATTTGTTGCCGTTCTTCCCATATCAAGAAATTGATCGATGGCAAGTAATAGTAAAATCCCAGCTTCAGGTAAACTAAACATAGGTAATGTCGCGGCAACAACCACAATAGATGCCCTTGCTACACCAGCCATACCTTTACTTGTTACCATTAAGGTTAACAAAATAAGTATTTGCTCTGTGATACTCAAGTCAATCCCATAGGCATTCGCAATAAACAATACGGCAAAAGACTGGTACATCATTGAACCATCAAGGTTGAAGGAATAACCAAGAGGCAATACAAAACTTGTCACTTTTTTAGGGACACCATACTGATTTAAAGCTTCCATTGTTTTTGGATAAGCTGATTCACTACTTGCAGTTGCGAAAGCGAGAGCGACAGGCTCACGAATTAATTTCCCCAAACTAAAGACAGATTTTCCTAAGAAAACATAGCCAGCAAAGAAAAGTACTGCCCACAATACCGCTAAAGCAATATAGAAAAGCCCAATTAATTTCCCATAGTCATAAAGTAAACCTAAACCTTCAACCGTCACGGCTGAAGCAATTGCAGCAAATACCGCAATCGGTGCAAAGCTCATCACATAATCGGTAATACGGAACATGATGCGAGATAAGTCTTCAATTAAAGTCACTATGGGGCTTTTTTTGTCTTTACAAATAAATGCAAGACCAGAGCCAAAAAAGATTGAGAAAACTAATATCTGTAAAATTTCATTGTTCGCCATTGCTTCCGCAAAGCTTTTAGGGAAAATATGTGTGATGAAAGCTTTCAGAGTAAACCCTGATGTATTTAAACCACTATCTACCGCAGCCGCTGGAACTGTTAAGTTTAAACCTACACCTAATTGGAATACATTGACAAAAACCATTCCAATTAATAATGAAATTACAGCTGCTGAAATAAACCATACCATCGCTTTAATTGTAATACTACCAACAGAAGAAGAGCCTCCCATTGATACAATCCCTGACACGATTGTTGCAAATACAAGTGGTGCAATAATCATTTTTATTAAACGTAAAAAAACATCAGTAATAATATTCATATAAGATGCGATATTTTTTGCTTCTTCTACTGATGCGGCATAATTATGAAACCCCCATCCTAATATAATACCTAGAATAATAGCTATCATAATTTGTTTCATGAGTTTGTGTCTGTTCATTCGTACCCCTATTTTATTTATTTAAAGTCATAGTTATCACCTATAACCTTTTATTGGATGCGACTCTTGAGCCTGAAATCGATAGTTACATTTTTTTAACTTAAAGAGAAATGCAAATGGGCGAAATACCATGCAAAAAATGCATAAGGCAACAATTTAATTTAACACACTGATATATAAGGCTTTAAATAGAATAGACCTTACAATAAACCTAACATTATATTTTAAAAATTATCCTTTTTATTTAAAAAATTTATTTTTTTCAATGTTGATAAAAATAATTCTGTATTAGATTAAATACTGTTTGAATAAAAATAAGTTTAAAGACCGCTATCTACTTAACTAAAGCAAGTATGACTTATATAATGTTTGATACTTCTGATCCTTTCTTGTGGTCCTTTCTTCTGCTGCATTTATTCATCTGGAAATTAGCCATAAAATAGAAGTGGTAATGCTAATTATTATAGTCAGTGAACAGTTAAATTTAGCAACGCTTATTATCTCACCTATTCAACTCCTCCTTTAAAATACGACTTTTATCCCGCTAAATTTGAACCAAGAAATGTTAGCTAATATGCCATCAATAAGCTTATGGGCATGATTGCAGTCATTAAATAGTCAAAATGATCGATTTCAATCAAAGTATCGGTGCACTCCATACGCCCTATTTCTGAAGTTATCTCACTATATTTAACGATAAAAAGGCTATTTATGAGTGAAAATGATACTTCTCCACTAAAAATCATTAATGAGATCTAGGTCACGGCTGTTTTATTTTGATTGAATATAATCATTATGACTAAAATAAATCATGGCGGAGAAAACCATGCAAATAAAAAAATCGATAGAACGTATACCTGGCGGCATGATGGTTGTGCCATTAGTCATCGGTGCTCTGATCAATACCTTTGCACCCCAGTCTCTCGAAATAGGAGGCTTTACCACTTCACTATTTAAAAATGGCGCTCCCGCACTGATAGGGGCGTTTTTACTGTGCATGGGGGCAGGCATTAGCTTCAAAGCAGCCCCTCAAGCCCTATTACAAGGCGGTACAATCACATTAACAAAATTAATTGTCGCTATCGCTCTCGGGCTCGGTGTCGATTACCTGTTTGGTATGGACGGCATCTTTGGTTTAACTGGCGTTGCAATTATTGCTGCTATGAGTAATTCAAATGGTGGCTTATACGCTGCGTTAGTGGGGGAATTTGGTAACAAACGGGATGTCGGTGCTATCTCAATTTTATCTCTCAATGATGGCCCTTTCTTTACCATGATCGCATTAGGTGCCGCAGGGATGGCAAATATTCCTTTAATGGCCTTAGTTGCAGTTCTCGTCCCACTGATTGTTGGTATGATTTTAGGTAACTTAGATCCGCATATGCGTGACTTCCTGACAAAAGGCGGGCCAATATTAATCCCTTTCTTTGCTTTCGCATTAGGTGCAGGGATCAACTTAGAAATGCTATTACAAGGGGGCTTAGCGGGAATTTTATTAGGTGCCCTCACCACATTTGTTGGAGGTTGGTTCAATATCAGAGCTGACCGTTTAGTTGGCGGCTCAGGTATTGCTGGCGCAGCCGCATCAAGTACCGCTGGCAATGCCGTTGCAACGCCACTGGCAATCGCCCAAGCAGACCCATCCCTTGAAGCAATTGCGCTATCTGCAGCCCCATTGATTGCAGCCTCGGTGATCACAACGGCCATTTTAACCCCAGTTCTGACGTCTTGGGTCGCTAAACGTCAACAAGCTAAACAGCCTCAAGCTGCCGAAGAGTGAGGAATTAGTCATGAAACTACTCGTTATTGCGGACGATTTTACAGGCGCCAATGATACTGGCGTCCAGTTTGCAAAAAAACAGGCTCGAACTGAGATATTACTCGATAGCACACAAAAACATTCGTGGTTTGCTGATGTCGTGGTGCTCAACACCGAAAGCCGTGCACTAAATGCAGAAACTGCCTCGGATAATCTCCGAGGTAGCTTAAAACCCTTTTTATCACAAACTGAAAAGCCTTTAATTTATAAGAAAATTGATTCAACATTCCGCGGTAATATCGGCATAGAAATTGAAACGGTTATGTCTGAAGCCAATCTTAAACTCGCTATTGTTGCCGCAGCTATTCCTGCTGCTGGACGAGTAACCTTAAACGGTGAGTGCTTAGTTAATGGAAAACCACTGATAGAAACTGAGTTCGCATCTGACCCAAAAACACCCGTAGTTTCATCACGTATACAAACGATAATTCATCAGCAAACTGCTCTTCCCGTGATCGAGATCTCTTTAGAACAAATACGTTCAGGGCAGTTCGCAACATGGCTACAAACACAAGCGCCTACACAAGCAACTATTATTGTTACCGATGCCGAAAATGAGCGTGATTTAACCTTAATCGCTGAGGCCGTTTCCTCATTAGTTGAACCTTGCCTATTAGTCGGAGCCGCTGGGTTTGCAAATGCCTTACCTGAAGATAATTTTATGAGTAAAAGGCGAGGATTACCGCTATTTATCGTTGCAGGCTCCATGAGTAGCGCGACCATTGAGCAAGTAAATTATGCACAAACACACTGTAATGCCAGCGTCATTGATATTGATGTAACACAGATCCTTGCATCCAATACACAAAATGACTACATGGCTGCACTCATTAAAGAAGTTAGTCATACATTAAACCAACAAAAACACACCATCATACGTAGTAGTCGAGATGTGCAAGATAGGCATCATATTGATGAGCTATGCATAACCTATGGCATGACGCGTAATGAATTGGGAAAAACAATCAGCGACTTTATTAGTTTGCTGACATTAAACACGCTGTCTGTTGCCAGCATCGGGGGACTTTTTTTAACTGGTGGTGATATCGCTATTGCGGTTGCCAATACTTTGGGAGCAAAAGGTTATCGAATCCAATCTGAGGTTATGCCATGTATACCTTGTGGCACCTTTATTGATAGTGAAATCGATGACTTGCCCGTCATAACAAAAGCGGGAGGGTTTGGCCAAATAACCACTTTATGCGAAGCCATCAAATATATTGAGGAAATTTATTGTGAAAAATAATGTCGTTGCTATTACTATGGGTGACCCTGCGGGAATTGGCCCTGAGATTATCGTTAAATCCCTTGCCGAAGGTGAATTAGCAGGAGCTCCCGCTGTTGTTATTGGTTGTGCAGCAACAATGCAACGTTTAATTACATCGGGTTTGGTTCCTCAAGTAAAACTTAATATCATAAACAATATCAATGAAGCCCAGTTTTCGGCCGATACTATCAATATCATTGATGAACCTTTAGCTGCCCCTGATGAACTTGTCGCGGGCAAAGTTCAAGCACAAGCCGGTGACTTAGCATTTCGCTGTATCAAACGAGCAACTGAGCTTGCGCTGGCTGGTGACGTTAAAGCAATTGCTACTGCGCCATTAAATAAAGAAGCTTTGCACCTTGCAGGGCATAATTATCCTGGGCATACCGAACTCCTTGCCCAGCTAACGAATACTAAAGATTATGCCATGGTGCTTTACACTGAAAAATTAAAAGTCATTCATGTCACAACCCATATCGCATTACGAAAATTTTTAGACACATTAAACAGCGAACGTGTTGTTACTGTGACTCGCATTGCATCGGATTTTTTAAAACGAGTTGGCATTGAAAAACCACGTATTGCTATTGCAGGGGTTAATCCCCATGCTGGAGAAAACGGTTTATTTGGTGACGAAGAAATCGTATATTTACAACCTGCTATAGAACAGGTAAGGTCTGAAGGCATCGATGCGTATGGTCCTTGTCCCCCAGACACTGTATTTTTACAAGCTTATCAAGGGCAGTACGATATGGTTGTTGCAATGTACCATGACCAAGGCCATATCCCATTAAAATTATTAGGTTTTTATGATGGTGTTAATATCACTGCTGGCCTTCCATTCTTACGCACATCTGCGGATCATGGAACCGCATTTGATATTGCTTGGACAGGCAAAGCAAACCCTGAAAGCATGGCTATTTCCCTTAAACTTGCAATGAATGTAGTGTAATCAATGAGCACAATGGATAGATTGGATTTAATACTTGAGTACCTTAAACAGCATAACCTTGTGACTGTTGATGAGCTTGTACAAGCATTATCTGTTTCTGCGGCCACTATCCGGCGTGATTTAATTAAACTAGATGAAACTGGGGTTATATCTCGCACTCATGGTGGGGTAACGCTAAATCGTTTTATTCCAGTGCAACCCACGACTGTCGAAAAAAACCAACGTAACCTAAGAGAAAAGCGGGCTATTGCAAAAGCAGCAGCCCGTTTAATTGAACCGGGAAACACTGTCCTTCTTGATGCTGGGACTACTATGCTTGAGCTAGCTCGCGAGCTAACGCATATGCCGCTGCGCGTTGTGACCGCCGACCTTCACATTGCCCTTTTCCTTTGCGAGTTTAAACAGATAGAAGTAACCATTATTGGTGGGCGTATTGATGATAGCAGCCAATCCTGCATCGGTGAGCATGGACGAAGCCTTCTTCGTAGTATCTACCCTGACATTGCATTTATTAGTTGCAACTCTTGGAGCTTGAGTAAAGGGATCACGACACCAACTGAAGAAAAAGTAGGTCTAAAACGTGATCTTATTAAAAATGCAACACAATCTGTTATGTTAGCGGATAGCAGCAAGTACGGGAAATGGTCATTATTTCGCGTTGCCCAAATGGATGAACTGACTCATATTATTACAGACAATCACCTTCCTCCCGATGTTCAACAGCAATTTAGTCACTCTTGTAGCGCTAAACTATTACTGGTCCCCAGTAATTAATCTGTTAAGCAGCCTATACAACCATCACTCCTCTTCGTCGGCGAATAAGTATATACTCACTTAAAATTAGTATAAAAATATGACTAAAAGCCCGACTAATAAAAGATTCATAAAAATATTTTTAATATTGTATTTATCTAATAACGGAACTTACGAGGAATTATCCATGAGTGCACTAAGACTGGCTTATCCGACATTATCCCCTGATGCCTATAAAGGGCTTATTGATTGTAAAAATGCACTCAATAAAAGTGGATTAGGCAAAGAACTTGTTGAACTTGTTTACTTAAGGGTTTCTCAAATCAATGGCTGCGCTTTTTGCCTAGATATGCATGCCAATTCCTTACGCTCTTCGGGGGTTAGCAATAAAAAAATTGACACGCTAGCAGGTTGGCAAGTTAGCCATCATTTCGACCCGAAAGAACGAGCCGCATTAGCTTGGACTGAAGCGGTTGTGAATATCGCCACAAGTGGTACATCGGATGAGCTATTTGAAACACTAAAAACCCATTTTACCGATGTACAAATTTCAGACCTTACTATAGCCATTGGGTTAATGAGTGCATTTAATCGCATAGCAATCGCACTAAGGCAATAATTAATAACAATCAGCCAGTTTGCCATCGATTACTGATCACAAACTGGTATTTTAGTTTTATCTAATAATTTATAAGGGGCTATTTTTCTTCATCTCGTAATGTCAGCACTTCATAACCGTCTTTAGTCACTAATACTGTATGCTCTGATTGCGCTGATAATTTTTTGTCTCGAGTCACTACCGTCCAACCATCTTTTTTGGTTTTAATTTTCATTCCACCTTGGTTAATCATCGGTTCTATCGTAAATGTCATGCCTTCTTTTAATTCAATTCCTTTACCGCGTACACCATAATGCAGCACTTGTGGATCTTCATGCATTTCACGCCCAATCCCATGTCCGCAATATTCCCTAACGACACTATACCCATGAGACTCCGCATAATGTTGGATTGCTGAACCAATATCACCCAATGTGGCACCTGGTTTAACTTGTTTAATTCCTTCCCACATCGCAGCATAAGTATCTTTAACTAGCTTACGTGCTAAAGGGGAGGCTTCTGGCATAACATACATTTTGCTAGAATCAGCAATAAAGCCATTTTTTTCTAATGTGATATCAACATTAATAATATCTTTTGCTTTTACTATTTCATCTGTTTTAGGAACGCCGTGGCAAACAACTTCATTCAATGAAGTATTCAAAACATACTGGTAACCATATTGCCCTTTACTTGCAGGACGTGCCTGCAATTCATTAACAATGTAACTCTCAACTTTGTCGTTAATTTCCATCGTCGAAATACCCGGAACCATAATAGAATCGAGCATCTTAAATACGCTAGCTAAGAGCCTTCCTGACTCACGCATGAGTTCAATTTCATCTGCTGTTTTAATTTTAATGTTATTCATGAACTTTTCCTTTTGATTCAATAGACTCTTTTTCTAGCATTTCGCTGATTAGCATAGTAAATGTTTTATGCGGATTTAATTCAGCTTGCATACCAACTTTGATCCAAAACTCTGCCTGTGAGTTAATTGAACGAGACATTACTTGGCTTGCATGACGTAAATAATCATGTAATTCATCTGAAATTTTAACAATCCCCAAAATACCCTCACAATACAAAATAGATACAAACCATATACGGATCATATAACATTGAATTAACCGATAAAAGAGCGATAACGGTCAATAGCACAAACCGCATTAAAATTTTTGATTGCGTATTGAGTAAGTTATTGAGATTGAATACTTCATCAAAGTATTTGCCTAATTAACATGCTAACCTTAGTTTTAGAGGCATATTTTATTCTATAATTAGCTATGTCTATTTTATCGGTTTACCGCCCTATTTTTGTAAAAATAAAGCTTAATGGTTGCATGTTCACAAGATGATAGCTGGAGAAAAAATGTACACTAAAATCTTAGTCCCCATTGATATTACAGAAAAAAGCTTAGCTCATTTAGTCATGCCTCATATTCAGCACCTATCTGAGTATGAAAAATCGCAAGTTCATTTTTTAGCGGTTATCCCTACCATTCCCTTTTATACAACAATGGGTTTTGGTTTTGCAGAAAAAGCCGATAGCGAACAAGAGAGCGTAACCAAAAAACTAGCAGAGATTATTAAAGAATTTAAAATTCCCGCTGATAAATATAGTGCACAAGTTCTGATGGGTACCCCAAGGGATGAAATCTTACGAGTTGCAGAAGAAATTAATGCAGATTTAATTGTTATCGGCTCACGTCGACCAAGTATGTCCACTTATTTCTTGGGGTCGACCGCCTCAATGGTTATTCAAAACTCTAAAGTTTCTGTTCTCACAGTACGATAAAACCCTTATCAAAAATAATAAAATGCGGCTCCAGCCAAGTTAGCTTACGTTTAATCATTTATCCTAAATATATTTAAAATAAACCTAGTTAACTTATAATCAATACAAATAAAACTTTATCTTTTTACTTAAGGGATTTAATGAAAAAGTATCTACTCGGGGTCAGTATTACTATAAATGTTATTTTAGCTATTGCTTTAATTACTACTATTATGATGTTTTTCAACATAAAAAGTAAAATTAATACCATGGTTGAACAGATAAAATCAGGGGAATATATTGAGCTGGTTAAGCAAAACTCACAACAACTCTTACCTGATTCACTAAAAGAACTGAGCACCATAGAAATCACTGACAACCCATGTGGGTATTTCTACCAAAAAGTTGACAGTACAGTAGAATATTTAAACAACAACCCTGACATAATTGGCGCTGAAACTTATGCAAGCCAGCTAACAAGCCTAAAAGGTGCAATCGATAAAATACCATCAGTTTTAAAAGAGAAAGCCTGTAGAAAAGGCATTTCAAGCTTCAATTACATAATTGAATCAATACAATCAGAAAAATAATAAGCTTAACCCGCTATATTTCTTTCATGATCTAACCAATTAATAAAGGCTATTAAATTATCTATAAATTGGTTAGCATCAGCTGAAGGATGTAAACTCTGAGTAAAAAAATAATCTAATCGACTTTTTTGCTCAGGGTATCTACCCGTAAATTTTTGCATATAATCCTTTAAACTACTTGGCCAATCCCGATCAGTATCTAACCTTAATACATCTGTTGAACGTATTAATTTCCTTGCAGCCGCTCTTTGTAATAACTTTAATTCATCGAAATTATTGCAAATTTTTATTTTCTGTATATAGCCATTTAGCACCTCAACAAAATCACCATTCACCGCTTCAGCAATCTGCCGTGAAGGCATAAAAGGATTAAATTGGGTAGACAAATCCGCCCCGCAAATACAACGGCATTGGTGCTTTATCCAATACCCCCAGCTATATAAATTATCTTTATCAATAACTTCAGAGTATAAACCTATATCAAAATCTATTTTACTAACGTTGCTGTACTGAGTGACTAATTGTAGTTGCATTTCAGTTAGCCCAGCATTCTCTTGTACAGTCGCTGGTTGCAATAAAATGACACAAAGGTCGAGATCCGATTGCTGAGGCGTTGCGCTTCCCCTCGCAACGCTTCCATATACATAAACACTATGTAATTTCGTTTTGAATAGCCAAGCGAGTTGCTCCACTGTTTCAGTAATTATTTCCTGAAATTCCGATTGGATTGGAACCTCTTCTAGCATTGGAATATAACCATTAAGATTTAACGTCATCATTTAGCTCATTATCCAGAACCAAAGTCTCAACTTGAACTAACCACTCATAATAACCAATAACTTCTCGAGCATTTAACCAGCGCGACAGCATATCTAACATTAACATGACGCTCACTTCTTGTTTTTCTTTTTGGCTATGATTATTAGGTAAGTAGTGTATCCGCTGTGCATAGCTTCCTGTTGGTGTTGATAGCGCTACATTTAAGTATTGGTCATGATAATCACCAATTGCGAGCCCAATCTGTACGGATTGTTGAGCTGCATTATCTTTGGCTTGTTGCAATAGGCTTATTAAGCTTTGTTCCGACTGCGGAACAATAACTTGACCATGATGCACTAAGATATTAGCCGCATTTAATGTCCAATTTAATAAACCTGCGCTAAATTGTTCACTCAGCGCTATTTGGAGCCCCCTATCTTGTAATTGTTTAGCAATTTTCTGAGCAAAACCTTCCGTCCCCTCAAAAATCATATTATCGCCAACACCTTGTTTAATCGTATGCCAGCATTTCTCCATTTGTTGGCGTCGTGATGCAGGCCCTGTCAGTTTTAATTCAATAATTGGCATTGAAGAACGATATCCAAGCACACAATCATCCGGTAAAGAGATACTATCAAACTGTTTTGCCAAACTACTTTCGCTACGCCCAAAACTAGTTAAACGCAAACAAACTGGCGGTTCCGGTAATGTAAATTTCTCACGTATTTGAGGTAAGATTTGTTCAGTAATCATGACCTTAAATTCTGAAGGAACCCCAGGCGTGAAAAAAAGCACACAATCATTTAGTTTTAATGAAAAACCACAAGCAGTTCCAACGGGGTTATCAATTAATTCTGCATTTTCAGGTAATAATGCCTGCTTGCGATTCGTTTCAGGCATGACTCGCCCTCTCGCAATAAAATAGTTTTCCATAACCGTAACCCACTGTGAGTGTTCTACCAGAGGAACTCCCACAGCTTTAGCCGCTGCTAATGCACTTAAATCATCGCTTGTTGGGCCGAGCCCTCCATTAACAATCAGAATGTCTGCATGTAAGCTGCGTTCAAGAAAAGTAGAGATTAAACTCTCTAAATCATCCCCAACTGTCGTTCTGCTAGATAAAGGAAGCCCTTGCTGAAAGAAATAATCCGCCAACCAAGCCGCATTTGTATCGATTATTTGCCCATGTAAAACTTCATCGCCGGTACTTAACATTTCAACAACTAACATCCATGACTCCCTTTTTTACAAAATCACTTAACTTCATTAAATTACCTTATAATCGTCCTGACTAAAATCAGTTATTTAAAAATGTTCAAATAAACGATAAAAACAAATGCTGGGCTTATAACTAAAAATGAATAAATTAAGATAATTCTCACAACACGCCGTTATAAAAAGGCTATAGTCATATAGTTATTTGAATCAATTATTTTTTCACAGCAAATAATAGGGTTTATATGTTAATGCTAAATCGTTTTAAATCAGTTGTATTATGTTCTCTAGTTTTATTTATCTCAGGGTGCCAACTCGCTACTTCCTCAAAATCAGAATCCAAATTTTCATCCTTAGATGAACTTAAAAATATTGAATTTCCGTCCACAAAAGCACCAAAAGGTATTTCGGATGGGCCATTTGGAATGGAATATGATAATGGTAAACCAGAATTCAAAACATGGATAAAAAAAGGATGTTTCGACAAATACATCAAAACCTATTATGAAAATGGGAATCCAGAATCTGACATTCAACTTAAAGATTGTTTAGTCAACGGAACTGTACGTAATTATCATAAGAATGGGCGTATTGATCTTGAGATGACGGTAAACAAAGGTAAATTATCAGGTCCATTTACAATTTTCCATGATACCGCAAGCAATAAACCTAATATTACAGGTACATTTAATAATGGTGTACTCGTAGGTACGGTAACAGAATTTGATGAAAACGGTACAGTCACTGGCAGAGCCGTCATTCGAAATGGCGAAGTTTTTATAGAACAATAATCACTTAGCTTATTTTTTGAAGAAACTAATCTGATTGTTTATTTTATATAAGCGATCAGATTTACACCACCCACAATTATCGTTACTATCCTCACTATAACCACTCTATAAAACAACCTAAAAACCTGATTATGATAGATCCAATTTCTGTAATACTTAATCGTGCAGATTATATGAAATTCAGTCGTTACAGCCATAAAAACCATTATTTCACTAAAGATAAGACCAATAATTTACCTTTTTTAGTTTTAGTCATGATTTTTGTCGTTGCCTGTGTTTTCACTTTTCGGTATTTTAATGCGACCTTACCAATTATATTCACTTCATTTTTACTAGCAGTACTGCTGTTTATCACTTTTGCATTACGTCTTGTTCAGGTCCTAAATAAAGCAATTCCTGATGATAATGGTTTTTTATTTACTGAACGAGAATATTGTATTGATGAAGAAGGTATACATGAGAAAAGTATCCATGGAACTTCTTTAATAAAATGGAGCGCTGTACAATTTATTAGAACCGATGGTGATTTATTATATCTGTACTTGGATAGAATCTACGCAATTATTATCCCCGCTCGTAGTTTCGCATCAGAACAAGCCAGCCAACAATTCATCCAATATGTGAAAAGTAAAATAGATTAATAGATAATATAAAACCCGCATTGATAAATGCGGGTTTTAATCACAGCTTTTATGATATTAAAGCAATTAAATGAGTTCTTTTACTTCAAAGTTAACTTCACCGCTTAAATCAGCATCATAATCAACACCATCTAAGCCGAAACCAAATAAGCGTAAAAATTCAGCTTTATACCCTTGGTAATCTGTTAATTCATTGATGTTATTATCATTAAGCTGCTGCCAAATTTCGCGACATGTACTTTGTACATCATCACGCAGCTCCCAATCATCTAAGCGCAAACGGTGCTTTTCATCTGTTTCAGGTGACGTGCCTGTAAACAATTTAGTTGCGAATAAACGTTGGATTTGTTCGATGCAGCCTTCATGTATCCCCTGCTCTTTCATGATCTTAAATACAATTGAGATATAAAGAGGCATCACAGGAATAGCTGAAGACGCTTGAGTAACGACAGATTTTAATACTGCGACGTACGCAGCCCCACCCTTCGCTTGCAATTTTTGGTTGATTGCATACGCAGCGCGGTCTAAATCTTCTTTAGCTTTACCTAACGTCCCATGCCAGTATATTGGCCAAGTCAAATCTGTACCGATATAAGAATAAGCCACAGACTGTGCATTGTCTGCCAGAACACCGGCTTCATCTAATGCGTTCATCCACAGTTCCCAGTCTTGCCCGCCCATCACCTTAACGGTATCAGCAATTTCTTGTTCATTTGCAGGTTCAACAACGGCTTCAATCAGCACATCTTTGTTGGTATCCAACGCAACTGATTTATACGGTTCACCGATAGGTTTTAACGCAGAACGTACCACTTCACCTGTCTCTGGCATTTTACGAACGGGTGATGCAAGTGAATAAACAACAAGGTCAATTTGGCCTAAATCTTGTTTGATTAAATCAATGACGGTTTGACGGCATTCATTCGAGAAGGCATCACCATTGATGCTTTTTGCATATAGCCCCTCTTCTTTTGCTGCTTTATCAAAACCGGCTGAGTTATACCAACCTGCAGAGCCTGTCTTACTTTCACTGCCTGGTTTTTCAAAAAAAACGCCGATAGTAGCCGCACCGCTGCCAAATGCAGCATTGATACGAGATGCTAGACCATAACCGGTGGATGCCCCAATAACTAGAACTTTTTTAGGGCCATTTTTCAGCTCGCCGCGTGATTTCACGTAGGCTATTTGCTCACGTACATTGGCTTCACAGCCTGCTGGATGAGCTGTAGTACAGATAAAACCACGAATTTTAGGTTTGATAATCATAATAATTTTTTCTTGGTAGCTAACAATCAGGTTCTAATATACCTGATATTATCCATTTACTTAAGACAGAGTGAGCATAAACATAGTGAACAGACCAGTTTATTTCTCATTTTGCCAATAATATGTCTATTTTAAGTCGTTCAAAGCTTCAAGAACACGCCTCAGTGAATCCAGTTCTCTCTCAAGCTCACTGGCTTTTCCTCTAGGATAATAATCATATCCCCTTGTTGCTCCTGAATAACTGTCATAACATTTATCACCCAGCTTATGGATTTTTTTCTTTATTTTATAAATTTTATGTTTATTACCATGAGATACAGCACTACGAAACTCTTTCTCTAATTTTATCAGTTTTTTCTCACAACTATAATAACTAGAACCCGCTTGTGACGATAAGGGTATCAACATGACAAATAATGTAAGTAATACGGCTTTTTTCATTATATTTTCTCAGTCTACTTAATAAAATATTTATCATTAGTCCATCACCTAATGATATTTTCATCTACAAGACTTTTCTTAGTTGGAAAACGATCGCAATTTATGTAAAAAATCCGGAAAATAACGCACTTTATATACCCATCAGATTAAGGAGTATTTCACTATGCCCCCAGAACAATTTCATGAACTGATTTGGGAAACTCTGCAGCAAATAAATAAAAAAGATTTTCACGTCGTTGCGGCACATTCACCGACTGAGGAAGCAATTCGTGATTTAGAGAATGTAACAGGCATTACGCTACCCGAAGATTTTTTGCGCTTTTCGCAACGTACTAATGGGCTATGTGTCTTAGCTCAAGAAGACGCTTGGCCAGAAGCAAAGCTGTTTGATGTTGGCCCTGCGTGGACATTTCATCGTGGTTTAGTCATTTTAGGCATCGAAACTGAAGAACTACCTGAGTGGGCAAGTATTAAAACTGCTTATAACAGTCTAAGGGAAATTTATGAGGTTACTGATGTCTTACCATTATTAAAAATCATTGGGGACGGCAACCATTACTGGGGAATTAAACAAGATGGTAGCTATGTTGAAGTCTTCGATGGGGAAGCAATTTCTTTAGAATGTCATTTCACTGATATCTACCACGCGGAGATTGAGTCACTTATTCAAAGGCAGAAAGATATGAGCGAGCTGATTAAAAAACGCAAAAGCAAATAAATCTAAGAAATTGCGTACTTGCTTAGAAGCCGCCTATTGCGGCTTATTTGGAATTAAACTATGAATAACCATAACTGAATAAATAATGTCCTTTTTGTCTTGTATCTTTCTGAAATGGGAGTTACTCACAATCCCGACCATAATTCGCATATCACCTTGTTCATATACTCGCTTAAATGGTGTCGTTTCATCATCTGAGATTTTATCTAAGAAAAACACGTCTCGCTTATAACGTTCAATGGTTTGTTTTGGCAAGCCATATGATTCAAACATTCTCTGGTTAATTTCATCATATTCATTAAGGATCACCATCTGGTCACGACTAGCATTTCCCTGTGCTGAAATTAACATCAATGTATTATTTTCCCGTGAAAATATTAATAGAAAGGGTTTATTATGAAATTCAGGAGAACCTACAACAGAGCATAGCGCCCCGCCTTCTTGAAACCCAGTGCACTGGGTTTCTTTTAACCGTAATTTTTTTAAATCACTTGGTTGTAGCCCCCACTGAAAACCATAAGGGGCACTCTGTTTATTTGTCATGCAACCAGAGGTTAATACAACCAAAATAGAAATCAAAATTCCCTTTATCATTGCTTGTAGCATCCTAATTAAATTATCTCATTGGATACTAACAAAAGTAGTCGATTAATCAAAAGGTAACCTTCCTTTTATCAAATAAAATAACCTCGCATAATAAAGGTAATTTACAACTTTATGCTTCTTTATTTTTTCGTTGTTTTGCCTCAGCCATTGCAATTTCTTTCAACCAGTCAGCTAATAGCGGCTTTGTTTTCACCGTATCTAATAGCGCTCGTTCGTGTTTAGTTAACCGTACAACGACAACTTCTGTTTTCATGTTAGACATAGTCAGGTCCTCTTTTAAAGTTAGAATACTGACATAAAACACTGGCGGAACGGTCTGACTTACGGTTTTTTACACCAATTTAGTGTTAATTTACATGGCATACCCATGTGCTTTCTTTTGGTGGGTGATATATGAGTGGGAAGCGAAAAATGGCTGGGCAGTTAAAGCATCACGTAACACTAACTTTGTTAAGCCAAAATTTAGATACAAAAAAACCACCTCAAGGTGGTTAAATGTTAAACTTAAAGAGTAACCTCAATTAAGTTTAGATGGTGCCCAGGGCGGGACTTGAACCCGCACAGCCTAAAGGCCGAGGGATTTTAAATCCCTTGTGTCTACCGATTTCACCACCTGGGCCAAATTGTCTTTCTTACAACATCTAGGTAAATTACTCATTTACCCACTAATCAATATATTGTGGTAGACAATATATATTGACCAGTTATAACTTAAAATAAAACACACCATTGAGGCTTGTTTACTTCAAGATGGTGCCCAGGGCGGGACTTGAACCCGCACAGCCTAAAGGCCGAGGGATTTTAAATCCCTTGTGTCTACCGATTTCACCACCTGGGCTAAATTTGGAGGCGCGTCCCGGAGTCGAACCGAGCTACACGGATTTGCAATCCGGTGCATAACCGCTTTGCTAACGCGCCTTATCCTAATTTCTTGCGAAATTTGGAGCGGGAAACGAGACTCGAACTCGCGACCCCGACCTTGGCAAGGTCGTGCTCTACCAACTGAGCTATTCCCGCTTAAAGCTTTACTTTTCAGCTTATGCTTTTCAAACTGGCTGATTTACTTATTTATTTTGGTAAACCATGTTGCCGTTCGATGCGATGCATTCTACTGATTTCACCTTTCGAGTCAATACAATTATTGAAATAATTGGATCGTTCGCTGTTTTTTCAATCATTTCGATCACGCTTCGCTCAAATCAGCCCAAGCAGCCTTTAAATATTGGAACATTGACCAAAATGTTAAGATAGCCGCGATGTACATTAATGCAATTGAAAGGTTTTCAATTAATGGCGTTGGACGCCACAATAGCCCCACTAGTGACATCATTTGTGCTGTCGTCTTAAATTTACCAATCCAAGAAACAGCCACACTGCTACGTTTACCAATTTCAGCCATCCATTCGCGTAAAGAAGAGATGATAATTTCACGAGCTATCATCGTTGCTGCAGGTAAAGTCACATACCAGACATCATAGCTTTCCGTGACTAATACTAATGCCGTAGCAACCATAACCTTATCAGCGACAGGGTCTAAAAACGCACCAAACTTGGTGGTTTGCTTCCATAGCCTTGCTAAAAAGCCATCAAACCAGTCAGTAACCGCCGCGATGACAAAAATAAGCGCGCATGCGAAAGGCCCCCAACTGACAGGGAGATAAAAAGCTAATACAAAGAATGGTATTAGGATGACGCGAAATAATGTCAGCCACGTTGGTATGTTTAATTTCATCACGCTCACTAACTTTTTGACCAAGTTGGATATTATGAATATGTTGCCCTAAGACACTCACTGTTTCAATGCATTATAGATCTTTTCTGCTAGTGCGTATGAGATCGAGGGCACTTTTGCGATTTCTTCTATACTTGCATTACGTAATGGCTGCAAGCCACCCATATATTTTAATAACATCTGTCGGCGTTTCGGCCCAACACCTTCAATCGATTCTAGTGCGCTGGTATTCTTTACTTTTGCCCGTCGCTGGCGATGCCCTGTAATTGCATGATTATGTGACTCATCACGAATATGTTGGATCACATGTAATGCTGGCGAATCCGGAGGTAATACAAACCCTTCCCCTTCCGGTTTTAAAAATAATGTTTCCAGCCCTGCTTTACGGTCGGTACCTTTAGCCACCCCGATTAATAACGGGTGGTTTTTATCCCAATCCACCTCAAGTGAAGCAAAAACATCTTTGGCTTGCCCAAGTTGCCCCTTTCCGCCATCAATAAAAATGATATCCGGTACTTTACTTTCATCAATATGTTTACCATACCGACGGGTCAACACTTGATGCATTGCGGCATAATCATCCCCAGGCGTGATCCCAGTAATATTATAGCGCCGATATTCTGATTTCACTGGCCCTGTTTTATCAAACACAACGCAAGAAGCGACCGTTTGCTCCCCCATGGTATGAGAGATATCAAAACATTCCATTCGGTTGATCGACGTTAAGTTAACAACTTTCCCAAGTGAATCCAGACGTTGCTGTATTGTTGAGTGTTGAGCTAACCGTGTAGAAAGCGCTATTGATGCATTCGTACGTGCTAATTTCAAATAACGCGCTCTTGCTCCACGTGGTTGGCTTTGAATATTAATTTTTCGCCCTGCTAGTTCAGACAATGATTGTGCTAATAGGTCTTTTTCTGTTAATGCGAAATCAAGCAGAATTTCACCTGGCAAGGTTCGATTTTCGCTGCCTTGTAGATAAAATTGCCCTAAAAATGTTTGGACGACCTCTTCAAGTTGAGTATCTGTTGGCACTTTAGGAAAATAGCTTCGGCTGCCAAGCACTTTACCTTGGCGGATAAAAAGAACATGGACACAAGCCAAACCCGATTCAAAAGAAACGCCGATGACATCGAGGTCATCACTATCACCAGAAACATATTGCTCTTCCGTCACTGCGCGCACCGCTTGAATTTGATCTCGAAAACGAGCAGCCTCTTCAAAACGCAATGCTTGGCTGGCTTGTTCCATTCGTTCAACTAACCCAGCTAGAACTTGTTTATCTTTTCCCGTTAAAAATAGGCGTACATAATCAACTTGTTGCTGATAATCTTCATCAGACACTAACCCTTTTACACAAGGGCCTAAGCAGCGACCAATTTGATATTGCAAACACGGCCTTGAGCGGTTTTTATAAACACTGTCCTCACATTGGCGAATAGGGAACAGTTTCTGCATTAAGGCTAATGTTTCCCTAACCGCGTAAGAACTTGGGAAGGGGCCAAAATACTCCCCTTTCGCATGTTTAGCGCCTCGATGCATTGAAATACGCGGGTGGGCTTCTTTGCTTAAAAAAAGATAAGGATATGATTTATCGTCTCGTAACAACACGTTATAACGAGGTTGGTATAATTTAATATAGTTATGTTCAAGGAGTAATGCTTCCGTTTCAGTATGGGTCACAGTGACATCAATAGAAGCAATATGCTTAACGAGCTGCTCTGTTTTACGGCTGCCCACATTTTCACGGAAGTAGCTTGATAAGCGTTTTTTAAGATCTTTCGCTTTACCAACATAGATAACAGTGCCCCCAGTGTCATACATTCGATAAACACCCGGTTGATTCGTTACTGTTTTTAAGAACGCTTTTGACTCGAACTGTTCTGCCACTCGGATAAACCCTGTTTTGCTGTAATTAAACCATAACCAATAGCTATATGTGTTAATTCTACATCACTACCGATATTAAGTTTACTAAACATTCTATATCGATAAGTATTTACTGTTTTTGGGCTTAGAGATAGAGCCTCCGCCACGACCTTAATCGGCATACCTTTGGTGATCATCAACATGATTTCGAGTTCACGTCCCGATAATAAATCACATAAATCTTTCTGGTGACTATAATCTAACCGGTGCAGAGCAAGGTCTTGGGCTATATCTGGAGAAATAATTCGGCGCTTTACATTAACCACCCGTATCGCCTCTATCAGGTCTTCTTCTGTGACATGAACACTCAACAAACCAAAAATACCTATATCTAATGCTTTTAAAAAAAAGGCATAATTATTTCTTACATTATAAATAATTATCCCAACATCTGGTTGAGTTCGTCGAAGTGTTTGTAATGTTTTCAATGAATCATATTGTAATTTAACACTACTGATTAAAATAATATTCGCTTTTTGGTTTCGATTCCATGTAATCACTTGCTGAATAGATGGAAATGAAGCGATAGTTTTGTAACGTGAATGCCGAGAAAATATAGCTTCAAAACCGCGAATAGTAATATTATTATTATCAATGATTATAATATTAATCAATTACTCCCCCTGTGTTTATTTAGAGATAACAGTTAGAATAATAAATTAAATAGTTACAAAGTCATATATTCTTTTTCATTTATCTTATTTTAAAGTTAAAAAAACTATAACTACAAAGTATTCACCAAGTAAATAATATTAACTATTCAATAAAAAAGGCCACTTTATAACATGGCCTTTTACGCATAATATCAATACTAAACTATTTTTGCCCAACTAAACGGCAAATAGTCTCTGATACCAAATAACTTTTCTCAAAAGAACTCACAGGTAAAAATTCAAAACAGGAGTGGAAATTGAGTGCCCCTGTGAAATAGTTTGGTGTTAAGATGCCTCGAGCCGATAAAGCAGAGCCATCAGTCCCTCCACGCATAGGGATTACATTTGCTTCAACACCTTGAATTTTCAGTGCATCAAAAATCAAATCGATAGCAGTACGGTCATCCCCTAGAGAATCACTTATATTGCTATAAACATCATCAATTCTAAATTCAATTTTAGCTTTAGGGTGACGGGCTCGGATCAACTCAATACTTTGTTCAATAAAACGCTTACGCGCTTCATAGCTATTGCGATCAAAATCACGAATAGCCATTTTGATTTTTGCGTTATCGGGGTTTGCTACTAAATCTGTCACATAGAAATACCCTTCGCGCTGTTCCGTATGTTCCGGTGTATCAAAACGATCAAAACAGCCAATAAAATCATGCGCAACACGAATAGGGTTTAATAATACATTCTTAGCTGACATAGGATGCGCAGTAATACCTTTAATTGATACCTCAATAGAGGCCGCATTAAAGGTTTCAAAAACAACTTCACCTAATGCACAACAATCAATAGTGTAAGCAAAATCTACCTGAAAACGGGATAAATCCATGATTTTCGAACCACGTAAACCGATTTCTTCATCAGGTACAAACGCGACATAAATATCCCCGCAATCAAAATCAGCATGTTGCAGTTTATTCATTAATTCCATCACAACGGTAATCGCTGCTTTGTTATCTGCACCAAGTACACTGGTTCCATCACTGAAAATAATATTTTCACCTACATAAGGTGCCGCTTCAGGATGCTCTGCCGTTTTGAACCAGATATTTTCATTGGCATTTAAACATAAGTCTTTCCCCTCATATTTTAATGTCTGTGGTTTAATCACGGGTGATAAGCCAACATCAACGGTATCTAAATGGGTGACGAAGCCGATTTTTGGCGCAGTAGGCTTATTGCCTGGTCGCATCGCATATAATATGGCGTGCTCATCAATATAAATATCTTTTAAGCCGTAACTTTCAAGTTCTTCCGCTAACAGTTTAGCTAATTCACGCTGCCCTTCTGTACTTGGTACAATAGTACTTGCTGCATCACTTTGGCTTTCAATTGCGAGGTAGCGATAAAAACGCTGCTCTAATTGTTTACCTAACTCATTCATTTTATATTCCTTAACTTTTTTATATCTACCCGACATATCAAGTATGTCGGGTATTAAGCCCGCTTATTGTGCAGGATGCCATGTATAACCACTGTCAAAACCGATTGGGATATCGAATGCCCAGAAAAGATATAACGTACTCGTCAGAATAATTAATAACCCGATGGTAAATGGGATCATCATAGAGCACAACGTCCCTATCCCTGCATTTTTATAGTATTTCTGGCAATACATCAGTATCAAAGGATAGAAAGGGAACATCGGTGTGCTTACGTTCATCGCTGAATCACTCACACGGAACGCAGCTTGAGTTAATTCTGGCGAAATTCCTACTGCCATAAGCATTGGTACTAATACTGGCGCCATAATTGCCCATTTAGATGTCGCTGATGTGATCATGATATTTAATATCGCGGTCAACAAAATAACACCAAAAACAGTCATGCCAGAAGGCATATCTAATGTCCGCAATAATTCAGCACCTGATAGTGCTAATAATGTACCTAAATTAGAATGCTGAAATGAATATAGGAATTGAGCGGCAAAAAAAGCAAAAACAATAAATGGGATCAATGATTTAGTAATGTTTTCCATTGCCTTAACGACATCTCTTGTTGATGTAAAAGATTTCGTCATATACCCATAAACAATCCCTGGTAACGCAAAGAAAATGAATAACAATGGCACAACGATTTGCATAATCGGGGCTTTCGGGCTGGTTAAACTGCCATCAGGGCCACGTAATGGAGAAGAATCTGGCCATAACAACGCAAATAAGCCAATACCTAAAGCAATCAGAACTAACCCTGAAATACGAAAAGCACGATGTTCAACTGCGGTAATCATCCCTAATTTTTTCTCAGAGTCAGTATCAACATCGCTTGAAGTAATCGGGCAATTTTTATTTAACCAAGGCTCAACAATTTTTTCAGTAATAAACCAACAGGTGAAAATAACACCAAATGTTCCACCCAAACTAAAAAAATAGTTACATAGCACATTAACGCTATAACCGGGGGCCAACATTTGTGCGGCATCCTGCGTAAAACTCTGCATAATTGGGTCAATAATAGAAGGCGTATAACTTGCAGTAAATCCACCAGCTAACCCCGCAAAGGCTGCTGCAATACCAGCTAATGGATGACGTCCACTGGCATAGAACATCATAGCAGCAACTGGCATTAGAATGACATAAGCAGAATCAGAGGCAATGTGAGAAACAATACCCACAAAGACCACGGTTGGAGTCAACATTCTTGGGGAAATAAACGATAGCATTTTTTTCAATGCCGTATTAATAAACCCACTACTTTCTGCAATGCCAATACCTAGTGTGGCAACAATTGTTATACCAAGCGGAGGGAAATTAATGAAGTTTTTAACTGCCGCTGTAATAAATAGTATTATTTCCTCATACTGAAACATATTAACAATAGAGATTTTATCTTTTGATATTGGGTGGTAATAATTGAAATCTACAAATGAAAGTAGATAAGATAAAAACCAACATATAATAAGGGCATAAACGAACAGCATGGTAACATCTGGCATAACATTACCGATCCGTTCGACACGGTTTAAAAACCCTTTTTTCTTAGAGAGTGTATTAGTTGTCATATTTACAAGTTACTTATGTTATTAGAATTGGGACTTTATAACAGTAAATAACCTATATTCAAAAGTAAAACACTTTCGTTATTAGTTTTTATAGGATAAACCAGATAAATTCAATTTCATTAATAACATTTAAGTTTATTAGTTTTTAGCTAATTTACCGTATCTTAAATTTTATTAATTTATAGTATGACATCCAATATATATTGCTTAAGTATCCACCAGAATCATCTATAGACAAAAAAGAAATCAAATCTACTCTTTTTTGCCTATGGATAAATTAGCTTAATTAATATTACTCTCGTTTTAGTTTTTCAGTGTTTGCAATAAAAAGGGCAATGACAAGAACCAGAATTGCACCAGCATGCAATAAAGTTGTCATTGGGTCACTATGATCGACAATGATAAGGCGAATGATTGCCGTTATACCGATATAGATAAAATACCTTAGTGGGAAGTGATAACCTGACATAAAATACTTGATTATTAAGGCAATAAACTCAAAATACAGAAAATATATGACAATGCCTTCTAATAATTCATACGCTGTTGCCCCATTGGTACTTCCAAACATCAATGAAGCCATCGTAACGGTTTCTTTTGCTAAAAAGAAAACAAGCACCGCGGCTAATGCTATCAAACCAAGGTTTAATATCCACTGCAGTACCCACGCGATATTGCTAGCGTGACGCATTCCTTTCATACTGTTCATTTATTTTCCCTCAAAACAACCTGCGGATGATTTCAATAATGCAATGCCCGACGACTAATGAGCAATATTTAAACTAACTTGCCGAGGCGAGCCCATGCCCTTAATTATAAATCAAATTTAATGCACACGCATAACATACAAATTAAATTTAACAAAAGAAATAGAAAACAAAATACGAAATGAGGCTTTTTGCCCTGTTGTTTATAGCATATAGTTTAATCCATAAGCTGTGCAACTTAATCCGATACCCCTCCCATTAGTTTTATGATGTCTTGCTCTGTAAGCATAGGGGTTTTTTCAACGAAATTATAATACTTTGGCTTACTTTCAATATAAATCTGCATACTCATTTGCGCATTTTTACTTTCTTCGAATAAAGCTGCGGACACATAATAAGTGGATGGGGAAATTAAGTGATAAAAAAGATGGGTACCGCAATGTTTACAAAATGCTCTTTCTCCCCAAGACGATGAAGCGAATACCGTTATTGCCTCCTTTCCTTCGATAGTTAAATTACTTCCCCCATCAATGCTGAAACCCGGGCCCCCGTTCCATTTTTGACACATACCACAATGACAAACACTAATTTGATCAACAGACTTAGACACGCTGATTGTTACAGCACCACATAAACATAAACCCTTGTACATGTTTTATCCTCATACTGATTGAGATTGTTTTTTTTCGTTATCAATACGGATTTTAGTGATTAGTTATCTTTAAAAACATCATAGATACTTATTTAACTTATATTTCAAACTGCCGTCCAGTAAATCGTTTATCATTCGTGATGCTACGCAACTGGGCACTATCTAACTCTTTAGTTTCACGTTCTGACTCAATATCAGCTTCGTTTTGAGTGATATTTAACACACTGTATTCATAAGCCGTTGTCTTATGTAATGCTAACTCCGTTAATACTGTGTTATCTGCTGCCTGAGCGAATATTGAAGTCCCCGTAAAAAAAATGATTGCAACAAATAGACGTGTTAGTAATGATTTTTTCATAATTCATCCTCCCTTTAACCACAGTTTTAGCGCAAATGCTTGTCAACGAATACAGATTTTAAGTAATTGTTCTCATGATAAGGTAAAGGGATGTCAGGTTTATTTTATTTAAATTTTATTAGCAAAAAGGGAGCAAAAGCTCCCCCTTTAAGTTAGTGAACAAAAAACTATTTAGAGTTCATCATTATTGGTTTTATTTGTCGAATTCACTTCTTTTAAAAGGTACCAGCAGAAGTACAATAACGCGAGTATCCCTAAAAATAATAAGACCCATAACGAAACTGTTATCCAATTAGAGGTATCATCGACTTGTTTGGCTACGGTTAACCTTTCAGCACCACCGAGCTCAATCACTTCATTATTAGGATATAACTGGGGATAATGCGACATTAACTCGTCAACACTATAAGCCTGCCCAACTAGTTGGTTATATGTTAATTTATCAAGCTCTGCTTGCTTATTCCCCCACACTAGCAAGTAAGGTGCAGCGCCTTGTAAATTAACGATAAGATTATACCCATCACGCTTACCGATAAGCCGCGGCGGCTGATCTTCCCAACTACCTTTAAGTGCAGATACTCTAACTTTATTAACCATTTCCCCATAAAGATTGATGCTTGGATTACTGACTAGTTCCCCATCTATTGTTTGGTTATAAGCAACAAGATTAGCTAATGGTTTCCAAACATCCCCTTTATCTGATGAATATTCAACCTTTAATGGAATAACTCGATTTGATTGCTGTAAATGAATTTGCAATTCACCTAATGGTTGGGTCGTGGGTAATTGATATATAATATGGTCTTTTGAAACCCCATCATTTGTCATTTCAAAATTGAATATTTCTTGTCGGCGAGTTGAGTTCAGTGTGTTAGATAGCGCCTTGACCTTCACTAACTCAGGTAGCGTTACATCTGGCGCACTGACAATAACGGCCATTAGATATGGCGCGCTTAGCGCTTTAGAATTGCCATTTAACAACTCAATATTATTACTCGCAATTGTTTCTGAATTTAATTTCAAATTCATGATAGGTTGATTAGTTGCGATATTTAACCATTTTTCTTTATCATCACTTGCAAAAACAAAGACTTTTCCTTGCCACTCTTCCTCCGTTTTTGCCCACTCCAATGTTAATTTTTGAACTGGCGTATTTTGGGCTTGGCTTTGATCTCGCGTTAATAAATAAGCATGATAAGCAGCATTATCTTTTAGTTGTATATTTGGTAATTCAATACGATCGACTTTACCTGGTACCGTCTCAACAAGCAGATGCTGCTTTTCTCTACGGATGTCCTCACGAGAATTTACATTATCCAGTTGAGTCACTAAGCGCTGAGGAGCAAATGAGACTTTATTGCTAGAAATAGACTTTTCAGCATCATAAAAAAGTACAGAAGGTATTTCATCCCCCGTACCATTAAATACCCGAACATCTTGCAATGTATTTGGATATGCTGAATTTATATAAGCACTTGTAGGAACTTCTAACCAATAAAATGGCTCTGATGTATCTGGAATATCAATTTCCATCCCTTGGTAAAAACTATAAGGCGTATTTTCTTTCGGTGTTCCAGCATTAAGGTAGCTAGAAAACAATGATGACAACAAGAAGACAGCAAATAGCCCTCCTAGCCTTTTACTTTTTATTTGTCTCATGATTGCGTCTCCTGTTCGACTTTCTCTTTTATATCCTTTGGCGGTAATGGTGAAAAATACCCAACAATTAATATCAATAATGCAACACCGATAAAGGAGATAGCGCGAGATATCCCCCCTTGTCCATGAATATCCACTAAGAATAATTTAGCGATAACACATGCGAAAATACTGGCCCCCATAAACCACCAGATACGACTTTTTTTCATCGCTGCAATAACAATGCAAAGCAATGCAGCAAGCGCCCAGCTAATGGATAAAACAGTTTGAATCAAACGAGAATCATAAAGCACCGCATAATTCCAACTTAGCCCAGCAAAATCAGCTACTGCGCGAATTAAAATACCGTTAAACCAAAATGCTGATAATAGAATAATTGAGACCAATAAACCTCGGATTATCCAATAATCTACCTCTGTAGCCTTACGTATTTTTTGCACAAAACCTTTTTGCATCAGAATAAGGGCAGCAATACTGAATAAGCCCGCCTCATCTAATGGATTAATTAATGGAATATAATTCCAGAATGTTAATTTGCCATCTTCTAAATTAGCGTAAGCAGATAATATAATTAACCCGATAGCAACAGGAAGCATCCAATACCAATACATTAACCCATTACGTTTCATTGGTGGCATTTTATTTTGCTGTAACCAATACAGGGCTAAGATAGTTAAGGTTATCGCCATCACATAAATAAAATAGCCCATCTCATGCATACCCCAAGGTAAAATAGAGACAAACCAATTTACTTGGGTCAAAATAAATACAAGGATTAACCACAAGTTAGCGCCATGGAGGGTCCATTGCATCCATTGATTACGAAGTTTATACGCATGAATAACAAACAAAATTGAGCTACCGAGTATCACCGCCCATATTAATGAGTTTTCCCCGCGCCCCATTGGGTTTTTATCATATAAGAAATCTAAACCAAGGTAATAGTAACCAGCAACCCATAAAATTGATTGGCAAAATAACAAAGGTATCCAGTTAATTCGAATAGCATATAGACGCCATAACCAGACGGAGATCACCACTAACACTAATATTATAAAGCCTTCAGACTCCCGACTCCACGATAAAATATCAGTAAATAGTGGTAACCAGCAGAGCCATGTAAGCAAACCTAAAAATAAAAAACCATAACTAAATAGGGCAAAGTTACTGTTTTCTTTGCGGCGAATATGAAATAACCCACCAGCACCAAAACAAGCTACCAATAATAATGGCACCATATAAGTACTGCTTCGGCTCCAATATACGTAAGGGTAGTCCATTAGTAACGTAATCGCACTGATTACAATTAATAATGAACCAACCGTAGCCATTTTTTTCTGCCCCTGTTGTAAACCAAGCCAGAGTAGTAATAACCCTTCTAATGACCAAACAATTGATGTCCATTCAAGTGTCAATGCCAATGGGATAGCCAGTGTTACAAAACCTGCACCAATAAGAATATTTGCTAAAGCCATATTCTTACCGACCTCTTTATAGCGCTTATGTACCTGCAACCCAGCAACCAAGTACAATAAACCAATTAACAGAGAAATAAATGCAGGCAATAAACCTACATCATCCGCAATAAAGAATTGAAGGGCAATACTGATTAATGGCGGTACAAACAACAATGTATTATCAACAATTAATTGCTTATCGTGCTCAAAGCGGAGTGAAAATAATTGTGTTAACGCATTAAATACTACTAAATTAGCAATGATAAATAATTGACAGGAGATGTAATAATCAGATTGGTAATTGCTCAAACCCCATAAAATAGCGACACCATAGGTCATCACCATACCAACTAAATTCAGAGGGCGCCAAGCTTGCCATACACTAATAATTAAAATCCCAATCGACAACATTAGGTAATAAGAAAACAAAATTACATGGCTACCCCCTCCCGTCGAAAGTAAAACAGGAGCCAAATAACCACCAAGAGAAGCAAGAATAGCCAAGCTAATCGTACGTTGTAATAATGCTAAGGCAATACTCGCTGCACAAATCAACAACATAAACACAAATGCCATGCTATAAGGCAACATGGTATATAACTTAAAGGCAGCAAAAATGGTGATATATAAACAGCCTACCCCTCCACCTTGAAGGATAAGCCCAAATAATGGTTTCTTATTACGTAATCGCCAGCCAATTCCTAATAAAACTAAACAACCTACCGCGCTAAAAATTAAGCGTATTTGGGGGGAAATAATCTCATTTTGCACACTGTAATTTAATAAATACGCGACCCCTAGGAATAATAATAGTATCCCTATTTTGGCAACTGGGTTCCCTTTTAGTAACCAACTAAAGAAATGCCCAAATATAGACTCATTATTTCCCGTCGTTTTTTGATTAAATTGACCCTGAGTAGATGTATCTACTTCCTGATCATTAAAACGATTTGGTTTAGTCGCTTTATTAAACCGATTTGGGTCCACCCCGCTACGTGCTTGAGAGCCTACAATTGCTGATTGCGTATATGCCGGCACTGGAATGGTTTGGTTTGTAGAATCAGCTGCTTTTTCAGATTGCTGATATGCAGTATCGCCGGATAAGGGTTTAAATGATGGTTCAGGCTCACTTACTGGACTAGATTGGATTGGTACGTTTGTAACTGCCTGTTCTAGCTCATCTGTTACCCCAAAAATGCCTTGTTGGTCATCAGACGAACTGGCAACATTTTTCGAAGGCGTAACATTCGATTGCTGATATTGGCCTAAACGAGTTTCTAGAGAGAAAACTTTCTGGTTTAATTCAGAAATTTGGTACTGCATACGGCCCGTTCGGCTGATTGCTATGATAGCCAATATTGGTGCTAACACAAGCAAACATACTAATACGACTCCTACTAGTATCCAAGTATCCACAAATAGGTTTCCTCAAAATAAATTTCACAATCTAAAATACAGCTAGAATAGGGTTTTGTGATTACCGCTAGTGTAGATAGCATTGATTATCTTGCCAACTCAATGTAATAAACTGTTACAAAATAACCCTTATACTACGTATTTAGTTGAAAAAATACGCTTCCTACCCTTTCAATCTCAGTTACTAATACCCCCATTGAAAGTTTTAGTAACTAAGAAAATCCTTAATCATCATTTAATGATGATTTGACATATTAAATTAACACTTACCTATTTATTTTTAGTTCCTCTAATTATAATTAGAGTTGCTCTAAATAACAAAATTAGTCTAATTATGATATTTATATCATGCTTCCATGCTTCAAATATTCATACAGAAAAACACCATCTTTAAACTATGGTAGTTATTTATTATTTTATCAATTATGATTTCCATCAATTATAAGTTTATCTATTGATGGAGGTTAAATATCTACCACTTCCAACGTGAAATGAGTTTATTTAAACCACAGTAATATGAGAGATATTCGATACCGCTTTAGTATGAACAGGCTCATAACTAATTATTTACACATCAAAATCTGACGAATAGTTTAAGGAAAATATAATGCTACTCCACATTATTCTAGCCGCCCTTGGTCCTATCGTTTTAGGGTTAGCTGTTGGTTGGTTATCAGGTAAATACGGTTTTATTAAAAGAGAATATTCACAAGCATTCGCTGACTTTGTTGTCAAAATAGCCTTACCATTTGCATTATTTTTAGCCGCCGCACAAGCACCACCCTCTGTACTCTTAAATATTGATTATTTGTTAGCATTGGCCGTCGGTTTAATCGCTACATACGTTATTGGTTTCATTTTCGGTAAGTTTATCTTCCGACACAATAAAAAAGATGCAGCAATGCAAGCGCTATCTGTTTCTTTTCCGGATATGGCTTATTGTGGACCACCAGTCTTACTAGCTACTGTCGGTTCATCAGGTTTAATTGCTATGGTGCTAGGAAACCTTATTTATACGGTGATTATTATTCCATTTACTTTGCTGATGATCAGTGGCTCGCAACAAGGGCATAGCGTGATTAAATCAATCGGTAAAGCTATTGCCCAACCTTTAGTATTCCTTCCTATTTTAGGCGCCTTGCTCGCTATTTTTGGTGTTAAGTTACCTGAAATCTTACAGAATTCAGTCAATGAGCTTGGTAAAACGGCAGGAGGTGTTGCTTTATTTTTCCTTGGTTTATTGCTATCCGGTATTAAGTTAACTATTAGCAAAGAAATTATATTTAACGTTTTTATTAAAAATTTTGTTCAAGCCGCGTTGATTTTGGCAACAGGTCTTGCAGTAGGTTTACAAGATGACCTCCTAAAAGCCGCCTTTATCATTGGCGTATTACCCACCGCCACTGCGGTTCCCGCCTTAGCAATCAGTAATCAAGCTTATACTGAAACCTCCGCAGGCACCGTGTTATTAAGTACACTTGCCGCTTTAATCTCCATTATCGGTGGAATCGCTATTGTTGAAATGCTTTAAATTGAGCGGCGGGTTTATATTCACCCGCCGCCCCTCAACTTTTCCCCGTTGATTTAATCACCAATTATTTGCCAGATAGATCACAAAAAACGTATCATATCCCTAAGTACTTTTCTTTTATGCACCTGGGATATTTATAAAAATGAAAATTAGTGATGAGTTAGCTGTTGCTATTGCTTCCGTCACCGAAGTTGCCGCTGTTGCTGCCTTCGATTGGGTTGGTAAACAAGATAAAAATGCAGCCGATAAAGCCGCTGTAGAAGCCATGAGAAATCGTCTTAATGAAATTGATTTTCATGGTAAAATTGTGATTGGTGAAGGTGAAATTGATGATGCTCCGATGCTTTATATCGGCGAGCAAGTAGGTAAAAAATCAGGCACCCAAGGGCTCGATATTGCGGTTGACCCCATTGATGGCACTCGTATGGTTGCGTGTAATGAACACAATGCCATAGCCGTACTGGCTGCTGCTCCAACAGGTTCATTACTCCAAGCACCAGACATGTACATGGAAAAACTCGTCGTTGGTGCCGCTGCAAAAGGGGCTGTTCATCTCGCTAATCCCCTCGAAAAAAATTTAGAATTCCTTTCCGCTGCATTGAATAAACCCATTTCAAACTTATCAGTCGCAGTATTAGATAAACCACGCCATCAGCATATCATCAAAACCATTCGTAATTTTGGTGCTAACGTGATTGCCATTCCTGATGGTGATGTATTGGCATCATTGCTGGCAATACTACCCGAGCATTCAATTGATATGATGTATGGCACTGGTGGCGCACCTGAAGGCATTATTAGTGCGGCCATCGCTCGTGCATTAGGCGGTGATATGCAAGCAAGATTGGTCCCTCGTGACAAAGCAAAGGGGGATAGCGAAGAAAATAAACTACTCGCCGCTCAAGAAGCCATTCGATGCCAGCAAATGGGCATTGAGATTGGGGAAATTTTATCATTAGAGCAAATGGTAAATACAGATGATGTGATTTTTGCCGCAACGGCAATTACGCCAACAGTGTTAATGGGCGGAATTTCAACAGATGCTTATAGCCGTTTTTCAAATACCCTTTTAGTTAACGGCCGTGACCGCTCATTAAAAATCATTAATAACCGCTTATTTAATTAGCCTTTCCATGATATTAAAAAAGGGCCTTTCGGCCCTTTTTTGAATCATTATTCTGCGCGTTCCAGCGTCATACGATTTAACAATGGTGCAGTTAACACCATGACTATCGCAATAGCCCCTGTCACTAAACCAATCTTCAAGAATACATCACTGTACACCGCTAATGACTCAAGCTTACTGGTCAGCTCCCCTTCTGGCGCTGCTGCCATAGAAGCGACATAACCCGCAATAAATGCAGCCGCTGAGTTAGTTAAGAACCACGCGCCCATAATAAAGCCCATTAAACGCTGTGGAACTAACTGAGCTACCATTGCCAGCCCAAGACCAGAGATCATCAGTTCACCAATGCTTTGAAAACCATAACAGATAATCAACCATTCAACAGAAACAATCCCCGCTTCGTTTGCAAATTTGGCGCCAAGCGGTAGTACTAAGAATGCCGCAGAGCATAACACCATACCAATCGCGAATTTATGCGGCATGGGTAAGTTATCACCCATTTTATTATAAATTGCGGCTAATATTGGGCTACCAATCATAATCCATAATGGGTTTAGTGCTTGATACTGTGCAGGTTCGATAGAAAAACCAAACACTTCATGCTCTACGTTATGTAATGCAAAGAAGTTGAGTGAGGTTGGCATTTGGCTATACAAAACAAAAAAGACAATTGCTTCGAGCATCAAGATCAGAGCCACCACCATGCGCCGACGTGCAATCCCCTGAAGAGCTAGCGTTTCTTTAATAAAGATAACCAAAATACCTAAAGAAATAACCGCTAATGCTGTACGCGCTACCCCTAGGTTATGCAATAACCAAGTTGAAATTGCAATCAAGGCAATAACACCCGCGACAGTTGCAACTAACCGTGAAATAATGACCGGAGCAAAGTCAGGTTTTGACCCATGTTGGGAAACCCACTTCTTACACATATAGAAGTTAATCAGCGTAATAATAAGGCCAACAACACTGAGTGAGAATGCAACATCCCAACCATAGTGTTTTGCTAACCACGGTGTTGCAAGCATAGAAAAGAATGAACCAATATTCACGGACATATAGTACATGGTAAATGCACCATCTAACCGCGGGTCATCTTTATCATAACAGGTTGATAACAGTGATGAAGGGTTCGCTTTAAAGAGGCCGTTACCAACGGCAATAGTCGCTAAACCTACATACACCATTGAGACATCATGCCCTGAGAAGGCAACAAACGCATACCCCGCAATCAACGTTAATGTTCCAAGAACAATAACCCGTTTTGTACCAAGTATTTTATCGCCTAACCAACCACCAATTGCAACAAAGCCGTAAACTAATGCCGCAAATGCAGAGAATAAAGTGATGGATTCAGTTTCTGACATACCAAGAACTTGGCTAAGATATATAGGTAGAATACCTTGTAAACCGTAGTAACCAAAACGTTCCCAGAGTTCGATGGAAAAGATGAGATAGAATGAGCGAGGTTGCTTAAACGCGTTAAGACTGACTTCCTCTTTGTTATTTGTTGTGGACACAAGTTACCTCTAGTACAACCTGTAGATATGCAAAAAAAACCACGGAACGCTCTATGCGCTCTCGCATTGTTATTACCCCAAGAATTCAACGTCGGAAAGATTCACTTTTGGTAGGAGGAGCATCATTCCTTGATCTCAAAACAAACAAAACTGTGTGCAAACTTGTTTCTGGATCTCAAGCATAAATTCAATGAGTTAAAGCACATTTGATTATTTATTCAACGTTGACTGGTAGATAACCCGCCAAGAACGCAATAATCAATTAAGCCATATACGCTATTTATGCACCAAAATTAAAGAATTAGCTAGTATTAATTACTGCATGGATAAAATCTTATCGTGATTTACTTCAATTTTTAACAAAATAGCGAAACTATCAACGCCCACTATTTAATCACTTGTATACTTAATGTTAAGAATATTATTCTACCATGAAACTATCGCACCACCGATTATTAACATTAGTGATATGAACGAAAAGCATAATTCAAATAAATAAAAACCAAGAATATATTGAGTGCAAGAAAATGGTTCGAGGGTTTAATGAGTGGGGAAAATACGTAAAATTTTGACAAAAAAAAGCCCAGTAACAAACTGGGCACAATGCATTCTACTCAAGGATCTTTTTACTAAATCAAACTATCACTACGTAGGTGCATTATTACATTACTTCGTGTAAAGAAATGAATGATGAGGGTAAATATATGAATGTTTACGCAAGCAAACAGTATATAGATACTAGTAAGACATGCTAATTTCAGAAAAAGTTCATATTTTTTCTCTTTTTTTATTTTTTCACTTTTTAGCAATATTTAACCATTTGATTTGATAATCATAATGTACAATTTGCTTTAACCCTTGCAGGTCTGAACAAAACCAAATAAGTTACCCGCTAAACTGTGACAAAACCAACATTGAGGTCGCCTTGTGAAAAAAAAACTTCTTCCTTTAATTATCATCGGCAGCCTCTTTGCACACTTAGCTTTTTCTGAGCCTACGCCAACCCCTCTAGATGAAAAAACATTATTAGGGTTAGCAAATGAAGGGCAAGCCGAAGCCCAATTCAATTTGGGCATGTTTTATCAATCCAATAAGCAATTTGAAAATGCAATAAATTGGTACCTCTTATCAGCCCAACAGGGGTTTACAAAAGCGCAAATTAACCTTGCGCTCATGTACCAACAAGGAACTGGCATCCCAAAAGATGAAAAACAAATGCTGCACTGGATGAAGATAGCCGCTGAAAACGGCGACCCTATTGGCCAGATGAATATGGCAGAATACACCTTATATGGTATCGATAAGGCTCTTGAGAAAAACCCAGCAGAAGCAGAAAAATGGTTAAAAAAAGCGGCCGAACAGCAATTTCCAGCGGCTATGTTAACCCTTGCTTACTGGTATGAAGAAGGTAAAGCAGTAACTAAAGACCCGCAGAAAGCACAAAAAATATACCTTGAACTTGCTGAGAAAAACCATCCACAAGCCCTCTACTTGCTTGGCTATCAATCCGCAACAGGTATGTATGACAAAGTCAATTACCCACAAGCTTTCCAATATTTTACTCGCGCAGCGGAGCAAGGCTTTTCCCCTGCTCAAAATAGTTTAGGTATGCTGTACCTAACCGGGCAAGGCACCGAAAAAGATCCCCAAGCGGCAATAAAATGGCTAACTTTGGCGGCCGAGCAAGGTGAGGTTTCCGCACAATTTAATATTGCGCTTATCTATGCTCGCGGTGATGGCATTAAAACTGACCAGACTAAAGCCTGTCACTGGTTTATCAAAGCGGCGCAGCAAAATAGTGCTGATGCCCAATATGCAGCAGGGGCATGCTACCAGTATGGGATGGGGGTTGAAGCCGATGATAAAAAAGCGCTACGTTGGTATAAGCTTGCCGCCGCTAAAGGTGATAAACGAGCTGCAAAAAAAGTATTAATTTTGGAAAACCAGCGCAAATAACTTAATGAGGATGCAATTTATGTGCAGCGATAATTGGATGGGGCGAACAAACGTTTTTATAGGCATTTCGCTTTACTCTCATAATGCAATTTAATCTACATGCCCCCCATTTAACTCCCTTTTATATCATGACGTTATCGTTACCCATTGAGCCAAAGTGGTGCTATATACAAGAAGTTCTGCATTGAATATATACCCCATGCAGAACTTTTATCGATATGCGCAGATTAATACAAACATTCACATTTTTCTACGGTAGACTCGCTGTGGTCGCCCCACTTTCCCGTATTCAATTTCAGCCTCAATTTTATTTTTTGCCAAACAATATTCCAAATAACGCCTTGCTGTTGTGCGGCTCAATTTTATTGTTTCAGCGATACTTTCAGCTGTATATTCTGCTTCTGAATCAGCAAATAGCGCTAATATTTTTTCTAATGTAATGATGTCAATCCCCGTCGGTAGCTCTTCTTTCGATTCACCACGCGCATAAGTATTAAACATATCATCAATTTTACTTTGGTTAGTTTTACTATTCGCTTGCAGAACAGATTTACGTTGAATATACCTATCTAATGTTTGCCCTAAACGCTCATAAGCGATAGGTTTCACTAAGTAGTCAAAAACCCCTAAGCGAATTGCCTCAGAGACCGTTTCCATGTCGCTTGCTGCGGTTGTGAAAACAATATCTGCGTTGTTTCTTTCTTGTATTAATTCATGAACCAAATCAATACCTTTACCATCAGGTAAATAGTTATCTAATAAAATTAGATCGGGTTTCATATATTCAATCATTTTCCTAGCTTCAGCTAGGTTCCCCGCAAGCCACACTTTGTCACATGCAGGGTACGTTTTTATATACTCGCCATGCATTTCTGCCAGAAGTAACTCATCTTCCACAATGAGGATTTTTATCTTAATCATTTTATATCTTCACTTTCGGAATAAAAATTGAGAATACTGTACCATGCGGTTGATTTTCTTCAATAATCACCGCGCCATTACAGCGCTTAACATAAGATGCAACTAAATAGAGCCCAATACCATGGCCATCTGTTGCATCTGTCTTGGTTGTCACTCCACGTTCAAACCATTTATTTTGAAGCTCTTCGGGGAAACCACAACCTTGATCCACAACTTCAATAACTATTTCCTTTCCTTCATCAGAAAGGTATAACTCGACCTGCTTATTCCCTTGGTTGCTTTTCAAACTTGCTTCAAAAGCATTATCCAATAAATTACCCAAGACAGCACAAAATTCAGTACTGTTTAATGAATCAGGTAAGTCGCGCAGTTGGCTACCCGCCGTAAACTTTAATTGTAACCCTAGCTCTTTGGCTCGATGATACTTACCAAATAATAAGCCAGCAACTTGCTTATCAAAAAATTGCCTGCGTAACGTATCAATCAATTGTTGTTGGGACTCTGATTCACCTTTAATTAGAGCCAAAGCTTGGTCATACTCTTTCATCTGCAATAAACCACTTAATGTTGACATCCAATTAAGGTGTTCATGGCGTAGTGTGCGTAAATTTTCAACATACTGACGCACTTGTGTTAACTGAGAATTTAAGGATTCAATATCATTTTGACTACGAAAGCTGATTACAGCCCCCACAAGTTGCTCACTATCACGAATAGCTACTCGATTTGCAATCACATTTAGCCCATTAAATTCACAAATCACATCATGCCGAGTTGTCGCAATATCGGTCATAAAAAAATCAGCGGGCGATATTCTTTCTGAAACGCGCATACCCGTTAGTTGCCCTAATGGCTCACTCAACATGAGCATTTTTCTAGCATTCGAATTGATATTGATAATCTGCCCTTGGGTATTAACAGCGATGACCCCTTCAAAAACGGCATCAAATATCCCTTTTTGTACTAACACTAATTGTGTAATTTCCTCTGGCTCCATGCCTAACATTTGTTTCTGTATTAGGCGTGAGAATGCCCAAGATAAAAACAATAAAATAATCAATATACCGAGAAACGTAGCGCCAGTTTGTACAAATAGTTCACTGCGGGAGGTGTCAATTTTATTGGTTAAATAACCAATAGAAACCACCCCGATAACTTTACCCTGCTCATCAAAAATGGGCGTTTTTGCTCGTACCGCATTTCCCATCGAACCTTCACCATTGATGAAGTAACTTTCGCCCCGCTCCAATGCACCTGGTTTGTTCCATTGCATTTTGTAGCCAATTTTCTGGCTGTTTGGGTGATATAGGCGAATCGAGTTTTCATCACCAATCACCACATAATCATAATTCGAATCTTGATTGAGTTTATCTGCAATAATTTTCAGTCTTGGGATATCTTTATTTTTTACAGATTGCACCACCCCTTCAATTGAAGCGATTAGCTTCGCTTGGCTCATCGCTAGAGACCTAATATTCGCAATCAACCGGCTTTCCGCAGTATCTGTAAAATATTTACCCAACCCAAACGTCAAAAAGACAGAGACAAGTAATAGAAGAAAGAATACTCGTACTGAAAACGAAATCGAGCTTACTTTTTTCAGTGAGGAGAATGCATATTCTTTTTTCATGTTAAATCTCGTTACACTATGAAAAGTAAAAAATTTGTTAAATACAAAGATAACAATATAACGGATAACTCAGGTTAAAGCCAAAGGTATAATACACATATTAATAATTAAACACATAAAAACCAAGCAATAAAAAACATATCCAATAATTAAAAACTTTAAAACCATTAAACAAATACAAACTCATTTAAGAAACATGAAATAGGTCAAGTATATTAAATACAGCTTCTTTAATATTAATATTGAAAAGGGAAATTAAATAATTACTTATATTAAGCGCACTAAAAAATTCTAAAAATAATTATTTAATTAACTTTAACATTAGCAACATTTTAAAAACATCTCTAAATGAGATGCAGGATACTATTATGTTCGAAAACATAACGTTTAATCAGGTAAAACGTCATGAGAACAGGAAACTTGCTGAAATTACTCAGTTTTTAAAGGAAAACGATTTAGAGCTTGATTCAAGTATCGACGTTTTTATTACTATAACCCGTAATGAAAAATTAATTGCATGCGGGGGATTAGCTAAAAACGTGATTAAATGCGTTGCAATTAGCGATGATGTTCGTGGCGAAGGCCTCGCATTAAAGTTAGCAACAGAACTTGTTAATCTCGCTTATGAAAATAACACAACACATTTATTTATTTATACCAAATTTCAGAACGAAAGCCTATTCCAACAATGTGGTTTTCATACTATTGCAACTGTCCCTGATGTCATGGTGCTGATGGAAAACAGTTGCTGTTATCTAAAACGCTATATTGAAAGCTTAAAAGCACAGCGTAAAGATGGGAAAAAAATTGGCGCCATTGTGATGAATGCCAATCCATTTACCCTTGGACACCGTTATTTGATAGAACAAGCGGCAAAAGCGTGCGATTGGCTACATTTATTTGTCGTCAAAGAAGATACCTCGCGCTTTTCTTATAAAGTTAGGCTTAATTTGATTGAGGCGGGCACAAAAGGGATAGACAATCTCACTATCCATAAAGGCTCTGAATATATTATTTCTCGAGCGACTTTCCCTTGCTACTTTATAAAAGATAAAACGGTTGCCAATAACTGTTATACCGAGATCGATATTAAGATTTTTCGTCAATATATCGCCCCAGCTCTTGGGATCACCCATCGATTTGTAGGTTCTGAGCCTTTTTGCCAAGTCACTAATCAATATAACCAAGACATGCGCTTCTGGCTGGAAACGGACGCTATGAATTATCCACCTATAGAACTCATTGAATTTCCGCGAATAGTCATCAATGGCACGGCGGTTTCCGCCTCGCAAGTTAGAAGACTGCTCGCTAAAAAAGATCTTGCGGCAATTAAAGCGATTGTGCCTGAAGCGACATATCAATATTTACAAGAAATGCTCGCTAACCAAGTAACAACCACAATAAACCGCACCGAAAGTTCTGAATTAGCCATAGGTGAAATATGAAGATTAAACACGCAGCAATAGCTGGCACGCTTGAATCAAGTGATGTCATGGTTCGCATAGAACCTTTAGAAGATACTCAAGAAGTTTCAGTGCAAGTAACCAGCAGTGTCGAAAAACAATTCGGTGATGCCATCACGCAGATCGTACAAGAAATGATACAGCGGCATGAAATCCAAGGTGCACAAATCATCGTTGATGATAAAGGTGCATTGGAATGCGTACTCAGAGCACGTCTTGAAGCATTATTCGCTCGCGCTTGTGATATCGACTACCTACCTTGGGAGGAAAAATAATGACTCCACAACAAAAATCACGGACACGCAGAAGCATGCTTTTTGTCCCTGGCTCAAACGCAGCGATGCTAAGCAACTCCTTTATTTATAAAGCAGATGCGCTGATGTTTGACCTTGAAGACTCCGTTACACTGCGTGAAAAAGACACAGCTCGACGTTTAGTTTACCACGCATTACAACACCCGCTTTATCAAGATATTGAAACTATTGTTCGTGTCAATGCATTGGATTCCGCATTTGGTGTCGCCGATCTTGAGGCCGTCGTTCGCGGTGGCGCCGATATTGTTCGCTTGCCAAAAACCGATACTGCGCAAGACGTTATTGATATTGAAAATGAAATTCTACGTATTGAAAAAAGTTGTGGTCGTGAGGAAGGCAGTACTGGATTACTGGCCGCCATTGAATCCCCTATGGGGATCACCCAAGCTGTTAATATTGCACATTCATCACAACGACTTATTGGCATCGCACTAGGTGCCGAGGACTATGTCCGCAATTTGCGCACCGAGCGGTCTCCTGACGGCGTTGAACTCCTCTATGCTCGGTGCGCCATTTTACAAGCCGCACGCTCAGCAGGTATCCAAGCTTTCGATACCGTTTATTCTGACGCTAATAATGAAGAAGGCTTTCTACGCGAAGCCGCTCACATTAAACAACTCGGCTTTGATGGCAAGTCATTGATAAATCCAAGACAAATTGAGTTACTTCATAACCTGTATGCACCTACTCAAAAAGAAGTCGACCATGCTCAACGTGTTGTTGAAGCAGCTGATTCAGCTGCCCTTGAAGGTAAAGGTGTTGTGTCTTTAAACGGAAAAATGGTCGATGGCCCAGTGATTGATAGAGCCCGTCTTGTATTATCACGCGCAGCATTATCAGGCATTCGGGAAGAGTGAGGCAAATAAAATGACAAATAATACTCAGCGTCAGGCTCGCGTATCAGCCTACCTACAACCAAATACGGATGAAACTCAGCAAGAATTCCAAGATATTGGCAAAATACAACAGCAGGTACAAAAACCGAGAAATCGCAAACTGTGCGATGATTTACAAGTTGCTATCCGTCGTTCTGGCCTCAAAGACGGTATGACGATTTCATTCCATCACGCATTTCGTGGTGGCGACCTTACCGTTAATATGGTGATGCAAGTGATTGCCGAAATGGGTTTTCGTAACCTTACCCTTGCTTCTAGTTCATTAAGTGCATGTCACTCCCCCTTAGTTGAACATATTCGCCACGGCGTTATTCGTAAAATTTATACCTCAGGTATTCGGGGGCCATTAGCTGAGGCTATTTCACGTGGAGAATTGGATGAGCCAGTACAAATCCATTCACATGGCGGACGAGCAAACTTAATACATAGCGGTGAGCTATCAATCGATGTAGCCTTTATTGGTGTTCCTTCTTGTGATGAGTACGGTAATTCCAATGGCTATACAGGAACTGCAAGCTGTGGTTCTTTAGGTTATGCCAAAATTGACGCAGAAACAGCTAAAAAAGTGGTCATGCTGACAGAAGAATTATTGGATTACCCACATAACCCATCCAGTATTAAACAAGATGAAGTTGACTACATTGTGAAAGTAAAACGCGTAGGCGACGCAGATAAAATTGGCGCCGATGCGACCCGTATGACATCTAACCCTCGGGAACTTCTCATTGCCCGTACCGCCGCGGATGTGATCGAAAAATCCGGTTATTTTAAAGATGGTTTTTCATTGCAAACAGGGACTGGCGGTGCATCTCTGGCAGTAACTCGTTTTCTTGAAGATAAAATGAGACGTCACAATATTACCGCAGGCTTTGCATTGGGCGGGATCACGTCAACCATTGTTGATTTACATGAGAAAGGCTTAATTCGCAAATTATTAGATGTACAAAGTTTTGATAAAGCCGCCGCAGAATCATTAGGCCGCAACCCTAATCATATTGAAATCAGTGCGAATCAATATGCTTGCTTTGATTCTAAAGGGGCCTCCGTTGATATGCTTGATGTGGTGGTACTCAGTGCGCTAGAAATCGATACTCGCTTTAATGTCAATGTATTAACCGGCTCTGACGGTGTCATTCGTGGAGCTTCAGGTGGTCATAGTGATACAGCGGTGGCCTCAAAACTCTCCATCATTGTGGCACCATTAGTTCGCGGGCGCATCCCAACCTTAGTTGATGAAGTATTAACTTGTGTTACTCCAGGCTCAAGCGTTGATATTCTCGTGACGGACCATGGTATTACAGTAAACCCAGCTCGTCCTGAATTAAAACAACAACTTGAAAGCCAAGGGATTAAAACTGTTTCAATGGACTGGTTAAGAGAACGAGCACAACTCTTAACTGGTACTCCTAATCCAATTGAATTTACCGATAAGGTCGTGGCCGTTGTTCGCTACCGCGATGGTTCGGTCATTGATATTGTTCATCAAGTGAAGGAGTAACTATGTTTTACCCACTGCCTGATACTCAAGAGCAATTTGAAATTTCCTTACCTGAACTGCTAGATAGCCGTGATGCCCGTCAGGCTCGTCAGCAACAATGGATTGGTCTCCATCAGGTAACCTTGATTTCATTTACTGTCGTTTTCCCGGGAGCGGTTAAAGATAACTCCCTTGTTAGACATGTTTTTAATCAAGGACTAAATGCGCTTAAACAAATTGCTTCACGCAGGCAGTGGGTGTTTTTATCACAACAATCATGGGCATTAAAAACAGGACCGGAATGTTTGGCTGCTGTTGATGTCGATGCAATTGAAATTAAAAAAGCGTTAATTGAAATTGAAGAGTTATCGCCAGTGGGACGGCTATGGGATTTTGACGTTTTTGATGCGAACGGACAGCAGTATTCTCGCTCACAATTAAACCTCTCTTCAAGGCGTTGTTTGGTTTGTGAGAATGAAGCTAAGGTGTGTGCTCGACATCGAACACACCCACTTGGTGAGATCCTTAACCGTATTGAGGAGTTAGCTAATGCAACACGCTAAACAGTTAAACTCTATCACTGAAGAACAAGTTCAGCATTACAGCCAATTAGCTTGGCAAGCTTTGCTCGCTGAAGTGAATTTAACCCCTAAACCGGGGTTAGTCGATAAACATAACACAGGTGCCCATAAAGATATGGCACTGACCGATTTTCACTTAAGTGCCAATGCAATTGCAAAATATTTCCCTTATTTTCTACTCGCAGGGGCTCAGCATAAAGATTTACCGATAGAAAACGTTTTAATCAATATCCGTAGTATTGGTATTAATTGTGAAACGGCCATGTTCCGTGCAACTCAAGGTGTAAATACGCATAAAGGCAGTATTTTTTCCCTAGGGTTGGTGTTAACTGCAATCGGCCGTTTAATTGCCTTACAGCAACCCGTGCTGCCTCAATATATTAGTCAGTTAGTGGCAGGAATGTGTGTTGGAATTACCGATGAATTAAAAAAACCAACTGATACCCCAACGGCAGGGCACCGCCTATATCAGCAATATGGGCTAACAGGTGCTCGAGGTGAAGCGCAAAATGGTTACGCGTTAGTCACTCAACATGCACTCCCTTACTATTTACAACAACTCGCAAAAGATAAAGCAGACGATATTGCCCTACTTGATACCTTAATTTTATTAATGAGCCTGAATGATGACACTAATATTGTTAATCGTGGAGGTATTCAAGGGTTAGAGTGGGTAAAACAACGCGCTACACAATTATTACATCAAGGGATTAATACCCACAATGATTTAATTTTTGTAAAAAATTTCGATAATGAATGTATTCAACAGAATGTCAGCCCCGGTGGCAGCGCAGACTTATTAATATTGACTTGGTTTTTTGCCCGATTAGCAAATCAACATCACGGTTTAACATTACAAAAATTCAACATTATTAATATAGGAAGAAATAAGAAAAATTAAATTAATTAAGTAAATAAAAACCAATTAAATATTTATTAATAAAAAACATCCGCTTTAGAATGAATTACTAATAAAACCAATTTATTATTTTCATTCAAGATGCAGCCATATTAAAAATTGTTATTTTAACAAATTCCTAATATTAAAGTTCATTCAATTTAATATTAAATAAATTTAATATTGATTTAATCAAGGAAATTGGCTTATGCAAAAAGAAAAAATATGGAAGCTATTTATATTAATAGCAATTCCAATTATCATTGCTTTAATACCAACACCAACTGGGCTCCCACATATTGCTTGGTTATTATTTGGTCTTTATCTTGCCGCCATTGTAGGGTTAGTATTAAAACCCTATTCAGAACCCGTTATTTTATTAGCCACTATTGCAGCAAGTGCTGTCATTATTGGTATTACAGGTACTAAAGATGTCAAAGCAAGTGAAGTGCTCAGCGGTTATGCGTCTGGGACCACATGGTTAGTATTTGCTGCATTTACACTGAGTGCCGCATTTGTAATTACCGGTCTCGGGAAACGTCTCTCGTATATATTAATAGGTAAGCTAGGCGGAACAACGCTTGGGTTAGGATATGTCACTGCTATTCTGGATTTAATTATTGCTCCTGCTACCCCATCGAATACTGCACGAGCTGGGGGAATTGTTTTTCCTATCATCAATAGTGTCGCGGTTGCTTTAGGGTCAGATCCAGAAAAAAGCCCTCGTAAAGCAGGTCACTATTTACTGGTTAACGTATATATGGTGACTAAAACCACCAGCTATATGTTTTTAACTGCCATGGCACCGAATGCTTTAGCATTAGCGATGATGACCGACATCATGGGGATCCATTTAAGTTGGGGTGGATGGGCACTCGCCGCTTCAGTTCCCGGCTTAATCATGCTGATTTTAACTCCCTTAATGATTTATAAGCTTTACCCACCAGAATTAAAAAAAGTAAATAACAAAGAGATCGCGGCAAAAGGCCTTGAAGAATTAGGCCCGATGACTATGCGTGAAAAATTACTCAGCATTGTATTTATTATTGCGCTTTGTGGCTGGATTTTTTCCGACTTAATCGGCGTAAGCGCATCCAGTGTTGCTATTGCCGTCATGGCATTAACCCTGATCCTTGGTGTTGTTACTTGGGATGATGTCTTAAAAAACAAAGGCGGCTGGAACACGCTGATTTGGTACGGTGGGATCATCAGTATGTCTGGCGTACTGACTAAAGCGGGTTTCTTTAAATGGCTAGCTGATACCATGAGCCAATACCTTTCTTTCGGCGACCAAGCCATGCTTGCCTTCTTCGTCATCATGTTTATCAGTGTCGCGATACGTTACTTATTTGCCTCTGGTGGTGCATATGTCGCCGCGATGGTTCCAGTATTCGCGACAGTCGGTATGGTAGCTGGTGCACCTCCAATGCTACTGGCTCTAGGCTTACTTTTCTCTAATGCCTACGGTGGTAGTGTAACTCACTATGGTGGTGCGGCTGCGCCTATCGTATTCGGGGCGGGTTATAACGATATTCGCTCTTGGTGGATTATTGGTGGCCTTGTCGCATTCATTAGCTTACTTGTTCATATGACTATCGGTTTAGGTTGGTGGGAAATTTTAATTAACACTGGGTTAATTTAATCCTCACTCCTTTATATAACGGTATGGGCACAATGATTATTGTGCCCAATTTAACTAAACATTATTTCTCACGCTTCTATGGTTATTTGCAGCCTTTAAGCTATCGCGTAAATATTTATCGTCTTCCCCTAAATAGTTCTCGTTGTGGCTAGGCGGCAAATGAAGGCATCCCAAGGCGCATACAAAGGTATGTGACTCGGGTAACTGAGTGTAGCCAACACCGCCACAGCGGGAAACATCAACGGGTTTACCCTAAATAGTTCTCGTTGTGGCTAGGCGGCAAATGAAGGCATCCCAAGGAGCATACAAAGGTATGTGACTTGGGTAACTGAGTGTAGCCAACACCGTCACAGCGGGAAACATCAACGGGTTTACCCTAAATAGTTCTCGTTGTGGCTAGGCGGCAAATGAAGGCATCCCAAGGCGCATACAAAGGTATGTGACTTGGGTAACTGAGTGTAGCCAACACCGCCACAGCGGGAAATATAACGGGTAAACAGATGAAAAAGATCCCTTGCACATTAATGCGTGGCGGCACCTCGAAAGGTGTATTCCTACTCGCAGATTCTCTTCCCAACGATATTCAACAGCGCGATAAACTCATTCTTGCATTGATGGGTTCTGGTCATGCTTTACAAATTGATGGCATTGGAGGTGGTAGCCCACAAACCAGTAAAGTCGCCATTATTGGCCCCTCTTCTCACCCTGACGCTGATATAGACTATTTATTTGCACAAGTTTCTATGATGGAAGCGATTGTCGATACTGCGCCGAACTGCGGTAATATCCTGTGTGCGGTTGGCCCTTTTGCCATTGAAAAAGGCTTAGTCCCTATTCATCATGACACGACCACGGTAAGAATTCGTAATGTGAATACCAATACCTTTATTAATTCAACAGTACAAACACCTAATGGCGAAGTGAATTACCTTGGTGAAACCTCAATTGCTGGTGTACCTGGGTATGCAGCACCTGTTGCGCTAACATTTTTAAATGCCTGCGGTACTAAAACTGGGAAACTTCTGCCAACTGGGCACTCAATTGATACCTTTGACGGTGTTGAGGTGAGTTGCATCGATATGGCAACGCCTGTGGTACTCATTGATGCCCCTCAGATGAATAAAACCGGTTATGAGACGGCTGAACAATTAGAAACAGATAGCGAATTTATGCAGAAATTGGAAGCTATTCGCATTAAAGCGGGGGCAGCAATGGGTTTAGGTGACGTGAGCAAAAAAGTGATCCCCAAACCTATTTTGGTCTCTCCTGCTATCCATGGTGGTACCATCAACGTACGCTATTTTATGCCTCATAAATGTCATGGTGCCCTTGCTGTAACCGGCGCTATTGCTATTGCCACCAGTACCCTTTTACCTGACAGTATCGTGAAACAATATATTGATTCTGTGGATATGAAAAATATCGCTATTGAGCATCTCAGTGGAATGTTTGAAGTCTCATTAACTCCAAAAAGTGACTTTCCTGAGGGGCTACAGGCATCAATTATCCGTACAGCAAGGAAGTTATTTGAAGGTGATGCGTTTATTCCATAATACAAAATGAGAACCTGCCTCTTACCTAGAGGCAGGTAAACCATGCTATATCTCCCCGAACAACTCAACAAACTCACTATTAATATAATAAGAAACTTGGTGCGCTTCATCGGGAGTGGGTAATTCCAACTTGCCTGCCATTCTTTCCATAATATTATCTGGAACAGCATATTGCCGTTGTTGATTTTGTTGCCGCCATTGCTTGAATGGCACTTCCAAGTAAACTAAATGAACTTTTGCTTGATAACGTTCAAATAGGCTGATCATACTGGCTCGCAAAGAAGCGCTTAACGAAGTCGCATTCCAAATAAAATCCGTTTTAGTGCGCAGTAAACCTTTAGCTTGCTCTTTCGCTTGTTGAGCCACCCACCCTTGTGCATTTTTATCTGCAGGGTTAATTTTATGTTCTCGGCGAATATCATCGAGGCAAATTATTTGAGTTTGTGGATAAAACTGTTTTACAAAGTGATCCTTCCCCATACCGGGTAAACCGCATAACATAATCACTTCGCTACCAAACTCCTCAAAAGGGAGGTAATCTGCCGTGCCCTTCTGGTAGTGAAAATATTGGAAACGGCCCGCTAAAGAGGCAAATGATTTAGGCTTATCCCAACAATCTTGCTCACGACAAAATAATTCAAACAGCTCAATTCTAGCGAGTAAATCAGCTTTATCTTCACAAGTTCGGCCTATTGCATCCGCTTTCGCCAACATACACAACAACGGCATTTCGACACGTAAAGAGGCGGCAAATAAAGTACGCTCAGGGTCTGGTTTTTCCATTATCCATAACGGTAAGCCGTGAAAACGCACTAATGCAGCAATATGTTCACGAATGGCAAAAGGTGTTTCTATTTGACGAAATAATATATTCCGTACAGATAACTCACCTTTTTTAGCGTGCCCCGGTGAATGAATTCGCCCCTCTTCATCTTCACGTGTGGTACTGCGCTTTTCTACGTCATGCAATAATGCCGCAGTCCAAACCACCTGCTGCTTAAACGGTGATAGTTGCTGATATTCAGGCAAACTTTCAAGCGCGGCTAACACCATTTGGGTATGAATAGCCACATTACCCTCTGCATGGTGTAAGCTATCTTGTGGTACATTTTGCATGTCGCGGATAAAATCAAATTGAGCTTCAAGCTGCGACCAATCGCGGTTTTTTGTCAATTGCCAGCTCATCATTGCCCTCCTTGATATTCAAAAGCCAGTTTGGCTCTTTGCCAATTACGCTTCCAGTGGATATCTGTTTTGACATGATTTTTACGCACATATTTAAATACATGCGACATAAAATCATCTACTGGGAAGGCTTGGCTATCACGGCTAACAATACCTTCCATGCTACATGCTTTGCCTATATGTGTATCATAGGCAATAAATTGGCTATCTTGGGATGCGGCTTCTATTAATCCACGGGTATATTCTTGCTCAGACATATTCTTATTCAATGATAAATCCAACTGAGGCACCGTAGGGAAATCAAATAATGCTGCATAAAATTGCACTTCTTCCCAACTAAGCCAATAACCCCCTTGCCTAACGGCAAACAGATAAAAATAGTCTTCAATATGCTGATACTCAATGGAATGCACAGCATAAAGATTTTCACCGAATAGTTCGATATCACCTAAATCATCTTTAATTAACTGCCAACGCTGACGTATCTGTTGGCTCCATGCAGATTGTGTTGGCGCGCCATGAGAGCGTGCAAACACACCATAGCGATTTAAACAATTGTTTTCGCCATCGAGTTTTTCTGTGTGAATTAATTGCCCAATATTTTGGATGTGCGACCACCAATCGCTATTGATGCGATCGTCACTAGTCGTACCGGGTGAGAACGGATAATGATACGTTCTACCATACTTTCTTGATTGCATATTCATCATGCTTTCTCTAAAGAATAGAAATCACAACAAATCTTTTGCAAGATTTGCTTCTTTTATTGTTGAGAAATCAAGTGTTGGTATTACATATCTAGTCCGAGTGTCGGCCTCATATTGATACTGCCTAGCGTTTTCTCTAGGCCTGTTTGTGTTATATTCAGTGAGATCCTAACTTAACTGTCAAGGAAAAAACTATCAATTTATTCCTAAACTCATAAAAAACGCAGTTATTCGATAACAATTCGGCTTTCATCAATAGGGTATTTCACTACGACTTTATTGCAGTACAAACAATTATCTTGCAAAGTGACTGGTTCTTGCCCTTTAGTCGTCACTTTTTGCCAAATTTCATTGTGGCGATAAATCACCCCTTTTTCACGGGTAAATTTATGGTTTTTCTCATAAATATGGTATTTCGCCTCTCGCGGATCACTGCATAACAACTCCCCTTCAAGTTGGTGCTCAGCAATATTAAAAACCAATTGAAATGCACTTTGAGTTGGGTTGTAAAAGACAAGGTCGATGTAATTATAAAAAATGGCAGCGCCTGAGCCAAACGGCAATACTCTGCCCTCATCAGGAAAAGGGTCAAAACTATGATTAGCACGCTCAACCACCTGTAATGGTGAGTGCAAAATCATCCAGTGTATTAGGTTGCTGAGCTGGCAAATTCCACCACCAATACCACTACGAGCTTCGCCAAATGATAATTCCATCCCCTCAAGAAACCCCCTACGCGCTGTGGGCTTTCCCACTAATCGACAAAAGGAAAAATACTCCCCAGGGTATATCGTAATACCATTCATGGCTTTAATGGCTATGCGCAAGTTAGTCACTTTGTTGTACTGCAAACGTAAATCCGACTCACCTAATTTGCGGATTAATTTGGATGTGTGCTTATTGTAGCGATATTCAAGACGTTCAGAAGATTTCGCTTTCGCATAATATTGAGAGGAAAATGCCCAATGCAGTCTTCGAGCTAGACGTTTTTGAGTCACACGCAGCCAATAGAGGATAGGATGATAAGAAGAAAGTGGCCGACGCATAACAAAACCTTATTGATAATAATTAACCAATAAATCATGTCATAACCGTAAATTTTACGACATAGTAACTATCTGATAATTCGCAATATAGCTATTCAATCACCTTGGTACCTGTACCGACTACAGATTACAAACCAAAAAATAAACTGGATGTATTCTAATCTGATGCTATTGCAACTAGGCGACAAAAAGTAACCCCTAGAACATACCAATGTATGACTAGGGGTTACTTTTAAAGCCAACAACACTGCGGCGCGAAAGCCAATTAGTAGAGACCGAGTACCGCACCAGCGCCAAGTAAAAATAGACTAAATAGCCAAATCCACCCAAATGAATAACGCAGGTGACGCCCCATATCAATCCCCGCTAGCCCCATGGCTAACCAAGCTGCCGGTGAAAATGGGCTAACAAAAGTCCCTGCATTATTACCAATAGCCATAGAGTAAACAACAGCAGATGGGTCTACCCCTACAGTGGCTGCAATTTGTTGAATTATCGGTAATAAAGCAAAATAATAAGCATCTGTACTGGTGAATATATCCATCGGCACACCCAAAATACCAACAAAGATATGCACTTTTGATACCCATTCCATTGGTAAAATAGCAGTTAAATCTTTTGCTATCGACTCAAGCATTCCCCCTTCAGATAAAATCCCCAAAAATGCTCCAGCTGCAAGTATAATCGCGACCATACCGAGTGCTTGTGGCGCATGAGCAGATAAGACCTTCATTTGGTCTCTAGGGTTAGGGAAGTTCACCATCAGTGCGATTGATAGTGCTATCATAAATACATATGGAGCTGATAATAAACCAAATGCCAGACACACCACCGATGCAACAATTAAACCACCATTAATTAATGGCTTTTTAGGCTTTTGGATAGTTTCATTGATTTCGCCAATTTCTTCACTCGCAGGTAATAATGAATCCATCTCATACGGCGTCGTCCCTTTCAACCGTGCGGAAGCTATGCGGCGTTTCTCGCGCAAACCCATAATAATAGCGAATACCACAGCGCCACCCATACCAATTAATTGAACAGGTATAAGTTGCTGCCATAAAGTTGATGCGTCAATTCCAGTGACTGCAGAGGCGCGCCCTAAAGGCCCTCCCCAAGGCACCATATTCATCACCCCCATGCTTGCACACATCAGTAATAACATTAAATATGGGCTCATACCTAGCTGTCGATATAAAGGTAATAATGCAGGGATAATAATTAAAAATGTTGCTGCTCCTGAGCCATCTAAATGGACAATACCCGCGATTAGGGTAGTCATAATACAAACAACAACAATATTTCCACGAGTCATTTTGACCATTATCCGAATTAATGGGTCAAAAATATGGAGATCTTTCATCAAGCTAAAAAACAAGATGGCAAATAAAAACATTGCAGCGACTTTCGAGACTTTATTAATCCCACTCTCGAAGAAAACTGAAATTTCCGCTACAGAATATCCTGCAAATAATGCACCAATAAATGGTATACAGGACATTGCGATAATAGGGCTCACTTTTCCCATCATGAGCAATGTCACGATAGATACAATGATTAAAATACCAATAATTGTTAACACATCGACTTCCTTCTTAGAATTATATTTTTCAGGTGAAATAAGCTTTAATTAACTAGCCTAATTATTTAATGCTATTTTACGACTATGCAAATTGCGTAATTAAATTGTCTATTTGATTCAATATCAGTATGTTGCTTATATAAACCATTAGAAACAAGTGCAAGGCTATTTTTATATTTTTGCTGCGATAACAACTTGTTCACACTAATTAAAATCACTATTTAAAATAAAAAACCAGTGTATTTTTCTATTACAACCATTAAAACCATAAGGTGAAATTAAAACCATTATATATTGGTGATTATTTATTTAATTTATAAGTGACAGAATTATAAATACCAAGATAATATATTTACTCTACTATTTTATTTTTTATGCTATTTTTTTAAGTATTTCAGCTATTTTTTAGCCATCAACACAGGGATTTATACTTTTTTTTATGTTTTTCAAAGATCCAAAAAACTACTTGCTTTTTAGTTTCAACTTTATGTAAAGGTAAGGTTGATTTGCAATATCACACCATCTCACAAAAAGACCAAAATAAACTAGGTATAATATAAGAATAACTAAAGTTATCTAAAAAGGAATGTTCCTATGAGTCATCTTTTTTCATCCGCATCAATAGGCCAAGTTTCACTAGAAAATAGAATTATCGTTCCACCTATGTGTCAATATTCAGCAGACAATGGGATGCCAACGCCGTGGCACAAGGCGCATTATATGAACCTCGCTTTGTCTGGTGCTTCATTAGTCATTATGGAAGCTAGTGCAGTTACGCCCGAAGGACGTATTACACACAAGGATTTAGGGCTGTGGAATGATGAACAAATGGCCGCCATGCAGCAAATGCTGGTAGATATTAGGCAATATTCGAATGCACGTTTAGGAGTGCAAATAGCCCATGCAGGTAGAAAAGCCTCTACTGATTTACCTTGGTTTGGTGGAAAAAGCCTTCAAGCAACTGACCCTCATGGGTGGCAAACCGTTGCACCATCCGCGCTTGCTTTTGGTGATAACTACCTACCACGTGAGTTAACTATTGAACAAATTATTGAAATCAAAAAACAATTTATTGATGCAGCAAAACGAGCAGAACAAGCTGGATTTGACGTCATTGAAATTCACGCAGCTCATGGGTATTTATTGCATGAATTCCTATCCCCAGTTTCAAATCAACGCCAAGATGAATATGGGGGGAGCTTCGAGAACCGAAGTCGCTTATTAGTGAATATTTTTCATGAAATTAGAGAAACAATTAGCCCAAATATTGCAGTTGGCGTACGGATTTCCGCAACTGACTGGCTTGAACACGGATGGAGCGTTCCCGAATCTATCGAGCTTACTGAAATATTAGAAGATTTAGGCTGTGACTATATCCATGTCTCCTCAGGTGGCCTATCTGCGGAACAACAAATTCCTTTAAGCCCTAATTACCAAGTTCCATTGGCTCAAGCAATTAATGAACATACTATGATGCCTGTTATTGCTGTTGGCCTTATTACAGAGCCATTACAAGCAGAGGCTATTCTGGCGACTCATCAAGCGGATTTTGTCGCTATTGGGCGGGGGATTTTATTTGAGCCACGCTGGCCATGGAGAGCTGCTTGTGAATTAAATCAGCAAGTTAATGTTGCGCCACAATATTTACGTTGTGCACCACATCAGTTTAAAAATTTATTTAAATAGAAATAAAAAACCCGCAGCACTTATACGATGAATAGCCATCAAACTGCGGGTTTAAAGCGACTAACGTGCGTTTTGCGAACACTGCTGAACAAATTCGATCATGGATTTTTGGAATTCAGGTTCTGCATCACCTGACTTAGCCAATTCACCATCAATACGTTTAAATTCAGCTAAGCCATATTTCTCAATTGTTTTGTCATAGGCACATCCGCATATCGCTGAAACAGCATTTGCTGTTTCGCCCTGTGGATTCCCTGACCCTGCAACACAAGTATTCACAAAGTTAGTTTTATATTCAGCAATTTCTGCCTTTTCATCAGAACATGCAGATAACACAGCTACTGCCCCAACCATACCCAATATTAATGCTAATTTTTTCATCTTATGCCCATTTTCTCATTAAGCGCTTGACCCAAGAAGACAACAATAAACAAATTATCGTCTTAGTACTTCGCTATTTTGGATAGATAATTTATATTTACAACACCATTAATCTTAATATACAAAATAAGAACTTCTAATTTAGATAAATATTCCTATCTATGATTGTTACTATTAATCATAGACGTTTTCCTATAAAAGATCTGCAATCATTAAGTTATTTTTATAATTTAATTTCACTTAGGTAGCGAATTTGAACAACGCCAACGATAATAAAATAAAGCACATAAAATCAATATACAACCCACGATTTGAATCAAAGGCATCCGTTCGTGATACCAAATAGCCGCAACAAATACTGTCATAACAGGCTCTAGGATCATAATAATTGCAGCATTTGCAGCTGTTGTGTTTTTCTGGCCAATAAGCTGTAAAATAAACCGTAAACTCGTCGCTATCACCACACTTGCAATAAACCACATCATCGTCGGTGCAGTAATACTGGCAGGCCACTCTTCCAAAAAGATGGATAGCACCAATCCTACAGTACCTGTGCAAGCTAATTGTATTGTCGTTAAAGGTAAAAGCGGCACGGTTCTGGTATATAAGCTGGTATAACAAAAATAAATAGCTTGGACGATAGCAGCACAAAGAAACCATAGTTGGCTCGCCTTAAATTCAAGTTGTGCCTTAAATAAAGTTAAGCACGCCAAACCCACTACAGCAACAGGAAGGGCTTGCCAAAAATAACGCACTGGCTTATTTTTTAAAATGACCCACGCAACTAAAGGAACAAATAGCATGGCTAGGCTCATAATGAATGCCCCTTCCCCTATCGAATCCGTTGTTGCCACTGCGTAGATCCATAACACCATATTCAATGCCATCCAACCGCCTGTCATTAATATTTTTGGCAGTTGTTGAAGAGTTACTTTATTTTTCTTTCCGCGACAAAATGGCAGTAAAATTATGGCGGCTAATAAGAAGCGGCTGCCAAGAAAGGCGAATATAGGCATTCCCTGTACAGCTTCGCGAGAAAAAACCCACCCCCAAGCTGCAATTATCGTGGTCAGCACTAAGAAAAATTCTGCCTTTCTTTGCGAATACATGTGTTCCTCTAAATAAATTCACCCTCAAGCACTTACATCATACTGGCTTTTGTAGGCAAACCAATCATATTTATTCGCTTTGTTAATTCATTTTCCAAATAAAAAAATACTTATCCAAAAAGCATAAATATGACCTTAGATGAGTAACCATTTCCTCTTAATGAAGCTAATTTAGCGCTTAAACTTCCTTTTCCCTTATTTATTTAACTGAAACCGAGTTTTATCGTAAAAAAGGAGGAAGTTTGTATAAAACCCCATCAATTTTTCTGACTTTACATATCTGAAATAATCACAGCAGACAAAATAAGCCACATATCATTACCTTAATAAAAGGCAAGTAATCATGATGATGCAAAAAAATGCCGACACTACCACCGATATAGTTAATAACGTTAAAAATGCCATTAATACTCGCAAATATGCACATGCTGATGAAATAAGCTTATTATGGCAACATGCAATGAAATCCCCCTATATGATCAGTTGGGGGCATGTGATGTTAATTGCGCTAATCGTCGCGGCTATCATTACTGTGATTAGCACATTATTTTTTTAAGTTAAAAACACCAATAAAAAATCGGGCTGTTCGCCCGATTTTTTATTCTAACTAGATAAATTTTTCACTATTACCAGTAACCTAAGAATTTCCACCAAATGCTACCGATAAAGAACCAAACGGCTAAATTTACAACACTCATGACAAAACCCGTTTTCCACCATTCGCCTAACGTCGCATAACCCGAACCAAAAATAATCGGCGCTGTCCCTGTACCATAATGCGTTAATGACATCATTAGTGAAGATGAGAAAGCTAACGTTAAAGCTAATAACATTGGCGGGGCACCAAGCGCTAAACCTGCGGAGAAAAATGCCGCATACATTGCTGTAATGTGCGCTGTGGTACTTGCAAAGAAGTAATGTGAATAAACATAAATTAAAACAAGGATTAGCATCCCCCACACCCAGCTTATTCCCATACTGTCAATCGTGCTACCAACAGTCACTGACATCCATTTAATTAAGCCTAGTTTGCCTAAGAAGGTCGCCATCATAACCAAAGCAGAGAACCATACTACCGTATCCCAAGCCCCTTTATTTTTCAGCACATCATCCCAATTAATAACCCCTGTTGCTAATAAAATACTCAAACCAATAAAAGCAGCAGTGGTAGCATTAACACTATAGGCTGGACCAAAAACCATGGCGGGCACACCAGCCCACATCAATAATAGCAGCCCGAAAACAGCAAGGGTTATTTTTTCGGGTAATGAAACCGCACCCAACTGTTTCAAACGCTCTTTAGCAAAATTCGGGGCATCAGGTGTTGAGGTAATTTCTGGTTTATACATAAAATAGATCACCAAAGGCATTAAGATTAATGACACAATGGCAGGTACAAATGCAGCTATTGCCCACATACCCCAAGTCAATTCATTACTTTGACTAGTTTCACTAATGATCAAACTTACTATCAATGGGTTTGGTGCAGTGGCAGTAATAAACATCGCAGAGGTAATGGGGTTAATATTGTAATTAACCAGCGATAAATAACGCCCTATTTTACTTGAGGTCCCATCTTCAGCTTTTGACCCAAAGCTATCCGAAATAGAACGCATAATGGGGTGAATAATCCCCCCGCCCCGAGCGGTATTACTTGGCGTTACTGGTGCAAGAATGGTTTCTGCAATTGCTAATGAATAAGCTATACCGAGTGTTTTTTTACCGAATAGGGAAATCACATAATAACCTATCCGAGCCCCAAGACCTGTCTTATTTAGGCTCATGGAAACCATAATAGAAATACCAATCAACCAAATTAAGTCATTGGAAAAACCACTTAATGCGTCAGCAATAGCGCCTTTGGTTGATTCTGGATTAGTGACTCCGGTTACAGCAACTAAAGAAATAGCCACAATAGAAACACCACCAATAGGTAATGCTTTACCTATAATGGCGGCAATTGTGCCAACAAATAATGCTAAAAGGTGCCAAGCATTTGGATTAACCCCTTCAGGTACAGGGATCAAGAACCAAATTATTAGCGTAATGGCAACTGCGATTAAGGTCGGTACAGGCTTTAAAGGTGTTAACTTATTCATAAGGTTATCCATGTACGTATAAAGATGGAAATACAGATTAATTTCAGTTATATATTCTGATTTTTATCATTATGTTAACAATACAGCTCAAAAACTTTGATCATTATCAGTGAGTAGCTTGGTTTTATTAAAAATAGCCAGACTATTTTGTAACAATAAGTAATATATAATTATAAGGTTATATTGACTCATTTTTAAAAAAAATAGAGGACCACACTCTTATTTTAAAGAGTGAACCTATACAGCGAATTAATAATTCTCACATTTGATGATGTCAATACAGTTAACTATTCATTGTAATCAGTAAATTATTTCGATATTACCTAATATACTAAAATTTCAATTTTATTTATGTTTTTTCCTCTATTTTTGCAGGCTGAATCGAATTAATAAAATAAAAATAGTAAATAGTGTTATTTTTTTTGAGTGGATAAAAATACCACACCACGCACAATTGATTAAAAAAAAACCAAAATGAACAGTAATAATACTTACACCGCCTAAAAACAAACCAGATAACCGAATTAAACCAATATGACTCTCTTTATTAAAAGTATTGTTACCTAACATAATAATTCCAATTAGAAATAACTATAAATATTATGCCTTGTTTCCATACACAGTGTGAATATTTAATCTAACATTAATAGTAGTTTCATTTCTAAATATGACTAATAAGGAAATTAAATGTCTACCATGAACACTTATACCACTAGTAATCATCAACCTTGCATTGTGCTATGTACAACGAATAGCCATGAAAGTGCAATTAAAATTGCACAACATATTTTAGCGAATCGCCTTGCAGCCTGTGTTTCACTATTACCAGAAGTGGTATCTATATATCTTTGGCAAGGTAACATTACACAAGATAAAGAAATTTTGCTTTTGATTAAGACAACACACGATAATCAGCTCAGTTTATTTAATGCAATAAAAGAAATTCACCCATACGAAACACCAGAACTTATTCGTCTTGACCCAAGCCAAGTCGAAGATAATTATTTACAATGGTTAATTAATTCCGTTAAAAAATAGCTATCTACATGAATTAATAAACATTATTTTATAGCTCAGCGGCTTATTTATTTTTTTACAAAATTATTTTACTGGTCGGGTATGGTTTATACATAATTAGTGGTATACCAATAGGCTCGCTTTATATTTATTTTCCCTCCTTAATGTTTGGAGGGTTTTTTTTACCTAAAATTCCAGAACACTTTTCTATACGCCTTAAACTCACCACTAAACCCAAAAACCCAACATAAGCTAAATTTAACATATTTTAATTCATTGTTTATATTTCACGCAAATACCAGTTGATCATTTACATGATTACATTATATTAAATTATATAATATAAATAACATAAATATAGTGAGGAAAAAATGTCAGACTTCAAACAAATAACAACTCATATCAGCCAAAATTTGCCTGAACTCGCTAAGCATATTCCTGATGTGATGAAAAATTTTTCTAACCTAGTTAGTTCAGGTAGCCAAGATGGTGCATTAGATAAAAAAACAAAGGAATTGATTGCTATCGGTATTGCTGTGGCAAATCGTTGTGATGGCTGTATTGGTTTTCACACCAAAATACTGGTTGATTTAGGTGTTACCGAACAAGAGTTAGCAGAAGCACTCGGTGTGGCCATTTTTATGGGGGGTGGGCCTTCTGCAATGTACGCAGCAGAGACCATGAGTGCATACAAGCAATTTACAAGTAAATAAATATATTAATGTTGTCTCTGAACCTACTGGCTCAGAGACAACTAAATTGATTGCAATTTAAAAAGTCGCTTCTAACCCAAGCCTGAAGGTTCTTCCTGGAATCGGCATATAAATAACGGTTCCTGGGTCAAATGCATAACGATTCGTCAAGTTATCAATATTAAAATTCACATGGATATTTTTCTGAATAGAGTATTTACCTAACAAATCAAATGTTGTCGTGGAATACAGCTTGGTAACAGGTGCTGCAGCTGTTCCAGCAAGCCATTCTTGTGGGTAATCTTTCCCTGAGTTATAACGTACACGTAAACCTGTTTGTAATTTTTGATCAAACATTTTTACCCCAACAATTCCGGTGACAACTTTCTTGGGTGGAATACGTGAAGGTGATAACCCCCATGCAAAACCAACCGAATTACAAGCAGATGGTAAACTCCCTAGCGCCATTTCATCCCGAGAGCAAAGTTCTGCATTGTTATAAAAAGTGGCATCAACGGAACCAAATGCATAATTTGAATTGTATTTTAATTCAACCTCATAACCTGAAAGATTAAACCTGTCATAGTTTTTGGTTATGACGTAAGGTGATGACCAATCCTCCAATTTAGGATTCACACCTTGTGAAAGATAATCTTTGATATCATTATTAAAATACGCCACCCGCAACTCGGCAACATCTTCATCGGCAATCAAGTTATTTTTTTCAAGGTTCATGCCAACCTCAAACGACTTGGCATGCTCAGGTTTTAGTGGGGAGTTAGGGCTATAAGAGTAAGTCTGACCGGATGCCGTTGTTTCAAATAAACTAGGTTCTCTATAACTATCTGAATATTTAGTATAAATATCCAATTCATTCGTCATATGAAAACGCAATTCACCGAATAAATCATTCTTTGGCCCGTAATGAAGGCTTTTCCCTTGAACATGGTCATCAACATCAAACGAGTGGATGCGCCAACCCGCCAGCACCGTGACCCAATCACCTTGGTACTCAACGTTAGTAAATGCGGATGTATTAATACCTTTCGCATTACGTGTTACCGGCGTCAGTTCGTCCCCCTCTAGTGTTCCGTCGGGTGTCCATATCGGCTGATAAGTCTTACTAAGTGGCTTTGATTTCTGCTGCATATATTCCACACCATATGTAATCCCGATGGGATACGCGGCAAGCTCGGAAGTATTTTCTAAATTAAATCCAAGCCGCTCATCGGTATAACGGTGTTTATATTGATCACCATAATGAGCATTTACATTATCCGATGTACCATTACGTTGCTTAAACTTACCTTTCGTCCACCATACTCCTAAATTCATATCAACCCATAAAGAATCAGGTTTATACGAGTAGTTTAATGACGCGGTATCTATATTTGCGGTTCCTAACGACCACTGTGGCATTTTATTATCATACTGATACCAATAAGCAGCTAAAACTTCGCCAGCTTGCTGTTCGTGGCGACGATAATTTAATTCAATACTAGAATATGGGTTAAGATAAATATTCGTCTTTAATAATGTTGACTGACTTTCATAACTCGTATTAACCACTTCTTGCCCGGGTTTTATCGGTGCATCTGTGGATGAATATTTATGATAACCATTTTTCCCTGCAAAAAAATTGCCTTGTTTTCTGTCACTATGCGCAATTAACACGTCAAACTTATCATTTCTATAGGCAATACCAGTGGTTATGGAACCATTATTAAAATGACTATTTTTAACCCCATTAGATAACCGATACTCTGACTCCCGCCCTTCCTCTGATGCTATAGAAGGCCGTCGGTTATTGTTATAAATATTTCCTTTAAATAAAAACCCGAACTGCTCTCCTTGGGGGATAATACTATTAGCAGATAACGTTTTTAATTTAACTGTTCCACCGATAGCACCGCCGGAGAATTTACTCATCGATGCTCCTTTTTCGATCTCTATGGTATCAACCAAATCCATATCAATATAGGTTCTATCGGTGCTACCTTGATAACCTCGCCATGTATTCGTCGATTGCAAACTACCATCGATAATAATAGGCACTCGGCCATTACCTTGTAGACCTCGAATACCAATATCTAAAGCACCTGCTTCATTTCTGGCATTATTTATTTGAAGAGAGGTCTCATTAGCAAATATATCCGAATTAGTTGTGCCTCTTACTACCGAAATATCTTTAGTCTCTATTCGCTTACTATTTGACTTTATTTTACTCGCAGTAACGAGAAGTTTATCTTTCTGCTGTGCTGTATTGGCTTCATCCGCTAAAACCGTCCCTGAAGAACATATAACAAGTAAGCTAATTATATTTTTATTTTGAAATATCATTTAAGTAATGCCTTCATTAATTAATGAATATTTAATACAAATGAAGAAATATCGTACAAGCAGCTTGAAAATATCCCCTGCTATACTTTAATTCGTCAATTAAAAGTGAGATGTAAGTGCAATTAGATAAATACAGCTAACACCAAAAACCTTATTTATTGAATGGTTAAGGGCGATTTTTTCCTCGTATTAATCAATTATCCTGAAATATACACCAATAATAACAATGATCAAGATCATAATGAATATCATTTGCATTCTCATTAATATAACTATTGTTTATTAATTCCTTTATGATTTCACCCCATAAAAAAAGCGGCTGATATAACTATCAACCGCTGTTGAATAACCAAAAACCGGGTTTAATAATATGCTAGTGCCTTATTACCCCCTTAAAGGCGTTTTTCTAACCGGCGTATTCCCCGCCACAAAATAATCCGCTTGACTGACAGGTAGTGGTGCCCGATTACGTATTTTATCTGCTATTTTTTCAGCAATCATAATCGTCGTTGCATTCAAATTACCGGTAATAATTAATGGCATTATTGATGCATCAATCACCCTTAACCCTTCAATACCGTGTACCTGCCCTGCACCATTAACAACTGCCATTTCATCATTACCCATTTTACAAGTACCACAGGGGTGAAATGCGGTTTCAGCGCGCTCTCGGACAAAAGCATCCAGTTCTTCATCGGTATTCACCTGTTTACCGGGGCTTATCTCTGCACCACGATATGGGTCGAGCGCTGGCTGAGCCATAATTTCACGGGTAATACGGATAGCTGCACGAAACTCTTCCCAGTCCTGTTCCGATGACATGTAGTTGAATAAAATACTCGGGTGTTGCCTAGGGTCTAATGATTTTAAACGTACTCGCCCACGGCTAGGAGAACGCATTGAGCCGACATGAGCTTGGAAACCGTGCATATTAACTGCATTACTACCATTATAATTAATTGCAACTGGTAAGAAATGAAACTGAATATTCGGCCACGTAAACTTATCACTAGTACGAATAAAACCGCCCGCTTCAAACTGATTACTGGCACCAATTCCCGTCCCTTTGAACAGCCACTGAGCACCAATCATCGGTTGATTATACCACTTTAATGCTGGGTATAATGAAACTGGCTGTTTGCATTCATACTGCAAATACATCTCAAGATGATCTTGTAAGTTTTGCCCAACACCGGGCAAAACATGTACTTTAGGGATATTAAACTCCGCCAATACATCTTCAGGACCAACCCCTGAGCGTTGTAATATTTGTGGCGATGCAATCGCCCCTGCACATAATAACACCTCTTTACGCGCTTTTATCACCGTTGCAGTTGTACTGTTACCTGGGTAATACTTCACACCAACCGCTTTTTTTCCTTCGAACTCAATAGTATCAGTGGTTGCATGAGTCACAATCGTTAAATTTTTTCGCCCTTTCGCTTGGTCTAAATAACCACGCCCCGTACTTGCTCGACGTCCTTGAGGGGTTACTGTGCGATCCATAGGACCAAACCCCTCCTGTTGATAGCCATTTAAATCATCAGTTTGCGGGTAGCCTGCTTGAACCCCAGCCTCAACCATTGCATGAAATAGCACATTATTGCCATTTTTAGGCGTAGCTACACTTACGGGCCCATCACCACCATGGTAATCATTTGGACCAATATCCCGCGTCTCCGCTTTTCTAAAATACGGTAAGCAATCTAAATAGCGCCAATCTTCTAGACCAGGAGCTTCAGCCCAGCCATCAAAGTCCATCGCATTTCCACGGATATAACACATCCCATTAATCAGTGATGAGCCGCCAAGCCCTTTTCCTCGACCACACTCCATACGGCGGTTATTCATATGTGGCTCGGGGTCAGTCTCATAGGCCCAATTATAACGTCGACCTTGTAATGGATACGCTAATGCCGCTGGCATTTGTGTGCGAAAGTCGAACCGATAATCCGGTCCTCCTGCTTCAAGGAGCAGCACAGTAACTTCAGGATCTTCTGTCAGGCGGGTAGCAAGAACGTTACCGGCTGAACCAGCACCGATAATAATATAGTCATAGACCATTGTTATCTCCTCTGTTTCAGTCAAATTAAAATGATGTGATTAAAAAACCGATGAAAACTCCCCAAGTTCAACTTGAATAGATTTGATTTGTGTATAATTTTGCAGCGTTATCACGCCATTTTCACGACCAACACCTGAATGTTTATAGCCACCAACGGGCATTTGTGCAGGAGATTCGCCCCATGTATTAACCCAGCAAATACCTGCTTCTAATTGATTAATTACACTATGCGCTCGCGTTAAATCTTGAGTGATAACCCCCGCAGCCAACCCATACACACTGTTGTTGGCACGAGCAATGACTTCCTCTTCCGATTGATAACCTAAAATACTCATTACTGGACCAAAAATTTCTTCCTGAGTAATTTGCATTTCATCATCACAATCTGTAAATACCGTAGGAGCAACATAAGCGCCATCAGCAAAGTGACCATCCACTAAACGCTGCCCACCACATAACAAACGAGCCCCTTGCTGCTTCCCTAATTCGATATAACGCAGTACATTTTCCATATGCGCAAAACTGACTAATGGCCCAAAATTCGTGTCCTCTTCAACAGGAGAACCGATTTTAATCCGCGCAACACGCTCAACAATTTTATGTTCAAATTGTGATTTAAGAGAATTAGGCACAAATACCCGTGTACCGTTCGTACAGACTTGGCCTGAGCTATAAAAATTAGCCATCATAGCGATATCAGCAGCTTTATCTAAATCTGCATCATCACAAATAATTAATGGTGACTTACCACCAAGCTCCATGGTGACTTCTTTCAATGATGAAGCAGATGCATTGGCCATGACTTTTTTACCCGTAGCTATCCCACCCGTAAATGAGATTTTAGCAATATCTGGATGCTCTGTTAGCCATTGGCCGACTTCCCCGCCTGCTCCAGTGACCACATTGAACACCCCAGCTGGTAAACCTGCTTCGGTATATATTTCAGCCAGTTTTAAAGCCGTTAACGAAGTCACTTCACTCGGTTTGAACACCATCGCGTTTCCAGCTGCAAGCGCTGGCGCCGACTTCCATAAAGCGATTTGAATTGGGTAATTCCATGCACCAATACCAGCAACAACACCTAATGGCTCACGACGGGTATAAACCAATGCGCTATCACGTAACGGAATTTGTTGCCCTTCCAGCATCGGTGCTAGCCCAGCATAATATTCAAGGACATCAGCCCCTGTCACAATATCGACATAACGAGTTTCAGATAACGGTTTACCGGTATCCAAGGTTTCAAGATAAGCCAGCTCATCATTACGTTCGCGTAAAATATCAACAGCGCGGCGTAAAATTCGTGAACGCTCCATCGCTGTCATTGCCGCCCACACCTTTTGGCCTTGTTTGGCGCTTTCTACTGCCCATTGAATATCTTCGAGGCTAGCAGATTGTAACTTGGCAATGACCTCCCCATTTGCGGGGTTGATTGCCGAAAATTGACTGCATTCTGGTTGTGAGCTATCGACGTAACCACCATGAATATAAAGCTTATGGATTGGTGGATGTTGCATATTATCTCCTTTGAATTGATATTTAGGTTTTTGTTACCTCTGCCCGATGAAGTTGCATATCGATATATTCATTAGTGATTTTCAGTGCCTCTAGGACTGGGAATACTTCATTACTTAAAGCACTCCGTAACCATAAACCATCAATTAGCGCCGCAAGCCCTTTTGCAGCCATCCGCGCATCGGATTTGCTTAATACCCGCCCAAATTCATAACTTAAATTCGAATAAAGCCGCCTATCATTCACCTGTTGTAGTCGGTTTAAGTTAGGCTGGTGCATACTACTAGCCCAAAATGCTAACCACGTTTTCATCGCGGCTTCGCTAGTCTGTGTTGGGTCAAAGTTACCTTCAACAATCGCCTGTATTCGCAATTTTGGCTCTGCATCCGGTAGCATTCTTAAGCGCATCGCAACTGCAAGCCCAAGTTGGTATTGAATATGGCGCATAGCCGCTTCAAGTAACCCGTTTTTATCTCGAAAATAATGGCTAATAATACCTGTAGACACCCCAGCTTTACGGGCGATTAACACAAAGCTAGCTTCTTGCATTCCAACTTCGTTAATCACAGCCAAAGTGGCCTGAATTAACTGCTGTTTACGTATCGACTTAATTCCTACCTTCGGCATAGTATTTAAACCTAAAAAATACACTGTTCCCTTTTATTAAACGTTTTTTTAATTGAATGTTCAATCAATATTCTCTATTGTATTTTACAATTAATTCACAATATATGCAGGAGGGATATGGAGGAAAACCAAATTCACACTAATTAATCAATTAGTTAGAGTGAAAAGTAATTTTAACCTGTTAAATAAATAAAAATGTGGAACTGCCGATGACAACTCAACATAGTTCGAAAAATCAGCAGAAAGACAAATTAAATTCTGTGGTTTTTTTCACTTCCGCTGGTCTTATTCTAGCGTTTTCTTTTTTTACAATTCTGATGACCGAAACAGCAAATCAGTGGATCGTCGCCACCTTAGGTTGGGTATCAAAAACCTTTGGTTGGTATTACCTATTAGCGGCAACCTTGTACATTGTTTTTGTTATTTTTATTGCAACATCACGCTTTGGGAATATCAAACTCGGTCCTGAGCAATCCAAACCTGAATTTAGCGTTCTTAGCTGGTCTGCAATGCTATTCGCTGCGGGGATTGGTATTGATTTAATGTTTTTCTCTGTAGCTGAACCCGTCACTCAATATATGCTTCCGCCAACAGGCGATGGAGAAACCTTAGAAGCAGCCCGTCAGTCGATGGTGTGGACACTATTCCACTATGGCCTAACGGGCTGGTCTATGTATGCATTAATGGGTATAGCTTTAGGGTACTTTAGCTATCGTTATAATTTACCTCTGACCATTCGGTCTGCACTTTACCCTATTTTTGGTAAACGCATTGAGGGGCCTATCGGCCATACCGTTGATATTGCTGCAGTACTGGGGACTATCTTTGGTATCGCAACGACACTTGGTATTGGGGTAGTACAACTCAATTATGGGCTAAAAGTGTTGTTTGACTTACCGCAAGGCTTAACGGTACAAACTGGCTTGATCTTTCTATCCGTTGTCATGGCGGTGATTTCAGCGACCTCAGGGGTTAATAAGGGTATCCGTATACTCTCCGAGCTCAATGTGCTTCTAGCTTTAGGCTTGATTTTATTCATATTATTTGTCGGTGATACTGAGTTCTTGCTCAATGCGTTAGTGCTCAATGTAGGGGATTACGTCAACCGCTTTATGGGGATGACACTCAATAGCTTCGCATTTGACCGCCCAACTGATTGGATGAATAGCTGGACATTGTTCTTCTGGGCTTGGTGGGTGGCATGGTCGCCATTCGTTGGGTTATTCCTCGCCCGCATCTCTCGTGGCCGAACGATCCGTCAATTTGTGATTGGTACTTTAATTATTCCTTTTGTTTTCACTTTATTGTGGCTATCCATTTTCGGAAATAGTGCTTTATATGAAATCATTCATGGCAATAGTGAGTTAGCACAAACTGTACTCGAAGCCCCTGAAAAAGGGTTTTATTCCCTACTTGAGCTCTATCCTGGCTTTGGTTTAACCGCCTCAATCGCCACCATCACAGGGTTACTTTTTTATGTTACTTCTGCGGATTCCGGCTCATTAGTATTAGGGAATTTCACCTCGAAACTCAGTGATATCAATAATGATGCACCTAATTGGTTGCGTATATTTTGGTCCGTCGCGATTGGCTTACTAACTCTAGGAATGCTAATGACTGATGGAGTTGCTGCCTTACAAAATACCACGGTGATCATGGGGCTACCTTTTAGCTTCGTCATTTTCTTCATTATGGCAGGGTTATATAAGTCATTAAAAGTCGAAGATTTTAGGCGCGTTAGCTCATTAAACACCAATGCACCCGCACCACTGTATGGCAATGGTACCCTCAATTGGAAACAACGTTTAGGCCGTGTGATGAACTTCCCCGGTACGACTTATACGCAACGGATGCTTGATTTAGTTTGTATCCCTGCGATGCAAGAAGTGGCGAAAGAGTTATCTTTAAGGGGAGCAAAAGTGGAGTTTAATACGATGCCACCAATTGCAGATGAACGGTTAGAACATTTAGAGCTGACCGTTGACCTTGATGATGAACAAAGCTTTATCTATCAAGTCTGGCCGCAACGCTATTCTGTTCCTGGCTTTACTTATCGCGCCCGCTCGGGGAAATCCCATTATTACCGTTTAGAAACCTTCTTATGGGAGGGTTCCCAAGGGAATGATTTAATGGATTATACCAAAGAGCAGGTAATTAGCGATATTCTCGACCAATATGAAAAACATATGAATTTCATTCACTTAAGCCGTGAAGCTCCAGGAGCAACATTGACTTTCCCTGAATCAAGTTAACTTAAAATCAATAAGGGAGCCTATTGCTCCCTTATTTCTCAGTAAACCTGCTTATCAGTAGCGCCCCGCTTGCTCCAACATTTTCTTCATTTGTTGTCGGTCATTCACCCAAGGCCTAGAGTTTGGGCACCCTGCTCCCGTAGGGTTGGCATCACAAGCATTAAACTGATGTAGTATTGAATTTTCATCCGCATTACGTTGGTCTAATAAAGCTTGATAACTTTGTTCCTCTGCTGGAAGTTTCTTCTTGGGATCAAAGACAAACTTTTGTTGTGCCTGTAATTTTTTAGCACCTTGGTAGTCTTGATTAAACTCGCGATCAGCGGGTGATTTTTCTTTAAAGGTAAAATCGCTGGCAAAGCCGTAAGTAGTGAAACTAAGAAAAATAGCAAAAATAATCTTTTTAAACATATGAATATCCTACTGTGCCTGTAAGTCAGTATTATATAACGCAGAATTATCACATCCAAAAACGATTAAAATAAAATATAATAAAATCTTATTATTCAATATGTTAATTATAATAAAACATCAAATCAATTGATTGATATAGATACTATTAGTAATGAACTATTAGCATGACATTAATCATGCATCAGAAATATAAATACAGTTCATCTTAATCATAACCATTTGTTTTTAAATAATTAACACTCACATGAAAGACCAATGGCGTGATGATATTAAATAAGCCAATATGCAAAAAAGGCTAACTACCGTCATTCAAATTAGCCAAATAATTTGTATCGAATTACCTCCATTATCATGATCATAATAGAACTGTAACTTATCAGATTACTAATAATTTTTAGTCTTGTTCCTAAGCCTATTTTCTATAAAAGTGACTTTGCCCTATTAGTTAGTATTGGGCACCAATTTCACTTTATCTAACTCATTAGACTAGGAATATACAATGAATAAAACCTATTTTGGTCCTTATATCGATGTCAGTGTCGATGCCACTTGGAACGATTGGCAAAACTACCCTGATGGCAGGCCAAATGCTAAATACAGCCAAGCTGCAATCCAATATGGGGTTGATATACTTTACCTTGGTTTTTTAACTGCGGACCGAAATAGACAAGCGGCATGGTCCGCCCAACCCACAATGCCAATAAGCTGGGCTAAACCCTTGTGTGACGAACTTATTGCTGGCGGGGTAAAAATTGCAGTGTCATTCGGAGGAGCCGCTAATCAAGATGTCTCATTGGTACAGACACAAGAAGAACTGATCAAAACCTATCAAGAAGCTATCGATAAACTAAACGCATCGCATATAGATTTAGACTTCGAAAATGGCCTCTATGATGCTGATAATGCATTTTCTGCTTTAAAAGTGATTGTCGACAATAACCCAAAAATCACCTTGAGCCTAACCCTACCCACCCTACCGACAGGGTTAACAAATACTGGATTAGCATTAGTGAAAAAATCTGTAGAAGCAGGTTTGGTCATGAAAGTTAATGGAATGGCAATGGATTATTATGACCCAAACATCATTAGCTTGGGCGATGCCGCTATCAAGGCTGCCATCAGTATTAAAAACCAATTAAAACCTTTCTACCCATCGGTAGAAGATAAGGAAATGTATAATTACGTTCAAATTACCCCGATGATTGGCCTAAATGATGACCATGCTATGTTCAGTTTCCATGATGCCGACATTCTAAGCGAATTCGCAAAAAAAATAGGTTTGAACCTCGTGTCGATGTGGAGCTTAACCCGTGACCGTCCTGGTAATAAACCCTACCCAGAAGCAACAAGCTCAGGTAACCCAGAACAAACCTATGATTTTCAATATACAGAACTATTTACTCAAAAACTTAACTCATAGATAACCCGTTATCACCAATATTATAGGTATTGGTGATAACCCATTTTTTCTGAAATATTGCGCCCCGCCGTTTTTAGTAATTCAACATAATCATCAATACATTGTTCATCAAAGCGGATCGTTGGAAATGAAATGGATAGCCCTGCAATCACATGCCCTAACCGGTCATATACTGGGACAGCGATACAACGTAAACCAAGCTCTTGTTCTTCCCTATCCTGCGCATAATGACATTCGCGAACAGTGGCTAATTCCGCCAGCAAATCATCCAACGTTAAAATCGTGGTATTGGTTTTTTTGGTAAATAATTCATCTTTTAATGCACAGCGAATAGCGTCTTCACTTTGCCAAGCCAATAAAATTTTACCTATCGCGGTACAATACAACGGGTTACGGCGACCGACCCGTGAATACATACGTAAATTATAACTAGAATCTATTTTGTGAATATAAATGATAGCGTCTTCATCTAATGCGCCTAAATGCACGGCCTCATTGGTGAGTCGGCCAATCTGGCGCATTTCTTTATCTGCAATTTCAATCAGGTCAACGTACTCGAGGGATTTCGCCCCTAATTCGAAAAGCTTCAATGTCAGTGAGTATTTATCTGCCTCACCTTCTTGCTCCACATACCCCAGCTGTTTCATGGTTTGTAAGAAACGAAATGTTGTCGCTTTTGACATCAGCAAACGCTGGGAAAGCTCCGATACACCGATTTCCTTTTGTTCACCAAGAGCGCTAAGTATGCTAAATACTTTGACTACAGCTGAAACGGCGTCCGTTTGAGTCGTCTTATCCATTGCTTTTCCATCATCCAATTCAATTGATAGCGATATTATAGCGAAACCAGCCAATACCACTCTAGGCTAAATAGCATAATAGGCAGGTCACAGAAAAACAAGAACAGTGATTCAATATTTTTAAAACAGCGTTTCATTTTTATTTGAAGTTATGAATAAAATGAGTTTTAATAGCTCTATCAGGTCAGTATTAGTTTACTAAGTCGTAATCGCGCAGGTGGTAAATATGAGTACACATCCGCAAGTTGCCGTCATTGGCGAATGCATGGTTGAATTACAAAAATCGGGTGAGCTTTACAGCCAAACTTTTGGTGGGGACACGCTAAATACCGCGTTATACCTCTCACGTTTAACTCAGAAACACGGAGTGACAACCCGATATATTACTGGTTTAGGGAAAGACCCATTTAGCCAACAAATGCTTACCCGCTGGCAGCAAGAAGGGATCAATACCGATGATGTGTTTATTTCTGATACACGGTTACCGGGTATGTATTTAATTGAAACCGCCCCCAATGGTGAACGCCGTTTTTTCTACTGGCGTGATAACGCAGCAGCAAAATTTTGGTTAGATGAAAATAGCAAAGCACACACACAGCAACAGCTTAATGCACAACAATTCATCTATTTAAGTGGCATTAGTTTAGCTATTTTACCTGACGCCACACGCCAATTGTTATTAGAAATTTTACAGCAAGCCAAACAGCATGGCGCAAAAATTGTATTTGATAATAACTACCGCCCAGCTCTTTGGCCTTCAAAACAAGCGGCACAGCAAGCTTACCAGCAAATTTTAAGCCTAACCGATATCGCTTTTTTGACCTTTGATGACGAACAATTGCTATACGGTGACAATCACGAAACCGATGCAATTCTTCGCACTCAACAATATGGCGTTAATGAAATCGTGATAAAACGCGGGGCTGATGCTTGTTTTGTGGTTATTGATAACCAACGCTTTGAAATTCCTGCAAATAAAATTAGCCATGTTGTTGATACAACTGCCGCAGGGGATTCCTTTAGTGCCGGCTACCTAGCTTGCCGCATTTTAGGTGGCAGCCCTTGCGATGCGGCAAAAACAGGTCATTTACTGGCTGGAAGCGTCATCCAACACCGGGGAGCGATTATTCCATCCGAGGCCATGCCAACCATTACTTTAGCCCCCATAGAAAAGGTTTAATCATGAATCAATTAATTGAAAAAATTAAGCAGCTGAAAGTTGTCCCTGTGATCACCATTAACCACGCAGAACATGGGGCGCCACTAGCTAAAGTGTTGGTGGAAAATGGCCTACCGTGCGCAGAAGTCACTTTCCGCACCCCAGCCGCGGTACAAGCTATCAAAAACATGCGCGCTGCCTACCCTGAGTTGCTGATCGCAGCAGGTACCGTATTAACCACACAGCAAGTTGACCAAGCCATTGAAGCAGGCGTGGACTTTATTGTCAGCCCAGGCTTTAACCCGAAAATTGTTGCCTACTGCCAACAAAAAAATGTGATTATCATTCCGGGCGTCAATAACCCAAGCTTGGTAGAGCAAGCCCTTGAGTTTAACCTCACCACCTTAAAATTCTTCCCTGCAGAAGCCTCTGGTGGGGTTGCGATGCTCAAAGCACTCGGCGCCGTTTACCCTGTTAAATTTATGCCAACAGGTGGTATCGGTATGAAAAATATTAAAGAATACACCGCATTACCGTCTGTATTAGTGTGCGGCGGTTCGTGGATGGTACCAAATGCATTAATTGACAGTGAAAACTGGGATGAACTTGCAAAATTAGTTGCTGAAGCAGCAAGTCTCTAATTAAAAAATAAAATCTCGTTGTCGTTATGTTGCCCTTGCCTAATGGTAAGGGTATTTTTTTGGCTATTACATATAAAAGCCATTAAACCAAGTCATTACTTTTATTTAATACCCATTTATTTCCCATAAAAACAGGAAAGTTTAGCTATTTAAAGCTAAACCTATAAGAATACATTTTATTATAGGGAATAAAGATGAGTACTATCGCTAATAACCTGACTTATAAAGTTAATGCGGCAATTTCCGTTGATAATTTTCGTTCGCTGATTAAGCAATCTCCACTAAATTCAATTGTCCCTACTGATGATACAAAACAACTTAGAAGCATGATAGAAAATGCCAATTTGTTAATTAGCGTTTGGTTAGACCAACGATTTATTGCTTATATTCGGGCCATAACTGATTTTAGTTTCTGCTGTTATATATCTGAAATGATAATCCACAATGACTACCAAAATAACGGGATTGGGACACAGTTAATTCAAATGATAGCAACTGAGCTTCCAACGAAATGCAGTATTATTTTCCTTTCTACTGAAGAGACTCAAGACTATTATCTCAAACAAGGGTTTAACCCCTTTACTCTTGCATGGCATACCCGAGTTCAAGACTTGTTAGATAAACAAAATATTAGCACCCCATAAAATGGGGCGGCTCATTATCATGATGAATCAATAAACAGCGTTTAATCAAGAGCTAAAATACTCACATAAATAACCACCACAAGCCTAATTTCACTGAACAAGGCTTATGGTGGTTAGTGACTAACTCATTGACAACACTAACTAAGCTAACCAATAAAACGCTGCAACTGTAAACGCAACATCTCATTTTCGCGCCGTAGCCTTTCATTTTGGTCCATCAGGCTCATTGCCATTGCGATGCCCGGCCAGTCAATCTCTAATTCATGATAAAGGCGTACCGCCCTTCTCACGACCACCACGGCTTGGTCGTCAAATAACCATTCATCTCTAATTTCAATAGGTTGTACAATCCCAAGCCCGACGATTTCCTGTAATTCATCTTCAGCAATCCCCGTATGAAAGCAGAAATCAATAACGGTTAATGTAGTTAACTGTTCCATTATTTACCTCCCCAATTTTTACGTGGGTCAAAATGCGTTTGAGCCTCCGCCAACTTCTGCCACAATGCTTTCGATTCCGCATCATTACTATCGGGCATTACAATTTTTATAATGGCGTATAAATCCCCTGCACTATCTTTATGTTTCAGCCCTTTACCTTTAAGTCGCAATTTTTGCCCCGCTTGGCTATTGGCGGGAACCGTAATAACAATCGGGTCCTTTAAGGTTGGTATAGTAACTTTAGTTCCGAGCGCCGCCTCCCAAGGGGCTAATGGCACAACCACTTCTAGGTCATAGCCTTTAATATCGAATAAGGGGTGTGGCGCAATACGGATGGTTATCCATAAGTCACCATTTTCACCGCCATTTTCTCCCGCGGTCCCTTGCCCTTTTAAGCGAATGCGTTGCCCATCAATTACCCCCGCAGGGATGGTCACATTGAGTGTTTTAGGGATTTCATTTTCGATAAAACCAAAAGCGTTGTAGACCGGTAAGTTATAACTGATAGTGCGTTTATGTGACTCTTGGCTTTCTTCAAGGAAAACGGCTAATTCAACCTCTAAGTCATGGCCACGATGGCTGCGTGCTTGCCTTGTACTGCCGCCACGTGCGCGTTGGGAAAACATCGATGAAAAAATATCATCAAAGCCCCCCGCATCAAACCCTTGTTGGGAATAGCCTTGGCTTTGTTGACCTTGGTGCCTTTGATTAAAATAAGGGTCATTTCGATGTTCCCACATTTCATCGTATTCGGCGCGTTTTTCTTTGTCACTTAATACCGCCCACGCTTCTGCTATCTCCTTAAAGCGGGCTTCGGCATCCGATTCTTTACTGACGTCGGGGTGATATTTTCGCGCTAAACGGCGATACGCGGTCTTAATGGTTTTTAAATCATCGGTGCGTTTTACACCCATGATGCTGTAATAATCCTTTAGTTCCATAGTCATATCTCGTTCACTTATCTGTTGAATAGAATTCATATGGTGTTTAGCTTTACTGCTTAAATGGGCTAAACATAACGACTTACCTTGAATTTAACTTAAGACATTTATATGGCAATTGGAATAGTAGAACAATGATAAATATTAAATATATTGGCAAATAATGAAGATGCAAATCGATAACATCCCACAAAAACAGGAAATTTTCGCTATTTAGAGCTAAACCTATAAGAGAGCTCACGTCTTGCAAGGGGAATTTATGGATGCCATCGCCAACCGATTGACCTATAAAATGAATTTTGCCATTAACATTGAGGATTTTATTCGCTTAATCCATCAGTCATCATTTAAAGAAACCGTACCTACCGATAACCTAACCAAATTAGATGCAATGCTAAATAATGCGGACTTATTAATTAGTGCATGGGATGAAGAGCAAGTTGTGGGTTTTGTAAGAGCGGTCACCGATTTTAGTTCTTGCTGCTATATCTGTGAGCTTACCATAGATACCAATTATCAAAAGCACGGTATCGACCGTCATTTAATGCGCCTTGCCGCTGAAGAACTGCCTTCTGAATGCAACCTTTTATTTTTTTCGACCGACAGTAACCTCACCGAGTACCTAAGACTGGGGTTTACTCAATCCCCAAGAGCGTGGCACACCACGGCAGAGAATTTTTTGGCTAAATTAATAGAAGGGGAATGATAAATAGACTATCTACATAGCCTTTCTTTTGCGTCGAGATCAGTAAATAGCGTATAATATTTCACTTATGTCACCTAGCCGCCTGTGTGGCGTAGTGAGTTTGCGATAGCGCGTACACCTTTTAGTCAGGATGCAATATGTATTATTTTTTAGCTGTCTTACTCCTTATCTTTAGTATTATCCTTTTAAGAATACGCGCCGTTAAAGCAGCAAATAAAAGCCAAGTTATTCCTTTTAAAACCTTTAGAGAATATGAAGGCATTGATGATTATGAAAAAGCGGTAAAACATGCTGTTTATGCCATATCGAAATGCCACACAGTCATGGATAAAATGAAATGTTATTTTGACCTGCGCGTTTTATCCTACGCTTTATATTCCGATTACGAACATGAAGAGAATATGGTCACCGCCCTTGAAGGACTACTGACTCAAAAATTCACATTTACGTATTCTTCTTTTATTATCCCCTACCCTGAACCCGTTGAAGAAACTGCCTTAGCGCGCTTTTATTTGACTCAAACACGAGCCCATTGCCCCCAAAATATTTGGGATTACCTGCTTGATGCTTCTGTCATGACCAATGAAGAAATTGACGCCATCAATACCCTCGAAAGTGCCCTTGAAGTACATCATACGTTAATGGGAACGATATTATATGATGAAAAAATAGGCTGTTATTTTGATGAGGACTACACTAAACCCGCAATTTACGATAATGATGTGTATACCGTGACTGAAGCACAATTAAACCAATGGTTAGATGAGGAGCTGGATTTGATGGCTTTTTATTGTGAGTCACTTTTAAAAGTGTGCATCGAATATATCAAAAAAGAGAATGGCATTATTCGCGTTTAGCTGCGAGATAACACAAAAATAAGCCGCAAGTCACCAAGGTGTTTTAAAAAATAGATTTATTTAACTCCAATGTATTAGCTAATTCATTAGCTAATACAGAAAACACTAAAAAAGTCAGTTTTCATTTAGGGTTTATAAAATTCCCCGATGCGGATGCCCTAAATAATTTGGATTGTGGTAGAAAACCAGTGAGGATATCTCGGGGAGCATACACAAGTATCGAAAACTCAGGGAATATCTAAAAAAACAGTTTCAATTTAGGGTTTATTAAAAATTCACCCGATGCGGATGCTCTAAATAATTTGTGTTGTGGGTAGAAGACCAGTGAGGATATCTCGGGGAGCATACACAAGTATGTGACCCGAGTAGCCGAGCGCAGTCGACACCCCCACAATGCGAAGTATGACGAGCATCGAGGCGCATCACTTAAGGCGACCACGGAGTCGTTTCACGGCCTGACTATGAAGTTGACTCACCCTAGACTCCCCCACATCCAACACCGCACCAATCTCTTTCAAATTCAGTTCTTCTTGGTAATACAGCGTTAGCACCATTTTCTCACGCTCAGGCAATTGCTCAATAGCCGCTGCAATTTGGTCGCGTAAACTGGAATCCAATAACAAACTCAATGGGTTGCCACCATCATCTTCATCCATTTGCGGCTCACAGCTTTCCCCGTGAACCTCATGCCACTCATCATAAGAAAACAACTGGCTATTATTCGTATCTAATAATGCTTGACGATACTCCGCAAGGTCGATATTCAGTGCTTTGGCGATTTCCGGCTCGGTAGCACTGCGCCCTAACGATTGCTCCAACGCACCAATAGCTTTGGTCATTTCACGCGCTTGGCGGCGCACACTACGCGGCACCCAATCACGGCTACGCAGCTCATCGAGCATCGAACCTCGAATACGTTGCACCGCATAGGTGGCAAACGACGCCCCTTGGGTAACATCGAAACGTTCCAATGCATGCAATAAACCAATGCCCCCCGCTTGAATTAAGTCGTCAATATCAACACTGGCAGGTAGTCTGACTTGCAGTTTCAGGGCTTCATGGCGTATTAGAGGGTAATAACGCTCCCATAGGCTATTTTTATTGATCACACCTTCGGCAGTATACAAATCACTCACAACCTGAATCACCCTTCAAGCTTTATAAAAGGTACTCATTATCAGTGTTGGATTTGAATTCAATCCGTAGAGTAAGGCAATAAATAGGGCTTTATTTGCCTTATCCTAAATAGGTCAAATTTGAATGATTACAATGTTAATTATTGTTTTAACACAATTTTTAGGGAATTTTACTGGTAATACAAGTGAGAGTGGTGGTTTTGTTGAGAAGCAATTTTTGAACCATTTTTAGCTTTTGGTGTTTTGGCTTTAAAAACATGTTTCTTTAGCCTATATAGTTCGTGCTATAGCTAGGCGGCAAATAAGTTTTACCGATGAGCGTACATAAGCACTTGATTCGGATGAACTTATGAAGCCAACAACGCTATGGTGCGAAATATGAAAGCTAATATGACGGGCATGAAAAAGGCCAGCAATGCTGGCCTTCAATATCATCCACCAATTACGAATTAACGTAACAGACTTAAAACACCTTGTGGAACTTGGTTAGCTTGTGCTAACACTGCAGTACCTGCTTGTTGCAGGATTTGACCACGGCTCATGTTAGAAACTTCAGTTGCGAAGTCAGCATCTTGAATACGGCTACGTGCTGCGCTCAGGTTGTTAACAGAGTTGTTCAGGTTGTTGATGGTAGATTGCATACGGTTTTGCACCGCACCTAAAGAAGAACGGAATGAGTCAACTTGTTTCAGAGCTTCATCAATTGCCGCTAATGGGGCATCATTGATTGTCATATTATTTTTCTCAGCACCATCAGCAACTTTAGCATCTGCTACTTTACCTGTTGCATCGAAATCACTTGTAGTTACTTCATAAAATTTACCATCTTTTTTCAGTAAATATGTATCTTTAACTACTTCTCCTGTAGTTGAATCAATCATTTTGAATAATTCTTCTCCAGAGTTTAATTTTGCTACTCCAGTGCCTTCAACAGCTTTAGTGATTTCCAAATCACTTGCATCACCACCTTTCTTAGTAGTACCTAATGTACTATCATCACCTGATGTTGGCGTTGTGATCTTACCCGTTGCTGGATCAAAGTCTCCTTTTTCTACGCTATAGAACTTACCATCAGCTTCAAGAATAAATTTATTCTCGTCAGATGTATCCTTAAATAATTTTTGAGTACTCTCCAAATCTACTTTTACTGCTGCAGTACCACCTAGACCACCTAATTTTTCAACTTTATCACCAACAACTCCATGCTTAGAAAGGTCTAAATCAGAGATTTTTAATACATCACTATCAATTTTTTTCAAATCAATACCAATAGTTTCACTATCATTAGCACCCACTTGAATTTTCATTGTAGAATCACTTTGCAATACTTTTACGCCGTTAAACTGAGTTTGTTCAGAGATACGGTTAATTTCCTTCATTCGTAAATTAACTTCATCTTGAATAGATTTTGCATCTGATTCTGAGTTAGTCCCGTTACGCGCCTGTACAGTCAACTCACGAATGCGTTGTAAGTTATCGTTGATTTCGTTAACTGCACCTTCCGCTGTTTGTGCGATAGAGATACCGTCGTTGGCATTACGTGCTGCTTGGGTTAAACCTTTCACGTTTGCAGTGAAACGGTTAGCGATCGCTTGGCCTGCTGCATCGTCTTTTGCGCTGTTGATGCGTGAACCGGAAGATAAACGCTCAATCGCAGTACCCAGTACGCCTTGTGAACGGTTTAAGTTGTTCTGAGTGGTCAGAGACAAAATGTTAGTGTTGATAACTTGTGCCATGATGTGATCCTTATTATTCAAATTAATGCGTTAAGCCAAAATGCTTAACTTGATGAATTTCGTCAGCAACTAGGTTATCGGCTACAAAAAAGTCCCCTTTAGGCTTTTTAGTGAAAATTTTTCTTCTCACGAGCAGAAATGGCTTTATAACCCGCTTTTTAGCCCTTAATTTTTTAGCAAACAAATTTTTTTTATTAATTTTCTTATTATTTAATTCCAATAGTAATAATTACCTACTTTTATCTTCTCAGTTCTTGCCATCACTCTTTTTCAGAATAGTCTAAAATTTTGCTCCATTTCGCCGATAACAGTCTAAATAGTTTTTATATTCAAGATTTATGTCGCCGACATAGCGTAGGAGAAAACATGGCAGGAATATCTACACTCGGTATCGGGTCAAACTTAGATTTAAATGTGCAAATGGATCAACTCGAAGCGATGGAACGCCGTCGTTTGGAACCACTGACGACACAAAAAGCCAGCTATGACGCACAAATCAGTGCCTTTGGTAAAATGCAATCGTCCTTAGAAAAACTAAAGAAAGCTGCGGAAGACTTAAAGAAATACGGCGATATCAGTACCACCAAAGTCAATGGCGAATATAAAGCCTTTGATGTGAAAACTGACGGTAAAGCCGTGGCAGGTGTACATGATGTTACCGTAGAACGTTTAGCAAAAGCACAAACTATCGCCACTAAAGGTCAAAAAGATAATAAAGAATTACTCGGTAACGGTGCTAAAGAACGTACTATTACCATCACCCAACCATCACAAAAAGAAGATAAAGATAAAATCGTTATCAAACTGGATAACGAACACACTTCACTGATTGAAATTGCAGACGCCATCAATAAAACCGATAAAGGCGTTTCGGCATCGGTTATTAAAGACAAAGACAATATCTACCACCTTGTCGTGACCTCTAAAAAAGAAGGCAGTGAAAACCGTATTAGCATCAATGTGGAAGGCGATGACAAACTAGCTGACATCCTGAATGTTGAGTCTGTGATAGATGAGAATGGGGTTGTCACCTTAAAAAATGCCGATACCATTGGTATGGAGCAAAAAGTTCCACCACAAACCGCATTACTGGAAATTGATGGTTTCAAATTAGAGTCACAAACCAATGAAGCCAAAGATTTATTTCCTGGTTTAACCTTAACGCTAAAAAAAGAAAGCGAAGACGGTAAAGCCGACCATCTGATTGTTTCGGAAGATATCGAACCCGCCAAAGGTAAAATTAAAGCGTGGGTGGATGCCTATAATGAATTCCAAACTTTAGCGAAAGAACTCACCAAATATACCCCTACAGAAAAAGGCACAGCACCGGATAAAAGCAACGGACCATTAATTGGTGATTCCACTTTACGCATGATCCAAAGCACCTTACGCACCCAAGTTCGCATGCCACAAGCCAGTGGAGACATCGATACTCTAAGCAAAATGGGGATTAAGCAAAAGCTGGATGGTACCTTAGAAATCGATAATAAAGTGCTGGATAAAGTCCTCAAAGAAAACCCATCGAGCGTCAAAGTATTTTTTGCTGGAGACGGTAAAGAAACTGGTTTTGGGACAGAAAACTTTAACTACTTAAAAGATACTTTAGACAGCAAAGAAGGCACGTTACACAACGCTACCGATGGTATTCAAAAGAAAAAGAAAAGCTTAGACAAACGTATTGAGCAAACTAATAAACAAATCGAAAACACCATGGACATGTACCGTCGTCAATTCCAAAACCTCGACAAAATGATGACGTCACTTAACAGCACCAGTAATTCATTAGGCCGATTATTAGGCTAATACTTTTAGGTTAAAAACATGTATCAAAGACACGCACAGCAAGCCTATCAGCAGGTTGATTTGGAAAGTGAAATTACCAATGCGACACCATACCAGTTGATCCAGATTCTGTTTAAAGGGGCGCTTAGTGCCCTGAAACGCGGTGAGATTTTTATGCAGCAGGGTAAGGTGGCGGAAAAAGGTAAAGAAATCTCAAAAGCTATCGACATCATTGACACAGGGTTAAAGCAGTCGTTAAATTATGAGGCTGGCGGCGAGCTTGCTGAAAATTTAGCAAGCTTGTATGAGTATATGACAATGCAGTTACTTCGCGCCAACCTCGAAAACAACGTGGCTTATGTCCAAGAAGTTTACCAATTACTCTCCGATATCGCTTCTGCATGGCAGCAAATCGGTGCAAATGTGGATGAAAGATAATCAGGTGGACAATAAAAATCCTATCGATTTACATGAAATATACCGTAATGTCTTAGTATTGAGTGAAGAGTTAGTTGCCTTAGCGCAATCCGGGGAATGGGAGACATTAGTCTCCCGCGAGACAGAATATGTCCTTGCGGTGGAAAACCTCACCCAGTTGACCCAAGCGTTCGAACAACAACAACCAATCACTGAAGAATTTATTCAGTTATTGCATAAAATTATTGAAAATGAACGTATTACTAAAGAATATTTACAGCAGCATTTAAATTTCTTAAGCAAAGAAATGAAACAATTAGACCAAAAACGGGTACTCAATAATAGCTACGGCCAATTTGATGAGCCAGATACCCCGATTGTCATTCGCCCCATGGAATAAAAACCAGTCCGTGTGTCAGGCCATTAGACCTGACACGCCATTTCGGATATAAATACCAAAAACGACTATTGTTGCTGTTTTAAACGCTGTTGTTTTTTCAGCTTTTTCAATAGCATATTACGTTTTAGTGGTGATAGGTGGTCGAGGAACACTTTGCCATGTAAGTGGTCAATTTCATGCTGCATCACAATCGCCAAGAACTCATCAGTATCGACTTCAAACGCTTTGCCATGCCTATCGAATGCTTTAACTTTAACACGCAGAGAACGCGCTACATCCGCATAAATTTCAGGGACTGACAAACACCCTTCTTGGTAGCTAGTTTCCCCTTCACTTTCCACAATTTCAGGGTTCACAAACACCATTGGTTGGTCGCGGTTTTCTGAAATATCTATCACCATAATCGACTTGGTTTCAGCAATTTGGGTTGCAGCAAGGCCAATTCCATTATCAGTGCTGTACATGGTATCGATTAAATCGTCAATTAAGGTTTGAACTGCGGCGAAATCCGTCACAGGGCTGCATTTAATACGCAGTCTCTCATCAGGGATTTCAATAATTTCTCTTACTGCCATGGTTTAAATCCTATTAATTCAGTCTTTATTCTCAATAATTAAATCTATTGCTCAGCTAAAGTTGCTATATCACCACAATGGCGGCCACAACCACTTAATAAATATAGTAAAAATAGATATTAAGAGTTAAATAGGCTGACACATTAAGTTATTTAGCTATTTTTAAAAGAATAAGTATAAAAAACATTATCGGCTTTTTTATTTACTAACAATATGCAAAAAATGACATCTAGATTGAACGCAATTTATTCAACACCCTATTAATGATAAAGAAAGTGAACAAATTGAGTTAAAATTCCCTGAAAAAACAAAGTATAGTGAAATTTGACAGAAAAATACCATGTTATTTAACAAACTGCATCAAAAATTGGCAAAAAGTGTCATTCTATACATCGTCCTGTTTACACTCTATCAATATTGGTTCACTTATCGCAGCGCTATCCCCTTTAAGCTAAGCTGATATTTTACACCATTGTGCGATGTAATCGATTGCAATTGATCTAAGCGTAAATAATCGCGGATACAAATTGCAACGCTTTATTTATCTCTATACAATGCTCGCCTTTACAAGGAGGCATCCTCCTCATTCAAGCAATAATCACCTTATTATTAATAAGTTAACTTGGTGCTATACCCATTAACAGCATCAGGCTATTAAAAAGAACACAAAGCTGAATCGAATCAACTTAAAGTCATACAACCTAGAGATATACTCTACATAACTTAAAGTGCATATTGTGAAATTACTATTTTGTCTTTCGTTAACCACCGCCATTCTCTCTGGTATTTGGGCTTGGGTCGCAGACTCTTTAGGGTTAATTAGCTGGGCTGGTTTTCTTGGCTGTACAGCTTATTTTGCTTATCCAAAAGATGGCGTTAAAGGGCTTGGTATTACTGCTTTAACGGTTAGTAGTGGCGTTATTTGGGGGTTAGTGATCCTCAATAGTAGCCATTATATTCAACATCTACCCAGTTATGTGGGTTATTTTATTACAGGCTTAGTTGCTTTTTTTATGTGTATTCAAGCCAAAAAACAGTGGCTAGCTTATATACCCGGTACCTTTGTGGGGACATGCACTATTTTTGCAACACAAGGCGCATGGTTAATTACCATTCAATCATTACTTGTTGGCATACTTTTTGGTTTTGCGATGAAAAAGAGTGGGCTTTGGATATCGGATAAATGGTAAAAAAAAACCGCCACTCTGGCGGTTTAAACATAAATATAACCAAGGGAATTTCAAACAAATTCAATATTACATTAAACAGGTATAACAGCAATACTTAACATAATGATTTAATTAGGAATTACCAACAATTCCCACTAAGTAACCCTACTTAAATCAAAATATTAAATAAACTAAATATTATTAATGAAGCAATTAAAAATCAGACTAAGACTCTTTTTTTGACTAAAAAAGATTATGACTTTGAGAAAAAACAACCCAATATCCATTGGGCTCATTTTTCAATATTTCATAATTAAGATTAATCTGCCTTAATTAATAACCATTAATGCTTTAACTGCCAATTAATAACATTAGTTTACTAATTTAATAACCATATGCCGCTTATATTTAAATTAAATTTATTATAAATAACGACCAATCAAGTTATTTTTAATATAACCCAAAGTATTAAGGTGTGAATGTTACAACCCCAATGGGGTTGTGTGTTGATTTAGTTGTCAGCCAAATACTAATGTTACCTATAGGTGTTGTGAACCTCTCACTTGTTTTATCGCAAGCCTCACTGTTTTGGCAATTTTGCTTTATCTTAGTGATGAGGTCTGCATTGAAACCATTTTTTTGCAGAAAATCAGCTTCAATATTCAGCTTTTCATTAAAATTCTGGAAACTGGGATTACGCCCATCAATCCCCGCGAATGTAGAAATAACTTTGACCAGCGCTCCTTTATCAAAGGTGAGTTCATTTGAATAGGACCATTGATTAAAAGGCTTCTGATTTTCAAACTTACAAGTTGTGATATTTTCTTTCGTTTCACAGTTACCATCTTTAACAAAGTTGATACTTTCCATTGACTGCCCCCAAGTTAAGCCAAATGGAGCATCAGGCTTGCTATCACAGCCAACTAATAAAGCTGTAAAAGCCATTGCGACTAAAATTTTTTTCATCATCATGCCTTTTTAGTGATCTATCGTTTGAAAGTAGTAAATGATACTAACAACTGGATACCATAACGCTAAAGAAAAAATACAGTAACAAGTTTACAAACCAACCCGCTATTTATAGGTTAATTTATAACTTTCATCGATCAACAAGGTAAGCTCGTGCTTATTAAAATCACTATTCAGGTGTACCGTCACCCAGTGCTCCTTGTTCATATGGTATGCAGGGTAAACACCTTTATTTAGCCTTAAAGAACCAACTAATTCAGGGGCAGCTTTCAGGTTTATAATGTCAATTATCTTACCCCCTCCACCTTCATATAATTTATTTGCTGGAATACTCATCATAACAGCAAACCACTTTGAGTTGTTTGTATGCCGAAAAACAAGGTATTTAGGTAGCTTAGCCCATGGGTGCTCAGGAGCTACACCATAATGGCTCTGTATATAATCAATGACCTCGTCTCTCTTCATGTTTTGCCCTCATCAACTCACTGCAACCATGTTAGATCAGTAAAAATGCAAATTAAAACCAATAAATACCTTGATGCTTTGGAAATAGGGTTATACAACTAGAATACCAATAAGTGCCTAATCTACAGATAAATACAGCTCTCACTTTCTAGATTACTTATTGAATTTTATTAATTATTTTTAAGAATATAGTCTAGTTAACTTTGATAACGTTACTCTTGCTGTTAAAAACTTACAAAAAGAAACATATTTTTAACTATATATTCATAAGCTAACTAAAGAAGCGGTATAGTGAACACCAATGTTAATCTCATTTAATACATTCCTTTCGGCTCCTACTCGGAGCCATTTTTTTCTTGATATAATCGTTAACCTAAGCAAACCCGATAGAACACTTCACATAGGACAAAATTAATTTTTTAGCCGTAATCTTATTCACAACTATCACCCCATCTCTTTTGAAAGTCATTCTCTGACATTATTTCACCTTCAAAATCAAATAATGGAAAAGAATACACGCATGAGCCCTGCTTACTTGCGGCCACTTGGACGATAAACCGTTTATATTTATAAGGGCTCCCATCCTTAAAAGTAAAAACTTCGCCGCAGACATGACCAATCACTTTATTTTTCATGCTAGTGCCGTTTGAATAAAACGTGACATTTTTAAAACTAGCCGCTTGAGGTTGATACATAAAATCAGCAACCATCGCTTTTGCGCCGTCAATAACGCTCGGGTTTTTACTCACATTCAGAGAAACGCCAAATATAAATGCAAGCAATACCAATAATAGAACACATAAGAAACGCAAAATCTTAGTTAGCACAGCAAATAACCATGAATGAAATACAGGCTCAAAATGTACTCTTTATAACCATCCAGAGCAATAAAAACGCGTATTCATCAGGCAATTACATTAATTGAGTGATTAGGTGACATGGATAAAACTCGCGTAAAGGATAAATGACCAAGCAACGTTAGCTCAAACCTTTACAAAATTATTCTGGTCATTTTTTAACCATAACTATACATTAATATTCTCAGCTGAAGAATGTTAAAAACACTGAGTACATAGAACCAAGCAATAAATTACTCTCGATAGCATACTAATAAGACAGTCTAGTGTATTTAAACCTTGATACCCTGCGATCCCTTAACCCTATTGCAGGGTTCTTTTTATTTCCTGAAATACTCATTTATTTACATCGGCAAAATAAGCGAAAAATGACACTGTTGATATTCTGCTATAATTAAACAAGCACTATCTGATGACTTGTGTTTTTTTACAACGAGAGGAAGAAGATATGTTAAAAAAGATCAGTTTATTCGTATGCTCAATCGCGGTTATATTCTCTTTAACAGCCTGTAATACCACCAAAGGCGTCGGTGAAGATGTCGAGGCCGGAGGCGAAGCGATACAAAGAGCGGCTCAATAGTGACCCAAGGCAGGCTGAATTAGCGTCACTAAAGGCTACTTAATGTAGCCTTTATAATATGAATAGGGTTATTATTTTATTAATTATCTGAAGATCATGCATATATATTATTGGAATTTAATCGCCATATAAGCCATATAATAAGTTATCGTAAAAACCTAACCTATTAATGTCAAAAAACCCCGCACTTGGCGAGGTTTTAAATATTGACCTAACTAGCAGCTAATTAGCTTGAGCTTTCATCGCACTTTTGCAAAAAATACATTTTGCACCATGTGGATTACTTATTGAAATATCAAACTGTGAAGTCCGATATTGTGAGCCGCTACAGCAAGGACATTTAAAATAAAAATAAATTTTTATTGTGCCCTTAAAGCGCAACTACATTTGCAGCAGCTGGACCTTTCATACCATTTTCAATGGTAAATGAAACTTGTTGGCCTTCAGCTAAAGATTTGAAGTTATCGCTCTGGATTGCAGAGAAGTGAACAAACACATCTTTACTGCCATCAGCAGGAGTAATAAAACCAAAACCTTTATCATCGTTAAACCATTTTACTGAACCAGTCATTGTATTAGACATAGAATTTCCTTTAATTTTTTAATTTTGCCATAAGGCATATGTGCGGTTTGTTTGGTATTTTTACTTATGGGAATTAATTAGAAGGAATTCGCAATGAAGAGGTATCTGAGATAGCGCTTAATGGTGAACATCTTAAAACTGACTAGCATAAATAGGCCTGTACTTCCAAACCAGTGAACGAATTAGACCACAAATATTTAGAGATAGCAAACTTTATTATACTAACCATTAAATAACTAGCTTTATAAGAGAAGTTTAATGACCAGGGTTTACGGCGCATAGGATAAATATGTTTATTTTATATTCCATCCAATAAAAACCCACAGTAAGCGGGCCTTGTAAGTTTTTTAAATGACTTCAATTAGCTCAAACTCTTCAGCAACTAGCTCCATATCATCAGAAAAACAGCCTTCTCGAGTAAAAAAGCCCTTATGACCCGCTCTCCAAAAATCTAAGCTTAAATCACCCTCACCTTCTTTCCTCGCAAACTCTTCAGTAACTTCATTAAACTTAATTAGTTTTAATGCTGTTGTCCGTATCACACATTTAGGCTCTTTAGCCCCATTAAGGATAATATTGATGCCACCAATTTTAATTAAATCTTCAGATAAATAGGATTTCAATGAACTACATGACGCGGTTTTACGCCCATTAACTACAAGAGCAACTAACTCATCAGCAAGTTCGGGGCTATCACCGAATGACCATACCGATGCATTTGGGTATTTAGTTTTTAATTTATCCAAAGTATTCATTATCAATCTCTCTATATTCTTTATTAGCCTGACAATATATATTTATTATGGTCACTTGTCATACTTGTGGCATATCACTAAACGCCCTATCTATTTCTTCATGAGGTTTTGGTAGATGGATAATAGAACGCAAATCTTTTGAAAAAGAAAGTCAGTGATAATGGAAACTTTAATGAAGGTTATGGAAATGGAGCGAGACTAATCACATGGCTAACGGACAAGCACGTGAAAGAGGCCCATTCAGGAAAAATTAAAAGGCATTAATAAAGATATAAACCGACAAATCACTCAGGCTGTTAACGCTGGGAGCCGTAAAAATGCCCTCGATAAGCTCACTAGAATGGTTGTGATGACAGCCAAAAATCAAAACGCTATCAAGCACAAGTAACCCACCGCACCAACACTAATGTATAAACATAATAATGGAAACCGCTTTTCCAACACTTTCAGCTAACGTGAAAGGATGTGTAGGGAATAATTGCCCGAAAAATTGAATAGCAACAAATGAAGCTTCCATAAATAACACCTATACAAATCAGAATGCAATCATTTAAACAGAATAAATAATTGTTATCAATCGATAAGTAATGGTTTCCCACATCCTGAGGTAAGCATGAATATTGATAAATACAAATTACGTGTAACCCAAAACGTAAGTACACCATGAACCCCATATTTTAATTGCCTAGCCATAACAATAAAATTAACTCTTCAACCTAAAGGAGAACTTGAATGGTTAATAATATATAGTGTGGATAACTGAAAATGATGCCAGCTAAATTGATATTTTGAATAGAAATGCCCCATCACTGCCCCAAGGAAGCAATGACAAGGCAATAAATTCATAATATTAAAGCAGGTAATTAAATCACACTGGCATTGACATAATTTCTTGGTATGCAGCCACCAGCTTATTTCTGACTTGTATGCCCATTTGGAGGCTTAAACTCGCTTTTTGCATATCAACCATCACATCATTCAAAGAAATATCTTGTTTTCCCAACGTAAAGTTTTCAACTTGCTTAGCAGAATCATTACGTGTTTTATTTATTTGATTCACAGAGGCGACCAGATGATCAGCAAAACCGACGGGTTCTATTATAGGTTTTGTTGGGTTCGTTGCCTGAGTTGCCACAACATTTAATTGTGATACAACTCCTTCAATCGCTTGAACTGTCATTTTATTCTCTTCTTATATAGTGTGAATTTTTGTCACAAATTTATTTAGCAAGCTTACCCTACCACACCCTTTTTAACTTGAAGCCGATAAATAACACCTAAATTATAGGCTGATTCCGTCATTAGAACCCTACAAAACAATAAATAATAGCAAAGTGAAAAAGTGACGTTACGAAGAGGGAAATAACATTGTTTCACCAAAAGTATTTTCATCCGTCTAGTAGTCTGCCAAGCAGGGAATATTTATGAGTGCCGCATCTAAAGACACGGGGGAGGCCAAAAAGGGTTTTGCCTCAATAGTTGATCGTATTAAAGCTGATCCTAAAATACCGTTAATGATTGCGGCGGCTGCAGCTGTTTCAATTATTGTTGCCCTACTTCTCTGGTTACGCAGTCCTGACTATCGCGTACTTCTTAGTAATCTTAGTGCTAAAGATGGTGGCGATATTGTCAGCCAATTAACTCAGATGAATGTGCCATATCAAATCGCTGATAATGGTAGCGCCATTTTAGTTCCTGCAGATAAAGTGCATGAATTACGTTTGAAGCTCGCCCAATCTGGTTTACCTAAAGGGGGGAATACTGGCTTTGAATTATTAGATAAAGAACAGTTTGGTATTAGCCAATTTAGTGAACAAATTAACTACCAGCGTGCTTTAGAGGGTGAATTATCTCGCACTATCGAATCGTTGAGCCCCGTGCAAAGTGCGCGTGTACATTTAGCAATCCCAAAACCGACACTATTTGTCCGTGAGCAAAAGTTGCCTACAGCTTCTGTCACGGTAGGTTTATTACCTGGAAGAATGCTCGACGAAGGGCAAATTAGCGCCATTGTGCATATGGTCTCAAGTAGCGTAACAGGATTAACTGCAAGTAATGTAATTATAGTCGACCAAGCGGGACGCTTGCTCACAAATAATGATAACAGCCAGCAATCAGCTAATAGCGCACAAATTAAGATGACCAAAGAGATGGAATCTCATCTCAAACAACGCATTGAAGATATTTTGTCACCATTAGTTGGGCGTGCCAATATTCATGCACAAGTCACCGCGCAAATGGATTTCTCCAAGGTTGAGCAAACCTCCGAAGAATATAAGCCGAACCAAACACCGGACAGCGCCGCTATTCGTTCCCGCCAGAACAGCCAAAGTATGCAAAACAATAATGGCGGCACGGGCGGTGTCCCGGGGGCATTGTCGAATCAACCAGTTAGCGCACCGAATGCGCCAATTGAAACTAACAAAGACAATAAAGACGCACAGCAAACCACCAATAACCGTAATAACACGACTAACTCGCAAAGCGATGAAACCACAAATTACGAAGTAGATCGCAAAATTAGCCATACTCAACGGCAAATTGGCGTCATTGATAGGCTCTCGGTCGCAGTTATTGTTAATTACCATTCACAAGAAGGCGAAAATGGGCCAGAAATGAAACCATTGCCGCCAGAGATGCTACAGCAAATTGAAGCGTTAACACGAGAAGCGATGGGCTTTTCTTCAGCACGAGGAGACTCAATCAACATCACTAACTCCTTATTTACTGATGATACGCCTGTTGAAGTAGAGCCATCATTACTGTCCAATCCACAGTTGATTACACAACTTTTGGATTACGGAAAAATATTGCTCATCACCCTCATTGCTTGGTTTATGTGGCGCTTCGGTATCAAACCTCAATGGGTTAAATATCGTAAAACACAACAAGCCCAAGTTGATGCTGAAATTTTTGTCGCAACTCAGGCAAAAGCACCGTTCGTGGTAGATGAAGAAATAAACGAAGACATGGATGAGCAAACACGCCGCCGTCTTACTCGCCAGCGTGTTAGTGCAGAGATCCAAAGCCAACGTATACGTGAAATGGCAGAGAAAGACCCACAAGTCGTGGCAATGGTTATCCGTCAGTGGTTAGGAAAATCCCTATGAGTTTAAGTGGAACAGAAAAAAGTGCCGTAATGTTAATGACACTCGGTGAAGATCAGGCTGCGGAAGTATTTAAGCATCTAAACCCTAAAGAAGTTCAACAATTGAGTATGGCGGTGTCTAACATGCGCCAAATCTCCAATAACGAACTTGCGGAAGTGCTAACTGAATTTGAAGAGTCAGCAATTCAATTCGCGGCCTTAAATATCAACACAAATGATTACCTGCGTTCGGTACTGGTCAAAGCGTTGGGTGAGGAACGCGCAGCTAGCTTACTTGAAGATATCTTTGAAAAACAAGAAACCACCTCAGGTATCGAAAGCCTCAACTACATGGAGCCACAAACCGTTGCCGATATTATCCGTGATGAACATCCACAGATTATCGCCACAATTTTAGTTCACTTGAAACGTAACCTCGCTGCGGACGTACTTGAATTATTTGAAGAGCGCCAACGCAATGACATTATGCTACGTATCGCTACTTTTGGTGGAGTGCAACCTGCAGCCCTAGCGGAACTGACCGAAGTCTTAAACAACTTATTGGACGGCCAAAACCTCAAACGCAGCAAAATGGGTGGCGTAAGAACAGCAGCAGAAATTATCAACTTAATGAAAAGCCAACAAGAAGAAAGCGTTATCGATGCAATGCGGGATTACGATGGCGAATTGGCTCAACGCATTATTGATGAAATGTTCCTGTTCGAAAACCTTATCGAAGTGGACAACCGCAGTATCCAACGTATTTTGCAAGAAGTGTCAACCGACTCACTGGTCATTGCCCTCAAAGGCAGCAATCAAGCCCTGCGCGACCACTTCCTCAACAATATGGCGGTTCGCGCTGCCGAAATTGTTCGCGACGACTTGGAATCGCGTTCACCGGTTCGCATGTCCCAAGTGGAAAACGAGCAAAAAGCGATCCTGCTTATCGTTCGTCGTTTAGTAGAAAAAGGCGAAATCGCCATCGGTGGTGGAGACGATGTGTATGTCTAATTCAACAACGCCTAACGACCAATGGCAGCCTTGGCAACTGCGTGAGCTTAACCAATGGGATCTTAATTCAACTTTAAATGAAGCTCCTGAGCCAGACGCACCAAAAGTGCCATGCTTAGAGCCGAAAGAAGTCTTAGAGCAAATCAACTTACTCGATAACATAAAAGAAGATGCGCAGCGTACAGGTTATCAACAAGGCTATGAACAAGGCCAAAAAGAGGGTTATCAAGCCGGGTTTGAACAAGGTTTACGTGCTGGTGAAGAGCAAGGGCGTGAGCAAGCACTTGCTTTGCAACAACCCGTCATTGAAACATGGCAAAAATTGTTATCTGAGTTCAATTATTCTCTTGATACCTTTGATACGGTTGTTACCACAAAGCTGCTACAAATTGCATTAACCGCTGCAAAACAAGTGTTGGGTCAATCTACTGTATGTGATGGTACTGCATTACTTGAGGAAATCAGTAACTTATTACAGCAAAAACCTATTTTTGCGGGTCAACCAGAATTACATGTTAACCCCAATCATTTTGAGTTGATTGAACAGCACCTTGGTTCACTCTTAAATCTGAATGGTTGGCGGTTAGTCGCAGACCCTAAGCTGCATATTGGGGGTTGTCGTGTGGTCGCTGAAGATGGCGAAATCGATATGACCGTCGCAACACGTTGGCAAGAATTGTGCCGTTTATATGCACCGGAGAGCTTTACATGACCGCACGTTTGGGACGCTGGATTGCCTCGCTTGACGATTTTGAATCGCGGATGAAAGGCATTCCGATGGTACGCCGTTATGGCCGCCTAACAAAAATTACGGGCTTAGTCATGGAAGCCGAGGGGATTAAAATGCCCTTAGGGGCAACCTGCTTTATTGAACGCTCCATTAATGGCGGTACAGACGAAGTTGTGTGTGAAGTCGTCGGTTTTAGTGGGCCTAGAATGTTGTTGATGCCATTAGCCGACCTCGAAGGTATCTCCCCAGGTGCTCGTGTCTATGCTCAATCAACGGGGGATGACGGGCAAACCAGCCGCTTACTCCCTATTGGTAATGAACTATTAGGGCGAGTGCTTGATGCACAAGGCACCCCATTAGATGGCAAAGGCCCACTCGAAGTTAAAACGCGAGCCCCATTAATCACACCCCCCATTAATCCTCTTGAACGCACACCAATCAGTAGTGTGCTCGATGTCGGTGTACGAGCAATCAACGCGTTATTGACTGTGGGTAGAGGGCAACGCATGGGCCTGTTTGCTGGCTCAGGCGTAGGGAAAAGTGTATTACTTGGCATGATGGCACGCTTTACCCAAGCCGATATCATCGTCGTTGGGCTGATTGGGGAACGTGGCCGTGAAGTTAAAGATTTTATTGAAAATATTTTAGGCACTGACGGTTTAAAACGTGCAGTGGTGGTTGCTGCACCTGCTGATGTTTCCCCCCTCTTACGTATGCAAGGTGCATCTTATGCCACGCGTATCGCCGAATATTTCCGCGATCAAGGCCTCAGCGTGTTGCTGATCATGGATTCCCTTACTCGCTACAGTATGGCTCAACGCGAAATCGCCTTAGCCGTCGGTGAACCACCAGCAACGAAAGGCTACCCCCCTTCTGTTTTTGCCAAGCTACCCGCACTCGTTGAGCGCGCAGGTAATGGCAAGAATGGCGGCTCGATCACCGCTTTTTATACCGTATTAACAGAAGGCGATGACCAGCAAGACCCGATCGCAGATTCTGCTCGCGCCATCCTTGATGGTCACATTGTGCTTTCTCGTTCTTTAGCAGAGTCAGGGCACTACCCAGCTATTGACATTGAAGCGTCCATTAGCCGTGCAATGACTGAACTGATCCCAAAAGAACATTACCGAAAAATTCAGCGTTTTAAACAACTCACCTCTAGCTATCAACGCAACCGCGATTTAATCAACGTGGGGGCTTATGCAATGGGAAGTGACCCAATGCTGGATACTGCAATTCAATATTACCCACGTATGTCTAAGTTTTTACAGCAAGATATTGATGAACGTTGTGATTACCAAACTGCTTGCGAGCAATTACAGCAAGTGGTACCTAGCGAGTAACGAGGGGATAAATGGCCAATAACAATGCCTTAACGACATTACTCAGTTTAGCCGTAGAAGCCTCCGAAGAGGCAGCAAAGGTGTTAGCGCAAGTACGCCAAACTCATACACAAATGGCGCAACAATTAACCATGCTGGAGAATTATCAAACCGAATATCGGCAAACATTAAACCAGACATTGCACAGCGGAATGGCCTCCGATAAATGGCAAAATTACCAGCAATTTCTCGTCACGTTAGAGCTAACCATTGAACAACAGCAGCAACAACTTAATTTGTGGGAACAAAAAGTGGATGAGGCTAATCGTCATTGGCAAGAAAAACAACAACGAGTCAATGCGTTTGATACTTTGATACAACGCGCTGAACACACCGAACATCAACGTCAAAATCGTATAGAGCAAAAACAAATGGATGAATTTGCCCAACGAGCGACTTTACGGAGACCACAATAAATGGACATCAACGCGACTATCGTACCTGTTGCACCGCCAGCAAAGACCATAAAAAGTGCTAATGAACAGCAAAATGGCCCCAAGGATGACGAAAACCAAGCTCCCGCATTACCATTTCAAGCGCTACTTGATAACCAACAACCCGCGCCCAAAAATACGGCTGTAAACACGGCCGTTGATGAACAAGCGCTGAATAAAGAAATTGTCGCCGATAAGTTAGCGGTTTCAGATAAAACAAGCGCGTCCCCGGCAAGCAAAACACCCACTCATGGTGAGAACACCCTTGAGCAGCTTAATTTCACCCGCAATCTTAGAGGTGACGGCGTACAAACCGCTCTACAATCTGAGCTGTTAGTCGGGGAGAATTCAAGCGAACAACCTTGGCTCAATAATTTAAAGTTATCGCTTTCTAGTCAAATACATCCATCAGCTAATGGGCAACTTGCCGCTGAGTCGCTCCCTAAGTTAGGCGCGTTTAACCAAAAGATGCAGCAACTAAATGGTGACCTTGAAGATATCACACTAACTAGTGACAAACTGCTAGATAAGAGCCAATTAGTGCTTGATGAACAAGAAGATAAACCGGCAATAACGGCGTTTATTAAAAACGAAAAGGATGAGCGTCGCGATCAGCCCCTTTTACCGTTAGATAATCAACGTGACGTTCGTAGTAAAAACCTGACAGCGGATTTTATGCCATTAAATAAAAAAGTGAGCGATAAAGAGCCGCAGTCTGGCCTACCCACTTTTTCGACTGATATGCTTGGTTCAAACGGGAAAGGTGCTTTTGTCACACAAAGCGAAACGAGTGCCTTTACCACGGCCACAACACACCAGACATCAACTCAACCAATTAGCATGATGCCAACAACCTCTGTCGCACAAGCCGCTGCAATGAACGCTCCGACCGCAGCGCCAACCTTGCATCTCACTAGCCAATTAGGCAGCGAAGCTTGGCAACAACAGTTAAGCCAACACATGTTATTTTTCTCCCGACAAGGTGTTTCTCAGGCGCAAATTCGCTTACATCCTGAAGAGTTAGGCTCACTCAATGTGCATTTACGCATTGAAGATAACCAAGCCGTCATGCACTTTGTTTCGCCTCACAGCCATGTTCGCGCCGCGATGGAGTCCATGATGCCTGTATTACGTAATGCGCTACAAGAAAGTGGCATTCACTTAGCTCAAGGCTCTGTGGGGCAAGATAACTTGGGTAACTCATCAGATAATCAACAGCACAACACGCATCAACATGATGGCCATATTCAAGCTACTCATGCAACGGCCGGTGCCGTTGGTATCAGTGAAGCGAATGCTTCTGTTGCCGCTCAAAAGTCGGTATCTAGGCAAGGTGGGATTAACACTTTTGCATAATAAGTAAACGAAATGCGGTAATTTCCTAGCTAAAGCGCCGAGTTACCGCCTTTTTGTTTCGTTTTTCACTCCTTTAACTCTTAGCAATCAAGCGATAATGCTAGAGATCATAAAGTAAAAAACCCATTTGGGTTTAGCATCCAAGAAACAGGAATTCAGCTAACATGTCGTCACGCAAAGAATCAAAAAGTTCTCATAAAGGGTTGATCATTCTGCTTGCCCTTATTGCCTTAGCAGGGGCTGGTTTTGGTGGTTACACCTGGTGGACGACACAGCAAAACACTCAAACGGCTAGTGAAGAAGAAAAACGTCCGAACATGCCACAACCCATTTTTATGGAGTTAGAGCCATTTACCGTGAATTTAGCCGGTGCTGATAATGGCCCTGATCGTGTGCTCTATATTCATATAACCTTGCGACTTGCAAATGAAAAATCTCGTAAACAACTTCATGAATATCTCCCTGAAGTACGTAGTCGCTTACTACTATTACTATCAGAACAAAAATCAAAAAATATTGAAGTTCATGAAGGCAAGTTGCAGCTAATGAAAGACATTAAGCAAACACTCACCCCTACCCTGATCCCGGGGGATACCGATCAGGATATTTCTGATGTGTTATTTACTACTTTTATTCTGCGGTAATATTCATGAGCGATAATATTTTATCTCAGGCTGAAATTGATGCGCTTCTTAATGATGATGCGCCTTCAAACGATACGCCGGTGCCAGAGAATCAAGGAAAAGATAATATTCGCCCTTACGACCCAAATACGCAACGTCGGGTCATCAGGGAGCGAATGCAGTCTCTTGAAATCATTAACGAACGTTTTGCGCGCCAATTCCGTATGGGGTTATTCAATATGTTACGCCGTAGTCCGGATATCACGGTGGGCGGAATTAAAATTGAACCTTATCACGAGTTTGCTCGTAACTTACCAGTACCAACCAACCTAAATTTAATTCACATGCCACCATTGCGGGGCACTGCGCTCTTTACCTTTGAGCCTGCTCTCGTTTATATCGCGGTTGATAATCTATTTGGGGGAGACGGTCGTTTTCCTGTTCGTCAGGAAGGTAAAGAATTTACCAATACTGAGCAACGGATTATTAACCGAATGTTGAAGTTAGCATTAGGGGCTTATCGCGATGCTTGGAGACCAATAGCGGATATAGAAGTAGAGTATGTACGCTCCGAAATCCAAGTTAAATTTACTAATATCACCACATCACCAAATGACATTGTGGTAACCACGCCATTTTTAGTTGAGATAGGCAATACGGTTGGTGAATTTAGTATTTGTATTCCCATTGCCATGATTGAACCATTGCGTGAGCGTTTAATTAACCCACCAATGGAACAAGGGCACCAAGAAAATGAAACTTGGGTGACAAATCTCGTCACACAAGTAAAACGTTCTGAACTTGAATTGGTTGCCAATTTTGTTGACATTCCAATGCGAATTTCTCGCTTACTGCAACTGCAAAAAGGGGATGTGCTCCCTATTGAGAAGCCTGACCGCCTCATTGTCAATGTTGATGGCGTTCCTGTACTAACCAGTCAATACGGAACTCAAAATGGCCAATATGCGTTGCGTGTAGAACATTTGATTAACCCTGTTTTAAACACTCTAGATGAGGAAAGTACCAATGAGTGAGGCGAAGAACTCTCCTGATGCATCAACCAATCACGCTAGTGAAGACCTATGGGCTGAAGCGCTGGAACAGCAAAAAAAAGCGGAATCCGCCTCAGCTGGTGCACAGGCTTTTGATAACCTTGATGGGCAGAATCCATTAAATCAGTTGTCCGACATCGATATGATTATGGATATCCCAGTTCGCCTATCCGTTGAGCTAGGGCGTACTAAAATGACCATCAAAAAACTACTCAGTTTGTCTCAAGGCTCTGTCGTTTCTCTCGATGGTTTAGCTGGCGAGCCATTAGACATTTTAATTAACGGTTATTTAATCGCTCAAGGGGAAGTCGTCGTCGTTTCAGATAATTATGGTATTCGCATTACAGATATTATTACGCCATCCGAACGTATGCGCCGCTTAAGCCGTTAATAGACAATATGAGTCACTGAAAATGGCAATAACCAACCAAGCTGAACAGGCACCAGCATCCGTGCCTTTTTTGTCAACTAGCGTTCCTTCCAGTGAATTGAATGCGCCAGCTATCGACCATAGTAATAGCTTAACGCAAATTTCAGGCTCATTGGGGGTCATTATTTTATTGATTCTGATTGGCGCTTGGTTGGTTAAAAAACTGGGTTTTGCCCCGAAGAAAATGGGGAAAGAGCAAATTGTGAAAGTGACAAGCAGTTGCTCATTAGGCAATAAAGAACGGGTTGTCGTGGTTGAAGTCAATAACGAGTGTTTAGTATTAGGTGTGACAGCTCAAAATATTAGCCTGTTACATCAATACCCTGCACAAGATAAAACCACTGTATCTTCAGTTATTGAGCCCCTTACGTTCCAATCCGTATTAAAGAAAAAACAAGATGCGGCGGATCATGCGGCATCAGTAACACCTTTGTATAAGTAATTGGAAGCACACATGTTACCACGTAAATCCCTACTGATGATTGCTGTGCTTCTATTTGCATTGCCAAGTTCTGCATCAGCAGCACTCCCTGCCGTTATCAGCCATAGTTTAGCCGATGGAGGCCAAACTTGGTCATTACCCGTTCAAACCTTACTATTTTTAACCCTGTTAGGCTTTATACCCGCCTTACTCTTAATGATGACCAGTTTTACACGCATCATTATTGTTCTCGGTTTATTACGAAATGCCTTAGGGACACCCTCTGCACCACCAAACCAAGTATTATTAGGTTTAGCGTTGTTTTTGACCTTTTTCGTTATGTCCCCCGTTGCCGACCAAGTTTATCGTGAAGCATACCAACCCTTTAGCGAAGATAAAATCAGCCTTGAAGTCGCACTAGAAAAAGGGACTGCCCCGTTAAGGACCTTTATGTTAGGGCAAACTCGCGAATCCGATTTAGCGCTTTTTGCTCGTATTGCCAAAGTGGGGGAGATTCAAGAGGCGAAGGATGTTCCTTTACGGATCCTCGTTCCCGCATTTATCACCAGTGAATTAAAAACGGCATTCCAAATCGGCTTTACCATTTTTATTCCATTTTTAATCATAGACTTGGTTGTTGCTAGCGTCTTAATGGCCTTAGGGATGATGATGGTTCCACCGGCAACCGTTTCACTTCCCTTTAAATTAATGCTGTTTGTATTAGTCGATGGCTGGCAATTATTACTTGGTTCATTATCGCAAAGCTTTTTTAATTAGGAGTAACGATGACACCTGAATCTGTCATGGCAATGGGCACTGAAGCAATGAAAATTGCCTTAATGCTAGCGGCTCCATTATTACTGGCGGCACTAGCCGCAGGGTTGATTATTAGCTTACTGCAAGCCGCAACACAGGTTAACGAAATGACCTTATCTTTTATCCCTAAAATTTTGTCAGTCATTTCAGTGATCATCATTGCGGGGCCTTGGATGCTCAACCTACTAACCGACTATATGCGAACGTTGCTTAGTAATTTACCCTTTATTATTGGCTAGCAATGTTAACCATTACCAGTGAAACGCTCACGCTCTGGTTGAGCCAAGGTTTTTACCCTTTCATACGCCTTTTGGCGCTGCTCGGAACAGCGCCCTTTTTTAATGAAAAACAAGCCATTACCAAGGTTCGAGTTGCCCTTGCTTTTTTTGTCGTGTTGATTGTTTCCCCGCAACTTCCCGTGGTAAATATTCCCCTATTTTCTGCAATGGGGTTATGGGTCATTGTGCAACAGATTGTGATTGGTGTGGCGATGGGTTTAACCATGCAAATCGCCTTTGCCGCGGTTCGCCATGCAGGAGAAGTCATTGGTTTGCAAATGGGGTTATCTTTCGCGACCTTTTTTGACCCAACCGGTGGGCCCAATATGCCTATTTTAGGGCGCATCTTCAATGTGATTACTATTTTATTGTTTCTCGCCTTCGATGGCCATTTATGGTTAATTTATATTATCGTCAATTCATTTGAATTGATCCCCATTCAAACAGCCCCACTGAATAGAGACGGTTTTTGGGTATTTGTTCAATTTGCCAATACCTTATTTATTAATGGGTTAATGTTAGCGCTGCCTTTTATTACATTGTTTTTAATTCTCAACCTTGCGCTCGGTATCCTAAACCGTATGACCCCACAACTGTCCGTATTTGTGGTGGGTTTCCCCCTCACCTTAACTATAGGTATCAGTATGCTAGGGGTAATTATCTCCATCCTTCCCCGATATACTGAACGCCTTATCCACCAAGCTTTTGAGCAATTGTCATTGATGTTTAATTTGTTTATTTGAGTCGTGATGTTTGTATTTTTTTAATTAAATGCAGGTTTATAAAATTATTTATAAAATCGAATGATGATTGAAAACCAATAACAATTTATTTCAAACTCAAAGCTCATAACCCCTCCTAGTTATCCCTATTATTATCTGATTACCCGGTCTATTTTTCAGGTATTTATCTCTAATCAAAATCTGCCTTTGTGGCAGTAATATAATACCCGTTCTATATTTCATTTCTAAGCTATCGAATGATAGATACGTATTATATTTGATATTAAATTTAACTTAAGATAAAGATGGTATAACTACTTATTTCACAAAAAACTAGCTTTAACTCACATTTATTTTTTTCACCAATTAGAGAATCTAGATATCTATTCTTTAATATTCTTCTCTAAACTGCCTATATGGCAGTAAACTTAAGTTGATAAATTAAGCTCTTTAATCCACTTTTCTAAGCTGCCTATACGGCAGTGAACACGCATTGGGCTACCGACTATACGCTTCATTTTTTCTAAGCTGCCTATACGGCAGTGAACAGATAACCCTTGCCCGTCAGGGAATTCCTTAATTTCTAAGCTGCCTATACGGCAGTGAACATGGAAAAAGCACGACAGCTTAATCCGAAAGTTTTCTAAGCTGCCTATACGGCAGTGAACGCAATCATAGCTATTGCATTACCTGCACTAAGTTTCTAAGCTGCCTATACGGCAGTGAACCATTCGTTTGAGATATTCGATATCGAATTTACTTTCTAAGCTGCCTATACGGCAGTGAACAATTTTGTTCGTCGGGATATGTATATCCGTAATTTCTAAGCTGCCTATACGGCAGTGAACCATTTTTGATGATAGCGAAATGATTTCATCAGTTTCTAAGCTGCCTATACGGCAGTGAACCAATAGGGTCTTTCATTGTTAATGGTACGACATTTCTAAGCTGCCTATACGGCAGTGAACGATTAACAAGCTTGATAAAGACGCTTCATTAGTTTCTAAGCTGCCTATACGGCAGTGAACAGTAATATCGATATTGTTCCTCGAATTACAGATTTCTAAGCTGCCTATACGGCAGTGAACTTAGAACGATTGTAGAGCTAGGCCGTAATGCTTTTCTAAGCTGCCTATACGGCAGTGAACTATCTATTACAAGGTAATTGGATAGAATAATATTTCTAAGCTGCCTATACGGCAGTGAACCTACATAATCTGATTTTTCAGCCTTACTGTTATTTCTAAGCTGCCTATACGGCAGTGAACTCCCTCGTGCGCTCTCCTGTTCCCACCTTACATTTCTAAGCTGCCTATACGGCAGTGAACGCCGCCCGCAGGCGGCTGGTGGATGGACGTTATTTCTAAGCTGCCTATACGGCAGTGAACTATGCAATTTAATATAATAATCATGCTATAACAATTAGTTAAGGGTATTTATTATAAAATACCCTTTAATTTATGAATATTTATAACATACTGATTTAAAAGTTATTTTTTAAAGAACAAAAAATAATGGTTAAAAATGAGGAACCGTTGCAACCAACGTTTGGTCATTTGAAAGCTGGCTTAAACCATAGCAATTAAACATCCCAGCTTGCATTTGTGTTGCTATCACTTTTTCAATAAAGAGTGGAAAAGGCCGGCTTCCTGTTTTCTCATTCTTTGCATGTAAACTTGTAACCCAAATAAACGGTAAACGGTTATTGGCTTTCGGCCGACTTTTAGATAACACTTCCAAGCACTGCGCCACTGACTGACCTGATTTTTCAGACCATAAACGTGCTTTTTGCTGCATATCGGCTTCTATCCGGTTTTGGCCTTTTACATGTCGTCGAATATAACTGACAGGAACACTTTGCTCTGGCACGGTTTGAATAGATTTAATATGAGCGTAATCCATTAACCTTGCTAACCACTTCGGTAAATTTAGCTGCTCAAGTTCCTCTGGTGTTTTAGCATGCAAACGGATTTTTCTACCTAAGCGAAAACCAACGCTACCATATTCAGGAAATGCAACAGCAATAGCGCTTTGGCCTTCAGCCGTTTGGTTATCTGCCAGCGCAATATGAATTTGCTGGTAAACTTTCTGCCACAAAAAATCCACTGAAACGGTTGAGTCAGGTAATAAAGTGACCTCCTGATAATAATTCATATTTCACCTTATTTATCACTTTCACCAAACACACCGCCACGCACTAAAACTGCCATCACATAATGCTCATCTTCAATACGTGATAATTTTTCACCGCGAGCCCATTTATCGAATAGGGTATAGAAGTCTTGGTTATCTTTTGGCGTTCGAAAAGCGGTACCTAAATTCGTCACTGCGCCATAAGGCTCAATTGCGATAGCCCCTGCACCACTTTCAGTTCCATACGCGGGGTACCACGTGTCAATGGAGCGCAAAGCATTACCAATTTTTTGTGAATGCATCGCAGCATGCCCATTCACATGATATAAAATTTTGCTTTTATCCCCTTTGCCTTTATCCATCACCAGCTCTTCACTTGGGTAAACTTCTTGTGCTTTGCCTAGTTGAGAGTAAGTGGTAATTTCTAATAATAATGCACCTTGAGGGTGAGCTAAAGCGGTAGCAATTTTCTCACCTAATTGAGCCACTTTTTCATCTTGAGTATCAAATTGGTGAATACTATATTGTGTGGCGTCAAAAACCCATTCCATTGATTGCCCTTTATTAAGTACTTTGACAACCACTTCGATATGTTCGGCACCTACTCGGTTACGCCATAAAAAGCGCCCATTAGCGACATTCTGCGCATAACGATAACCTAATTCACGAAAGCCTTCTTTTTCAATATAACCTTTTGCTGCTTGCACATAACCTTTTTTAAATAACACGTTATTACACGCAGAAGGTGTCTCAACTCCACCAAGTATTTTTAAGGTGAATTGATGAACTAAAGTATCTTGCTCAGTTCCTAACGCACAGGCATCGACTGTTTGTAAGTTGGCTTTTTCCACCTCAGAGTTTAGCTTTAAAGGATCATTTTTTACCGCACCTTTTAAGCGATTGGAAATAGTACCCCGTACCGATTTTTCTTGTAATGATAAAGGGGTAAAATGCGATTTATTTTCCCAACAAGTACCATAAAAATAACCATCAGATGGAACCAATTTTTTTTCAAATGCTAAAACAGATGCAACATCATTATTCTTCGCCATTACTTATTCTCCACTCGAAATAAATTTAGATGCCACTTGTTGGCATAAATAAAGGTTATTAGGTTCGTCATAACCGTATTGCCACAATATTTCATTAATATTGTTAGCGCGGTTTGCCAAAATAAACTCACCGAGCGTCACAACACTTTCTGCGAACCGGTGAGGTACGTCTAAATCTCGCTGATTTTTTGCCTGAGCAAGTGGCGAAACCCCTTGATATCCGGTAGCAATAGGTACAACCCAACCTGCCACTTTACGTTGAGCACGCCATTCAAATTGCGATTTCCCCTCATTTTCGTTGCCCCATTCGACGCAATTATTCTCTACCACCACATAGTCCAACAAAGCATCCATAGCATCTTGCCCATCTTCCATCGCTCGAATCATTAAATCCCTGCGTTCTATTAGCGCATAACCGGGCATTACGCTATTTAGCAGCCCCTGCCTTGATTCCCCGTCTACCTCATCTGATTGCAGAATATGTGCTGTTGGTTTATCTAATGAAAGAATGTCGCCACCAGCGAGCTTCATCGTCTGTATTAAGTCGTAAATGACCTCTAAAATAGGCGATTGTGTAGGGAGTGCTTTAGTCTTACCACCGTCATTCACGCCATATCTGATAAGTAATGACACGTCTAAATGACAACGGGCCTCTTCAATAAATGCGGAACGCGTACCGTCACTATTCAATGGGTTTGCAGTACCTACAATGGAGTTAACATAATCATTCGGCCCGCGATAGGTTTGTAAATCACACGCGTGACTAATAACAGCAATAGAATCAAACACAATATCCAAGTGGCCATCAGCCCGCAATTTACGCTCTAGGGCATGCATAAAACCGAGCCAAGCCGTCATGGCTGGAAAGCCAATGGTATAAGGGCTAGATAACGCATTGGCATTTTGTATTTTGATATGAGGAAGCTTGAGTATGTAGGTTGAGCTCATCGTAACAGCTCCTTATTAATGGCGATAACCTGCGCGATAGCCGCTAGCTCGTCGTTACCTAAAGCAATGGCTTTTTTCCCTAACACTTTTTTGTAATGACGCATAAACTGCTGAGCAATAAGAGTAATAATTCCCTCTAGCCATTCATCCGAGTTATTACGCTGCTGTTGGTCTGGAAACAGCCAAATTTGCTGTACTTTTGCTAATTGAGTGGGTAATTGAATGTTATTCTGTTCAAACCCACGCCTGACCTCCCACATGGTCAACATAATGTAGTCTACATATTCTTGGATACGCCTATCACGATATTCAATAAAACGGCTACCACGCTGCGCTTTCGGTAGGGAGATCAAACCATGAAATGCTTCTAACGTTTCTTTAACTTGCCAAGGGTTTACAGTATTGGTAAAGAAGTCATAAGTAGGTAAACGCCGCTTACGCTGAGCTATTTGGGGGGGTAATGACGGCAATAAATGGGCTTTCCCTGCATTTTGATTATTAAGCACGGAAATATTTTGGGGCTTAGTTCCCCCATAGCCAATAGTGGTTAACCCATAAATTTCTTTATAGCCAACCTGGCTAAATTCCCCCTTGCGTTTTAAATCACGCAGTGCCTTAGTTTGCTCAGAAAATCGAATTGTATCAATACGTTTGCGTAGTTCAAAAACCAAACCGGATGGGGTCAGTGGAGATAATAAATGGTATTCGTTATCCTCCAACCACACAGGAAAGTAAACTTGTTTTATTTTTGAGCTAGTGATCACGGTTTTATCTGCCACCACCATGGCAAGAAAACCATCCCTGAGTAAATGATACTCTTCATCCCCTTGATTAAGTATGTCTTTTGCTAACGGTGTTTCATCCTTAATATGGGCCAACAACGTTCGGTTATCTTGCAATTCAAGTGTGAGAAATTTATATACATCAAGCGCTGCCGCATTACCCAATGCATCCGTCTCAACCATGACATTCCCTGTTCGGAGCAAGCCATCATTTGTGTGCTCTGCACTCGCTAATATTGGGGTGACATACCCGTTTTTGTTTTTTCTAGAGCTTGGATGACTAAAGGTACAAGGATGCGTGGATAATGAAATTTGCCCCGCCCGCTTCGCAGCACTCGGCAACCACTGAGCCAATGATAAAATAGCATCACATTTCTGCTGCAGTTGCTGTATTTCCCCTTCACTCATCGACGCTTTTACATTTTTTTTAAGCCAACTTTCTTTACGCTCTGTAAAGAAAGCCTCTATTGCTGGATCTAACATAGTAAATGGTCCTTGTGACTTAAGTTTCTATTCAAAAACCTTAAATGTGCTGAGCCCCATTTGGTCGTTATAGTGGTAAAAAACTCCGCTACTTTTACGCGGTAAGAAACTAATTTCGCCATACCGTTTTGAAAGCTGCTCTGCTTGCTGATATTCATTTTCTCGGCTCGCCAATGATTGCTGATAGTCTCGGATGAGCCATAAGCGCTGTTTTAATGGTTCGGCAAGTGGTTGAAAACCAATTCCATATTCATCCTCCTTCGTGACCCAACCACTGTCTTTGTCGTACTCACAAAAGTGAAGTCTATTTTTTGCTGATAAGATTAAGGATACCCGTTTGGTCGGTTCACTTTCCCTAAATGACGCAAACTGCTGAGGAAGTGCCGTCATCCACCACCCCCCACTGGTATACCCCCATAGCGTGGTCGGGCGGTTTTTAGGAAGTACTGCGCTTGATAAAAATGTAGAGCGTGTTCTTACGGCTGCCTTAGCAGGCTTAGCGGTGGATACATCGCCCATCAGCCGTTCGATTGATGCATGTTCTAAACAGGCTAAATTAGTTGTTTGCTGAGTTTTCCAACCTGTAATAGGCTGTATTCTAGGAATGGCATCAACAGATTTAAGTAGCTGTGATTCATCCACCAGCTCAGATAGGTTATAAGTTGATAAGCTAAGGTTTAGATTGCGATTTTCATAACCTGGTTTGGAAAATGCATCTCGTTGATTATTCCCTTGAAAAGCGACCCAGTTATATTGCAGTAAAGCGATGTTAGGGCTCGCCACTTCACCCGCACGGTGCCGACGAACCCGCCCCGCCATCTGTACGATTGAGCGGTAAGATGAAGGTTCAATAACGGCCCAATCAAAGTCATGATCACGCCCGACTTCCTCCACCGGTGTTGCCACTAAAATAAAAATAAGATGTTTAGCTTTCCCATTTCGGTAGGCTTGGTCTAAATGCTGCCTAACAATAGGGTTTTGGAATGCTTCAGGCTGCTCTCCTTCTTTTTCCTTACGTTTCAATACGCCATCAAGGTGTTTTTCTTGCTCATGACGTAAAAGTAGTACCTGTTGGCTATGGTAGGCCATAGTACGAATTTCCACCTCTTCAGGCCATTGTGCCGCCAGTAAATAGTGAGTCAATGCAACACAAACTGGAATATTAGCAACACGCACAACCCCAAAGGAAACTTGCAACTGGGTTTCCCTCTCAGAATAGGCGTGAGCCTGATGCAATCTAAGAATAGCTTGCTGAATGTGTGCAAAATACTGAGTTTGTAAGTCTTTACCTTGTTCTTTTTGTATCGGCAAGATAAAGGCTTTTCGGCGAGCAACCAGCGCCCGCAATGCCTTTACACGTTTTTCTATAAAATTGTTATGGTACTGACGATAATGACTGACCGTTAATTCATCATCGGCTGTGGTAATGGTTGCGATTTGGCATGCATGTATGCATTTATCTTTTTTCTCATCATACTGCCCCTCATCCACCCAAACACAACCGACTTTTAAGGATTTTTGATGGCTAAGTGCATGAATATGCCAGCCTTGTTGGTAAGCATTAAAATAAAAAACAGCAAGTGTAGGGGGGATAGTGGCTGATGAAATCATAACTTTACGCCCCAAGGCCCCTGCGAGATAAATAAGCCGCCCAATAGCTACGGGGTCATTCCCTGTAAAATCATCAATTTCATCAATAACTAAGTCAGATGACATTAATCGAAGATAGGGAAGAATATAGCGACCACCTCGCAGGGTTTCCGTCGCCCCCATAATATGGTCAATGGTACAAGCTAAAATAGGGGCATAAAGCAAAGCTCTATCTTTAGGCCGCGTCAATACAGTAGCCAACTCTTCTTCTGGTAAACTACCTTGCCATTTTTCTTCTGACCAATTTAATTCAAGCCCTTCATCATCAAAAAGGCGGTCTTGGGACTCAGAACCAAATTCTGCTAATTGGAGCTCTTGTTGAATTGTTTTTTGTTTATCTTCTTGATGAAGGTCTAAAACGGCTTTAGAGCCAATTAATACTGCAAGGTTGTCATCTTTTATGCCTAAGCGAGTACGATACTCATCCCCTGTTTGCAATGTGAGAGCTCTGAGGCCCAACGCAAGAATAAACCGCAAGCTTTGTTTATCCTCCGATAACGCTTGCATAATTTTAGCGTTGGCAACCGTCTTACCGCAGCCCGTACTTGCCATATTGACAACAAAATACCCTTCCGTTTTATCTTGTTGCTGTTCTCGATATTGCTCAATGGTATTAACCACATCTTCCTGCCAACTAAATTGCCCTGAGGCATTTTTATGCTGTTTCAGTAAGTTAATATCACTCGCTACAGGGGGTTCTATGACAAAGAATGGCAAGTACTCCGTAATATTTGCCGCAATATTAGCCACATTAACCAAGTGTTCATCAAGCCGTTGCTTGTATGCAGTTTGCCCATTCACGCGCTGGGTATTGGCATATAACGCCATATTTGATTGCCATGTTGGGTCTGCCTCCTTTGAGGAGTAATTGTGATCTCCCAGCATCAAGCACAAGCGTGCTTGTTCAGCAACTAATCGCCAGCAACCATTGCTTAGCGCTTCATCAAATAACGGAAGTTGGTGTTTAAGGTGTTCTGCCGCTTGACTTAGGGCTTGACGCCAAACTTTTGACTCACTTAATAAGCCATGAGGGAATTCAAAGCATTGCTGAATGCGTTGCGCATATTCTGAAGCATCATAGAGATTTTGGTATCCCCATTGTTTATCAACAATATCTAATAATTGAGCTAATGAATTACAGGGTTGATCTGCATATTGTAGACGCTCTGTTTTATTAGCCAAAAAGGGTAACCTGTGATGGGAAACAATCAACCAAACCAGCAATGAAGCTGCATCAGGTAGCTGGTTTAGTGGTTTTTCCAGTTGATTTTTTCCCTTCATCCACGACTGTAATTGTTGCTCATGCCATGATGAAGTGATTAATGCATCCAACCAATTTTCGTCACTATTCGGTTCTTTCTGGCTTTTTACCAATGCACTAAATAGCAGTGACGATACCCATTCATGGCGCAGCGGGTCGCCTTTAAAACGCATGTTTGACGCGGGGTTTAATTTATCTTGAAACAATTGTGAGGCTTTTCCCCAGTCATGTAACAAAGCGGCTAAACGAACAAATCCATTAATTAACGGCAAATACTTCCAATCATTTCCTTGCTCACTACCCAGTAAGGATTTTTCTGTTCGGTTCACTGGAACATAACCTTGTTCATTGAATTTGTTTTTTCTTCCCACTACCCATAATAATTGGCTGCGAGAGCGAGAACGTATCCAATGGCAGCTTACAGCTGTATTGCGACTGGCGCTGCGGCGCAGTAATTTTTGTACTGTATGCAACCCTTCTTGGGTGATCAAGGTTTGCCATGTATTGTCACCAATTCGGTTAGCAAATGCATCTAGTACCCGCCGAGTCCGCTTTAACGCGTGCTTTTCACACTGAGAAATAAAGGTTACCATCATAGCTGAGTAACCTGTTGTTGTGCCTCGTTTTGTTGTAATGCCAAAGATTTAACTACATCGAACATAAAATCAAGGGATTGATGGTCAACAAATGATTGCAATATTTGCTGGCGAAACTCTTGCTCTGTTGCCCCCTCTTTACCGCAAATAAATGCCCACGGTAAAACAACCGCATCTTTAATTAAATCTGCGATATCAAAGACTAAAGCGCCACGACGAGTTTTACCATGCATTACTGCAAAACCATGGGGAATACCCAGTACCCATAGGCAACTTGCGGCTAACCCATAAGCCAGATAATTACCATGGTTTAAAAAAGAATTCGCTTTATCAACAGCTTGGTGTTGACGAGTGAAATTTTTTTGCCCTGTATTATTAGCTGCGTATTTATACAAGGTTTTAGTTAACTGAGCTTCTGTAAGCAGTAGTTCTTGTGTATCTTGAGCAGCGATAGTGCGATTATGGAAGGCCTTTAATGCGGATTGAATCGTGCTGTCTTGGTATACAAACCCTTCATTCTGTAATTCACGAGAGCTTTGCCAAACTTTCTGTAGGTATGTGATACGCGACTGTTGTAATACCTTAGCCGCGGCTAACCTTTTTTCATCATTAAACCAAAACGATAACCAGCTTTGTAAATATTCCGTTGGCCGATATTCGCCTTGTGGTGTCATCCATTCTACTTCTGTAGACATATACAGAGGTGTACCACCACCCCCACAAAACCCAACTAGCACCCCCGCTTGAGATAACATTCTCATTGCGGCTTGGGTAATTGATGTTCCTGTACCAAGTAACAAAACTGTTGTATTTGCAATAGGGATATTGAAATAGAGGTTTTCATTTTTTGCCTCTGTGAAATACAACACTCGACCATCTTTTTGCATCACTCGACAATGCTCTAAGTAATACATGTTAGCGCGCTTGGAATGTAAGATGGTTTTTAAGTCACTAGGTGAAAAGTCATCCATAAGCAGTTGAATTCTTCCTTAAATAATAAGTTTTTTGAATCAATCTTATTAGAATAAGCTTTAACCAATGAAACAAGCCTTAAATTATCACTAAAGCCAAATTTGCGAGGGGTTTCACAGAATATCCAGTAAAAATAACTCCTTGGCTGTTTTTTAGCTGCCTTTATGGCAGTGAACGATTAATTTAACTCGCAGAGATGCAATGAAGATTTCTAAGCTGCCTATACGGCAGTGAACAGAGAACATCCTGATCCCATTCATCAGCATGATTTCTAAGCTGCCTGCATGGCAGTGAACCTAAACTTAACACTCGGAGCCAAGTTATTTATTTTCTAAGCTGCCTGTATGGCAGTGAACACGGGTTGCTTGCGGCTGATGAAATTAATGATTTTCTAAGCTGCCTGTATGGCAGTGAACTTTAAGCCTATCTAGTGATGCATTTGCTTTAATTTCTAAGCTGCCTGTATGGCAGTGAACCATAAATGACGCAAATGGTGATTTAACCGTGTTTTCTAAGCTGCCTGTATGGCAGTGAACTATGCCGTATTCAGTAACTGCAAAGTAAACTGTTTCTAAGCTGCCTGTATGGCAGTGAACCGCCCACAATCGCTCGTCGCCACCTTCGAGAATTTCTAAGCTGCCTGTATGGCAGTGAACGAATGCGAGAGCCGTGCTATGCAGATAATGATTTTCTAAGCTGCCTGTATGGCAGTGAACTGTTCGTGATACTCGTCGACAATGGCGCAATGTTTTCTAAGCTGCCTGTATGGCAGTGAACAATCGTTTATGCTCGATAAGCAGCTTGTTGATTTTCTAAGCTGCCTGTATGGCAGTGAACACCTTAAACAAAGCGTAGACGACTTAGTTAGTTTTCTAAGCTGCCTGTATGGCAGTGAACATACAAAATTATCATATATTGTATTGTCATTCTTTTCTAAGCTGCCTGTATGGCAGTGAACCCAGCGAGGGCGGTAGGGTTAACTAGATAATATTTCTAAGCTGCCTGTATGGCAGTGAACAAAAATGCTCATTTATTGAGCGTTTTTTGTGTTTTCTAAGCTGCCTGTATGGCAGTGAACTATTAGTTAAATAAGATAAAACAAAGGAAAACAATGTACTAGCTTTATAAACGCCAAAATACCTTTGTTTTGGGAGGGTATCCTAACTTATTGTTTAATAATTAATTTTTTAAATAGCAAAAAATAAAGGTCAAACTAGGGTAAAACAAATCGGGATTTATGCAATATGCACAAACAAAAATAGTGCGTAAATAAAGGTACCTCAAAATAAAAAAAACCGCGCTCGAATCACTCCAAAGCGCGGTGAGTAAAATTAAACCTTTAATTTATTAACGGTTACCAAAAAGTGACATACTGTTTAAATCTTTAAAAATACTTTGGGATGCATCAAACATCGCCTTTTCTTTATAGTAATCCGTCGTAGTACCCGTCCAGTTGGTCTCAAGCAGCTCACTTTTACGAGCTGCATTTTGAATCGAACGGGTATCTGCCAAGAAATCTAATTTATCAATTTCTTGCAGTTGTAAGCCTTGTTTCGCTTCAATATTAGAAATTTGGTCAAGCGCTGCTTTAATTCCACGGTTAGCTTCATCCATCCCTGCTTGAGCGCGGTCTAAATCAGCTTGAGGCGCATCTTGTTGTGGAATTTTCAGCGCATCAATACCTGCATTCAACGCTTTGAAAACATTAACAACATTATCGCTGCCCGTCTCAAAAACTTGCGCACCCGTAAAATAGGTGGTCATTTCTCGGTCACTAGCGACATTTTGCATAATCGGTTTATCACCGCCGTGGTACAACACATTACCATCAGCGTCAATTTCAAACGGGGGCTTATCCGATTTAAAACCAGCAAAAATATAACGGCCATTACCATCCGTTGTATTACCTAATCCCACCAGTTGTTCTTTTAAACCTGTTAACTGTTCTGCCAGTGAATGACGGTCTTTATCACTTAAAGCACCTTGGTTAGAAGCTTGAATGATAGTGGTATCAATTTGTGTGGTCACATCCGTCATTTGAGTCAAAATACTCATCTGCAATGTCATGCCCGTTTTTGCAAACCCACGGCTTGCCACATATTGCTGGTTACGGTTTTCTGATTGGCTAATTCGCACCGCTTGTGATGAGGCTTGAGGGTCATCAGACGGTTTACTCACGCGCTTACCCGAGGCTAATTGGCTACCTGCATCCATCCAACGCGCCTGAGCATTATTCATGTCTTGCAGGCGTTGGTGATAAATCATATTTGTACTTAAACGCATCGCTAAACCCTTATTATATTGCTAAAACTTAGAATGCACGCATCAACGCATTAAACAAATCATCCACCGTTTTTAATACTTGCGCATTCGCATTAAAAAACTGCTGGATCTTCTGCATTTGAATACTTTCTTCATTCATATTCACGCCTGAGATAGCCTGCTCTTGGGCATAAAAGCTCTCAGTCATTTTATTTTGTGTTTCCGAATCAATTTGGGCTTGTTTAGTTTTACTACCGACATCATTGACTAAGGTTGCGTAGAAATCAGAGAAGGTCGAGCCGCCATCAATCAGTTTTTGGTCTTGTAATTTAACCAGCTCTTTAATATTTTCATTATCACCTGGGCCACTATCTTTACTCCCCGCGGCAGCAAAGCCCGATGCATCACTAATCAATGTTTGCATACCGTTGATAACACCGCTCACAGGCTTAACAAGGAAAGAATCACCTTTTGTTATGCCTTGGCTATTGCTTATTTTGACTTCTATACCATCAAATTTCAGTGTGCCTGCGGTTGAATCATCTACCGAAATTTTAGTGCCTTCAGGTAAACGAGTGACATTCCATTCGCTACCATCAAAACGCATTTCATAGTTATTGCCTGTCACCTTAGAGACATCGCTATAACTCAAATCGAAATCCGCTTTACCGCTGTTATGGGTATTGCTAACAACGCTGCCTTTACCAATCTCAAAAAAGTCTTTACCCGTATTACCATTGGCATCATAGCCTTTGCTATGAACTTCATTGAATTTCGTTGCAAAAACTAATGCTAATTTATTGAGTTTTTGATAAGCCGGGTCAATCACTTCCTGACGAGAACGCAAAATACCGCTTAGCTCTCCCCCACGAAATGACCCATCTGGGATTTCACGCGCTTGGCCATTTGCGCCCACAAAACCAATACTAAAACGGCTATCGTCTTTTGATGAAGGGACTGCTTCTAAACGGTTAGCTTTTTCGCCAGTCACCAGCGGTAAACCATTGGCAAACGTCACATTATAGTTGCCGTTTTGTTCAATGACCTTAACCCCAACTAACGAGTTAACTTCATTTACTAAGCGATCACGCACATCCAATAAATCATTAGGTTCAGAACCGCTGACTGAACGTACACGGGAGATCTGCTGGTTTAGACCGGCAATTTTTTCCGCATATGTATTGATATCTTTCACCTTATTTTCGATTTGGTGATTAATATCCCGCTCCATTTCTTGTAAACGGCGATCAGCGTCTTTAAATTGACTTACCAACGCATTTGAATTGCCCAAGAAAACGTCAATCAATGTTTTATCACTGGCGTCACTGGTTGCTGCATCTAATGAAGTGAAAAAACTACCGATATTACTGGAGATATCTTCAATATCATTAGTAAGCAAATCATCGACTTTATTACAGTTTTTAACGTACGCCTCATAATCACCGCTGCGAGCGCGTGATTGGCTGTACTGTGCATTGATAAATTCATCAAACTCACGGCGAACATGGCTGAAATAAGTGCCGTTACCAAAATAGCCATTAGGTGTCATCGTACCGGGATTCTCCCCGAAAACAGCACTTTGGCGGTGATAGTAACCTACACCTGCGTTCGCTAAGTTGTTAGAAATCACACTTAACCCGCCTTGTGCAGCGTTCACACCACTGAGCGCATTATTCATTACATTGTTCAGCATAAGCTTTTCCTGTTCTAGATGCTGACCCCTTTAATTGGCTGACACAATCAAAGTGATAAGCAACTCAAATTATTTACAGCATATTTGGTTATCGGAAATTCAGCGTAATTGTTTAGGCCAAACTCGCATTAATTCCGTGTTTTTAAAAAATATCGTTTAAGTCTATGGTATAGGCTTGCACTGCCCTTGATGCCGAGGTATTTGCTGTCGGTTGATGACCGCGAATTTGGTTAATCAAGGTGATCAGTTTGTCTGAATAACTTGGGTCAGTGGCGTAACCGGCTTGATGTAAGCGACGCGCAGCAATTTCAGGCGTCGGCGCTTTTTTCACATCTTTATAGCGCGGGTTTTCGGTTAATAGACTGATATAATCAGCAATCGCTTCTTCGTATGAACCATAGACTCGGAAGTCATCGCGCATTTTTATTGTTTTACCATTAATGACTTCGGTTGTCATGATATTAGTGACGGGTCCCTGCCAGTTTTTTCCAGCTTTAATACCAAATAAGTTATGGCTGGTTTTACCGTCACTTTTCAAAATTTCCCGCTGTCCCCAACCACTTTCTAATGCCGCCTGCGCTAAGACGAGAAAGTGTGAAATACCACTGTTTTGACTTGCAGCCTTTGCTGGTTCAATTAAGCGACGAATAAAATTACTGCTGTTAAGCGATAACGCTTTGATTTTTTGAAATGGTGCTGAAAGCGTATCCCCCGTAGGCGCAAAATGGCGCATCATCTGCTGCATATTAAATGGTGGCAATGTTTGGATGGCTTTTTCATCGAGCGGTAACATGCTATTGCTGAGCGCTACATTAGGCTCTATTTGCTCGCGCGTTAACTGTTGGTACATCATCTCACCAAAACCTAAGCCTTTTTGTGAAAGATCTTGGGCGATTTGCTGGTCATACATGCTGGTGAGCATACGCGTTTGGTCGCTGGAAAATAAACCATCTTGGGGTAATGCGTCACGCATACTTTTTAGCATCATTTGGACAAATGTTGCCTCAAGTTGCTGCGTGACTTGGCGCAGCCCTTGCTCTGGGTTTTTATTCAGTTCGCCTTTTAGCTGGCCTAGCGACTGTAAATCAAACGCGGCACCTTGCAATAGCTGCATATCACTCATTAGATGATCTCCAATTTTGCACGCAAGCAACCTGCACTTTCCATAGCTTGCAATATTGACATCAAATCGTTTGGCGTCGCACCTAAAGTATTTAAAGCCTGAATAACTTGGTTTAATTGCACACTCGCATTCACTTTTTGCAATGAACCACCTTGGTCGCGTATACCGACATTGGTGTTACGGGTTACGACCGTTTGCCCACCTGCAAATGGGGTATCAGGTTGGCTGACTTGTGTTTGTCTTTCAACGGTAACCGCTAAACTACCATGAGCCACCGCACAGCTTTCGAGTGTCACACTGCGGTTAATGACAACTGAACCGGTCCGTGAATTGAGGATCACTTTTGCTTCTGCCATTGGTGTCCGCACGTTAAGTTCCTGTACCCGAGACAAAAAGCGTACTTGGTCACGGTTGTTAGCCGGAACTAATAATTGAACCGTACGCGAGTCCAACGCGGAAGCTGAACCGACTCCCCCCATACGGTTTATTGCATCTGCAATATCTTGCGCTAATGTGAAGCTATCTTCGTTTAATTGCAGGTTAATTGCGCCACTTTGCCCAAAGTTACTTGGTAGTTCACGCTCAATCGTTGCCCCGCCAGTAATGCGTCCACCATTAAGTTGATTCACTTTAATGCTGCTACCACCACCGCTTGCGCCAGCTCCACCAACCAGAATATTTCCTTGCGCCATGGCATAGACTTGCCCATCAACACCTTTCAGTGGCGTCATCAATAATGTTCCACCCCGCAAGCTTTTTGCATTCCCCATTGAAGAAACAACGATATCCACAGACTGACCAGTACGCGCAAAAGGTGGTAATTTTGCGGTTACCATCACCGCTGCCACATTTTTCAATTGCATGTTAGTACCGGGGGGGACCGTAATCCCCATTTGCGACAACATGTTATTTAAACTTTGGGTTGTAAATGGGGTTTGCATGGTTTGGTCACCCGTGCCATCGAGCCCGACAACAAGTCCATAACCGATTAATGCGTTATCACGTACCCCTTGAACCGTGGTTAAATCTTTAATACGTTCACTGTGCGCTGCAAATACAAAACAGCAAAATAGCGATAGCAAAATTAATACTTTGTTTTTCATTGAGTTCTCTCGGCTATTCTCTCTTATGTTCAATTAATAAGGCGAAACATTTAAGAAAAAGCGTTGCAGCCAGCCCATGTTTTGCGATTCATTGATGTAACCATCACCCACATATTCAATACGTGCATCCGCCACCTGTGTGGAGCTTACATGGTTATCTGACCCAATGGTCCGTGGGTTAACCACGCCAGAGAAGCGGATCGACTCCGTCCCTTGGTTAATGGCAATACGCTTCTCACCGACGACATGTAAGTTACCGTTCGCCAGTAATTGGTCTACCGTCACGGTAATCGTCCCTTTAAAGGTGTTATTGGCATTCGCTCCGCCCTTACCACTAAAGTCACTATTACCTTTAATATCGAGTTCGGTATTCTTACCGCCAATCCAGCCTTGCATAAAGCCGGGCAGTATCGCAGCCAAGAAACCAGTTTTCCCAGTGCGATTCGCATTTGCAGACGAGTTTTTGCTAGCACTGACATTTTCTTGCAGATTGATAGTCAAAATATCGCCAACATTACGAGGGCGCCTATCTTCAAATAGGGGCTGATAGCCATAATACGCCGGCTGAGCACTTTGAAATATTGAGCCATTCGGTGCAGGTGCCGTCGGTGCACTTGGAATTGCCGTTGTCTGTGTGTCCACTAACGGACGTGATTTTATGTGTGCGCAGCCACTGGTAATCAAAACCAAAGCAATGACTAATCCCACCTGTTTGGTTGCGATTAAAGGCGTTTGCAACGCTATTTTTTGCTGTTGAGAAATCGTGCTGCTTTCAATCATCATGCTACTCTTTTGCTGCAGTGTACGTTCTACCATCACGAAGAGATCCCTCTCATAGGTAACTCACCATCGTGATTGCAAGTTACCTTTCTGTGTCTTTCCCGCTCAATAAACCAATTACAGCTGAGTTAAACGCTGTAGCATCTGGTCAGATGCGGATACTGCCTTACTATTAATTTCATAAGCACGTTGAGTTTGGATCATATTCACTAACTCTTCGGCAACATTGACGTTAGATGTCTCTAGCATATTTTGATAAATCAACCCTGCACCATTCGTTCCCGGAGCACTTTCATTAGGGGCACCTGAACTTGCCGTTTCCATATACAGGTTTTCACCCATACTTTCTAAACCTGCATCATTGATGAAAGTAGTTAAGGTGATTTGACCAATCTGTTGCGGCTGATTATCACCATAAACGGTGATAGAAACCGTACCATCACGGGCAATTGACATGCTGTTTGCGTTATCAGGGATCATAATCGCAGGGACAATTTGGTAACCGCTTGAGGTTACAAGCTGGCCATCTTGGTTGGGCTGCAATGCCCCATCGCGGGTATAGGCGTCGGTACCATCTGGCATTTGTACATGCAAGAAACCTTGGCCTCGAATAGCGATATCGTTGGTATTACCCGTTTTGTTTAACGCACCTTGTGCGTGAACTCGCATTGTGGCAACGGGACGAGCCCCCGTCCCCATTTGTAACCCTGACGGTAACGATGTTTGCTCAGAGCTCATCGCGCCAGGTTGGCGAATATTTTGATACATTAAATCTTCAAAAACGGCACGTTGGCGTTTAAAACCATTAGTACTGACGTTTGCCAAGTTATTAGAAATAACATCAAGGTTGGTTTGTTGAGCATCAAGCCCTGTTTTTGCAATCCATAATGAACGGATCATAATAATTCCTTACTGAATTTAGCTGACGGCAAGCAATTGGTTTGCCCGCTGTGCATTTTCATCAGCACTACGGACTACTTTCATTTGCATTTCAAAATGCCTTGCATTGGCAATCATGGAAACCATGGCTTCAGCAGCATTAACGTTACTTCCCTCAATCACACCAGCGGTAACGATAGCGCGCTCACTTTGTGGAAGCACATTGCCATTAGCCGCTTGGCCTTGAGGTGATAAATGAAATAACCCATCTTCCCCACGAAGTAGGTCTTGTGGCTGTGCTTCAACCACTTTTAAACGGCCAATCTGCCCTAGCATCGTTGGGGGGTCGGTCGCCAATAGCGCTGTCACTGTGCCGTCTGTGCCGATAGTTAATTCTGCATTCGGCGGAACATTAATAGGACCACCATCCCCTTGTAAACGACGCTCGCCAATCATTAACTCACCTTCACTCGAAACCTGAATATTACCGTTACGCGTGTAGGCTTCGCTGCCATCGGCAAGTTCAACAGCCAAAAAGTGCTTGTCATTTAACGCCACATCTGTTGACTTGCCTGTATAGTTCAGTGGCCCTTGGCTCATATCTGCACCGGGTGTTGAGGCAACGACCAGTGTCCTTGTTGGTTCGCTGTCCCCGTTAATGGGCACAGCACGCATTGCCGATAGTTGTGCTTTAAAGCCCGCCGTTGACACATTAGCAATGTTATTTGAAACAACCGCTTGGTTTTCAAGCGCATGACGCGCCCCACCCATGGCAGTATAAATGACGTGATCCATGCCCACCCTCTCGGTTTATCGTAAGTTAACCAATGTTTGTAACATTTGATCTTGCGTTTTGATGGTCTGCGCATTGGATTGATAATTACGCTGCATCACAATCATACTGATCAACTCTTGGCTCATGTCCACGTTAGAAGACTCCAGCGCACCACTGGTTAATTTGCCGTATTGCCCTACACCCGGGACACCATCCATTGGGTTACCTGAAGCATTTGAAGAAGCCCAAACGTTACCACCTTGAGAAACTAAACCATTCGGGTTAGCAAAAGCAGATAGCGCAACTTGCCCTACCACACGTTTTTGTTGGTTAGAATAATTCGCAGTAATTAAACCGTTATCTTCAATTTTAAACGTGGTGTATTCACCGGCAGGAAAGCCATCTACATCAATAGCACTGACCGAGGATTCACTGACTTTCTGTTGGCGAGTTTTACTCAGATCGACATTTAACGTTCCATTATCCGCCCCATTTAACCCGTTATAAGCAAAGGCAAATGTGGCTTTATCAGCGTCTTTTAGCTTGCCGTTGCCGTCAAACTCTAATTCACCTAATTTTTTAGCTTCTGTGTCGTTAGTATCTTTTGCATAAGCCGTCCAGTTATTGTCAGACTCTTTGACAAAATACACTGAAATTTCGTGAGTATTACCTTGACTATCAAATGCAGTCATTGTGGTACTGAAATTATAAGTTGCTGAATCATCAGGTTTTGTTATATCAAACTTTTTATCTTTAACTTTATCTTCTGAATTAAGGTTAACTGTCAGTTTGGCTAAGTCTGATTTTTTAGCATCCATCATATCGGTTGGAATGTTAATTCCCGCAGGAACACCACCACTTTGAATAGTGACATTACCGTCCTCATCAACACCTGCCGGATAACCTGTGACGATCATGCCTTGGTTGTTCACTAAGTTACCGCTTTTATCACGTAAAAACTGGCCATCACGGCTATAGTAAATATCGCCATTTTTGTCTTGCACACGGAAAAAACCATTGCCAGAAATAGCGACATCCGTTGGTCTATCCGTACGTGTGATAGGGCCATCTTTAAAATTTTGTGTTACTGCTGCAACATTAACACCCAGACCAACGCCTGATCCTGCGAACATATCGGCAAAAGAGGTTGTCGCCCCTTTAAAACCATTGGTCGCGGAGTTGGAAATATTATTACCAATTGAATCCAGCCCCGCTGATGCTGCATTTAAGCCACTGACTGCTTGTGAAAAAGACATATTTTCTCCATGAGTATTGGGGATAAATTAAGATGAAGGATAAACTTTGAAGATGCTGCTCAGGGGGACACTTTGCCCAATACCAACATCTAATAATGGTGCGTCAGAACCTGGGGTCACGCCGTTGACGCGGGTATAACCTAGTTTTGTGACTTCAACTTCGGCTCCGGCTCTGACGGCTTTCACATCAAAGTAATATTTCCCTTTTGTATCTGCCACTAGGTTTCCTTTGTTGTCGCGACCATCCCAAGCCATATCATAAATATCGGGTTTGACTTCGGTATCATAAGTAATGGTGCGTACCACCATTCTGTTTTTATCGCGAATAGTAATTTCAACGTTATCTGCCAATTTCGGCAAAAAGAAACCAAACGGAGATGAGATAAATTCGGACTGTGGTTCTTCGCTGCCGCCTTCATCACCCATCACACTTTTATCACTCAGTGCAAAGTTTGAAGGACTATCAGGGCTAATCCCCTCATCCGGTAATGGATTTGAAGGTTTAATGATTGAACTATCTTCGCCAGTGCTCTCTTTTTTAAGTGGCGCTAAAATAATTTCGTTGCGAGGAATAAGAACACCTTTGCCAACAAGCTGAGTGGCTTGTAATGATTGCCCTGAACCGATTTGTTGGGAAATACCACTAACGCTATCACTTAGCTTATTCATACTCTCAAGCGTTGCGATTTGTGCCAATTGACTGGTCAAGTCGGTATTTTCCATAGGGTTAGTAGGGTCTTGGTTTTGCATCTGTGTGACAATCATCTTTAAAAATGTGTCACGCATATCATCACTTTGACTTTTCTTTGGCACATTACTGGCAGCCGGCTCTGGACCGGCTGTAGTATTATCCAAAGAGTCGTACATTGTGGCGGCAATTCCCATTACAAACCTCCCTTACTGGCCTATTGTTAATGTCTTTTGCAATAACGTTTTTGCCGTATTCATCACTTCAAGGTTGGCTTGATAACTCCGAGAAGCCGAAATGGTGTTGATCATCTCCCCGACCATGTCGACATTTGGCATTTGCACATAACCTTTTTCATCAGCCAGTGGATGGCCAGGCTTATATTCCATACGCGGCGGTGCGGGGTCTTCAATGAGTTCACTCACACGCACACCACCCACTTCATTGCGCCCTTGTGGTGCCATTTGAAAGACCACTTGCTTTGCACGATACGGCTGCCCGTCCGGTCCTGCGACGCTTTCGGCGTTTGCCATGTTGCTTGCACTGACATTCAAACGCTGAGACTGCGCTGTTAATGCAGAAGCAGAAATATCAAAAATACTCAGTAACGCCATGCTTATTACCCTTGCTGTAGAACAGCCAACATACTTTTAACGCGGCTATTAATAAATGTGAGATCAGCCTGATATTTCAGGGTATTATCAGCGAATTGACTACGTTCAATATCCATATCTACCGTATTACCATCCATCGATGTCTGATAAGGAACACGGTATTTCAAGTCTAAATTTGGCGCTTTAATGCCTCGTCCTTCGATATGGCCTTTAGCTGTCACGGCAAGGGTGACGCCCTTTGAACCAACGACACCTTTGTCCATTGCTTGTTGAAGTTGACGATTAAAGTCAATATCACGTGCTTGATAGCCCGGAGTATCCGCATTTGCGATGTTTGAAGCCAAAACAGTCTGCCTTGCTTCGCGTATTGATAACGCCTGCTGCTGAAAAGCAAACGTGGCATTTAATTTATCAATCATGATGGCCCTCAATGGAAATAAAGCGACTCCTGAATCTGAACATTCGCTCATATAATTTAAAATTCGACCTGCATATCTTAGCCGTCTACTAAAAAATCTAATGGCAAGATAAAGGCAAAATAATTGACCTATTTGGCTCATTCATTATTAAAGACCTGCGTAAACTGCAATCGTGAAAAAGTTTGCTTACCAAGGAGGCTATCCCTACATGCGTTATCGTCAAAAGCTGTCATTTAGCATTATAATTAGTGTATTAGGGTTAACCATTAGCGTTGCTCAAGCCTCATTACCTCAAGATATCAATCACTATTTCCGCCAAATTCACGGTAAAAAAAACCAAGTTTCTATTGAGATCAAAACGCCGATTGAACGTTGGCCAAGCTGTGAGAAACCCCAAATCAGTCCACCTATTGGGGGCAGAAATATGGGAAATGTATCTATTCCAGTGCAGTGTGGTAAGAAAAAACAATTTATTCAGCTAATTGTGAATGTGACGGGGCAATATTTCGTTGCAACACGTAATATAAATCGTGGTGAATCTATTGAGTTTGTGGATATTGGCAGTAAAAAAGGCTTATTACATAAGCTTCCCGCTGGAGCGAGTACTGATAAAATGGCACTACGCGGCGCAATAGCACTCCGTAATATCCCTGCGGGGCAAACATTTACCAAATCGATGATCCGACTCCCTTGGGCAATAAAAGCAGGTCAAACCGTATTTGTCTTTGCTAATGGGGAAAATTTTTCAGTGAAATACGAAGGAAGAGCCATTAATAATGCCACCATTGGGCAAAATATTCGTGTAAGATTACTCAATGGTCAAGTAGTCAATGGGTTAGCACAAGAGAATGGCAGTGTTAATATCGCATTAAAATAAATGCCATCAAGACCGAATATGACGAGTCTGTACTTAATGTCAACTCACTCAAAATGAACCTTTATTCTAAATAGTTCAAGTCGCATCAAGGCGACAAGTGAATGAGTCGCTAGGAGCTTACATAAGTAAGTGACTAGTGCGAATGAGCGTAAGTTAACGCAGAGGCGGCTTGAAATATGACGAATAAAGGCAATATTTTGTAACACTATAAAGACTAAAGATCCCACAAAATACGCCGATAACTGACATATGATAAAAATCGGGAACAGGAAAACACATTATGGCTATTGAGCAAACACCTGCAATTTCTGCGCTAACTCAGGTAACAAACCGTGACCCACAAGATACGGCTACCCCGATGCGCGATAAAAAAATTTCGACAAATGAAATCATTAAAGAAAGTACATTTGTCCCGAGTGAGCTGCAAAAAAAATTATTACAGCCCCAAGCTAGCGATATTAACAGCGCTAAAGTTGAACAAATTAAACAAGCTATCAAAGATGGCACCTTGAAAATGGATGCAGAAAAGATTGCTGATGGCATTTTACGTGATGCACATGAGTGCATGTTATCAATGAAATAAATAACTACCATGACTGATGAACTATTAATCTTGCTAGAACAGCAACATGCTCATTTACAATCATTGCAAATCGTGATGAAAAATGAGGAACTACTATTAGGTTACCAGCGTGTTCCGCCTTCGCCTTTTCAGGAAACGACTGAACAAAAACGTTTCCTTGTTGCGGCGATAGGCCATGGGGAGACCCAGCGGCTACAACTCGAATCACAAGCAGAAATTACCGCGCCTTATGAAGGTAATACTGAATTAGCCAGTGTATGGGAAGCGATTAAAGTATTAACAACCAGCTTAAAAGAATTAAACTATCGCAACCACCAAATGCTGCAATTACATATAGAACTCAATGCTCAACGCCTAAACTTTGTAAAGAAACACAACAACCAATCCACTTATGGTGCTGATGGTTTAGAATCAAAACGCCCTGTTTTAGGTAAAAAAATTTCGATTTAAACTGTGTTCTTCCTAGTTCAAAAATCCTTTTTTATCATCTCAAAGCCTATCAGACAGCTTACTCAATGACCTGATATAGCTTCAACATTAAGTCGACTAAAGGAAACCTACCGCCATTTAACCGACCTGCTGGCTATCCCCTGATATGCAGCCCATCTAAGAAGCCTCTGATAAAGGCCTAATTCAGTTTCCCCTCATAAACAAATTGGTTCATTTTAATCAGCTATCAAATGCGAAAAGGCCACTCGAATAAGAGTGACCTTGCATACTTTCTTTACGCTTTAACGTGGGTTCAAATACACGCCTTCGGTATATGCCTTAAAACAATAACATACCTATCCTACTGGCCATATAGGTTGGCGCAACAGGGTTAGCTACCACTAATCATCGAAGTCATTCTAATCTTACGGTGGTCAGTCATTTCTAAATTAGACATCACCACTAACTGCGGCAAACTTCGGCGTAAGAAACGCGATAAAATTAGGCGTAAAGCATGGTTAACTAATAACACTGTAGGAGCCCCCATCGCTTCTTGGTGAGAAATTGCTTGTTCTGCTTGAGTTTGAATAAACTGCGCAAGGTTAGGCTCTAAGCCCCCACCATTTTTGGCCGCTTGCAATAAAATTTGTTCAAGCCCCGCATCTAAACCAATAACTTGAATTTCTTCTGCATTACCAAACCACTGTTGAGTAATAGCGCGGCCTAATGCAATTCTCACTTGCGAAGTTAAATAGTCCGTGTCTTTTTGCTCGCCATTTTCCCCCGCCATTTCTGCTAGTGTTTCAATAATGGTACGCATATCGCGGATCACTACGTCTTCCATTAATAAATTCTGTAGAACACGGTGCAAAATTGTTAATGAGATGGTATCGGGGATCAGGTCATCAGCCAGTTTTGGCATCTCTTTTTTCACTCGGTCATATAACATTTGTGCTTCTTGGCGACCAAATAACGTGCTTGAGTTTTGCAATAAAATTTGATTGAAATGCGTTGCTACCGCGGTACTCGCAGACACTACCGTATAGCCTTGAATTTGCGCTTGCTCACGTAAATCATCATCAATCCAAACGGCAGGTAAACCAAATGCAGGTTCTTTAGTCTCATCACCTTGCAATGACCCCGCCGCATTACCAGGGTCGATAGCAAGACTACGCCCCGGTTGTGCTTCACCACGCCCAACTTCAGCGCCTTTAATTAAAATACGGTATTCACATGGGGAAAGTGCTAGATTGTCACAAATATGGACAACAGGGGGCAAATAGCCTACTTCTTGAGCGAATTTCTTACGTAAACCACGAAGGCGACCCAGCAATTCACCTTGCTGCTCACTGTCAACGAGCGGTATCAATCGATACCCGACCTCCATCGCTAACAAGTCTTCTAATTGCACATCATCCCACGTTGCTTCAACAACTTTGTTCGCTTCTTGAAAATGTTGTGCTTGGTTGTTGTCCCCCGCGGCATTTTCCGGTTGCTGAGCTTTACGAACTAGATACCAACCCAATGCCGCTAACGCTGCAGTAAACAACAGGAAAACAAAGTTAGGCATTCCAGGTATTAAACCTATTAGCCCAAGGACCCCTGCACTGAGCCACATCACTCGCGGGTTATTGAAGAGTTGGTTGACCATCTGTTCACCCACATCTTCATCCGTTGCAACACGAGTGACGATAACCCCTGCCGCGGTCGAAATAATTAATGCCGGAATTTGGGCGACTAAACCATCACCGATGGTTAACAAGGTATAGGCACTGGTCGCATCCCCCAGAGACATATTATGTTGACCGACCCCAACAATTAAGCCTCCAATCACGTTAATCACCATAATCATGATCCCCGCGATAGCATCGCCACGGACGAACTTACTCGCCCCGTCCATTGAACCGTAAAAATCAGCTTCTTGGGTTACTTCGGCACGGCGTTTTTTCGCTTCGTCATCACTAATGATGCCAGCATTGAGGTCTGCGTCGATAGCCATTTGCTTACCCGGCATACCATCAAGTACGAAGCGTGCGCCCACTTCCGCAATGCGCCCCGCACCTTTAGTGATAACCATAAAGTTAATCAATACTAGGATGATAAATACCACAATACCGATAGCAAAATTACCGCCGACTAAAAAGTGGCCAAATGCTTCAACGACTCGCCCTGCTGCGTCTGGCCCTGTATGACCATCAAGTAAAATAATCCGCGTGGAAGCAATGTTAAGGGAAAGACGTAACAATGTGGCGAATAACAAGATGGTTGGAAACGCGGCAAAATCGAGGGTCCGTTTAGTGAACATCGCCACTAGCAATACCATGATGGAAAGTGCGATATTAAAAGTAAACAATAAATCCAATAAAAATGCCGGCAATGGCAGTACCATCATCGACAAAATCAATAAGATAAGAACCGGACCCGCAAGTATTTGCCACTGCGTTCCTTGTAAGTTTTTCGGCAATTTTAAAAGTGAAGCCAAATTAGCCATCTCGATTGTTATCTCCAGCAAAGTCCAGTGTTGGTGGCACTGGTAAATTTTTCGGTTTTTTCGGTCTGAGCCCACCTTCACGACGCCAGCGACGTAATTGGTAAACCCATGCTAAAACTTCTGCTACCGCAGCATATAAGGCAACAGGGATACTTTGTCCTATCTCTGCATGGCGATATAATGCACGTGCTAAGGGCGGTGCTTCTAACTGCAATATTCGGTGTTCTTCACCGATTTCTTTAATACGTTGAGCAAAAACCCCGGCACCTTTTGCTAATACTTTTGGCGCTCCCATTCTTTTATCATCATATTTTAGCGCCACCGCATAATGGGTTGGGTTGGTGACTATCACATCCGCATTGGGGACATCCGCCATCATCCTATTACGCGCGATAGCACGTTGCTGCTGGCGAATTTTGGCTTTTATCTGGGGGTCACCCTCTTGCTGTTTAAATTCATCTTTGATTTCTTGGCGGCTCATTCTTAATTTTTTCAAATGAGAGCGAAATTGGTAAAATACATCAAACGCCACCATTGGGATCAGTAAAAAGACAATTAAGTAGCCAGCAAAAATTACTTTTTGTAGTGCATTACTAAGGGCGGTAATCGGTGATTCCATCACTAAATGCAGCAATGATGGCCAACTTTCCCATAAAAATATAAAAGCCCCTAACCCAACAAATAACGATTTCAAAATTGCTTTAAATAGCTCAGATAATGCATTCATTGAAAAAATACGTTTTAACCCTTTCAACGGGTTAAGTTTTTTCAAATCAAACTTAATCAATTTGCTATTAAATACTAGCCCGCCCACCAGTGACGAAGCCGAAATCCCAACGAGCGCCAACCCACCAATCACCGGAAGTAAAGCAAATAATGCCTCACTAACGACCCTAGCTAAGTAGCTGATCATTAAGCCCGTATTTTGTAAATAATGCCCATCAAAAATAAACCCTTGACGAGCTATTTGTCTTAGTTGAGTTGCCAGATGCCCACCACTTAGCCACAGTAAGCTAATACCCGCTAACATCATCATTAACGAGCTCAATTCCTTTGAACGAACTATTTGCCCATCATCTTTGGCTTTCTGCTTTTTATGGGGAGTGGGTTCTTCTGTTTTTTCTACATCACTCTCGTCGGACACATCTGTTCCATCATTTTAAAATACGAGTTATCGCATAGCATGACAGAGTGTAAGAAAATCAATGGTGGAAAATAGACACACTTCGAGGGGGTTATTTGCCCATTGAGCAATAAGCCAGCAATCTTGCGAATAGCTTCGCAAACATGAGCGCTCACTGAAGATAATCCTATATTTCGTATTAATAAAGAATAAAAAAACATCAGTATCACTGTAGCGCCTGAGCTCTGCGAACAAGCAAGGCGGGCTAAACTCAACTTATCTGCAATACTAACTTGTGCCTTACAAGCTGAATTAAAACGCCTAGAAGCACAAAAGTGGAAAAATGAAAATATCGAAGGTTTTAATCAATTAAATAGGAACAATGAAGAATACGGATTACTCTCAGATAAATACAAGGTTTTTTAATGCAATATTGCCTCTATCAAAATCGAGAAGATACAGTCAAACACCCATATTTACTGGACATTCAAAGTAATATTATTGATATATTGAATACTCTTTTAGTCATCCCGTTATTCGATAGCAGGCTAGTTAAAAAACCATTACCTACTTGCCTTAACCCCCAGTTATTTAGCAACGGGCAGGTGTTTGTTTTAATGACACACCAAATGGCTTGCGTCCCTCATTCATTATTAGGGAAAGAAATCGTTGACTTGAACTGCCAACAAAACACGATTAAACACGCAATTGACTTACTTATTGATGGCTTTTAACAATAAAAGGTTATTATGGATATTTGTCATCTTGTTGCCCCTGATGTTCCCTTAGAAGATGCCCCTAAGCATGCGCAGCACATACTTAATTGGCTAAAGCAACAAGGCATTATTGACCCACATTTTCAACATATTGAATATGGTGAAGTCATTTATCGCCCAACGCCCGCCTATAAAGAGCCGATTCTCTATGTTGTCAATGATGAGATAGTACCGACTCAATTACCTGAAGAGACATTAAAAAACTATTTAACCATCGTCACCGAACGCACCGTATTCCACGCAGGGGGAAATGGTCTTGGTATTTATTGCCCACAATGCGCCAAAGAACAAAGTGAACATAGTAACGCATGGGGCGATACCGTTTCCGATTGGTACGAAGGGAGACCTGAAATTCTTGGGTGTTTTAATTGCAACTTCAATGCCCCACTTTCCGGTTGGAATTTTGACCCACAATGGGCTTTTGGAAATTTAGGTTTTAGCTTCCATAATTGGGACATACAAGACTGCTTTATCGACCAACTAGAACAGGTGCTCGGCAGCAAAATCATCACGGTATATCAGCATGATTAATATTCGCTGTACCTTTCAACTTATTTGACCGTGACGCTCAGTGAAAGGCGCATGCCTAATGCATCTGCATACTTTAGTAATGTGCCAAGCTTAGGGTCAAACTGCCCTTTTTCTAAACGTGAAATATTTTGCTTTTGCGTTTTCATTTTTTCAGCGATTTGGACTTGGGTTAAATTATTGGCAATGCGGGCTAATTTAAGCTGGTTAATCATCTCTTTGCGTATTTCTAATTCTATATAAGGTGATTCAATATCAGTCTCATTATGTTGTTCTGTTTCAGTGTCCCTGACTATAGTAGAGATTAAATCGTTATTTATCATTACAATACCCCCTATACTCTAAATAACTCAAGTTAGCGCTAGCCAATAAATGAACTCATCGATAAAGCCTCTATCAACAAAGTGACTAAGGTGAATGAATGTAGTCAACAGCGCAGCCGCTTGCAGCCTGATGAAGATATAATTCAACTAAATTGAAGCTACTCTAGCAGGATGACTATTAGGGTAGCTCCATAAACAAAGGCTTAAAATGTTCGGTTAGAAACCGAGTTCATCAAGAAGATCATCAACCTGTGACTGTGATGCCATTACGTTCACACCTTCTTTATTAATTTGAGGCCCATTGAGCAAACCTTCATTTTGCGTTTTGACGCGCATTTCTGGTGGCGTATTCTCCATCAACAAAGCCAGTAATTGTTTTTCCGCTTCTTCAACAACTTCCATCATTTTTTTGATGACTTGCCCTGTTAAATCTTGGAAATCTTGCGCCATCATAATTTCAAGTAGTTCAGCTTTAGTCGTTTCGCTGTCTTGGATCACTTGGCTTAAAAATGCCTCTGTTGATTGTCGCAATTGAGCCGGGACAGCATCATTTTCCGCTTCTTGCCATTGCTGTTGTAACGCTTGTGCGTTTTTATTCATATCAACTTGTAATGGCTTGATAACATCAATGCCATTTAACGTTTTTTCTGCTGCTTGCGCAGTCATTTGGGCAATATAACGTAACCTATCTTTACCATCAGGAATGCTGGCAACCGCCTGTTGAACACTTTTTTCAAGACCAAGCTCTCGCATGCTCTCTCTTAGCGTTCTCATTAAGGTACCAATCCGCGTAATGACTTGTTTTAAATCATCATTACCATTGCGATTGCTCCCGATACCACACTGTTCTGTCATGACAATCTCCTTTGGTATACGCGTTTATTGCAGACCCATTTTTTCAAAAACTTTATTTAATTTTTCTTCCAAGATAGCTGCGGTAAACGGCTTAACCACATAACCACTTGCTCCTGCTTGTGCGGCTGCAATAATATTTTCCTTTTTGGCTTCTGCGGTGACCATTAGAACTGGAATATGTTTCAGGGCATCATCACCACGGATAGTTTTAAGCAGTTCTAAACCATCCATATTTGGCATATTCCAATCTGCAACAACAAAATCGATATTGCCTGTGCGGATCTTCTCTAATGCATCAACGCCGTCTTCTGCTTCTTCTATTTTATTAAACCCGAGCTCTTTTAATAAGTTACGGACGATACGACGCATTGTAGAAAAATCATCGACAACCAAAAAACTGAGATCTTTAGCGGCCATAACCACTCCTTCAAAAAACAATTGTGAATTTCTGCATCGTTAAACCGACACAGAAGAAAGTCTTGCTAAAACGCTAGGGGCAATTTTAAGAATATCTTGCACCTCATCCGCCGCATCCATTTCTATCGCAGCACGCGGCATACCAAATACAACGCAACTACTTTCGTTTTGCGCATAAGTGATAGCCCCCTGCTGGCGTAAATTAAGTAGCCCTTTTGCCCCATCCATTCCCATTCCTGTCAGCAAAATGCCAATACATTTTCGGCCAACACACTGAGCAACAGAATCAAATAACACATCAACAGATGGGCGATGGCGGTTAACCGGCTCACTCTGTTGCAAAATGACTTGAAAACCTTTGCCTTTATCTGCAATTAGCATATGTGAGTCGCCAGGAGCAATGTACGCATGGCCTTTTTGCAGCAATTCGTTGTGCTCCGCTTCTTTGACTGTCAACACGCAAAGTTTATTTAGTCTTTCAGCAAACGAGCGAGTAAACCCTGCGGGCATATGCTGGGTGATCACTACGGGCGGGCACTCTTTAGGGAGCATTTCAAGAAATTGACGTATCGCCTCTGTCCCCCCAGTCGATGCACCAACCGCAATGACTCGGCTATTACAAACATATGGAGACAAAGCTTTAGCCTGTGAAATCGGCTCTGTAACTTTTTTCTCTGCACGCGTAAAACGACTGCGCTGTGTAATTTTTGACATCGCCGCTGCACGAATTTTTTCACCAATCACATCGCGATAACTGATCATCGTTTCACGGATACCAATTTGCGGTTTGGTGACAAAATCTACCGCGCCTAATTCCAGTGCTTTTAACGTCACTTCGGAACCTTTAGAGGTTAATGTCGAAACCATGACGACGGGCATTGGGTGTAAACGCATTAATTTTTCTAAGAAATCAATACCATCCATACGTGGCATTTCGACGTCTAGCGTAATGACATCAGGCTCATGTTGTTTAATTAAGTCACGTGCAACATAAGGATCTGGTGCGGTATCCACCACTACCATGTCTTCATGACTATTAATAATTTCGCGCATTAATTGACGCATCAGTGCTGAGTCATCCACACATAGCACTTTAATTTTTTTCATTACCCCCTCCTCGCAGCTTGCAAGCTGTAGACGGTTTGCCCTTTAATCACAAAACTTTGCGATAACTGAGATAAATTTTCTGAATGTCCAATAAATAACAAACCATCTGGCTTAAGCAATGGAACAAAACGCTCTAGCATTTTCATTTGCATTTCTTTATCAAAATAAATCATGACATTACGGCAAAAAATAGCGTCAAAACGATGCTGTAATTGCCAGTCATGGTCGCTAAGATTTAAGTAACGAAATTCAATCATTTGCCGTAATGCGGGTTTCACTCGGGCATAGCCATCAAACTCACCAACACCTTTCATAAAATAGCGCTGTCGCTGTAATGCACTTAGGTTCTTCAACTCTTCAATGCGGTATACACCCTGCTTAGCTCTTTCCAAGACTTCAGTGTCAATATCACTAGCAATCACTTTGGCATTAACAGCATTAGGCCCCAGAACATCACTCAGTGTCATGGCGATAGAGTAGGGTTCCTCACCAGTCGAAGAAGCTGCACACCAAACATTAATAGGGCTGTTTTTCCGTGTACGGATAAACTCCGCCAGCGTCACAAAATGATGCGGTTCGCGGAAAAAGGCCGTTAAATTGGTGGTTAAAGCATTTACAAAAGCTTGCCACTCTGGATGCTGAGGTTCACGCTCTAACATCCGCAAATAATCAGAAAAATTGCCGATATTACAATCCCTTAACCTCTTTAATAGCCGGTTATAGACCATATTTTTTTTATTCATGGTAAGGACAATGCCTGATTTTTTATGAATAAATCGACAAACCCGACTAAACTCGTCATCAGTCAGTGGTTCCACCTGTGGTACAAAAAGCATCGTACTTGTCGTCCTATTCAATAAAAACCCAGAAGCAGCCGGATATTCAGGCTGCTCTTGATGGCGGAGGAAATGAAAATTGTGTTTCACTTCCTCAGCCGAAAACCAATAAATTGATTCACTTAAAACTGTAAATTAAAACTCATCTACTCAACGTCGAATTCGCTGAGTCCCATTTTCGGGGAGTTCAAAGAACGCAACGGTATCAACTAAGTTGTTAGCCTGATCTTCTAAGGCGGCAGTAGCACTAGTAGATTGTTCCACTAAAGCTGCGTTTTGCTGGGTGACAAGATCCATTTGGCTTACAGCGGTAGCTACTTGCTCAATACCCCGACTTTGTTCATTTGAGGCTGAAGCAATATTTCCCATCAATTCAGTAACTTGGTTAACAGCTGCAACCAACTCACTCATTGTGGTACCCGCTTCATTCACTAATTGAGAGCCTTGGCTTACACGGCCCACGGACTCATCAATAAGAGTTTTAATTTCTTTGGCGGCTTCGGCACTGCGCTGGGCTAAGGCCCTAACCTCCCCTGCAACAACAGAGAAACCTCGCCCTTGTTCACCCGCTCGCGCAGCTTCAACAGCAGCATTTAGCGCTAAGATGTTAGTTTGGAAGGCAATACCATCAATCACACTAATAATGGCACTGATTTTTTGAGAGCTGTTTGCAATCGACGTCATGGTATCGATGACATCTTCTGTAATTTCGCCCCCTTTCGTTGCCGTCTTAGAAGCACTCACCGCCAATTCACTCGCCTGACGCGCGTTGTCTGCGTTTTGCTTAACCGTTGCTGTCAGCTCTTCCATACTAGCCGCCGTTTCTTCCAAAGATGCGGCTTGCTGCTCAGTACGTGAGGATAAATTATTATTGCCTAAAGCAATTTCGCGGATACCCGTATACATTTGGTCGGTATTTGCACGCAGCGCTGTCACTGATGTGACTAAAGACTCTTGCATTTGCTTTAACTTGCCAAAAACCTCGCCAATTTCATCACCCGTTTTCACTTCGATAGTTTGGTTTAATTTCCCATCTGCGACTAATGCAAAGTGTTCTCCCATACTTTTAAGAGGAGTGATTACCTTGCGTTTCATCCAATAGTGGGCAAATGCGATGACTACTATGATGATCACGATAACAGAGATAAATGAGCTCCAAGCGAAGGTGTTGTACATCCTTGCCGCAGATAAAGACTCTTCATTCTCGATTTTCAATAAATCGAGGTAATCGCGAATTCCTGCTTCAAGTTGTTCTTGGTTTTCTTGAGCGGGTAAGGCAATGTAAGCTGGAACATCTTTATTATCTAAATGCGTTTTTAACGCTTTTAATGTGATAACAAAAGCTTGGTACCTTTCATCCAGCGCCGCGAGGTTCTCTTCTTCACTAAGGATTGGCTGGTTTTTAAATTCGGTGTAATCTTTAGCCGCTTCCGCTAGTAAATTATCGAATGTCACCTGTGTTTCTTCTATCAGAGGCTCATGCCCCCCAACTTTATTCAGTAATGCAATTTGCGTCAGGCTGTTACGTGCCTGCATTAAGTGTTTATTCGTTTCTTCTAATAGTGCACGCTTATTTGACCCTAAATCGATGCGTTCCAATGAATTTAATTCACTAACAACTATTCCAACAGAAACCCCGCTAGACACGATCTGCATCCCACAAAATAAAATGAGAAGTAGATATAAACTCACTGAAATCCGGATATTTTTACCAAACATTGAAATCCCCACTTGTGCCAGCTAAGAGAACTGATCGCCTAATACATTGCCTTGTTTTCTAATGCACAGAAACGCTGCAAAACCGAAGCTTTGCAGCGTAAAACTGAGCTTAATCGTTAGAAAGTTTCCCAATTGTCATCATCTTTATGTTCCTTCGATGATATTTTTGTTAAATCCGGCGTCTTAACGATATTCGAAACCGTTCTTTCTGCCGGTTTAATATTACGTATTTCACTTTGTTTTAATGGTGGTAAGCGGAAGATAGAAATCAATTGCGACAGTTTCGCGACTTGTTCTTCCAATACATTGGCAGCAACTGCCGATTGCTCAACTAAAGACGCGTTTTGCTGTGTGACTTTATCCATTTCGGCTACGGCGATGCTGACTTGGGCAATCCCTTTGCTTTGCTCATCGGAAGCCGTTGCAATATGAGTCATAATGTCTGTCACACGGGTAACCGATTCGACAATTTTAGTCATTGTCTCACCTGCGTCTTCGGCTTGGCGTGCCCCGGTATCCGTTCTTGATACTGAATCTTCAATAAGCGTTTTAATTTCTTTTGCCGCATCCGCACTACGCTGAGCTAAGTTACGCACTTCATCGGCAACGACTGCAAACCCGCGCCCATGCTCACCCGCTCGTGCAGCTTCTACTGCTGCATTCAATGCTAAGATATTGGTTTGGAAGGCAATGCTGTCAATGACGGCGGTAATATCAGAAATTTTTTGCGAGCTATCCGCAATGTTCAACATGGTACTCACCACATTGGAAACAACCTTACCGCCCTCTTTCGCAATAACCGATGCTTGGCTAGCAAATTCACTGGCTTGATGTGCATACTCAGTGTTTTGTTTCACCGTTGCCGTCAGCTCACTCATACTGGCAGAAGTCTCTTCCAAGCAAGCTACTTGTTGCTCTGTTCGTGCAGATAAATCATTATTACCCGCAGCAATCTCAGTAGTGCCTTGGTAAATAGTTTCGCTACCATCCAATACGCCACGCACCGTATTAATCAACTCCTGCTGCATGTGCTGGACACCATTCGCCAACTCACCAATTTCATTGTTCGCCGTTGTGGTTATATTTGGCGTCAAATCCCCTGAAGCAAAGACTTGAATTCGTTGATTTAATAAACTGAGAGGTTCAATAATTCCCTTACGAACATAGCGATAACTGAAAAATCCAATAAAGGCTAACGCAATCGATAACGTCATCAACATATATAATGACTGGCGATAATTATTGTCTGCATTTACGACTTCGGCTTGAAAGTCAGAGGAGATATCAGCAAAATATGCGTTAAATTGCTCTTCAAATTTCACTTGATGCCCTGAGGTTCTATGGGCATAAAAGCCTTCTAAATCACCTTTTTCTGCATATTCACCTAGCTTAATTAGTGCATTTCGGTAGGTTTCATAAGTGCTAAAAAGCTGTTCAAATTTGGCTTTATCATAATCCGAACTTTGCATTAGCTTCTTATAACGGTCATAAGCACCATCCGCCGCTTTGAAGTTATTTTTCGCAGCCTTAATCAGCTCTTCATTGGTGGCATCGTCTTGAATTTTGCGCCCTTCTAATAAATAAGCGTTAATTGACCGATTTAAATTAGCTCGAGCTTGTAATAAATTAACCCAACTTTCTGTTAAGACTTGCCTTTGGCGTTGTAATGAATTCAAGTAATTTATACTGTCGCTGTTATCGCCCAGTTTGGTAAACATCAAACCACTGGATACCAGCTGCAGTAAAATAAAGATAAAAATGACGGACAAAAGTCCTGATACGATTTTAATTCGACTGTACATGACGTTTTACTAACATAATTTTGTTGTATTTTGGATATCGGTCATCAAGCCAAAAACTTTAGCCAATGACTTATTATTATTTGCACAAATAGTTAGGCTGAGAATTACTCAGCCATGCTGTCAATTAGTGCCATTTCATCGCTTGTTAGTAACTTTTCAATATCGACTAATATCAACATACGGTCATTAACTGTCCCAAGACCTGTTAAATATTGTGTCGATAAGGTCACTGCAAAATCAGGTGGCGGTGCGATTTGTTCTTCATTTAATACCAGCACATCAGAAACACCATCCACAACAATTCCAACGACTCGGTCTTTTAAATTCACCACAATGACAACGGTATTATCGTTATACACCACGTTTTCATGGGAGAATTTCACGCGTAAATCAATAATAGGGATAATCACACCACGTAAATTGGTCACGCCCTTAATAAAATCTGGTGTATTCGCGATACGAGTAACCTGCTCATAGCCACGAATTTCCTGCACTTTTAAAATTTCAATGCCGTACTCTTCTTCACCTAAAGTGAAAATAAGATAGCCTTCGCCGTTCTTTTCTTCTTCGTGTTTATTTAAATCATCATCTAACATAGACATGGTGTATGGCCTCTATTTAGTGCACGACAGGTTGAGAAACCTGTTGTTTCTTTTTAATCAAAATGCTGTTATTCATTCTTTGCAGCTCGGCCACATCTAAAATCAATGCAACAGAGCCATCGCCCATAATTGTTGCTGCAGAAATACCTGGGATCTTGCGATAATTACTTTCAATATTTTTCACCACCACTTGTTGTTGTCCTACTAGCTTGTCAACTAATAAGGCAAAGCGATGACCTGCATTTTGGATAATCAACACAATGCTGTTATCTAAATGGCGTTCAGCCCCGTCAATTGAAAAAACATTATGTAATTCAACGAGTGGTAAGTATTCTCCACGCACAAGCAACATTTTTTCTTCACCCGCTAAACGGTAAATATCTTCCTGACGTGGTTGTAATGTGCTGATGATGGCGCTTAACGGCACGATAAATACGTCTTCCGCAACTTTTACGGACATACCATCGAGAATAGCCAAAGTTAAGGGGAGTAAAATACGGATGATTGTCCCTTTACCTTCGGTGAAACCTATCTGAATACGCCCTCCCATGTCTTGAATGTTCCGCTTAACAACATCCATTCCAACACCCCGACCAGAGACATCCGTCACGACCTCAGCAGTTGAAAAACCGGGTGCCATAATCAGCATGGCTACTTCATCATTGCTCATCCCGTCATGCACATTCATGCCTTGAGACTTGGCTTTTGCCAAAATGCGTTCACGGTTTAACCCCGCACCATCATCACGAACTTCAATGCAAATATTGCCGCTCTGATGTGCCGCAGCCAACGTCAATGTGCCAGCTTCTGGTTTACCATTGGCTAACCGAACTTCTGGTTTTTCAATTCCGTGATCAAGACTATTGCGTACCAAATGATTTAGCGGGTCAACAATCCGCTCTATTAAGCTTTTATCTAGCTCCGTGGAGCTACCTTCCACTTTGAGTTCGATTTTTTTGCCTAATTTCGATGCAATATCGCGTACCATGCGAGGAAAACGGCTAAAGACATAATCCATTGGCATCATGCGAATAGACATAACAGATTCTTGTAATGCCCGTGAATTCCGCTCTAATTGCACAATCGAACTTAATAAATCGCTGTATTCGTTTTGGTCTACTTGCTGGCTATGTTGCGTCAACATAGATTGGATAATGACTAGCTCGCCAACTAAGTTAATCAGTTGGTCAACTTTTTCGACTGCAACACGAATACTGCTAGAGTCCCCTTTGGGTTTAGCTACAGCAGGTTTTTTCGATGTATTCGTTGTTACAGCAGTAGCCGGTGATGTGGCTACTGGCTTAGTTTCTTCCTTCGGCTCAACAACGTTGGCGTTGGCTTGGTTGTCAGGTTCACTAGCAGTGATTTTTTCAGGAGCAACAGCCTGGCAGTCGCTAAAAGAGACCGTTTGATGAGTAATTTGTGACTCGTCAACCACAAAACATAATACGCCACAAATATCATCAATATCTGTATTAGTTCCAAGCCAAGCCTGTAGGCTATCAGCGGTTTTTTCAGTGTGGTACAGATTGCCAAATAAACTTAATTCATCGGCAAGTAAATCAACTTCACTTTCTTTTAGTTGATTTAATGTGATCATAAAATAGTGTGAAAACTCGCCTTGTGACGTGGCCGTTTCAGCAATCTCAGTTTCAACTAATTGTTCCGTTTGCGGTTGTGCTGGCTCAGTGACCTCCTCAGCATGGTTTTCAACCCGGCTAAGGACCTCGCAAATCCGCTTAAATGTTTCCTCATCAGGTAAAGAATCATTTTTATACGCATCTAACTGTGACGCCATTACATCTTTTGCATCAAGAAATACGTCAATGATGTCAGGTGTGAGCGTTAACTCATCATGACGCGCTTTATCCAGCAAGTTTTCCAATGTATGAGTGGTGTTTTGCAACTGAGTGAAACCAAAGGTTGCAGCTCCTCCTTTTATTGAATGGGCACTGCGGAAAATGGCATTTAGCTGTTCGCTGTCCGGGTCAAAAGGATCAAGCTCAAGTAAATGTTGTTCCATATCCCTGAGCAACTCATCGGCTTCATCGAAAAATGTTTGATAAAACTCGGTAATATCCATGGTTTTTATCCAGTTTCGCTTAGGTTTCACTTAACGCTGTCTGCCGGTATGACCGGCAGACAACTAAACAAGTCATGTAATAAATTCAAATTACTATGATTTATCACGGTATTTTTACCGCAGATATTTCATCCACAATGGGGTCAGACGATATTTTTTGCGGTTTATTCAGCACATCGTTGATGGGTTTTGCCCCACTGTATTCACGTAATATTTGTTTTGCATCTTCATCATTTAACACGATAATGCTTATCCGGCGGTTAATAGGTGCAAGTCCATCTTCGGTATCTAAATGGATTGCAGATGCCATTCCTACAACTCGTAGTACCTTGTTTTCATCCATCCCTCCACGAATTAACTCACGACGAGAAGCGTTTGCTCGGTCAGATGACAGCTCCCAGTTACTATAATTTGCCCCATTAGCATAAGGTAAATCATCCGTATGACCGGAAATGCTGATACGGTTTGGGACATCATTCAGAAGCGGTGCAATCGCACGTAGGATATCGCGCATATAAGGCTCAACAGTGGCAGACCCCACTTTAAACATGGGTCGATTTTCACTATCAACAATTTGGATACGTAAACCATCATTAATCATATCAATGAGCAAATGTGGTTTTAATTCGTTCAAACGAGGGTCTTTTAAAATGGCTTGTTCAAGTGACTTTTTTAATTTTTCAAAGCGATAATTTGCGTCACCGTCAATAATATTGTTTGGTTCTGGCATCACATCCCCTTCGCGGAAAATAGGGTCTTTACCACCACCGGGAATTGGGTTTGTAGCATCCCCACTTTTTTTACCTGGGTTAATTGCGGTACTTAATGGGGTGCGAAAATACTCAGCAATCTGAGTCAGTTCCTGAGGACTTGAAATTGAGATCAGCCACATCACGAGAAAGAACGCCATCATTGCAGTCATAAAATCGGCATAAGCAATTTTCCATGAACCGCCATGACCACTTTGCCGATGTGAATTACGCTTTTTAACTCGGATAATATGAGGAGTATTGGCTGCCATCCTAATGCTACTCCTCAGTCGTTTCTTGTGTGCGAGCGCCTACTTTCACCTCACGAACTCTATCCTCAAGTTCAACAAAGGAAGGTCTATCTACGCTAAAGAGTACTTTACGACCAAACTCAACGGCGATTTGGGGCGCATAACCTTGTAATGCTGAAAGAAAGGTCACCTTAATGCACTCCATCATTTTCAGTTGTTCGCTACTACGCTGCCTAATCAGTGCTGCTAATGGCAGAATAAATCCGTAAGCGACTAAAATACCTAAAAATGTCCCAACCATTGCATGGGCAATTAAAGCGCCTAACTCTCCCGCAGGACGGTCGGCCGAGCCAAGCGCATTCACCACGCCTAAAACTGCAGCAACAATCCCGAATGCAGGCATCGAGTCTCCAACCATGTTTAAACCTGAAGCTGGGACTTCATTTTCTTGACGAAAGGTTTCTAATTCTTCATCCATTAACGCCTCAATTTCATGGCTTTGTAAGTTACTACTTACCATCAGACGCAAATAATCCACCACAAACATCATGGTTGTTTCATCTTTTAAAATACGAGGGTATTGGGAAAAAATTTCACTTTCTTGCGGGTTCTCAATATCTTTCTCAAGGGCAAGTAACCCTTGTTGACGTGATTTATTGAGTAATTGAAATAACAACGCCATTAAATCCATCGACATGGTTTTGTTATAAGAAGAACGGCGAAAGAGTTTTGGTAATACTTTGCACAAAGCGATGATAGATTTGCCACTGTTACCAACAACAAACGCACCTAAACCTGCGCCTAAAATAATGACAAATTCAGCTGGTTGATATAACGCACCTAAATGGCCACCGACCATTATATATCCGCCAATAACCGCTACTGTAACAATGAGATACCCGATGAGTATTAACACAATATTCCCTTTCACTCCGTTGGTTAACAGATGGCAGTCAAAGGGAATTTTGGAAATGACAGGCAAAAAGCTTTGCCTGTTGACCAATCAATCCAATTACATTACCGCTTTAGTAATGCCATCCTGTCGATATACCGTAATATCGGCTAGATGCTCGGAAAGTTTACGTTTTTTTATTGCTCTTGATGGCGGCTGGCATAAACTGCAAGTGAAACTGTTTTCAGGGATATGTGCATAAGTAATAAATGACCCATGGCAACAACTGCATTGTGAACTTTGCAACATGCCACTTTCAACAAAACGGACAAGCGTCCAAGCACGCGTTAAAGCTAACAAAGGTTCCTGATCAGGCTCTGGAATACATTGCTCAAGGTATAACCGATACGCTTTTAATATGGCATCAACCCCTTTGCATTGGCCACTTTTGAGTAAAAATTGATAAGCATTATAAAACATGGATGAATGAATATTTTGCTCCCATGTCATAAACCAATCTGTAGAAAAAGGTAGCATTCCTTTTGGTGGAGGGCAGCCTCTTAGCTCTTTGTACAAACGAACTAATCGGCCACGACTGATTTGAGTTTCGCTTTCTAACATTTGAAGACGAGCCCCTAAAGAGATTAACTCCATTGCTAAGCGAATATCATTCGCTTCTTTAACAATACTTTTCTCAGCTGCGGTACTCATCTTTTTCTCGCTATTTCATTGTCGCCTTCATTATGCGTTTGCAATAATCGGGTCGAAAGTAAGATACCTGTATGAATTTGTTGCAATTCATCCACCCTTGAATCACGAGTTAGCTTTTCTATCGTATCGCTATTCTCAAATCTAAACTGACAGATTAGCTGGTTTGTTTCTGCTAATTTGACTAATTGAGGAAGCGTGAGTTCTGCTAAAGTAGTTGCCATTGCATCAGAGATACCTAAACGGAACATCGCAGAGGCTTTCTCTTGAGAGATGAGTTTTTGGGCTAATAGCAAATATGAGAGGTTAATATCGTATATATGCTTCAGAAAATCTGTCGTCGAGCTCATTTTTTTTCCTTTACGAATATTTATCAACATCTGTGTGCAAAAAGAACAAATATGAATTTGAAAGTATTGTGTGTAGCCAAATTATTAAATATAAAAAGTAATTAAATTGGGTATATGTATTCCATTACTTTCCCATGTTGTCCATTGGTGAATACCCAGTTTGGAGTATAAAAACACAAAGTTTCAAACTTAAATTAAATACATTTCCTGAATACCTACAACAATAAAGAATGACTAGAAAGTTAGCATTTTCGGTAAAAGTCAGAATTTGCCGATGTCATTATTAGTCGTCAATTATTATGCACCACTAAATTAACTATTCAAGGTACTTATGTTTCTTTTTGTACCATTGGGGCGATTACCCATTAATTCATTAAATAATCTTTATTATTTCTTTATCTTCTTTCATCTTATCCCAAATATCTACAACATTTTGAATTAACCTAAGGTAAATGACAGGATTTTAATCAATCTGTTCACTCTCCTTATGCGATAACTAAGCAATAAAAACCAATCACAACATCAAAACCAACATATTGATCCAAATCAAAGTTTGGTATTGAGAAACTGAATTGTTGAAATTACATTTAAGTCAATATCGGCATAAGAGGAATAAAATTTAGTCATTAATTTTCAATACGTTTAATTGAAAAACGAACCATCATTCAAAATTATTCAATCGTATATAGATAAAAAATAATTATATTGTCATACATATTATCGTCACCCCACACAAATTTCATTAGAATCATTAAACATTGTCTATTATATAGTCACATCATAATATTAATAAAATTAATTAACTTTGTGAGTATTGCATATAATTAATCATTCATTTAACTTAAAATTCATTGTTATATATTTTTGCTTATTTTATATTTTCAGTAATCATCTTGTTATTACTTCATTAAAGTCTATTTTTGTATTAATTCAATTTTATTTTTCTATTTAAATAGTCGAATATTTATTTTTTTTAATAAAATGATCAACCTACGATAACTAATCTCTTTTATCATCTTGAGAAAAAATAGAGGTTTCAATTAAGAACATTCTGTTCAGGATATGTTTTTTGTATCATTTTAATATACTCAAAATATGATCAAAATAATTGCCGATAAACACATTTTTACTGGTAACAATACTTATTTTTTTAAATGACCCCCAACTGTACACTGCCCACCTAATAACTATGTGTTATTATTTACAAAGATTACTATATACTTTTATTTTAACAAATGGTGCTGACTAAAAACCAAATCTAAGTAAACCCCGTAATTCAATAACAACAACAATAAAAATAAATTAATTTTATTTAAAATAATTCAGTTAAAATAATGCTTATAAAAGATACAAATTTTGCTGCATTTTAAGCTTAAAAATATTGTTAAGTTTGTGACTTAATTCACATATATTTCTTGTCTTTCTTAATAGTTTCCGAATAAAACTATTCCGCTATTGATGCATTTGTGTTAAGGCGACCATATAAAAAATTATCGGCCTTCCCATCAGGTTTTTAGCTAGTCTGTTTTTCCTTGGCCTACCTTATAATGGTTAGAGATAAGCATACAAACTCGGAAGTCATGTGTTATCGCTTGTTTTACCCTCAAGCAAATGCAACACTTCCTCCCTCATTAAAAAAGCAAAAGGAAAGGTATGTTTACTTATCAAGCAACAGTCGAGTTTGTCGAGGAAGAAGGAGCATATGAAATCAGTTTTGCTGATTTTCCTGATCTTCAAGGTGTGAGCTATTGTAGAGAAGATGTTGAATTAGAAGCCCAAGAAATATTATTAGCCACTTTTGCAGAGTATATTGAAGGGAAAAAACGAATACCTACGCCAACTCAACCAACTGAGAATGCATTCACTGTCTACCTACCAATAACTTGCTGCCTAAAAATTGCCTTACATAATGCGATGCTAGATTCAAAAATTCAACGACTCGATATCGCCCGTAGGTTAAATATCAATGCGCAGCAGATAGAACGCTTACTCGATATCCATTATGCTTCTAAGCTCGATATTTTAGAGCAAGCTTTGTATTTATTAGGTTATGAAGCCTCAGTCACCGTCACCCCAAGGTAGTATTGAGACCATTCATATTGGCGTATTGAAATATAATTGTATGGTTTAACTGGTGGTTTTCACCACCAGAAAATCACTTATTTTAGTGATAAAAGAAAGGTTTATAACATACAGTTTTAAAAAACACTTAACAAAAAGTTAGTACCTATCAAAAACACCATAATCTGGTTTTTCACCTCTCATCACTGCTCTTTGTTGTTCATGTACAGCTTCTCTATCTATTCTTTTTTGTTCAGATGTGCGCTGATCTTTATGTGGCTTTGGCCATGTTGATTTATTCGCTTCAAAACTAGGATTAAATGTACACCCAGCAATCAAAAAAGAACAAAAAAGTGAAGAAATAAGTTTCATTAAGTCTATTTACCTAAGCGCGTATTAGAAGAAGCAAAACTTATCAGAATTAGAATATCACAACAAGCTTGAAAGGTAGGTGTAGCCTGTTATTAAGGCACTATAGGTAGTTGGGTAATAACTAGTTGGGTTTCACTTTGCTTATGGCACTCCACCCTATCCCCATCTTTATATATAAAATAATAACGCTTATTGTCACCTAGGGTTTTAATCAAAGAATCACCGTTTAAAAAATCGTAGATATTATATCTTGCATCTTCCTTGCGATACCGGATAGTCGGTCGCGATACAAAAAACTCGCTTCCCCATTTCAAAGTGGTAATTAAATAATTCGTATGTAGCACTGTCATTATTCCACGATCAGGGCAATCCAGTTGATAGGTTTTCATCGCATAAGTAGGTAAACTCATACTGTACAGTAATACAAAAATAGTGATTACCTTTGCCATTTTTACTCCGTAGGTTAGCTTATTGCTCGCATTTCAAGTTAAGCTAACTAGGTTCCTATCTACGTTGTTACAACACAAACATAAAAAACTGATATTCAATACAAGAAAAATGCGTAAAGATGAACTGTTTAAAGAACCATTCATTGTTAATACTATCGAGCCACTATCAGGGTTAGTTGTGTTAACAAACTCAATTCCTGTTGTCCCTATTTCAGGAAAATAATCCAAGGATTTCATCTGTCCCCATCTGGTCAGAGATATCGAATAGTGTGATCATTCCGACGAAGCTCTGTTCCCGTATACAGGTATGCTGTTGAAGTTGCAACAGGCGGCATAACCTCATCTATGTAACCTCTCGCTCCAATCGGGACCTTAAGCTCTAAGGCATAACTTTGCATAGCAACAGCAAATAATACTGCAATAGAGAGTATTCTTTTTGTCATATCATTATTTCTTCTAGTTAATGCATTATATGAAATGCTACATTTTAATTAATTAACTCAATATAAGTGTAATCACGATACAAACAAAGAAAACAGAGGCACTATTTTGTTACTAATTACCAAATCACAACCTAATAGAGTAAATATGATAATTCAGAAATATTCATGCGACCATTCACTTCACATCGAAACTTATCCTATTAATTAATAATACTTTTTTAATATTACTGTATTTTTTGACATTTCAAATACAGGAGTGAATGTAATCAACAATCCATACTTTCTATCTCAATAATTGGATTACACATACACAATAAATTACATATATAAACAAACTGAAAGCAAACCACTTTCTGCATCTAAAAGCATTAAAACGACAAAGCCCATCCTGTATGTTGAACAATATGCCCAACTTTTTGAGATACAGTTCAAGTTAAATCAGTTATTCCCATACAAGGATGAAGCTGAAACTCGAAATTTTCATGAAGAACCTTCTTAGGGGTTATTTTAGAAGGCTCAACGAAATTGGCTTTAGAAAATTGGGTCAATGAGCGCAGGGTAATGCAATGAAATCAGCCAAAAGACGGAGTAGATTAACTGGTTAGTAATGTAATTGGCGGTTATTTCCACCATATCCATTGCAGTCTGTTCTAACTACTCCTGTTGGCAACATAACCCATGCGTGCTGCTCATAGTATCCTTTAGGTGGAGAGTATCTGTTTATAATAGATTGGTAGGTTCTGTATGGCTTCGATAACATTTTGTATGATGTGTTCTCTCCAAAGGTTGTATGTCTTTAATGGTTTTTAACCTACTATATTTCTTAATTTATTTGACAATTTGCAATATAATCTCTCCCTATGAAAGTAATAAATCTACTCATGCCAAAAACAGAATCACTCGCTATGCTGCTTTTTAGCACATGGCTTCCGGCTATTATTGTTCCTGACTTACTAATTCTTGCCTTAATCAATAGCCATGCGTCAGAATACCTAACGGTTCCATTCATTTTCATACTCTCGTTATGCCTTTCTATTGTTAGGTTTGCTTTTTGTATGTCTGTAATCTTTCGTATTTTTTTGATGATAAAAGTAAGAATGACATTTTGGAGGGTTTCGGCGTTAATTCTAGTTGTTACTGAGCTACTTTATTTTATAATTTCGAATATCATCACTTACTGTTGACTCTCATGTTCCATGCTTACTCTGCCTCTTCAACATCTGTATAGCCAAATTTATTTGATGTACATATAGAGTTAGAGCAGAGAATTAAACACCTGTACTTTTAGTTAATAGATAGCCGTACACAGCTCTTGTGTTAATTGATAACGAGGGTAATTGATTCTGTGGCGGCGTATACGAAAAAAGGCCGCACGGCCGCACTAGGCGACCTTTTGAATGTAAACTGGTAAGGATTACTTACAGGTTGCATTGTCGCTATGGTGGTCCCCATAACGTAACACAAACCAGAATTGCCTTGATTGCTCATATATAACAATGAAAACCCTACTCGCTTAAATGCCATTACGTGCAAGATAGGAGGAGCTGGCAAATAGAGTTGTCATTGCCTAGATAGCAAAAAACCCGCCATTACTGACGGGTTGATAAAGTTAATACTTTTACTGCTAAAACTGTACACGATTTAAATGTAGTTAATAAATTGTACTTTACAAGGTGACTACAGTTGTTTTTTACAATAAAAAACCGCAATGCGAGGTCTTGAATTGGTTTAAAGCGACTAGGTATAGAATGTTCACTATTAGAAAATAATAATCTATCTTTATTTAAAGTAAATAATCAAAATAACACCCATACTATCTTGTTTAAATAAGTTGAACATATCATTCAAATAACCCTTCTTTACTAATATCCACAACCTGCAATAATCCCACCCCACATAGTAAACATTGGAAATTATCACATGGAAAAATTACTATCATTGTTAGTAATTGCTGTACTTGGAAGTTCAGCTGGAAATGCTTTAGCCTCTACGAATGACGAAGGCTACTACGGTGCCGCACGACTTTCTAAAGTATGGCAAAAAGCAGATAATATGGATACCAGTAGTAGACCGGGCATTGGTCAATTCGTCACGGGTGATGATAAAGATGATTTTTATAATGGTTCTTTAGCTGCGGGTTATCAATTTGGTAATGGCTGGCGTACTGAAGGTGAATATACTTTTAACAAAAAAGCAGAATATACAAGTGGATCAACGATATTTTCGACCAGCTTTAATCACCATAAAACAGAGTCCCAACGATTAATGTTAAATGCTTATCGTGATTATGAAATTTATCAGGGCATTTCCATTTATGGAACCGTTGGTGTTGGTATCGCAAAAGTAAAATCATCTGGGTGGCAAGGGAATGTTACACGTCAATATGCGAGTAATACAGATACAAACATAGCATATTCACTCGGCGCTGGAGTCAGCTACGAACCTATCAACAAACTTAATTTCGACTTAGGCTACCGTTATGTGGACCTTGGTAAAATTGAAAGTGGAATGAACCGTTTTACTAATGCTCGAGGCTTACAAGACGAGCAAATGAAAGCACACCTTAAATCCCAAGAGCTTGTATTTGGTGTAAGGTATTTATTCTAATCCTTTTATAGAACTATCTCATTGGTATTGTCTAAAATATAGCTAACGGAAGTTAGCTATATTTGGTTATAGCAGCAAAACTTATATACGTTGGTTTTATTCTAGCCCTAAATTATTCTTAATTAGTTAATTTTTTAAAATTCTCTCTCAGCAAGAAACGACAAGTCCTATTTCTATATAACAAAAAACCCCGCAATGCGCAGCCTTGAAATCAGTTGTTCGGAATAACCAAATAGAGGAATTAATAATAAAAATCAGATGATGATTAAGTTCATCGTTCCCACTGCCATTCCCAATACTTACTATCTACACCTATGGAGCCTAAACCCTGAAGTCTTTCCCTATTTCGGTCGATATTTATCTGCTTCATTCTACTCTCGATATTTTTCTTTTCATCGCTAGATAGATCGCTATAAATATACATACCCTCAAGCGAGCTATACTCACTATCTAAAGATTGGATTTTTCGTTTAGATGCTTCAGATTGCTCTTTTTCCTTCTTTCGCCTGTCATTCTCTTGCTTATCTCTTTCATATCTAAGATAACCCAATGAAGAGGCATATAAACCATCACTTTCACTTCTCGCAGCGGACCTGTTTTGTTGTTGCTCTAATTCAATCTCAAATTTTGTTTTGCTGTGCCCCATTGAGTAGGTACTTATGGCTTTACTGGAAGACTCTTTGATTTTTTTGGGGGCATTTTTTACTTCTATTGAGGGGGTGGAGCATCCAAGTAAAAATAAGTAAGGTAATGCTATTATTGCTTTCATATAGTCACTATAAGTTATCATCGGTATTAAATATTACTCCAAAAGACACTTTTAGCGCTCAAAAAAACCATAATCGTTTTACTTGTATTTAACAAAATCCAATCGTTAGACTTTGAAAGTAAAAAAAACACCGAAGTGAACTGCACACCAGACAAGAAGCTAGCTTTAGAACTGCACGACAAACTTAAAGCAGATGCTTGGAAAGTTGATAGGCTTGGGGAAGACCCTGAATATACATTTGATGAGGCTTGCTTGCGCTGGCTTAAAGATAAACAGCATAAGCGAACACTCAGAAATGATAAGTGCAAAATGCGATTCTGGCTTATTCACTTTAAAGGTAGAAAACTAAGCTCTATCACTAATAATGAATGCCAAGACTTGATAGCTAAGATGAAAAACAGGGGGTCACAAAAAGGATTTCCATCACAGTCATCAAAGTATTCACACTTGGCATTTATTCGCTCACTACTGAGAATAGCTGCTAATGAGTGGGGTTGGTTGAAAAGCGCTCCATATATTAAGGCCATACCACCACGACAGGTTAGGGTTAAGTGGCTGACTAGAGAACAGGCTACGGCGTTAATTGATAATGCCGTCGATTACCTAAAGCCAGTTATTACTTTTGCATTGGCTACTGGTCTGCGAAGGGGGAATATACTTAGCCTTGAATAGAGTCAGGTTGATTTAGTGAGAAAAGTTGCTTGGATTAACCCTGAGCAATCAAAAAACTATCGCGCTATAGGTGTTTCGCTCAATGACACTGCCTGTCAAATTATTCGGGATCAGATAGGCAGACATACTAAATATGTTTTTGTCAGAGAGCGTAAGCAAAATGGTGTTATTGATTTAGTGCCAATGACTGTGAACGCAAACAAGGCCTTTAATTCTGCCATGAAATTAGCAGGCCTTGAAGGGTTTCATTTTCATGATTTACGACACACTTGGGCGAGCTGGCTAATTCAAGCCGGTGTACCGTTATCAGCATTGCAAGAAATGGGGGGATGGGAAAGTATCGAAATGGTTCTTCGCTATGCTCATTTGGCACCCGACCATTTAGCTGAACACGCCAAACAAATTGATGCTGTTTTCAATGGCTGCGTCCCAAATACGTCCCATGCAGTCAGTATAAGTTCTGCGGCACGCTCATAACTCATTGAAAATATTGGTGGGTTGTGGGGGGCTCGAACCCCCGACCTAATGATTAAGAGTCACCTACTCTACCAACTGAGCTAACAACCCAATACGAAATATTTAACGCCCATCAATTGATACAGTCAATACTATTCTGCTATTTTTATTTCCTAAGTTAAATTTTAGTTGCGAATGTTAAATTTAGGATAATTATAGTTCGAATAAACATCACTCCGGTTCCAGTAAGGTAACTTTTCCTTACTCTAATTGAGATTTATGTCACAATATTTCATGCAAACATAACCACAAAATAAAAAAAGACTGTGGCTAACAATAACAAACCACTACGGACACTTTACAGTATGGAAGAAAATCCAACATCAACACCGAAGCAGCATAATGCTGACCGTAATCAATTAAAACGTAGCCTTAGTAACCGCCATATACAACTTATTGCAATTGGCGGCGCAATTGGAACCGGCCTATTTATGGGGTCAGGTAAAACTATCTCACTTGCTGGCCCGTCAATCATATTCGTATATATGATAATTGGTTTTGTGCTGTTTTTCGTTATGCGAGCGATGGGAGAGCTGCTGCTATCCAACCTTGATTATAAATCTTTTAGTGATTTTTCAACTGACTTAATTGGCCCATGGGCTGGCTTTTTTGTAGGTTGGACCTACTGGTTCTGCTGGGTTATCACAGGAATAGCGGATATTATTGCCATAACCTCCTATGTTAGTTTTTGGGCTCCGGAATTTCCAGAATGGGTAACCTCGTTTATCTGTGTGATCAGCCTACTCGCCTTAAACCTTGTTTCAGTCAGGCTATTTGGTGAATTAGAGTTTTGGTTTGCAATGATAAAAATTGTTGCCATTGTTGCCTTAATTGCCGTAGGTGGGACGTTGATCGCCATGAACTTCCAGTCACCAACTGGGCATATCGCATCCTTAAATAATATTTGGAATGATGGCGGTATGTTCCCGATGGGAATAAGCGGTTTTTTTGCTGGCTTCCAAATTGCTATTTTTGCTTTCGTTGGGATTGAATTAGTAGGAACGGCAGCAGCAGAAACTCGAGATCCCGAAAAATCATTACCAAAAGCCATTAATGCAATCCCAATCCGAATTATTGCATTTTATGTTTTGTCCTTGATTGTTATTATGGCAGTAACGCCATGGAGAACTATCTTGGCTGATAAAAGCCCATTTGTAGAAATGTTTGTCCTTATCAGCCTCCCTGCTGCTGCAAGCATTGTCAATTTTGTGGTGTTAACTTCTGCGGCTTCATCAGCCAACAGTGGTGTATTTTCCACCAGTCGAATGTTATTTGGGCTGTCTAAAGAAGGGGATGCCCCAAAACAATTCAGCCAATTATCAAAAAAAGCTGTACCTGCAACAGGCCTAATATTTACTTGCATCTGCCTGAGCTTCGGCATCATTCTGATCTACTTTATTCCTGATATCATGCATGCATTTACATTGGTTACCACTGTGTCTGCTATCCTATTTATGTTTATTTGGAGTATGATCTTATATAGCTATTTGAATTTCCGTAAGAAACGACCAGAGATGCATAAATCTTCACGTTATAAAATGCCTGCGGGTATTGTTATGTCATGGTTAAGCTTAGCCTTTTTCGCCTTTATGGTGGTGTTACTGGCATTCCAACACGATACAAGACAGGCTTTAATTGCAACACCAGTCTGGTTTATCGTTTTGGCTATTGGTTACCAAATAGCTAAACGTAGGAAAGTTAATTAACCTTTGCCCATTAATTACTAGGCTGTTGATTTGACAAACAAAAAAGCCGAGCAATTGAAATTGCTCGGCTTTTTATCTTATCGGTACACCTCAATTAATGAGATTTATATTCCGCTTCCGCTTCATCAAACCGTGCTTGTGCTGCCGCACTAGGCCCTTTAGTTACCATACTGACAACAATAATTGCTATTGTTGCAAACACAAAGCCTGGGATGATTTCATATAAATCGAACCATTTATATTTCATCCAAACTAATACGGTTACAGCACCCACCAACATACCTGCCAATGCGCCTGTACGAGTCATCCGCTTCCACATCACAGAGATTAATACTACTGGCCCAAATGCTGCACCAAATCCTGCCCATGCATTACTTACTAGCGCTAAAACTTTATTATTTGGGTCACGAGCAATATAAATAGCGATGGCTGCAACAACTAACACCATACCACGCCCGACCCAAACCAACTCTTTTTGGCTCGCTTTCTTCCGGAAAAATGGTTTATATAAATCTTCCGTTAACGCACTTGCACATACCAACAATTGGCAACTTAATGTGCTCATTACTGCCGCTAATATTGCAGATAACAAGATACCCGCTATCCATGGGTTAAACAGTATTCCGGTTAACTCCATGAAAATACGTTCACTATTATTCGACACTGAACCCGCTAAGCTTGGATTGTTTTCAAAATAAGCAATACCAAAGAAACCTACTGCAATAGTTCCCACTAAACATAAAACCATCCATGTCATACTAATACGACGTGCAGAACGAATAGTGCGATGGGAATCTGCAGCCATAAAACGCGCTAAAATGTGAGGCTGGCCAAAATAGCCTAACCCCCAGCCTAATAACGATAGGATGGCAACAAAGTTCATTCCTTTAAACATATCTAGGTATTCAGGGTTTTTCGCTTTTATAACTTCAATTGAAGTATCAATTCCACCTAATGAAAGGATCACCACGATAGGCGTCAGAATCAAAGCAAAAATCATTAATGACGCTTGAACGGTATCTGTCCAACTAACCGCCAAAAAACCCCCTAAAAAGGTATAAGCGATTGTCGCTAATGCACCTAACCACATGGCTTTTTCGTAGCTCATATTGAATGTGCTCTCAAACAGTAAACCGCCAGCAACAACGCCTGATGCACAGTAGATAGTAAAGAAAACTAAAATAACCACAGCGGAGATAATACGTAAAATTTTACTATTATCCTCAAAGCGGCTAGTGAAATAATCGGGTAAAGTTAAGGCATTGTTATTCTTTTCTGTTTGTACGCGTAAACGCCCAGCAACAAATAGCCAATTAAGGTAAGCCCCTAGGCTTAAACCAATTGCTATCCAGCTTTCAGAGATACCCGCCAAGAAAATAGCACCAGGTAACCCCATCAGCAACCAACCACTCATATCGGAAGCACCTGCAGATAATGCGGTGACAACACTCCCTAAGCTTCGGCCACCAAGAATATAATCATCAAAGTTTTTGGTCGAGCGATAGGCCAAGTAGCCGATTAATAACATGCCAGTAATGTATACGATGAACATAATGATCATCGGAGTGCTTACAGTCATCCGTTTTCTCCATTGAGTATTTTTAAAAATTGTTAGTTATCTTTATATAATTGCCTTTGATAACTTGTCACTTCATGGTGTTGCACTTTATTGCACTTTTTCATTTATCTCTATGAACACCAAATAGGCTGTGATTGTTTGCGTTGCACTAATTTTAATTTCTTAGCGACTCCATCCTAGACAGACTCCTATTAAATTAACAAGAAATTAACTATTTTTTATTCCATAAATAGAATCCATATCACAAATGTTAAAATTTAAAGTCGGATTTACAAATGAATGACTAACTAATACCACAACAATCCAAAGGTTATAACTATATGAAATATATACAAAATAAATAACCATAAATTGAGCAAATAATATTCACCATATAAAAACCAGATGTGTTTCACATTTCCCTCAGAAACCACGATTAACAATGTTGCACAAAGTTGCAACATTAGGATACTCTGATGTAACTTTTCGATTTAACCGACTCGTGAACTAGAGGAATTAAGATGAGTAGCACAACAACTATGGGTGTGAGACTTGATGAAGCAACTCGTGAACGCATTAAAAATGCCGCTCAACGTCTTGACCGCACATCACATTGGCTTATCAAACAAGCTATTTATAATTACCTAGAACAATTCGATAATGGCCAATTTCTTCCTGAGCTATCAGCCGATGTCGACGCAAAAGAAAACCAATCAACAGATGAAGACACAACGGTTGACTCTAGCTATCAGCCATTCTTAGATTTTGCAGAGCACATTTTACCACAATCTGTAAAACGCTCCGCAATTACTTCTGCCTATCGGGTTCCTGAAACACAAGCAGTACCGATGTTATTACAGCAAGCACAACTGCCCGTAGAACAAGCCGAAGCTGCTCATAAATTAGCCTATTCGATTGCCGAAAAATTACGTAACCAAAAAAATGGTGTCGGTCGTTCTGGCTTAGTTCAAGGTTTGCTACAGGAATTTTCCCTGTCCTCTCAAGAAGGTGTGGCATTAATGTGCCTAGCAGAAGCCCTACTTCGTATTCCAGATAAAGCAACCCGTGACGCCCTGATCCGCGATAAAATTAGTAATGGTAACTGGCAATCACACCTAGGCCAAAGTAGTTCAATGTTCGTTAATGCAGCAACATGGGGCCTTTTATTTACAGGTAAGTTGGTTTCTACCCACAACGAAGCAAAACTATCGACCTCTTTGAATCGGATCATTAGTAAAAGTGGTGAGCCTTTAGTCCGCAAAGGTGTTGATATGGCAATGCGCCTAATGGGGGAGCAATTCGTAACAGGAGAAACAATATCTCAAGCGCTAGCGAATGCACGCAAGCTTGAAGATAAAGGCTTCCGTTACTCTTACGATATGCTCGGAGAAGCTGCGTTAACAGAAAAAGATGCCCAAGATTATATGGTATCTTACCAGCAAGCGATCCACGCGATTGGTAAAGCATCAAATGGACGCGGTATCTATGAAGGTCCGGGTATTTCGATTAAATTATCGGCGCTACACCCGCGTTATAGCCGTGCCCAATACTCACGCGTCATAGATGAATTATACCCACGTCTCTTGTCTTTAGTATTACAAGCACACCAATATGATATTGGTATTAATATTGATGCAGAAGAAGCTGACCGTTTAGAAATTTCTTTAGATTTATTAGAAAAACTCTGTTTTGAACCACAATTGGCGGGCTGGAATGGTATCGGCTTTGTTATTCAGGCCTACCAAAAGCGTTGCCCTTTTGTCATTGACTCTATTATCAATTTAGCTGAGCGTAGCCAACGCCGTTTGATGATCCGTCTGGTTAAAGGGGCTTATTGGGATAGTGAAATTAAACGTGCTCAAATTGACGGTTTAGAGGGTTACCCTGTTTATACTCGTAAGGTATATACTGACGTCTCTTATCTGGCTTGCGCTCGTAAATTATTGTCTGTACCAAATTTAATTTACCCTCAATTTGCGACACACAATGCACATACTCTTGCGGCTATCTACCAAATTGCAGGTAAAAACTATTACCCAGGGCAATATGAATTCCAATGCCTCCACGGTATGGGTGAACCTTTATATGAACAAGTCGTAGGCAAAGTTGCTGATGGTAAACTTAATCGCCCTTGCCGAATTTATGCGCCTGTTGGCACCCATGAAACCTTACTTGCCTATTTAGTTCGCCGATTACTGGAAAATGGCGCGAACACTTCATTTGTCAACCGTATTGCTGACGCAACTATTCCACTGGATGAGCTAGTCGCAGACCCAGTAAAAGACATCCTTGAATTATCAAAAACAGAAGGCCAAATTGGGCTACCGCACCCCAAAATCCCATTACCTCGCGATTTATATGGTCAAGATCGTGTAAACTCTATGGGCCTTGACCTTTCTAATGAACATCGCTTGGCGTCTTTATCTAGCGCTCTACTCAGTGCAGCAATGCAGCAAAAAATTGCCCAGCCGCTACTCGGTGGGGATTTCCAACCATCCCAAGCAATACCTGAATCGACACCAATCATTAACCCTGCATGTAATAAAGATATTGTCGGGCAAGTTCGTGAAACTACTGAGCAAGAGGCGGAACATGCCTTAAATATTGCCGATGAAGCAGGAACCATTTGGTTCGCAACGCCCCCTTCTGAACGTGCAGCTATCTTATTACGCGCAGCCGATCTGATGGAACAGCAATTGCAACCATTATTGGATGTCTTAGTACGTGAAGCGGGTAAAACCTACAATAATGCAATCGCTGAAGTCAGAGAGGCGGTAGATTTCCTCAATTATTATGCGACCCAAGTCAAAAATGACTTTGATAATAATACCCATCGACCGTTAGGTCCGATTGTCTGTATCAGTCCTTGGAACTTCCCATTGGCGATATTTTCAGGGCAAATTGCGGCAGCCCTTGCTGCAGGTAATACTGTCCTCGCCAAACCTGCTGAACAAACTCCGCTAATTGGTGCCATTGCTGTATCAATACTTCATCAAGCGGGAATACCGAGAGATGTATTACAGTTTTTACCCGGTAAAGGGGAAACTATCGGTGCACAGTTGGTTGGTGATAAGCGTGTTCGTGGTGTCATGTTTACAGGTTCAACTGAGGTTGCAGGGCTACTACAACGTAATATTGCTGGGCGTTTAGATGCACAAGGTCGCCCTACTCCGCTCATTGCAGAGACCGGGGGCTTGAATGCTATGATTGTCGATTCTTCTGCGCTAACAGAGCAAGTTATTGCTGATGTAGTTGCTTCTGCATTTGATAGTGCGGGTCAACGCTGCTCCGCATTACGTATTTTATGCGTACAAGAAGATGTTGCCGATAGAACAATCCGCATGTTAAAAGGCGCAATGGAAGAATGCCGGATGGCTAACCCTGAGCACCTTTCTACTGATATTGGCCCAGTTATCGACCGCGAAGCAAAAGAAAATATTGAACAACATATTCAGCAAATGCGCAGTAAAGGGAAAGCCGTATTCCAAGCCGCTTTCGAAAACCCTGACGATCAACAAGAACAAACAGAAGGAACTTATGTTAAACCGACATTAATTGAACTAGATAATGTCAACGAGCTGAAAAAAGAAATTTTTGGCCCTGTTCTGCATGTTGTTCGCTTTAACCGTAATGAATTAGATGCCTTAGTAGACCAAATTAATGCAGCCGGTTATGGGTTAACTCTAGGTGTACACACTCGCATTGACGAAACAATTAACCAAGTTGTCTCTAAGGCTAAAGTCGGAAATTTATATGTTAACCGCAATATGGTCGGAGCGGTTGTTGGCGTTCAACCGTTTGGTGGAGAAGGCTTATCAGGCACAGGGCCTAAAGCTGGCGGTCCATTATACCTTTATCGTTTATTAAGTGAACGACCGGATAACGCAGTTTCAAATACATTAGAAAGACAAGATAATCATTTACCTATGGATGCAAGTGCTCGAGCAGATTTACTGTCATCTTTTGAGTCCTTTGCCCAATGGGTAGAAAAACAAAATAACATTATTGAACCTTCGGTAATTGAATTATTTACTCGCTATACACAAGCTGGAACCACCAGAGTGTTGCCAGGCCCAACAGGCGAAAGAAATACATATACCTTACGCCCACGTGGTTTAATTCTGTGTATTAGTGACAACGAAAAAGATTGTTTGATTCAGTTAGCCGCGGTTCTTTCCTCCGGTTGTCAGTCCTTATGGCCACAAAGCGAACTCCATCAAAAACTGTTTAAATCACTTCCTGAAAAAGTGAGAAAATCAATCTCATTGACTAAAAACTGGCAAGAAACGAAGGAGCCAATTGAAGGGGTGATTTATCACGGCGATAGTGATCAGTTAAAAGACGTTTGCGCAGCTATTGCACAACGTAAAGGGCCAATTATTTCAGTACAAGGATTTGAACGAGGTGAAACAAACTTGCTTATCGAACGCCTTGTTCATGAACGCTCCTTAAGTGTCAATACCGCAGCCGCGGGCGGTAACGCAAGCTTAATGACCATCGGCTAAAAAACAAAAGACCTAGTTTCACCGTACATGAGACTAGGTCTTTACTTTATAGTGCTATTCATTATTTACTTATCCCTTGAATATTCAGCCTTCCATATTTTTTATCAAATGAGAATAATGAATTTTGGGGCATTATTTCGAATAATAATTCATTTTATAACAATAGGTTAATACTATAAAAACGCAAAAGGTGCCCTACGGACACCAATTCATTAAATTATAACAATGAAAATAGCTATTATTTATGTATTTTCAATATGTTATTGAGTTTTTTCTGATTCCCAGAATAAATACTGCTCATACTTGCGCAAGGCAATATTATAGTTACTAAATGCAGAGTCTGTCATTTTTTCACTTAACTGTTCTTGAACCTTACTTGCAGTAAATTCTTTCATAGAAAAGTTAGATGAAGATAACAGCTCATCTAAGCGGCGTAAGCGAACAACATATTCGCGAACAGTACTATGGCTCATCTCAGTCTGTAAGAATAAATACTGTTTAAATGACATGATATCAAAATAATCAGTATTACTATTGCAATAAATCTCACTACAAAAGCGGCAAAGTGCAGTAAATTTACCTTGTAGTTCCCCCCAAGTACTTTCATCGACCAATTCAGTCATATCAGCGATAGCTTCTTTATTTAAGATGTCATCGTTGAAAACCAAAGAGATACGATCCAAAGTTTTGTGACAATGTGCACAATGAGTTTGACTATGTTTAAAATCTTTAATGTAACGACTCAGAGGCCGTTTCTTTACAATAGAAGCAGACATAATGGTAAAGCCCTGTGTGTAAGTCTAAATATAAAATTGTAACTAGATAAATCAAGCTACATACATTACATGCCCATAGCATTAATAGAATATCTGCTATGTTGCATAGTGATACGAGTAACCCCGCATCTCGCCCTCTTACTTTCTCTTTAGGAGAATGATCCTCCTGAGAATGTAGTGTAAGAAAATTTAATACCCTTTATTTGAAGCATTCTAACTTGTATTTCGCTCTTTGGCGAATTTCAACAGTGAGTCAATTTTGGTATGAATTTGATTTAGCGTCAACCTAATTAACCTAAATACCGTTAACTCTGTACACTTATTGTTAACCTACCAAATAGCGACATGAGCTGTTCAGACTGCCTAAAGGCAAAGACTTTACCTTATAATTTCATCTTCGTACAAAGAAAATTTGATTTAAAAATCAAACTTATACATATACAAAGGTTTTATTCGTAAATTTGTGAAGCAGCTCACTTTTCGTATCTATAGTTGCATCTTAAATGTACAGATATTAATTCTAAAAATATTTAATAAAGCCAATTCATCACTCACATGTAAACATTTAGTTACAATTGACCCTTGTTTTAATCAATAGATACCGCATATAACAAAGTATTATAATAAATATAAAAATGTTATATGACCCCATAAAGTTAAGTAAATATGCGTAACATTGGGGTAAGCATATTTTTCAATTCAAAATATGTTTACCCCAATAATATGTAAGCAACGTCATTTTCTTCGCTAAATTTTGAAATGTTTTATCTTAGTACCCAGTACTTACTTCGAATGCATGTCTCATGACAACAACTCAATACACTGATAAACAATGATTTTATCGCTATAAGAATAATAGCAATCTAAAATAAAAAATATCCCGATATTATTATCCAACCTTTCGCATATACCACTATATTGTTGAAGTATTATTTTAGGATTTGTTACGTTTGATATTAAAAACATCTCTTATATACTTCGTTTTGCTATATAAATAAATAAATTTAATAAGGTTGATTATGAAAAAGTTAATTTTAGCTTGTGGTATGGGTTTATTGGCACTGACGATCACTGCTTGTTCAGAGGAAGAGAAAAAAGGTGAAGTTGCTGGTGCAACTGAAACTTGTAATACTTACTTCGCTGAAGTTGATAGCTTAATTGCTAAAGCTTCAGAAAACCCTCAAGCAAAAGCACAGTTGGATGCAATGAAAGGTCAACTGGAAGAAGGTAAAAAGCAAGTTGCAGCACTACCTAAAGACCAGCAAGACAAAGCTTGCCAACAAGGTATTGATGCGATGAAACAAATGAAAACGGCTTTAGGTCTATAATAAAGAATTATTTAGATTAGTCAGTTTTCCAAAAAGAGCCCTATTGCGGCTCTTTTTTATTTCCTTAACTCCCTAGAAAATCATGCCTTCCTATACATTCACTTTTCCCATAGTTTTTTGCAAGCTTATCCCCCCTTAACTTTATAGAATTAAATTGATTTAATACATTAAGGAAAAATAATGAGCGTGCATTTAAACCAAGTTATCAAGTCACCCAAGCCATTTATCACTATAACAAAAGGTTGTAGTAAATTTAGCCATAAAATCAAAGAAGCTTTAAATATCAATAGTAAAAAAATAGAACTTAAATTTGAGGGTAATACGATTACGTTAAATGAAAGTAAAATAGTGAGAAAACTGAAATCTCAAATTGAAACGGCTGATAAATTAGAAAAATTTAAAATAAGCGAAAAGAAAATTCAAATCGGCAGCACTATCAATAGAGCTATTGATGAAACAAGGGAAGAATTATCGGATAAACTAAATAAAACAAAAGTCTCTCTTACCTCTAGCGATAAAAAAGAAATTTTTCATCGTGTTGCGAAAAAATGTGGCATTTCTGAGTCTGATATTGATACAAATGCATCTCAGCAATTTATTAAGCACCTTCTTTCTCAGCAAAAACAGATACAAAAAGTAATTACACATGATTTATTCCTTAACAAAGAACAGCCGAATGGAGATAACGCGGCTGTAACAAAATATGTAATTGGTACACTCAATGCCAGAGTTCAGGAAATTTTTTTCCCGGATATTAATTTTAAGAAAATCAAAGATTGCGCAGAATCTGAAACTAAGGAATTACTAGAAAATAAACTCAACCAAGCAAATAATGAGATTGTTACTTTATACTTTTCAATCGAAAAAAAAAGGTGATTTAGTTGGAGATAGGGAGAGCAGTCCTTGCCCTCCCTTTTTCTTATTTAACAACCTATTATAGCCAGGTCCCAAAACGTTTAATATAAAACTGCTTCATCAATTGAGCAACAACACAATAGCTCACCAATGTTAATACTAACCATGGGAAATACTCTATTGGTAATGGTTGTAACCCGATCATTTCACCAAATGAAGAGAATGGAATATATAAACCTAATGCCATAATTAGCCCTGTTGTTAATAACACAGGTAATGCCGCTGTACTTTGAATAAACGGAATTTTTTGTGTTCTTAGCATATGGACAACTAATGTTTGCGAGAGCAAACCCTCAACAAACCAACCTGACTGGAAAAGCGCTTCATGGGCAACACTATTTGCTTGGAACACATACCACATCAAGGCGAAAGTTGTGATATCAAAAATTGAAGAGGTTGGCCCAATCCAAATCATAAAACGCCCGATATTTTTCGCATCCCATTTACGAGGTCGTTTTAAAAACTCTTTATCCATTTTATCCCAAGGTAATGCTAGTTGGGAAATATCGTACAGTAAATTTTGAACGAGCAAGTGAATGGCTAGCATAGGAAGGAATGGAATAAATGCACTGGCAATTAATACCGAAAATACATTACCAAAGTTTGAACTTGCAGTCATATTTAAATATTTAATAATATTACCAAAAGTCTCTCTTCCTTTAATAACCCCCTGCTCTAACACCATTAAATCTTTTTCTAGCAAAATAATATCTGCTGATTCCTTGGCGATATCTGTTCCAGTATCAACAGAAATCCCCACATCGGCATCTCGTAAAGCAGGAGCGTCATTGATCCCATCACCCAAGAAACCGACAGTATGACCGTTTGCTTGTAACCTTTTTAAAATACGCGATTTTTGTAATGGCGTTAATTTACAAAAAACAGAAACTTGCTCTACTTTTTGACTTAATTCTTCATCAGATAATGCTTCAACTTCTAAACCTGACATGATTTCACTAATATTTAGCCCTACATCATGACAAATTTTTTCGGTAATAATGGCATTATCACCCGTCAGAACTTTAACAGTAACCCCATTTTCACGCAGTGCAGCAATTGCAGAAATAGCGCTTTCCTTTGCTGGGTCAAGGAATGTTAAAATACCTTGTAACTCCAACTGTTGCTCCGCTTGTGCAGATAAGGGCAAACTAGCTTCCGCATCATTTAACTGACGAGTCGCAAGTAACAACACACGAAAACCTTGCCTGTTATAGTCACTTACTAGCTCAGTTATTTTCGCCCTCGCCTGCTCATCAAGTAAATAAGACTGTCCATCCTGCTGATAATGTTGACATACTGCCAGCATTTCTTCGGCTGCCCCCTTGCATATTAACAAGGCCTCTCCTGAAGGGGTTCTAACCGTCACTGATAATTTACGTCTGATAAAATCAAACGGTAATTCATCAATTTTCTGAAATGCTTTTAGTTTTTCAACTTCACTGTTCCCTCTTCCTCGGCGAATTATCGCCTGATCCATCATGTTTTTAGTGCCGCTTTGATGGAAACTATTGAGCCACCCCAATTGCAAAATTTGACTATTTTTCTGCCCATTATTGTCTAAATAGTGCTCTAAAATAATTTTATCTTGCGTTAACGTCCCTGTTTTATCAGTACAAAGTACGTCCATGGCACCAAAGTTTTGAATAGCATTTAACCTTTTGACAATAACTTTGTGCTTTGACATTGCTATTGCGCCTTTAGCTAGATTCGAGCTAACGATCATCGGTAACATTTCTGGCGTTAACCCAACGGCAACTGCTAGTGAAAACAGCGTAGCTTCAAACCAATCTCCTTTTGTGAAGCCATTAATCAGTAGCACGATAGGTACCATGACTAACATAAAACGGATCAGTAACCAACTTACACTATTAACACCACGGTCGAATGACGTTTGCGCCCGACTACCAACAATGGATTTAGCTAATGACCCTAAATATGTGTTTGACCCTGTGGCAACAACAATTCCACGCGCTGTTCCACTGGTTACATTGGTCCCCATCAAACAAATATTGGATATTTCTAATAACTCGTTTTCTGTTGGTGAAACAGGTTCTAAACTTTTAGCAGAAATATCACCTAGAGTGTCATATTTTTCTACCGGTATAGATTCTCCGGTTAAGATAGCTTGGCTTATAAATAAGTCTCTCGATTCAACCAATTTTAAATCTGCAGGAACCATGTCACCGGCAGATAATAAAACAATATCACCGGGTACTAAGCATTTGATCGGCACTTCTTTTCGAGTAGAACGACCTGTTTTATTATCACGTCGAAATACGGTAGCAGTGGTACGTACTAATGATTTCAAGGCTTCAGCAGCTTTATTAGTTCGATACTCCTGCCAAAAACGAAGTAACCCACTCAGCAAAACCATTGTAATAATGATTATTACACCAGTTAAATCAGTCTCATCACCTTGTCGCTCAGGTATAAGATAGTCAGTAAAAAAACTCACTATTGCCAATATAATGAGTACGAATATGAATGGATTTTTAAAAGAAATGAGTAATTGCTTCCAAGCAGGAGGCGCTTTTTCATGAGCAACTTCATTTTCCCCTTCAGTAACAAGGCGGTCCATCGCCTCATTTTCTGTCAGACCTAATAAATTCGTTTGATATTCATTAAGTACTTGCTCAATATTTTTACTGGCCTGTTCGCCAACAATAAATTTTTGGCGAACAGGAGCAGCTTTAACGCTTTTGCGTTGATGTCTTATTTCAGTCATAGCGTTGTCTCTAATACAACAATTGCCTATTTTTACGCTACCTAACCAAAATAAAAACCTTTAATTATCCGTTAGATAGCTCCATTTTCTACTCCATGACGGAGGGTGATCGTCCATTTCGGCTCCTATAGTGAGTTAATTTCTAACATCAGGCGGGTAGCTCTGATGCCACTTTCCAATTGATAGCACTGACACTTTGCTCAAGGCTTATTCGGCATACCAATGCTTCGATTTCTTTCTGCTCGGCAGGTGTTGCTAAAAATTCAGCACACACTTCCAGTTGTTCAGGCTTTAAAGTGTCCGCGCTACTCAAAGACCGTAAACGAATATGTAAGCCATTAATGGCTTGCAAGATAAGTGTTCTTACTAGGATTTCATCGGTTTGATGACACATAACGCGAATTTTATAGCGCTGCTCTACATCAAGAGCTTGCTGCTGTGGTTGCTTATTGATCCGCGAAGCCGCTTCCCTTAGTAAAATATTGGCACATAAAATTAACAATGTGGCCATCAAGGCCAGTGAGTACTGGCCTAATCCACACAACACGCCGATCCCTGCTGAGCACCAAAGAGTTGCCGCGGTATTTAAGCCACGAATATTCATACCTTCACGCATAATGACGCCTGCGCCCAGAAAACCAATTCCTGAGACAACTTGCGCCGCGATACGGCCCGGGCTATCTGGTGATGTTGTCACCGAACTTAAAATAAATACCGCAGCACCTGTAGCCACTAAAGCATTGGTTCTAAGGCCAGCCATTCGTTGACGCCATTGGCGTTCAGCACCGATTAATGCGCCAAAGCACATTGCAGAAAGCAGATTTAAAATATCAGGAGAAAAAAGCATAGTAGCTCCTCCAAAAACAGCTTGGATAATGAGACTTACATGCTTAATAAAAAGCACATAGCCATATTTTGAGTAAATAAATTACCCTAAAAATTATTGGCTATTGCCTGGAGGGAATAGAGAGTAAATATATACCAACATGATACACACTCAACATAGCAGTAATACACTGACTAAACTAAATAGCAGAGAGTACTTTATTTATAATATAAGGGTGTGTGTGAAGAAAAATATCAGACACCGCCCGCCTTAGTGGCAAGCAGCGAAAAGAAAAGACGATTACTGGCTTGCCGTTAAATTAAGTTTTTATTCCAACTCTGACTGTCCAAGTAATAATCTCCTAAGTAAAAGATGGGTGGAGTATAGGTGGGGAAATTTATGATGTAAAGAACAAAGTGTTAATTTATTTTAAATAAAGTAAAACTCTACCCTTCAATTGGGACAACAAAAATCCCTTCATCACCATCTTTTTCATTAAAAAACCAAATACCTTCTGGGTAGTCCGGCAATGAAACTAAATACATGACGCCTTCATTGAAAGGTTCAATGAGTAAAATTTTACCTTCTCGGCGCTCTTGCCCATCGGTTTTTACATAAACACGGTCATTAATATTCATAACACTTAGTTTCCAATGAAATGATGTTAATCATAAATGTAATAAAAACGAAAAAGCCCGTCATTAGAAATGACGGGCTTTAGAAAATCAGTTAAGCAATAAGCTTAGATTGCAGTTACGTTAGCAGCTGCTGGGCCTTTTGCACCGTTTTCAATGGTGAATTCAACTTGCTGGCCTTCAGCCAGAGTTTTGAAACCAGCGCCCTGAATGGCAGAGAAGTGGACGAAAACGTCTTTGCTACCATCAGCAGGAGTGATGAAACCGAAGCCTTTAGACTCGTTGAACCACTTAACTTGACCTTTCATTTTGTCGGACATTTGACTTTTCCTATATAACATCAAAAAAACTTGCCTTTTTGGCATATACGGGCCAGAGTCAACTATTTAATCAGGAAAACACCAAGATGAAGCGTCACGGTCAAAGGCTATCTGTGATAACTTTCTTCTTTAGAACACACTAACTTAGTAATCATACATCAAATAGGACTGCTAAACAGGCCGATACTCATTAACTCATGACTTAAAGATAATAGCAACTATTTTATATGTTCAAACGCTAAAATTGTGCATTTTTTTCGAGTTCGTCACTTTTACAGGCTATAATGTTAATAAAAACACTGCATTTGGTTGATAGTTTACAAAAAAAATTTAATAAAAAGAGCCCCGTTTTATAAAAAGACAATCAAGAAATGCCCACCACAATGACAATCCCAGTAAATATTTTTCTTAACTGATATATAACAATCGAATCTGCTCGTGATACTCTCCTAGTATAGATATCTGACAGAGAGTTATCACATGGATATTATCAAACAAATACTCATTGAAGATTTAGATGCCATCAATAAACGCGAAAAACGTGATGGTAAGCCTTACTTTAATAGCCAGTTCCTTGGTAATCACCCTTACTTATGTATCGGTATGGTCGCCGCTTATATCCCTCTTGCTATTATTCTTTGGTACGCGCCATATTTTGGCCCTTATTGGACACTCGGTATTACTGTCTTATTTTTAGTTTTAGCCAGTGTTTTACTTTTTGATATTAAACCCGTTTATCACTTTGAAGATATCGGCGTATTAGATTTACGTGTTTGCTATAACGGTGAGTGGTTTGTCACTGAGCCAGTTTCAGATAACGCAGTGCGTAAAATACTTGATTCGAAAGAGGTTAGCCAAGCCATTAAGCAAGAAATATCACGTTTAATTGCCTTGAAAGGGGAAATTTCATTTTATGATATTTATCATGTCGTTTTCCCTGAAGTTTCTACGCCATTACAAGGTAAATTAGCAACACAAAATTAATGCATTATCAATTAGCTAGCGTAAAAGTTAGCCATAATGAACAGTGAGTGAGCAATTAGATTTTTTTTGTGTTTTTACCGTTGACAGCCTGAGTCGATCTCGTTAATATTCGCCTCGTTCTCAGGAACAAGCAATTCCTCCATAGTTCAGTCGGTAGAACGGCGGACTGTTAATCCGTATGTCGCTGGTTCAAGTCCAGCTGGAGGAGCCAAATTTAAGAAGCCCGCCTAGTGCGGGCTTTTTGTTATCCATACCTATCCTCTCTTTTTTATTTCATATCATTGTTGATGCAAATTATTGGTTCAACGAATAACTTCACTTTCGTTGTACTTATAGCTTATCAGTACTATCGGCAAAAAAATGGTTCGCCTTTTTATTCCTTTCTGTTATCTATGACTATCTTAACTTCCTGAATTTTGATACATATTGGGGTAGATAACCATCAAATTGCTTACTTAACACGCAGTTAATCATTTTTTTTATTTTTATGCTTTACAACTGAGTATAGGATGGGTAATATGCGCCTCGTTCTCAGGAACAAAGCAATTCCTCCATAGTTCAGTCGGTAGAACGGCGGACTGTTAATCCGTATGTCGCTGGTTCAAGTCCAGCTGGAGGAGCCAAATTTAAGAAGCCCGCCTAGTGCGGGCTTTTTGCTATCTATTCCTACTGAGTACCCACCACACACAAACTGGTTATATACCGTAAAGCCCCCATTATAAATTCCCCCGTATATTTTCACTCACTCTTTTTCAAGGAAAATTTGTTTTATCGCTTGTCGTAACCATTGATGTGCAGGGTCTCTATCTAAACGCAGATGCCAAACTTGGACAATAAATAGCGCTCTCAAAGCCAAAAGCGTATTAGCTGGCTTAATACTTCTGTTACCCGCGGTTTGCTAAATGGCGTTCGACAACCCGTGTTAGTTATCCCTCTTTAACGCTTCTAGGTCTTTTGACGACCAAATCGTGTTTACAAACTCAGTGATTAGCCACAAGTTAGTCACTGAAATAACAACCTAAAATTTAGCCACGAACAGATGATAGAGGTTTACCTTTTAACTCATTTACCTATCAGCATGAACCTCAATTCACTGTCACCAAATCATTTTCGATCAAACTTCCCTCAGTTCGCACAGATAACAGCCAAACGAACTTTTTTTTCGATATTCTCCTTTGACAATCCAGTAAGAGAAAGCTAATATCCTCTGCGTACCAAGGAGTTCCTCCATAGTTCAGTCGGTAGAACGGCGGACTGTTAATCCGTATGTCGCTGGTTCAAGTCCAGCTGGAGGAGCCAATCATTTAGAAAAGCCTGCTTAATCATTAAGCAGGCTTTTTGCTTTTGGTACATTAATCTCCCCCTCATCTATCTATGACATTAACCTTAATTGTGATTTCTCATAGCTATTTTTTGACTTTCCCTTTATCATTCTATCCCGGCTTGAGCACCCGCTCATCACCCCTCTCTACCCTTATGGAGCCGGTTTAATGACAACTGTAACTACCCTAACAATCCGCCGCCCTGATGATTGGCATGTTCATTTTCGCGATGATGATATGTTAAAAACGGTCGTTCCCTATACGAGTGAATTTTTTGGCCGTGCCATTGTCATGCCTAATCTTGTCCCCCCAGTGACGACAATTGAAGCGGCAAAAGCTTATCGTGAACGTATTATTCAAGCCGTTCCAGAAGGTCACCAATTTACCCCCTTGATGACATGTTACCTCACTGATAGCACTGACCCTGTTGAGCTGATTAAAGGCTTCCATGAAGGGGTATTTACGGCTTGTAAATTGTATCCTGCCAATGCGACAACTAATTCCAGCCATGGTGTCTCAGATATCAAAAAGATTTATCCCGTACTAGCGGCTATGGAACAAGCAGGTATGCCCTTGCTAATTCATGGGGAAGTAACCGCTAGCCATATTGATATTTTTGACCGTGAAGCGCTGTTTATAGATCACGTTATGCTACCTTTGCGCGCGCAGTTTCCACAATTAAAGGTTGTGTTTGAGCATATCACGACCAAAGAAGCTGCCCAATACGTCCAAGAAGCAAATGAATATACCGCAGCCACATTGACACCACAGCATTTAATGTTTAACCGTAATCACATGTTAGTCGGTGGTGTCAGGCCACATTTATTCTGCTTACCTATTTTAAAACGTAACGTTCACCAAGAAGCACTACGCTCAGCGGTAGCATCAGGCTGTGACCGTTTTTTCCTAGGTACCGATACGGCTCCACATGTGCAATCACGTAAAGAATCATCTTGTGGGTGTGCTGGCGTGTTTAATGCGCCAACTGCATTAGCCGCTTATGCCACTGTTTTTGAAGAGCTTGGTGCTCTAGCACACTTCGAAGCATTCTGTTCACTCAATGGCCCTAAGTTTTATAATTTACCTGTTAACGACGGGTTTATTACATTAACTAAAGAGCCCAATATTACTTGTGAATCAATTGATTGTTGTAATGACAAGCTGATCCCTTTCTTAGCAGGTGAGGACTCTCAGTGGACAATCGCACTTTCTAAATAATTAGCACTTATAGGAAGCTATTTGGGCTTCCTATATTACTTTTTATAGTCATACTCACCATTTTTGTGCATTTCCTGCCATTTATACAAAAAAAATTTTTAATTGCTTCCTTATTAGCGAAATCTCCTTATACTAAAAGTGGCTTCATTTCGAGAACATTGCTCTTAGTCAGTTATAGATATTTACTATTTATCACGCTGTTTGATTAGGAGGTTTCATGAATAGAAAAGATGATGTTATTCAAACTCACCCAGTTGTTGGCTGGGACATCAGCACAGTAGATTCCTACGATGCGATGATGTTGCGTTTGCACTACCTCCCTGAACAAGATAAAAACTCAGGAGATGCCATTGTGGATAAAACTATGTGGCTAACGACTGATGTTGCTAAGCAATTGATTAATATACTTCAAGCTGGCGTAGATAAGATAGAGTCAGGCGAATATATCGAACTTAATCTTAAAACACACTAGGGAAATGAATGGATATTTAAGAATTTAATATCCATTTTATTTTATATAATATTCACCAAACAAGTAGTTATATATTTATATATAACTACTTGTACCTTTTTAACTAAATAACAATTGTAAATAAAAACACTATTTACTATTTTTATTAATCCTCGGTTGACTTCACTAGCAATTCCCATTTATTGTAAGACTCTTTTCGAACAAGGATGTTCCCGATGCGAATATTAGTTATTGATGAATGTTATTACACTAGACTTGGCATTACTGAATATTTATCTAAAAATGAAAAATTAGAATTTATTAGTACAGGTTGTATTGAGGAAGCTATCAGGTTTATAAATGAATTCACGCCAAGTATTGTATTGGCTAATTTAACTTATTATTGTCATTACTCTAATTACTGTCCAGTATTACAAGATCTATTAAATAGAAAAAATAATATTAGGTTTTATATTTATATAAATGCCCCTTACCCACAAACAGCCAACCCATTGTTATTAAAGGATAACTATTTTATTCTATCCAAAAATATTATTACCCAAACCCTTGATAAAGTGATTCGAGAACACGAACAAATAGAACATATCACGAAGCTCGCTAATAATATAGATTCATCCATCTTCACTGCAAAAGAACAAAACATTATTAATAACTGGATGAATGAAACGCCTAATCATATTATCTCAAGGAAACTAGGGATTAGTAATAGCACGGTTTATTCACAGAAAAGACATATCACTTCGAAAGTATTTGTAAAAAACAGAATTGAATTATTTTTTATCTATAATGTATTTAAATATTTATATTAAGAGAGAGCCCTAATTAAAGGGCTTTCTTATTATCGTTATTCTTTATTTAATAAGCCATCTGATAAACGATGACGTGATTTATTAAAAATCTTATTGCTGACTTCACGGCCTGCACGGCGAGCACGTTGTTCTTGCTCTGGGAGTTTCATTTCCTCAGTACAAGAAACACTACAGCAACCCTCGTATTTTTCTGCACAGCTAGGGCATTGGATAAACAACAAGTGGCAGCCATCATTACTGCAATTAGTATGAGTATCACATGGTGCACCACATTGGTGGCATTGGGCTAAGGTATCATCCGTAATGCGCTCTCCCATACGGTTGTCGAACACAAAGTTTTTCCCTTTAAAACGTAATGGTAAACCTTGTTCCTTTGCTTTACGTGCATACTCAATAACACCACCTTCAACATGGTATACATTTTTAAAGCCATTATGCAGCATATATGCACTGGCTTTTTCACAGCGAATCCCCCCAGTGCAATACATGACAACATTTTTATCTTTTTGCTCTTGCAGCATTTCCACTGCCATCGGCAGTTGTTCCCTAAAAGTATCTGATGGAATTTCAATTGCATTATCAAAACGACCCACTTCATATTCGTAATGATTACGCATATCAACGAATACCGTGTTTGGATCGTCAATCATTTCATTCACTTCGTGAGCTTTCAGATATTGCCCTGTATTCGCTGGGTTAAAGGTTTCATCTTCGATGCCATCTGCCACCACGCGATCACGTACTTTCATGCGTAACACCCAGAAAGACTTACCGTCATCGTCAATCGCAATATTTAAACGCAGGTTATTTAGTGCGGTATCAGTGGAATATATCAGTTCGCGCAAAGCATCAACATTAGATTCAGGCACACTGATTTGTGCATTCACCCCTTCTTTCGCAATGTAGACACGCCCAAAAACACTCAGCGCTGTAAACTGTTGATACCATTCATTGCGAAACGCCACTGGGTCTTGAATATTAAAATATTTATAAAAAGAAATTGTGGTACGTGGCTCTGTTTCCGCCAACATGCGTTCTTTTAATATTTTATTTGAAATTTGGTTATGTAACACTGGCATGGTGTTCTTAATCCTATTTAACTCGTTGATAATTTTCTATTTATTCAGATTTCAGCTCATTGATTGAGGCTTTTTAATCTTGGTGGATATTATCGCTGTTATTATGTTAATAAAAAACCCTTTATTTGCAGGGGTATTGTAAATAAAACATCAACAGAAAGTTTTTAATGCCCGACCATTATTCGTTATGTTATAACATATTTATATTTGGCTAATTAGATTATCTTTATGAGACGTTTTTTTCCTTTATATCTATTAATACTGGCTATCTTTGCGCCACACGTTGCAGCGCATCCTCATAGTTTTATTGAGATGCAAATGTCCCTTGAAACCAAACAAAACAAATACTCAGGTATAAGCTATGTTTGGAAGATGGACCCGATGACATCGGCAGATATTGCCTATGAATTGAAAGGGGTTAAACCCGATGACCCACGCTGGAAACAACAAGAAGCCATTATTATGGCTAATATTTTAATGCAAAATTATTTCACTGATTTTTATTATCAAGACAAAAAGGTTAACTTTAAGCGTATCCCTGACAGCTACCATTTAGAAAGAGAGGGGTTTTCATTAGTATTTTTCTTTACAGCTTCATTTATGCAGCCACTACCTATTGCAGATTCACATATCAAAATACAAACTTATGACCCTAGCTTTTATGTCAGTATGACGTATCAAAATAAACAACAAATTACTCTGCCAATTGAATTAGCAGCCAATTGTGATATTGACTTACAAGAAGCCAATATCACTGATTCGATGCGGGCTTACGCATTTTCTTTAGATAAAAGTGATACCCCAGAAGAAGATTTAGCGCTTGGGAAACAGTTTGCACAGCGAGTTGATATTCGATGTCCTTAACCCCCTCATCCTCTGTATACAAAGCAACAAAAACTTTGCTAATCATTGTCTCGTTTAGTTTATTAGCTTTCGCCATTTGGCTAGCGTATCGCTATTGGGGAACATGGTTACAACTGAGTATTGGCTGGCAAAAACAGTTAAACCAAGGTTTATCGGATTTACTACAAGAAACCAGCTCACACCCACTGTATGCTGGAAGTTTGCTAATTGCCGTTAGCTTTTTATACGGTTTTTTACATGCTCTGGGACCTGGCCATGGAAAGCTCATTATCACAACCTATATAGCGACCCAAGGAACTCATTTAAAACAGAGTGTTATCATTAGTTTATTAGCATCGCTCTTACAAGGGGTCGTTGCTATTACGTTAGTTTCTGTCGTGTTAGTGTTATTTCAGCTATCCACCAAACATTTGAATCAGGTCAGCTTATATGCAGAACAATTAAGCTATTTATTTGTCATAATACTTGGCTGTTTTTTATGTATTACTGCTTTACGCCGTTACTGGCAAACACGCCTTTCTAGGGCATTATCACCACTAGTGATAAAAAACCTTAAGCCATTAACACAATCAACCAAGCGAATGATCCAGCCCAACACATTGACACCACACCCCGTATGTCACTGTGGCCATCAGCACGTCATCCAATCTCACCAAATTCAATCTAGTTTTAAAAGTAAAGTGTTGATTATTCTATCAATGGGGGCACGCCCTTGCTCTGGTGCCATTCTCGTATTATTGTTTTCTTATGTGATTGAAGTATACGCATGGGGAGTTATCGCGGCGCTAGCAATGGCGGTTGGTACAGCATTAACCATTTGTTTAATTGCTATTTTTGTTCATTTTATGCGTGATAAAGCTATTCGTTTATCGCGGTTAACAGGAAAACAGCTGTCCCCATATTGGGGAATAGCATTAAAAATTTTTGCCGGTGTTTTCTTTATACTGATGGGGGCTTTGATGCTACAAAGTGTCGGGCTGGAGCAATCTATTTCGCCACTTCTGCGTTAACCCAATAAAAAAGGGAGGGCTCCCCCTCCCAGGCATTTGCCGAAGTTACAGTGTGGTAATCTCACTGTGTTATGCGCAATGTCAACTGCTTAAAACAGATTGCTAATGATGAGACTATGCAGCCCCTCACACACTAGCAACCCTTACTACTTCTTTTAACCAATGAGCTCAATTCGAGCAGGTAAACCTTGACGTACAGAAGCACCCGATACCCAATCTAACCATGTATTGGCGACTTCCCTTGTTGGGTCTGCAAAACCTAAATCGTTTAGATTGATCCCTGAACCATTTGCAGCATTCATTGGCATCGGTTGGTCATCTAAATAATGCTGTTTCGCGCCCATTTCGGTATGACCATAGCCATGTTCAATTGCAAGTACTCCCGGCATCACGCCATCAAGCACACTCACTTGAGCTTCTGCTTGGCCACCCGGTGTGGTAATACGAATCCAATCTCCGTGTTTAACCCCCACTTTTGCGGCATCATCAGGGTGAATAGCAACAAGATTCGTAGGTTTAACATGACGTAAGCGTTCAATTACTGTTGTCGAACTACTCATCACATGGGATTTGAATGACATTAGTTTCAATGGCCATTCTTTTTCTGGGAACACCACATTCACATCGTCACCATTTGCCATACGCGGTGGGTAATATGTAGGGCAACCACTGTAACGTTCACCGGTGATCGCGTGGCGATTAACGGCCACAGTTGGGTTCCAAATTTGTAAGCCTTTTTTCCATTGCGGACCAGTTGCATCGCCATCCCATGCTTTTTCATATGGTGCGAAACGGCCACCTCGCGTAAAGATATAAGCAACACGGCGAACTTCTTCAGGTTTTAGCGTATTGGTGATCGCAGGTAAAATACGTTCTACCCCACTAATTTGGATATCTTCCGAAGCGGCTTCTGGTACTGGTTTTTCACCTAGCCACGCCATATTCGCAGCAACACGTAAATAATAATCTTCCGCTGTATTTAGTGAATGCAGGTTGCCATCCATATCTTCAATCACGTTGTCGCCAAAACCAGGTAACCCCAATTCTTTGGCAACTGCAATACAAAAGCTTTCCATCGATACGGGCTGACCATCTGCCGTTTTGGCGGTGCGTGACTCAACAATCGGCCAACGCGCTGTACTCGCTTTAACTTGAACCCCTGACCAAGGAGCGCTAAAACCCCAACTTTCAAAATTATGGGTATCCGGTACGATATAATCTGCCAGCGCAGTGGTTTCATTCATAAAGGCATCAATACCGATAATCAACGGAAGGTGTTTTGGATCTTTCAGTTTTTCTTCCATCACTTGGCGGATACCCGCGATTCCATACACCGGGTTGGTCATATTGGTGATCCAAGCTTTTAATGCATAAGGATAACCCATTAATGCTGATGCCAGTTGCTCAGTGAGTTGCCCTTTAGCAAACGGATACCAAGGTGCTTTTGCAGGATACGGATTTTCCCCTGCCGCAAGGCGCGCTTTGAACTCATCTGATTTTTCATACACTTCATTACTACGCGATAAAACAACGCCTTTTGGTTTTACTTTGCCTTTGTAGCTGGCAATTTTGTAACGTGGACCATCCATTTCACCGTTGAATTTACCGCCCCCAACGGACACACCACCTTTCAAGTTCAAGTTACCAATCAATGCGTTAAGCATAACGACTGACCATGCAGTGTAAAAGCCATTACCGCCCATCATGCCGCCATGAGAAATAACGGCAGCTTTTCTATCATATGACGTTAATGCTCTACCTAATGATTCAATGGTTTTCACTGGAACATGGCAGCGATCGCTATATTCTTGGAGTGTCATACGATTGGCCGCTTCTTTTAAGCATTGGAAGCTCGATTTTACGGTAACTTCACTGCCATCATGCAATGTCACTTGGCGAGTGACAAACAACTCTGCGGCTGGGACTTCACTGGCAAGTTTCAATTCACCAGACGTATCTTGGACGACATAAGCTTTTTCATCGTCGCCTTCGCCAGTAAGATAAGATGAAATTAATAATTTGCCTGCTAATGGGTGAGCATCATCAGTAATGACTAAATGCGTTGAGTTTGTCCAACTTTTCTCCCCCATCGCTTCCATTGATTTCTCACTAGGCACGCTAAGGTACTTGGCATTATAACGCTCATTTTCAATGATCCAGCGGATCATTCCCATGACTAACGCTGCATCAGTTCCGGGTTGTACTGGCACCCAGTGACCATGGTCATTAGCCAATGTGGTTGTCAGTGGTAGCGCAGGAGAAACCACCACATAGTTAAACGAGTCACGCAGACGTGCTGTCGCTAACTGGCGACCTTGGCGTTTAAATGGGTTACCTGACTGAGCTGGTGAGGTTCCAAGGAATAATGCAAAACGAACGTTATCCCAATCTGGTTTTACGTGCGCATTTTTGTTTAAGTCATCCATTAAAGCACCCGAACCGGCGCGATAAGCAAGACCGCAATAGGAACCGTGGGCACCGAAATTTTTACTGCCAAACGCGTTTTGAGCAAAGCGACGAATAAACCCATCACGCCCGTCGTCCCCTGCGTTAGTTACCAGCAGCTGGTTCGCTTTGGGGCCCAATTTTGGCTGTGCTGGGTCAAGTGGCGTTTCAAGGTCACGAATAGCTCTTAAACCATCAACATGGCCTTCACCAAATAAATCACCGCCTTCAACAACTTCTTTAATTAATTGCTCAAAACTGATGCGTTGCCACTTGCCCTCTCCACGTTTACCAACACGTTTCATTGGTTCTAAAATACGCAGTGGGCTAGTTAAACCTTCCATTAAGGTTGCCCCACGCGCACAAGCGGTTGACCGATGTTCTAGCCCTGATTCCCCGCTCATTTTATTAAATGCAGTTTTCAGCGGCATTCCATAAGGAAAATGCTCTTCGTGTGATAATGGGTGATAAGGGTTACCTGCGATACGTAATACTTCATTTTTAGCGGTATCGACACGGGCACGAATACCACATTGTGTCCAACAACCAAAGCATTGGGTCATTGCAACTACTTGTTCCGGGTTTTCTTGCCAGCCTTTAGTCGCCTGACCTTCTGGTCGCAAAGAGTTGCCATTAATGCGGTCAAGAGTGACTTTACCAGAAGTGCCGTTAACTAGCCCATCGACTGCGCGTTTGGCCACATCTCGGTAGCTTGCACCAAATAATGCGATACCACCAACTACCAAACCACCTTTAAGCCATTGACGTCTTGAGAATTTAGCCATGTTGCACTCTCCCCGCAAACCAGCGAACACCTTCACGAACAATAATTGTTAACGCAATCCATAAACCAAATGTTCCTACGATAGCCAATAGTCCATCGGTTCCCAGTGGGAAATGATATGGGTTAGCGATAATGTTATATTTTGGTACAGCTTGAACTTCCATTAGGAAAATCCAACGTAATGTCCAAGCAAAAGCCATCGATACTAATGCTAAAACGGTAATGTAAGGGACAGAGCGAACGGCTTTTACATTACTCGCAGACATTCCGAAAGCCACTAACCACAGTGCACATACCCCCATTAGCATCCACCAACCTGGGCTCGCCATGTCTATTTGTTGGCGTACAGCAATACCCGATGTGGTATCCCCTGAAAGCCATAGCGCAAAACAGACAGCAAATAGTAACAACGTAATCACTTGGAAGCGTGCTAAACGGTTTTGATATTGGGGCTCACGACGAGCACCGAGTCCAATCAATGCAGGCAGAACCTGTAATGCACTCAAGAACATAAGTACTGGCATCCACCAGCTGTTCCAGATTGGGCGAGCCGTTAATACAGATGCCTCACGACCGGTATAAAGTAGCAGGCCAATTGCCGATAATGCGGCAAGCAATGCCACCCAGCGCGTCGCTTTAAAGTGTTTTTTCCAAATCATTTTGACGATTAAAGCAACAAAGTATAAGCCGATAAATGTGGTAAATAAGGGTAATAATACAGAGCCCCACCACATCCAAGACCATAACGTTGGGTGTGCATAAAAATGCCACACTCTTGCGGTTTGGTGTAAATCTGCCGTTAGTGCAAGCGGTGCAGTGATCCCCATTGTGATAGCAATAAATACGGAAATCATTTCTAAGCGGCTGTTTTCACTTTTGTTTTGCCAATGTAAATAACAGGCATACAGCACCGCGCAAGAGGCGATTCCAATAAAGAAAAAGTATTGTACCGCCCAAGGAAGCCAAAAAAATTCTTGTGGCTGAGCCATCATTTCAGAAATATAAGTCACTTGGCCATTCATCAGAATACCTCCTGCCATAACGCGGGCTGCCCTTTACCTTGCAGCGGCTGAACAAACGCATCATCTAAACCGAGATAGAATACTTGCGGTAAGGTGCCACTTTCTGGCTTGAGTACTTTAATTTCTGCTTCATGCTCAGTCAGCATTTTACGAATAGTACTGTTAGGGTCTTTTAAATCACCGATAATGCGAGCCCCACCTACACAAGATTCAACACAAGCAGGTAATAAACCAACTTCTAAACGATGAGCGCAAAACGTACATTTATCTGCAGTTTGGGTTGAATGGTTGATAAAACGCGCATCATATGGGCAGGCTTGTACACAGTAAGCACACCCTACGCAACGTTCATTATCAACGACTACTATGCCGTCTTCCCGTTGGAAAGTTGCTTGAACAGGGCATACGGGTACGCAAGGAGGATTATCGCAGTGGTTACATAAGCGAGGTAGAAGTACATTGGTAAACCCTTCTTCGCCCTTAACCGCAACTTGATATTGGTTAACTGTGGTTCTAAATTGCCCTTGAGGGGTTTGGTTTTCAACAGAGCAGCTGACTGTGCAAGATTGGCAACCAATACAACGACGTAAATCAATCAACATTCCATATCGTTTTTCTGGATTGCCTTCTCTACGCGTAGGAGAAAAATTTAGGCCAGCTTCTGCAATGGGAATTAATGATGCTCCCGCAGTCACAGCCCCAATTTGTTGTAGAAATTTTCGTTTACTCAGATCCATAATAGGCTCCAGTACTGACATTGCTAATGCGAAAATAAAAGTTATTAATCAATATGTTATTTGTATTGCATGTGTTATTGACAATGAATACAGTCTCGTTAAGATAACCACTGAAATTGTTATTTCTCTTTAAAACTACTGTATTATCTTGATAAAACTTGTAATGCCATTGTAAGAAGAGAGGCACCACCGCCCTATTGTGGTTTACCACATACCCGTAGCTAAATTGATCTAACGCAACGAATAAGCCAAATATGTTAAAAAAAACATCTATACCGTTGTATCACATACTATTAATTACGCTGCTTATGTGGTCCTTACCGGCCATTTCTGCACAATGGACTATCGGGGTACTGGCTTTGCGTGGGCCCAGTACCACACAATCCCATTGGCAACCATTAATTGACACACTCAATGATTCTATTCAGGGGGAACGGTTTACTTTATTGCCGTTAAACCTTGATGAAATGAAAGAAGCTATTTCTAACCGCAAAATTGATTTTTTACTGACCAACCCCGCGCAGTTTATTCAATTAGATAATCGCTATCACTTGCGCTGGCTATTATCATTACGTTCTGATGTCGAACCAAATAGCACCACCCGTAATGTGATTGGCAGTTTGATACTGGTACGAAAAGAAAGTGATATTTCTGACGTAAAGCATTTGATTGGTAAAAAAGTCGGTGCCATTTCACCTGATGCCTTTGGTGGTTACTTATTAGGCTATAAGGTATTAAGAGATATGGGGTATGACGCGGCTAAAGACTTTCAAATGCAGTTTTTAGGGTTCCCTGCGGATGCCCTATTATATGCACTACGGGATGACTCATTGTCTGCTGCCATTGTCCCTGTCTGTTTATTAGAAAATATGCACAGTGAAGGGCTAATAGATAAAACCCAGTTTCGTCCGTTAATTCAGCATCCAAGTTCATTATCTTGTTTAACTAGTACCGAGCTATACCCAAACTGGTCTTTCGCCGCATTAAGCGATGTTCCAGACAATTTGGTCGATAAAGTCACTAAAACGTTACTTTCAACGGATAATACCACTATGCGTTGGGGGGCTCCTGCCTCCGTCACTCAAGTCGAAACTTTGCTCCGCGATGTGAATCAACATCCACAACAGCGGCAAATATGGCAAGATATCGTCAGTTGGACCATTCAAAACCAAATTACTATTAGCCTTGTTGCGTTGTTCTTTGTTTTACTAGGCGTAAATCACATTTGGATTGCCTTCTTAGTTAGGCGCCGAAGCCGGCAACTCGAAGTGGCGCACAACCGCTTACGAGAACAAGAAGCCAATTTACAAAAAGCTCAGCGATTAAATATTTTAGGCGAAATGGCATCGGGCTTTGCCCATGAACTGAACCAACCTTTATCTGCCATTCGTCATTATGCGCAAGGGTGTATCTTACGCCTTAGCAAGGAGTCAAATAACCACCCACTCATTAGTGCGTTAACTAAAATCGATGACCAAGCGCAACGTGGTGCAGACATTATTCGCAACTTACGTCTTTGGGCAGGGAAACCGGGTCAAGACCCAGCGGTAACATTAAACCAGCAATCAGTGAGGCAAGCCATTAATCATATCTGGCAACTTTTACGTGTAGATCAGCACTATCCAGATGCAAAATTACTATTACCAGAGACACCTGATGTCACCCTGACTTTGCCCGATACACTGCTTGAACAACTCCTTTCTAATTTAGTGAGCAACAGTTTACAAGCCGGAGCCACAACCCTGAGCTTTGGTTTTCACTTTGCACAAGACCGCTTTCTTCTGGTTTTACAAGATAACGCAGGAGGAATGCCGACCGAACAACTAGAACAAGGGATCATCCCATTTCATACCACTAAAAAAGAAGGTTTGGGGCTAGGGTTGGTGATCTGCCAGCGTTTGATCCAAAGCCAAGGCGGCGATATTCGCATTGAAAATAATATCACTGATGAAGGGTTAAATGGCCTACGAGTGACCTTAATTTTCAACTACTATAATAATTCAATAAATTAAGCATGTTTTGCCACACAATTGATAACATTAACTTTAAGTCTATGTGACAATAGCTTTATTAAGACAATCAACGCTCATCAGCTAATACTTTATTTTGTCCCCCTCTAAACTACGAGGTATAAATTGATGCCAGTTATTCATCTAGTGGATGATGACACCGATGTGACCGATGCTTGCCAATTTTTACTAGAAACCCTTGGCTATAGTGTCACCGTGTGGAATGACAGCGAAACATTTATTCAGAATGCAGCCCTTCATCAAGAAGGAGTGGTTTTGTTGGATATGCGTATGCCTAAACTGGATGGTCGGCAAGTTCATCGGTATCTTAGGGAGCAACAAAGCACGCTAGCGGTCATATTTCTGTCGGGTCATGGCGATATTCCAATGGCAGTGGAACAAGTTAAATTAGGGGCTGTCGATTTCCTGCAAAAACCGATAGATAGCCAACTACTGGCGAAAACCCTTGACCAAGCGCGGGCGCAAACAACAAAGGCAACTGAACGTTATTTATTAAAACAACGTTATGAGACGCTCACTCCCCGCGAGAAAGACATTTGCCACTACGTTTTGCAAGGTTTGATTAACCGTGAAATTGCCGAGGCAGCCTGCGTTTCTGTACGAACCGTTGAGGTTCATCGTTCGCGAGTAATGGAAAAAATGGCGGTACGTAACTTAGCTGAGTTAATGAGTACCATGCAGGCGGTTAACGCTTTAAACGAATAATTTGATATAATTTAACCTAGTCTTTTTATTCATTAACCATGACTAACTAAAATATTCGGATACTCATGATATTAGCCCCAAAATTTCAAAAACGTTTTCTTCACCCTCGTTACTGGTTAACATGGGTGGGTATTGGCATCTTATATCTGCTTGTTTTATTGCCTTATCCCGTTATTTATTGGCTGGGAACTCGTTTAGGTCTACTGTCGATGCGCTTTTTAAAGAAACGGGTTCAAGTTGCTGATCGCAATCTTGAGCTATGCTTTCCAGATATGAGCTTAAAAGAAAGGCAGCTCTGTATCGACAAAAATTTTGAATCAGTTGGTATGGGGCTTTTTGAAACCGGTATGGCATGGTTTTGGCCTGATTGGCGAGTCCAGCGTTGGGTTAAAGTTATTGGGGCTGAAAATGCAGCCGCAGCACGAGAAACAGGCCGAGGGATTATCGCCCTTGGTGTGCACTTCCTAACTCTTGAGATTGGTGCCCGGGCTTTTGGAATGCTAAACCCAGGGATCGGTGTGTATCGGGCTAATGACAATGATTTACTCGATTGGCTGCAAACTCGTGGCCGCTTGCGTTCTAACAAATACATGCTTGACCGCAAAGATATGAAAGGAATGGTGCGTGACTTAAAAAATGGGGAAATTCTCTGGTATGCCCCTGATCACGATTATGGCCCACGTAACAGTACTTTTGCACCATTATTTGCCGTAAAAAATGCCGCGACCACCAATGGTTCACAAATTATTTTGCGTCTTGCATCACCTTTAGTGGTGCCTTTTACGCCAAAGCGTTTACCGAATGCAAAAGGCTACGAATTAATCATCCAGCCAGCTATAGATAACTTCCCTATTGAAGATAACCTTGCGACGGCAACAAAAATGAATCAAATCATTGAAAAAGAAATCCTTAGAGCGCCTGAGCAATATATGTGGCTACACCGCCGTTTCAAGACGCGTCCCGAAGGAGAATCTTCTTTGTATGGGGATTTAGATAAAATACACCATTAACTTTTAGCTGTAGTTCATTACCTTAATTCATTCTTTCTCCTGAATAATTTGACCTACAGCTAGGTGACACTTTGAAGCCCCTTTAAAATTTCGTCGTATAAGGGGCAACTAAGTGAAGCCAGCAATACTGAAGGACAATGTATGACAGGAAAAACAGGCTATTGGAAACGAAATCTCTACGTTGTGTGGTTCGGGTGTTTTTTAACCGGTGCCGCCTTTAGCTTGATTATGCCTTTTCTCCCCCTTTACATCGAGCAACTCGGTGTCAAAGACCATGCTTCGTTGAACTTATGGACCGGCGCAGTTTTCAGTATTACCTTCTTATTTTCAGCCATTGCGGCACCATTTTGGGGGCGCTTGTCCGACCGTAAAGGGCGTAAATTAATGTTATTACGTTCTGCCTTAGGTATGGCTATCGTGATGGTATTAATTGGCTTTGCGCAAAATATCTGGCAACTACTGGCTTTAAGGGCATTACTGGGCCTGCTAGGTGGGTTTGTCCCCAATGCCAACGCACTGATCGCCACTCAAGTCCCAGTGAAAAAAAGTGGTTGGGCAATGGGGGTTCTCGCGACAGGTGCGGTCAGTGGGGCTCTGATTGGCCCACTGATTGGTGGCTTACTTGCTGACCAATATGGCCTACGCCCAGTATTTTTTATCACCGCCACCGTCTTATTCATTTGCTTTTTTGTCACTCTTTTCTATGTACGGGAACGTTTCACCCCTGTTTCACGTAAAGACGCACTGTCAGGTAAACAAGTTTTTGCTTCATTACGTAATAAAAACCTAGTGATTAGCTTGTTTTTCACCACCATGATTATCCAAGCCGCTATGGGGTCAATAAACCCTGTTATCACCCTCTATGTCCGTGACCTATCCCATTCTTTAGAAAACCTCGCGTTTGTCAGTGGGGTTATTGCCTCTATACCTGGCGTAGCAGCTTTAATTAGCGCTCCGATGCTAGGTAAGCTTAGTGACCGAATAGGCCCTGAAAAAGTTTTACTTGCGGCACTAGGTACCTCTATCTTCATTCTATTTCCTATGGGCCTTGTTGGGAGTTATTGGGAATTAGGCTTTCTGCGATTTATGCTCGGAGCCTTAAATGCGGCGCTCTTACCCGCAGTGCAAACCTTGATTATTTATAACATTTCTCACCAAGTTACCGGGCGAATTTTCAGCTATAACCAAGCACTGCGCGATGTCGGCAATGTGACAGGGCCTTTATTGGGGTCATTTGTTGCAGCAAGTTATGGTTTTAGGGCGGTATTTTTCTTCACATCCGCTTTGGTTCTCGTCAACTTAATCTATTCATGGTTAGTCATCAGGCGCCAGTCCGATGACTTACGCGCATCACCTTCAGACCCATAACTAACAAGCTATTTATTGCACAAAAACCCGATGATTTCTAAGCTTTACTGACTTACCGAGTGAAAATCTAACCAGAAATAATATAACCAATTGTTTTTAAACAACTTAATCGATTCAAAAATCTTTCTTTTATTGTCAACAAAAATCCTGTATCTTCCCCTACCTTATCGTGAAAAATGAGAGTTATATCGAATTTTCACCTTAAAATATGGCCTTTTACTATAAATTCATTCTGTATATAGGCGATTCTATAATAATGTATGTTAAAAATATGTTTCCGAACTGAAAGTTAACATATCAATAATAATTGACACTCAAGCGCTCGGCTTGGTGTTTTAAATCATGCACAACCTCTCAAGAGATAATTTATGGGAGTTCACAGATGAATAATTCTGCGACTAAAACAAAAACTTTTTTTGGGCATCCATACCCATTGAGTTCGCTTTTCCTCACAGAAATGTGGGAACGTTTTTCTTTTTATGGTGTTCGTCCGTTACTTATCCTGTTTATGAGTGCGGCATTATTACAAGGCGGAATGGAATTACCCATTGAACAAGCTTCCGCTATCGTCGGGATTTTTGCTGGCGGTGTATACATCACGTCATTACCCGGTGGCTGGTTAGCTGATAACTGGCTAGGGCAACGTCGTGCGGTATGGTATGGCTCATTAATTATTGCATTTGGGCACTTATCCATCGCAATGTCCGCCTTTTTAACCAATACTTTCTTTTTCGTAGGCTTATTACTGATTGTCTTGGGAACCGGGTTATTTAAAACCTGTATTACCGTTATGGTCGGTACCTTATATAAGAAAGAAGATACACGCCGTGATGGCGGTTTCTCTCTATTTTATATGGGGATTAACATGGGTTCATTCATAGCCCCATTAATCATAGGCCCATTACATGAAAAGTATGGCTGGCACATAGGTTTTGGCCTTGGTGGCGTAGGTATGTTAATTGCTTTGCTTATCTTCCGCTTCTACGCTATTCCACAAATGCGCCGTTATGATAAAGAAGTCGGCCTCGATTCCACATGGAACCGCCCTACTGTTCAACGCAAAAATGTCGGTAAGTGGGTTACATTATCGATGGTGCTGTTGGCTATTCTTGTCGTATTAATCAACAACGGAACGATCCCATTTAATGCTTCAATGATAGCCAAAAGCTCGGCTTATGTAATTTCCGCTTGTGTGGGTCTCTATTTCTTATTTATGTTTTTCTTTGGGGGCTTAAACAGCAGCGAACGTTCTCGCCTAATTGCCTGTTTAATTTTACTGGTCGCAGCGGCCTTCTTCTGGTCAGCATTTGAGCAAAAACCAACCTCTTTTAATATTTTTGCTCGTGACTATACTGACCGCCAAATGGGCAGTTTCGAAATCCCTACTATTTGGTTCCAATCAATTAACGCGTTATTTATCATTCTGTTAGCACCGGTATTTAGTTGGTTTTGGCCTTCGTTAGCTAAACGCAACATGAACCCAAGCAGCATGACTAAATTTGTGATTGGTATTTTATTTGCTGCTGCTGGCTTTGCTATCATGATGGTAGCCGCAAACCAAGTTCTCGCCACTCAAAGCGGTGTATCCCCATTTTGGTTAGTAGCGAGCATTTTACTGCTTACATTGGGTGAATTATGCTTAAGCCCTATTGGGCTTGCGACAATGACACTATTAGCGCCACAAAAAATGCGTGGGCAAGTCATGGGCTTATGGTTCTGTGCTAGTGCATTAGGTAACCTTGCTGCTGGTATCATGGGCGGTAATATCCGCAAAGACCAATTAGATTCTATGCCTGAGTTATTCTCTCATGTTTCTATTGCGCTGGTGATCTGTGCAATTGTTTTAGCTGCACTGATTATCCCTGTCAGAAAAATGTTGAAAAATGCCGATAAAAACGAAGCTAATGCTTAATCACAAGTATTAATCACCAAATCCCGTTAGCTAACAGAGCTAACGGGTTTCTCACGTTATAATACCATTCACCATAATTAGCTTATTATTTTTTAATAAAATAGACGCTATACTGCCCTTCTTTCATCCTCTTTTCGCCCATTAGGGAAGCCTAAAATGAGCCTTTCATTGCCAATTTATTATGTTGATGCCTTTACTGATACGCTTTTTCACGGTAACCCCGCCGCTATTGTTTTACTTGATGACTGGTTACCGGATGAAAAGTTAATTGCAATTGCAGCCGAAATTAATTTATCAGAAACCGCTTTTTTAGTCGGGCACCATATCCGCTGGTTTACACCAAAAGTTGAAGTTAAATTATGTGGTCATGCAACATTGGCCGCCGCTTTTGTACTTAACGAGGTATTAAAACAAAATAATAACCCTCTCACATTGACGTCTCTTTCAGGGGAATTAACTATCACACCAAGCTCTCGAGGATTTACCCTCGATTTCCCAGCCCTAAGTTCTATACAAAGTGAACCTACGCAATATCCACAATTAGAGGAGATCCTTGGTGTGGAACTTCAAGAGCTTTGGATAGCAAAAGACCGTTACTTATGTTTCCTTGAAAACGAGGAACAAGTCCAATCCTGCCAACCTAATTTGTTCAAATTATCGCAGCTTCCACTACCTGGATTAGTTATTACAGCTAAAAGTGCTGAACAGGGTTATGACTTCGTTTCTCGTTATTTTGCTCCTGCAAAAGGGGTCAATGAGGACCCAGTAACGGGTACCTCACATTGTGCAATAGCACCATTGTGGGCTAATCGGTTAAATAAATTGCAGTTAGTTGGTAAACAACTTTCAGCGCGAGGTGGTGTTATGCTTTGTGAACTCACGGCTAATCGCGTGAGATTAACAGGTAAAGCCACTTTATTCCTAACAGGAAAAATCCATATTTAACCTATAAATCAACAAATTAAAAATCATTTTATTTTTCCTTTTATCCAGTCAACTCGCCGATAACATCCTCAATGGATGTACAAAGTATCGGCTCCCCACCTCCTTGCAATAAACAATTAAATATTTTTTTAACATTTAATTAATAGTTTTAATTATTCATTAAATTAGTTTACACTTATAATTATTATTAAAAATATAATTACAATTATAAGTATTACTAATTGAAGCATTGATTAATTGTTAAAACTCATTCAATACAAGGAACTCAATAAGATGGCTATTACTAGAAGAAAATTTCTTATCGGTGGTGCAGTTGTTACCGTTGCTGCTGGTGCTGGAATTTTAACTCCAATGTTAACTCGTGAGGGTAGGTTTGTTCCCGGTAAACCAAGATATGGTTTTGTAGAAGGAACAGAAGGCGCGTTACCGCAGCAGGCTGACGTAGTTGTTATTGGTGCTGGAATTCTAGGAATTATGACCGCCATAAACCTTGTTGAGCGCGGTTTAAATGTTGTGGTAGTTGAAAAAGGGAATATCGCTGGGGAGCAGTCTTCACGCTTCTACGGCCAAGTGATTACCTATAAAATGCCTGATGAAACATTCTTACTCCATCACATTGCTAAACAACGTTGGAGAGAAATGAATGCTAAAGTCGGCGCAGATACCAGCTATCGCACACAAGGTCGCGTTGAAGTTCCCCTCGATGAAGAAGACTTAGTTAACGTCAGAGAGTGGATCGACAGTAGAAATAAAAACGTTGGTTCAGATATTCCTTTCAAAACACGTATCATTGAAGGCGCTGAGTTAAATCAACGTTTGAAAGGCGCACAATCAGACTGGAAAATAGCTGGCTTTGAAGAAGACTCTGGTAGCCTAGATGCAGAAATAGCCGCTTTTGTTATGGCTGATTATGCGAAAAAGATTGGGGTTAAAATTTACACCAACTGTGCAGCGCGTGGCTTAGAAACACAAGCTGGGGTCATTTCTGATGTTGTGACTGAAAAAGGGGCAATCAAAACTTCCCGTGTTGTTGTTGCTGGCGGAGTTTGGTCTAGACTATTTATGCAAAATCTAGGTGTTGATGTCCCAACCCTACCTGCATATCAATCACAGCAGTTGATCTCTGGCTCCGCAACAGCTCCTGGTGGTAACGTCGCTTTACCGGGTAATATTTTCTTCCGTGAACAAGCCGATGGCACCTACGCAACGTCACCTCGAGTGATCGTTGCCCCTGTTGTTAAAGATTCTTTCGTGTACGGTTATAAATATATCCCTCTGTTATCTATGCCTGATTTCCCTGTTCATATTTCCTTGAATGAACAATTGATTAATTCATTCACAGAGCCAACAAGCTGGAGATTGGATGAAGTTTCACCATTCGAAAAACACAGAAATATGACTGCATTACCAGACTTACCAGAATTAAATGCTTCATTTGAGAAACTAAAAACTGAATTCCCAGCCTTTAAAGATTCTAAACTTATTGACCAATGGAGTGGTGCAATGGCTATCGCGCCGGATGAGCACCCTATCATTTCTCAAGTCAAAGAGTACCCAGGTCTGGTAATTAATACGGCAACAGGCTGGGGTATGACAGAAAGCCCAGTTTCGTCAGAAATCACAGCCGACCTGTTACTCGGCAAAGAACCTATGTTAGATGTTAAGCCATTTAGCCTGTACAGATTTAGCTAATATTTAATTATCCCCCAAGAAAACCCTTATATTTTTTAAGGGTTTTCTTGTTGCCTATTCTAATTCTATTCACTAACATTCTAGACTTAATTCAAATGGAGTGATTATGAATAAGTTAATATTAGGGATAGCTATTGCACTGGTCAGTACTGTCGCATTTAGTGAAAAAAATTATACGGTTGAACAGCTAGAAAGTCTGATTGCTGCAAATAATAAACCGTCTATATTGGTACCTTCTTTAGATGGTTCAATCGCAAAAGATGACTTCCCTACCTGCAAATCAGGGCTGATAGAGTGGCTCGACGGTGTAAAAACATACCCAGTTACCATCGAAAAAGATATTGATGGCGAATTTTCAGCCACCATTTGGTCTGAATCGAAAGCTTTTCTTGTTTCCTGTGTCAAAAGCGGGGATAAAGCAAAGGCTATTCGTATGAGTGCCGAATATTCAGATAATTAGAGGTTACCCACCTCACAATAATCTTAAAGGCATATTAATAAAATAATAGGTCTTTAAGATTTCCTTATTATTTTTCTCATTAACAAAAAAAACGTCACTGGAACGATTCACTTCACATTTACAGATGAATTTATTTGTAATGAGTATTACACTTACCTTTTAACATTATTTATACACTAAGTAACAACTGTAAGGCTGAACCATGAGTTCCATTGCTGATGATGTCATCGCACAAAAAATTGAACAATCAATTTCCCGCGTCTCTAAAGTCGTGTTCCCAACCACCACTAACCACCATAGTACTTTGTTTGGCGGTACTGCACTCGCTTGGATGGATGAAGTTTCCTTTATTACTGCTACGCGTTTTAGTCGTAAACGCCTTGTCACCGTTTCAACAGAAAAAATCAACTTTACCCATCCAATTCCTTCGGGAACCATTGTAGAACTCGTTGGCAAAGTCATTCGAGTTGGTAGAACCAGTCTAACAGTCAATGTCTCTATCTTTTTAGAAGATATGTATTCTGAAGGTCGTGAAGAAGTGATCCATGGCCAGTTTAATTTCGTCGCTATTGATGACAACGGTAAGCCTACCCCACTATTTGGGGAATAACCCTTTAACCTCGTGAAGAAAGGCTTGTTTTTCTTTCGCTAAAAGGCGTAGATGTACCTACTTTTATTTACGCCTTTTTAATACCGCATATGTCACTCATTATGTGTTAATTACTTTCGAATACTTTTAATTATTGTCAGTGTCTATTTTTAAGTTAAAAATAACAGCTTTCTGGCATAATAATCTAAATATGTTTAATAAACTTAACCTCTTTCCCCACTTCTAATATATACAATATATTACTAGCATCTAAGTCAAAACATACTTATTAAGACAATTTAATTATTATTAGTATCTTGTTACAATAAACACATCACGTTACTAAAAGACCTTGTTTTTATACTCCAATAAGTTGTAATTACCATTAGATATTGATATTTTTTAGTTATAGTCGTAGAGTATCCAGAGATATTCATTACCTAAAAAATGCGTATATCCATTGAGTTTAACTTTATTGTATTATTGGTAGTAGCCTAGGTTTTTCTTTAAAAAGATGTTTCGCATTGTTAACTTTCAGCAATAAAAGATACAGATTACCATCGCTTTTTGATAATAAAAATGAACATTACACATATAAGATATAAAATTATGCTTAGAATTCTCTCACTTATTCTTTTATTTACCTTCTCCATAAACCATAGCGTCGCTGCGGTCCCTAAAGAGACAATTAAAAGAATTGAGCAAGAAGCTCAAAAAGGCGATATTAAAGCACAAGTTATGCTTGGCATCGGCTATTACCTTGGTAATGAACTCAAACAAGATTATGGAAAAGCCAAAAAATGGCTAACTATGGCATCAAATAAAGGTAACTCTGACGCACAACTATTTTTGGGCGATATGTATTTAAATGGAAACGGCGTTGAGGAAAACCTTGAAACAGCGATGGATTTATTTGAAAAATCAGCTAATAAAGGTAACGTTGAAGCTCAAAATTATATGGGGCAATTTTACTACCAAGGTATTGGTGTAAAGCAAAACTATATTACCGCCTTTGAATGGTTTAAAAAATCGGCTGATAAAAAGTTCCCACCTGCCCAATACCAAATTGGTAAAATGCTAAACAATGGTGAAGGCACTGAGATAGATGAAAAAGCCGCCGCGGATTATCTAGCACAAGCTTGTAAAGCAGGGTTGAAAGAAGCCTGTAACAAGAAATAATTTATACTGTTCACGAACTCCCTCTGGCTTGGCAAACTCAATACTCAAAATGAGGGTGCCGAGCCTTTTCCTTTTTCTTTTCCCCATAAAAAATGTATTGCGACTACTTGCTCACAACCTTTAACTTTAAAATTCGTTATTATTAATTTATGGATAATCAATATCAAAATATATGATAATGTTCTAAACTTATAATATAAAAGAAAAAAGGAGAATATATGTACAATACAATTTTAGTTCCGATCGATGTAACCGAAGACGCACTCACCAACCTATTAGTACCCCATGTTAATTCGCTACAGAAATTAAATAATGCGACGGTACACTTTCTTGCTGTAACTGCACCAATCTCTAACTATTTACGTTATGGTGGCACCATTTTACCAGGTGATTTTCCAGATGATGCAAAACAAGCTGAGCTTATCCTTGCTGAATTGAAAGAAAAAATTAAATTGTTCTCGGTTCCTGCAGATAAAGTGCATGCAAAAGCGACTATTGGCTCTGTTAAAGATGAAATTATTGCCGTTGCTGAAGATATCAACGCTGATATTATTTTACTCGGTTCACGTCGTCCGAGCATGTCAACCTACTTATTAGGCTCTAATGCCGCATCTGTAGTGCGTTATGCTAAGACAAGCGTATTAGTCGTCCGATAATAAAGACTAATAATATATATATAGCTAGGTCAGCTCATTTTACAAATGAAAAGTTTAGCTTTAATGATTGTTACAAAAAACAATAAAGGCATACACTTTATCAGACTATTTAAGACCTATTTAGGGTACATTAAAGGCTCATAAACATTTTCGTGATTTTTTTCACTCCCTGCTTTTATAGCAGGGATTTTTTTATGTCATTTACTTAGCTTTTATTTAAGCGAAAACGCTTGAAGGGTACCCCATCAAAATCTACGAGTGCCTCTTCAACAAAACCATAGCGCAAAATTGCTGATAATTTCAAGCGAGTTAAAGGTAAGTGGATCGTTACAGAGTCAACATTAAGTGACGTAAATGCTTTATTTATCATGCGCTCCACCAAGCATTTCCCTGCTCCCCAGAAATCAGGATGTAACACTAAAGCCAAATCCGCATCACCGGCTTCATTTTGTAAACCACCCCACCCTGCAAATTGCTCATCAATCATGATTGCCCACACACCATAGCCATGTTGACCCCAATGTTGCTCTTTGCCAGCAACCCAATCGCGACAAAATGCCTCATCAAATTGGTTATTACCCAGTGGCATATGTTTTAAAACTAATGGATGGGTATTCAATGCAATAATATCTGCGGTGCAGATTTGACTTAACTTACGAAACTCTATCAACATAGTTACCTAGTTATTACTCATATTATACAGTCAGCGAAAAATTGATTAGCGGTTTTGAACATAATTTAAATATCATATTAAAACAATAGCCCACTCAATAGAATGGGCTATTAGCATAGCAATTAACCCATTATTGCTCTAGTGCCATTGCCATGACTTTTTGGAAGTCTTCCCATGAGCAATATCCATTTTTATCAATAGGGCAACCTTTTAGCTCCAACGTGACATGTTGTGGTGGTGTTTGCAGAGACAAGTAAGCATTATCTCTCAGTTGATCAGCCGTTTGATAAACATATTCTACTTTCATAAAATCTTTATTAACCTGTTTATCAGTCCAACGCTGAAAGACTAATTTCCCACCAATCGGCGTATGTTCATACTGCTGAGGTAATTGATAAGGTTTAAAATCCATCGCTGACATCAACGACGCAATATTTGAATCGTGGCCGACTAAGAAAATAAATTTTGCAGTTTCGCCCTTATCAACTGACACAAAACCTTTATCAATGTAATTTAATATTGGGTGTGCAACATTCTTAGCAATCAATTTTGGTGTAAACAGCGTCTCTTGATAAGCATTTTTTAATGTGTTTAATTTTTGCCATTTTTCTGGCGAATTGACCATGCCCCAAGCGACTTCATCAGCAGGGAAACCTTCATAATATTGCAGGTCGATAGCATCTACAGCTGAATTGGCCATTTTTAATGGACCGCTAACCCCAGGCTCTTTATTTTCTTCAATAATAAAACTATTTTTCTGGCTATTTAAATTACATAATTTATCCGTTTTACATTTCTGGGAATCTTTAATGTTCAAAACGGTATCAAGCTCTTCATAGCCGGCTTTCAGCGATAAACCATTCAAATAATCATCCATTGCTGAGAGTGCTTTTTGTTTGAACTCTGGGCTTCCGTTGGTAATAATAGGGTTAAATACGGGGTCCATTTTACCAATTTCAGGTTGATGGTGGATATTCACTTTACAACCGGGGAAAGCACCCGCAGCGAAAAATTGGGCTGTCGCTATGGTTCTTTGTAGGCTGTTAGTATAAAGGTAAATATCCTCACTGCTGGTTGGGCATAGCTCATCCGCTAATAATTTGTTTTGGTCTATCCATTCCCGAAAATAATGCCCCATATACACTTCTAAAGCCCCACCTTTGGTGGTGAGATAACCACTATGTGCATCCCAAGCAGGCCATTTTTTATCGGTAATCTCAGTAAGAACGCCTGTGTTAACAATTGGTGTTCGTAAGTTATGGCGACTAAGCACTAAAACTTGGTCTAAAACCATATCAGTTTGGTTGTCTGTATTAGCTAGCGCTGGCGCGATAGGTGTGAATAATGCGGCAGATAAACAGAATGTTAGCAATTTATATTTCATTAAATATACCCCTAAGATCCAATCAAAAAATGAAAAAGTACCCTATAAAAAAGTCAGACGCCCAGACTTCACGCCCAATATTACGACTCATCTAATAATGAATTAGTTAGCTTTTTTTTCTGCGATAAATATCTCAAAAACAACCTTAACCAAAATTAAAAAGGTCATTGACATACCATATTGGATAATTAAGATCACCCCATAAATATAAGGAGTAAATATAATGATAGTCCAAACCGCCACACGTGCACACGATAATGAAATTATTCGTGTTTGGGAGTCATCTGTTAGAGCCACACATCACTTTTTACCCGAAGAAAAAATTGCTGAATTAAAAGTGGCAATTAAAGACATTTACTTACCTAATTTAGCTGTATTTGTCACATTTGATGACCTAGGCAATATGATTGGTTTTCTGGGCTGTGATGAGCATCGTCTCGAAATGCTGTTTATTTCGCCAGAAAACAGAGGCCAAGGTACGGGGAAAAAGCTACTGCAATATGCAATTGACACTCTGGGTATTACAGAGCTAGACGTTAACGAACAAAACCCTCAAGCCATTGGTTTTTATCAGCATATGGGTTTTACACAATATGCTCGTTCTGAATTAGATGGAGAAGGAAACCCATATCCTATTCTACATATGCGCCTTAACCCTGTGGCACAATAACCATGAAAATTATTGAGTTAGAAACCCCTCGCTTACTCCTAAGAATGTGGCAAGAAAAAGATAAACTGCCATTTACACTGATGAACAGCCACCCAGAGGTGATGCGTTATTTCCCTTCAGTGCTAAGCGAGCAGCAAAGTACCGAAATGCTGGCCACAATCATCGATAAGTTTTCCCAACAAGGCGGCTGGGGGTTATGGGCTGTTGAATTGAAGTCTACCAATGAATTCATTGGGTTTATTGGTTTAAACACCCCGGCTAAAACATTGCCTTTTTCTCCCTGCATTGAGATAGGCTGGCGTTTATTACCTGAATTCTGGCATCAAGGCTTGGCAACTGAAGGGGCAAAAGCGGTGATCCAATTAGCTTTCGAACAATTACAGATTGCCGAGCTAGTTGCATTTACTGCGGTACCTAATACACCATCAGAATTGGTAATGAAAAGACTAGGCATGATAAAACAACCAAATAATTTTTATCACCCAGCCTTACCTGATGGCCATTGGCTACAAGAACATGTACTTTACCGCATAACAGCTCACGATTGATTACTGGCAAATATCAACCCATGATGCTTTGACAAGTTCTAACAGACGAGTTGGTGAAATACGTATAGCACTATTCACTGACCCTGCAGCGGGTAGCACTTCGCTATATTGTTGTAGTGAAATATCACAGTAAATAACTAGGTCTCGGGGCAAGCCAAACGGGCAAACACCGCCAACCGGATGGCTTGTGGAGTCTACAACCTCATCCGCTCGTAACATTCTCGCTTTTGCCCCCAATACTTGTTTTACTTTTTGGTTATCAAGCCGCGCTTCCCCTGCACACACGACTAAAACGACCTCATTTTTAAGTTTAAGTGACAGTGTTTTTGCGATTTGGTTTGCTTCAACATTATGTACTATTGCCGCTTGTTGCACTGTTGCTGTTGGGGTGTCAGTTTCTATAATGTCAATATCGGGGGCATGTTGCGCTAAAAATGCCCTAACAGATTGTATACTCATATATTTTCTCGTTATCATTGGTGGCAAGTCACTTTGTCATATGACGATTTTTACCTTACTAAAATTTCGCCATCTTGCAACCTAATGGTTTTACATGAATTTAATTTTAACTATAAATAACATGGTAAAACCAATAAAAAAGCCACCACAATGTATAAACAAAGTGATGGCTTGATGTGACTTAATCTAACAATAAATTACTTTTTGCCTTCAGCTTCAGCTTTGGCTTCTTTCGCCTCAACATCACGATACCAGCGAGGGTGGTGTTTTCTCGCCCAGCGACGGCTAACCTTACCTTCTATCATGCCATTAATTGAGCCTTTCACCCAAAATGCCATATACATATGGATTAGAATCGCGTGGATTAGAATAATAGCGGAAAGTGCGTGGATCAAAATACTCCAACGAACCATCCACATAGGAAATAGATGAGCAAAATAAGGACGCCACATGATAATCCCAGTGATCAGTAGTACGAAAATCATACTCATGATACTCCAGAACATCATTTTTTGCCCCGCATTATACTTACCTACATCCGCCACCTCATGTTCATTACCTTTGAGAACTTCAACAATATTTTTAATCCATGGAAGGTCTTTCTTATCCGGAATATTGTATTTCACAAAACGAACAAACATGAACATCAATACGACGAATATCAGTACACCAAAGAATGGGTGTAAAATTCTTCCCATTTGTGGAGTACCAAAGGTTTCCGTCAACCATTTCAGTGTTGGGAAAAATAAGGCGATACCAGACAAAGCAACCAAAAAGAAGCTGATGACAACAGTCCAGTGACAGGCGCGGTCAATAAACTTTGTCCGCACAATCATTTTGCTTTTTTTACTCATGGTCATCTTTCTCCTCATCATCACTCACTTCTTTGTTCGGTCCAATTCCCACATAGTGGAAAATTAACCCTGCAAAGGTGGCTATAAAGCCCGCAACAGAAAGTGGTTTCAAGACGCTCTGCCACAGATTGATTGGAGTATCAATTTGTGGGTCTTTCGGTAAGTCATGATAAAGTTGCGGTTTATCAGCATGATGAAGAACATAAACAACGTGAGTTCCCCCCACGCCTTCAGGATCGTAAATCCCCGCTTGCGCATATCCTCGATTTTTTAATTTCGTGACACGCTCTTCGCCGTATTCCAGCATTTCCCTCTTCGTACCAAAGCGAATAGCACCTGTTGGGCAAGTTTTCACACAAGCGGGTTCTTGACCGACAGAAACTCTATCAACACATAAAGTACATTTATACACACGATTATCTTTAGGATTTAAGCGTGGTACATTAAAAGGACAACCCGCAATACAATAGCCACAACCAATACAGTGCTCCGATTGGAAATCAACAATCCCATTTGAATACTGAATGATCGCTCCCGCAGATGGGCACGATTTTAGGCAACCCGGGTCTGCACAGTGCATACAACCATCTTTACGGATTAACCATTCCAGCTTACCGTTTTCGCTTGTTTCACTAAAACGCATCACCGTCCACGATTTTGCACTAAGATCGGTTGGGTTATCATAAACCCCAACGCAATGCCCGACTTCATCGCGAATATCATTCCATTCAGAACATGCCACCTGACAAGCTTTACAGCCTATACAGGATGACACATCAATGAGCTTACAAACTTCAAATTTATCGTCACGCGCCTGTGGTGGAGGCGTAATACTATTGGTCGCGGAACGCTTAATAATGTCTTGAGATTGCATGGACATAGTTCCCTCCCTTACGCCTTCTCAATGTTAACTAAAAACGCTTTATACTCAGGTGTTTGAGAGTTAGCGTCCCCCACAGATGGCGTCAACGTATTGGTGATAAAACCTTTTTGCGTAGCCCCTTCAAAACCCCAGTGAATAGGTAACCCAACGGTTTCAATTGGTTTACCGTCCACCATCAGGGTTTGTAATCTCGGCGTTACCACCGCAACGGCTTTGATAAAACCACGTTTACTACTGACTTTGACCTTATCGCCTAACGCAATTCCTTTGGCTTTCGCTAATGTTTCGCTGATTTCAACAAATTGCTCTGGCTGAGCAATCGCATTCAAACGAGCATGCTTAGTCCATGTGTGGAAGTGCTCTGTTAAACGATAAGTGGTGCCGACATAAGGGAAATCTTTGTGGTCGCCAAGACGTTTTTTGTCCTCATCAAAGATCCGTGCCGCAGGGTTAGAAACCACATTCGGGTGTAATGGGTTAGTACCAAGAGGCGTTTCAAAAGGCTCATAGTGCTCAGGGAATGGCCCTTCTGCCATCTTATCGATAGCAAATAAACGCCCTAACCCTTCTGGTTGCATAATGAATGGACCTGTTCCGACTTCTGGTGCAGATGCATTAAAGTCAGGAATATCATTACCGACCCATTTTTTGCCATTCCATTCAATTAGCACACGGTCTTTATTCCACGGCTTACCTTTAGTATCACAAGATGCTCGGTTATAAATAACGCGACGATTCAACGGCCACGCCCATGCCCAACCTAATGTGTTACCAATGCCAGACGGGTCACTATTGTCGCGATTCGCCATCTGGTTGCCTTTTTCAGTCCAACTGCCCGTGTATATCCAGCAAGAAGATGCTGTTGTACCGTCAGCACGTAATAAGGCAAATGAGCTAAGAAGTTCACCTTTTTTCGCTTGTAAATTGCCGTCGGCATCGTACAGATCAGCCAGTGCAACTCCGTTATTTTCTTTTGCCACTTCTTCTGATTCAGGGTGGAATTGCTGTTTATAATTCCATTTCATCTGCATCAGAGGATCTTGGCCTTGACCGCCTTCTTTTTCATACAACTCACGAATTTTGTATAAAATTCCTGTCAAGATTTGGCCATCATTACGCGCTTCACCTGGAGCATCCGCTGCCTGCCAGTGCCATTGCAACCAACGACCAGAGTTCGCGATAGAGCCATCTTCTTCTGCAAAACACGTTGATGGTAGACGGAAAACTTCAGTTTGAATCGAAGCTGTATCGACATCATTCATTTCACCGTGGTTTTGCCAGAAATTAGCAGTTTCAGTGACTAACGGGTCGACAACAATCAAATATTTCAACTTACTGAGGCAGCTAACAACTTTGTTTTTATCTGGGAATGACGCTACAGGGTTAAATCCTTGACAAATATAACCCGTGACCTCATTACGGCTCATCATGTCAAAATACTTCATTACATCATAAGCTTGGTCCCATTTAGGTAACCAATCATAGCCCCACTGGTTGTCAGCTTGTGCAGAATCACCATAGAAAGACTTCATTAAACTGACGAAGAATTTCGGGTAGTTACTCCAAAAGTTAACTTGATTTGGTAAGGTTGCTTTTGGTGTATTAGCAGACAGATAGCTATCAATATTCAGGTGTTTTTCTGAAGGCAACGTCAAATAGCCGGGCAGACTGGTCGATAATAACCCTAGATCAGTTAAACCTTGAATATTTGAGTGGCCACGTAAGGCATTAACACCACCGCCAGCAACCCCCATGTTACCAAGTAGTAACTGGATCATTGCCATGGTACGAATATTTTGCGCACCAACCGTATGCTGTGTCCAACCTAAGGCGTATAAGAAAGTCCCTGCTTTATCTGAAGCACTCGTGGTTGCTAAGATTTCACAGACTTTTAAGAAATCAGCCTTTGATGTACCACAAATTTGCTCAACAATTTCAGGTGTATAGCGTGACACGTGCTTGTGAAGCAGATTCCACACACAACGAGGGTCTTGTAATGTGTCATCGCGTAACGCATGACCATTTTCATCAAATTTGTAGTTCCAGCTGGTTTTATCATAACTACGTGTATCTGCGTTATAGCCACTAAATAGGCCATCATCAAAGTCAAAATCATCTCGAACAATTAATGACGCATTAGTATAGTTTTGAACGTATTCAGCGTTTATTTTGTTATTTTCAATCAGGTACAACAAGACGCCCGATAAGAATGTAATATCGGTACCCGAACGAATCGGAACATAATGGTCTGCCACTGATGCCGTACGCGTAAAACGCGGGTCGACCACAATCAGTGTTGCATTGTTATTATTTTTCGCTTCAATTGCCCAGCGGAACCCAACAGGGTGTGCTTCCGCAGCGTTACCGCCCATTACGACGACGACATCGGCATTTTTGATATCAACCCAGTGGTTGGTCATCGCACCGCGACCAAATGTTGGAGCAAGACTTGCTACCGTTGGTCCGTGTCAGACACGTGCTTGGTTATCAACCGCCAGCATACCTAGCGATCTCGCGAATTTTTGGGTCAACATTCCTGTTTCGTTACTTGCAGCAGATGCACAAAGCATCCCTGTTGATAACCAACGGTTTACGGTTGTTCCCTCAGCGTTTTTCTCCATGAAATTTGCATCGCGGTCATCTTTCATTAAACGGGCAATACGTGTGAAAGCATCATCCCAGCTAATGCGTTGCCATTTATCAGAGCCTGGTGCTCTATATTCAGGATAACGTAAACGATTTTCGCTCTGGATATAGTCAAGCAGGCCAGCCCCTTTAGGGCATAAAGCACCACGGTTTACAGGGTGGTCGGAGTCACCTTCCACATGGAATATCGCGGACTTAGCATTCATGGCACCATCGCCCATGCTATATATTAGTAATCCACAACCGACAGAACAGTAAGTACAAGTGTTACGCGTCTCTTTAGAGCGTAGTAATTTATATTCACGTACATTAGCTATTGCCATTCCAGGCATAAAACCTAACGCAGCTACAGTTGTACCTGCCATCCCGCCAGCGCAGATTTTAAAAAACTTTCTGCGACTAACGTTCATTGCTAACCTCTTTATATTTTTTGTATAAATCGGTGAGAGAATAGCAGCCTAATATGATTAGATATTGCCTAAAATCAATGAAAGTGAAAATAAAAGTTTAATTAATATTAACTGAGTAGTTAAACATCAATTACAAATACTACCAATAGAGTAATTATTGTTAAATTGACTTAGATCAAATGTTACTTTTTGAAATATTTTAGTTAAATACATTTCATTGGCATTTTAAAAAATACAAATAAAAATAGAAGAAAATTAATTCAGGAAATACATCACAGCTGACCAAAAACTAAATTTATTTAATTTCATGAAAAATAAATTATCACCATATAAAACTGGTGGAAAAAACATTGACAAAAATAAGCATGAATCATTTAACATGCTTTAAAATCAATTAATTACAAAAACCCTCAAGCTTAGTCTAGCTTTTTACAAAACTAATATTTAATTGTTCTAATATGAAACAATAATGATAAAAAATACCGAACATCACCACAGATACTTAAATAATAATAAACAAAAAAATAACCGTCTTATAAATAAGCCACCAGATAAAAATAAAACTCAGTTTTACGACAACCTTATCTGTATTTTTGAAGTAACAGCACTAGGCTATCTATGGTTCTTGCAGGCTTATAGTTTAAATATGGAAAAAGTGAATTCATTGAGAACTCACTTGCGAAATAATAATGACGTTCTTTTGGGATATTACTTTATCTAAATAATAATCTGTTTTTTACTCCCAGCCACTAATAATGATACCAGCGCCAACAAGCACAACGAAAGCCCCAACCCAGTCAGTTACCAAAAGTGCGACCCCATCGACAACTTTTAGCCATACTAACGCTGTGACAATATATATCCCACCGTAAGATGCATAAATTCGGCCACTGGCTTCTGGATGTAATGTCAATAACCAGACAAATAGCATCAAACTTAAGGCTGTAGGGATTAATAGCCAAGGCCCTCCCTGTTTTTTCATCCAGAGATAAGGGAAATAACAGCCTGCAATTTCAGCTAGTGCAGTGATAAAAAACAAACCAATAATTTTTATCGACATAAGACCCCATTCAAAATTAGCGCTACTGATTTCCCTTCTATAATAGCAACTGACTGTATGAAAAAAACACATGCTTTTATGAGGATTTAACTAACATTAATGAGATTCGTCTCGCGATAGGTAATACAAAGAACACCGTTGGAAAGGCAATCATCCAAGAAATCCCCCAAGAGCTAACCCAAGATGGGAAAACTTCCGAAGTAAAACCTAGCGCTCTAACAGTACTAATAAGGGAAACGATCCCACTCATTACAAGGGATAAAAAGAAAGGAACTAGAAAGATCATCGCACGAGCAGGTAATTTGGGAATACCTAATACATAATTACGACTTTGATTTGGCATAAAAAACTCCAAGGTTACTGGCACACATAAGCATATAACTATTCGTGTGACCAAAAGTTATATGCGTTGGTTAACGTAAACGCTTACGAGTCTAATGACCAATCTCCGCTATTTTATAAGCAGCAAAAATTTTGTCAATTTAGCCCATCCCCTAAAAAGCATTTTACCCACTAGACTTGCACCATAGAACCAATTATTATACACCGTATAATTAATCAATGGGGAACAAATATGATTACGGGGCATGTATTTATTGCCACTAGTTTAGATGGCTACATCGCACGTAAAGATGGGCAAATAGATTGGCTTGGGTGCATTGATACTTCTAATGAGGATCATGGCTATGACCAATTTATCAATCAAATAGATGCGATTGTGATGGGAAGCGGCACCTTCGAAACACTAAGTCATATCACACCTTGGGTGTACAATCTTCCGGTTGTCGTACTTTCTTCTACATTAACCAACCAAGCCGTGCCTGAACATTTAGTGGGGAAAGTTCGTTTTAGTGATCAATCCCCTGAAAATGTGATGAAAATGCTGGAATTAGAAGGATGCCAACACGTCTATATCGATGGAGGGCAAGTGGTTCAATCATTTTTAAAAAGGGGTATGATTAGCGACCTAATTATAACTAAACTCCCCATTCTACTTGGGAGCGGGCGCCCATTATTTGGAGACCTCAATCACGATATTTTACTCAACCACCTGCATACACGCAGTTTCCCTTCCGGCTTTGTGCAATCTAAATATGAGGTTTTAAAGTGAAAGATAAAAAGCCTGGCCGCCCGCCAGCTAACCAGCAAACTATCTCTTTAGAGTTGATAGTGACTAAAGCTATTGAAATGTTAGATGATAATAAGGTTGATAACCTATCTATGCGCATGCTGGCCAAAAAGATAAACGTCAACCCGATGGCGCTCTATCATTACTTTTCAGATAAAGATGCCTTAATACAAGCTATTGCCAATAGGCTTTATCAAGATATTCAATTGCCTGACTTGCCTGACCTTTACCAACAAATCGAGTCGCTATTACTGCATTACAGGCAAAAAGTGACCCTTTATCCGCAAATCACCTTAGCTATTTTCAGTTCCCCAAATGCTTTTCCAGAACAAGCCAAAAGGATCACCGAAATACTCACCCAACAATTAATGAAACTTGGTTTATCTCAAATAGAAGCAACGAAATGGGGGCATATCCTAATAGATTATACTCATGGAGAAGCGCTATCAGTATCCCCTAAAAATCAAGCTCCCTCATTCACACCTGAAGCCATCCACACTGCTGAACTTAGTTACAGTGAGACTATTAAAATGTTACTTTTCAAGATAAATAGCAAATAATAGTGCTCCTAGGCAATTTTACTCATCAATTTCACATCTAACAGTTCGACCCTATCTTTTACCTGGCTAATGAACTCGTTAAAGTGCGGTGTATTATTATGCTTATCAACGGCTTTTTGACTCTGCCATACCTCAAAGAAAACAAATGTATTAGAGTTGTCATGAAGCTGATGCAATTCATATTGAAGGCAACCTTCTTCCTGATGGCTCGACTTAACAATTGACTCTGCCGCGGCTCTAACATAAGCAACTTCGTTTTCTTTTGCTATTACCGTTGCAATGATCCTAACTTCAGACATAAAACCACCCTATCATGAATGATAAAGTAATTAATTTATCACATAATTTCATTATTTATTCTTAAAGATAAACAATTACAAATAAAACAAAATTATATTTTATTTTATTACGGAATTTGCGTAACCTTAAAACATAACGTGATAATAGACTTAATCACGTTATATAGAATCAAAGTATAAATAAATTTAATATTAAAATAATTAAACTTCGTTCAATACTGTATTTATAAACGCCATGCGGTGTTCATTTCCTCCCTGGGTTACATAGTCACAATTCATCCATTTACTATTTTTTAAACCTACCGCTGTCATACAATGAAAAATAGCATCACTAACAGGGTCTCCCTCTTTAATAATAAATTTTGTAGCTTCTTCTGATGTCGTGACAACAGTAGTTTTGGGGATGTCTAGCAAAGGTAATAATTTTTTCTGCTGTTCGTTATAATACCAAGCAAAACCGTTAAGCATTACTTTATCAAAAAAGCCTTTTAAAATTGCAGGCATTCCCATCCACCAAACAGGAAATATGACAATAACTTGTGAGCTATTTTTCAACATTTCTTGGTATTTTCCAACTAAAGGATCAATATAGTTACCGGTGGAATAAAGTGCGAGCTCTTCTTCTGCTAACACAGGGTTAAACTTATCTCTATGCAGGTCAATTACCTGATAATCTTTCTTTTTTTCGGTTAACCCTTTGGTTATATTATCAAGTAAAAACTGGCAGAAGCTCCCTTTCCAAGGGTGTGCATATATAATTGTCACCATAAAATCTATCCTTTTATTAAAATATCAATATCTAATTTTTTATTATAACTTACTGTTAATTGGCTAAAATGACTAAGCTCAAATATATTATCTAGAATATTTAAATGTTTTTACAGTTGAAAATAATCGGTGTAGCATAACTAGACATACAGTATTCACTGGGGGTTTCATAATGAATGCGATTCAATTAGAAATTACGCCTCAAGAAACCAATCTCTCTTTTCTATCCAATAAAATTACCTTACCTATTGGTAGCGACAGTATTAATGGGTTTAAATTTCAACACTCACCAATAACACCTTATGAAGCAGAAATAGCCATTGAATTAATTGAAAACACGGTCATTCCCGCTAGAAAGCAACTCTTTATAAATAACCCTGTTCTGATTAATAGAGATAATAAACTAAAGGCCATTTGGCAACACACTGGTAATACAGAATATTTTTTAACTACCCAGCAGATTGAAAGTGCATTTAACGAGTTGGTTAATGTCATCAATGGTAGCCCTATTAACTCAACAACTTTACCAACAGACACCTCGTTTACTGCTTTCTTAATCATTATAAGGGAGCTGACACATCACTGGGAATTAGATGGCATTTACCTTAAATAAAAAAGGCGGTAAATATCATTTCTATTTACCCCCTTAATCATCTTTTGATAAATAGTTTATCAAACACTTATTTTTTCGTTGCAAGAATAATACTTGATGCTTTAATAATAGCAGTCACAGGGCTATTAACCATTAACCCCATCTCAGAGGTACTATTGTTTGTCACCACCGCAGATAACAAAGTACCTGCTTTTGTTCTTAAATTGACCACTGAATTCACACTGCCCTTTTCAATAGACTCGACAATGCCATTAAATTGGTTACGAGCAGAGAAATTATATTCATTCTCATCAGAAACAAGGACTACCCAAGGCGCTTTAATAACCGCAATTACAGGTTTCCCTTTTTCTAGACCTAGCTGTGCGGTACTATTTTTAGTAATAACCGCAGTAATGCTTTCCCCACTCGCTAAATCCAAAATAATTTCATCATTGACAGCACCAACACCAATGGATGCAACAACACCTGAAAGTTGGTTTCTTGCCGAAATAGTCATTATATATCCCCTATGAAATGGCTGCTTTATACTCTATTCAATCTGTATGTTAATACAAATTAAACAATCATGTTCATGCCTTAATCACACTTAACCATTAACAACAGGGTCATTTTTATCATATTCAGGGGAGGAATCATGGTCATCATGCTGAGGTCGATTTTTTATTTCTATATATTTTTTTTCACAATCGGTTAAAAATTGCAGCGAATCCGTTTTCCCTGTTTTCTGGTCAATTAAAAATAAACTAATTGTTTTTTGTTTTGGGGAGAAGATCTCAATAATTTTCCCGCTATCGTGGTAATAATCACCTTTATTAACAATGACTTTAAAATCTTTAACGGTCTTTATTTGCTGTTGTTGTTGGCTTTTTTCCAGTTTATAGCCTGCATATTCACCGGCTTCAAAATCACGAATATTGAATGCGCCATTGTAAGAAAACACTTTAACTGTCGGAGCCGCAGTCGGAAAAGCAAAAAAACCATTTCTATCTCTAGAAATCTGATTAATCGATTGGTCAATATTACATTCGTAAACTAACGTTGAATTAGAAGTCTGACAGCCTGATAACACAACTAAAGCCGTGAGCAAAATTCCTACTCTTTTCATATCATCCCTTATCTCTTCAATGTGTATAATTTAGCTCAGTATAAACATTGTTATCCTTAAGCTAAACATTCATATTGTAAGAATATACTGCTGAGATAAATCAAGCTCACTTTAATAGACAATTATTCAATTGTTCAGCTGTATGACCAAATTATCAGATCCTAACATTTCAAGCGTTCCAATTTAAAAGGGATTCCACCTTTCGGCTAAGAACCTACCGACACATGCTTAGCGGGTTCTGCCCTCTTGGCCAATTGATTACGGATTACCCAGTAAATAAAGTACAATCAAGTTGCTGTTGTTTTAATCAATAATTCAATAAATTTACTGAATTATTGAATTATTGAATTATTGAATTATTGATTAAAACAAAGCTCACATTCCAAATCCTGCGCGACAAGAGGTAATTATGAAAAACGGGGAGGAGCCCGCCCAGAAGTAGTGGGTGAGCACCTTATTTCATACGATGAAATTTAAAGGATTGCCTGCTCACCCAAATTAATTTTATAACTGCGCCATCGAAATGGTGATACTGGCGCTCCATGCACCCTGGCTCCCCGCGGGTACGACTAGGCTATCTGGCTTAAGGGCCATTCCGTAAATAAGGGCATAGGAAATAGTCTCTCTCGTACTAGTCCCAATCCCCAGTCCTGTTGTACACCTAGATGAAATATATCGTCCAGCCCATGTCGATGCCTGCATTGTCGTCCAAGGCTGTGGTGAATCAGCTAAAGCACTTTGTAAACCGTCATTTATCATCGTGCTTAAAACAGGTGCACTTTGCCTCCCCGTTATGTTGATGGTGGGGATGCCAGTGGTACCTAGAGGACTGTCCATCTGCAAAATGTCATTAGGCAAGAAGCAGGATGACTGACCAGGAATATATTCGCTCAAAGGGAGTGGGGCTGCTGCTGTAGAAATCGAAAGGGTATCCGTGCCAGTTGTCGTATTATGCGTATTGTACACAACTACACGTGCGTGGTCAGCTGATAAGGTCAACGTTCCTGTACCTGAATCTACCGTTGCTGGCAGTTCGATGGTTGCAAACCCCGTCGTAGGATCTACCGTCGGAACGATAACATTGCCGCCAGTTAGCAGGGCGACTTCCACTGGTACGTGTAAACCTGATTGAAGGACACCTGATTGCGCTACTGGAAGTTCAACTGACATCGGTAAATAAGCCATGGCTGCGCGCGCCCATACATTCGCAGATAAATCATACACATCATTACCCGAAGATGCTGTTGTATCCGCATCAGTTGGGTTTAAATTGAGATTTTCCCCACGGGGGTAGTCATACACGGAAAATACCCAGTTCGGATTATTTTGCGTAAAAGCCCCGAATAATGTTACCTCACCTACATCTGCCGGTGCGGTCGCTGCCACCGCAGTGCCTACCATTCCCATCGCAATCGCTATGGTCGATAATTTAATCAACATTCTCATCTTTTGTTTCTCCAAAATGACTTAGTTATAGGCAACTTGCACGGTGAATACACTCTTCCACATCGTCGGCGTGATAGCGTCTGTGAAACTTAATTCGCCTGCTGTGATACCTGAAGCATAACCCGCGATAACAGGGTTAGCTGAGTCTTGTCCATTATCTAAATATGAGCCATTGAGCTCTGTGTTAACATAGGTCGTACCAGTCGCCCCCGTAACATCGCCCAATTTCGTTTCTAATTTCGTTAACGCAGCATTATAAATTATCGGCACTGCTGTATCTGGTGATGCGATTTGGTTCGGCATCGGTTGGACTGTCAGAGTGCCTCCCGCAGGTGCGCCATTGGATGCCAACAATACTGGAGTGATGGTCAGCTTCAACGTGCCTTTAGTACCGTCATTTGCCTCTGCTTCCAGAGGAAGTGTGACCAAACCGCCCGTCGTCGTTGTGGTCACTGTTGCACCACCTTGCACATAACTAATGAGTGGGCTTAGGTTATTGAAAGGGATGCCTGGTGTGGTCGCATCCATGTACCCCTCCAGTAAATGAAGAGGGTTTTTGTGATTTTCCAATATGTCCCACGTATTCACGCCAGACGCATTTGTTGCAGCGCCTTGCTCTAAGTCAATACGGGTAATTAATGTTGGTAAAACCCAGTGCCACTCCGGCAATGCACCAATAATTACGCCACCAAATTTAATGTCATGATTAATCGAGCCTGAGCTCATCTCGTCCGCATTCGCGGCCCCCCCGAACAATGTCGTGGTCAGTGCTACACTAAGTAGCCCTAAACGATATAATTTCATAATTTTCTTCCTATAGGTTAAAAAATCAATTTATTGCTTGGCTCCTACCCGAAAGCAAACAGCCTGTTGACTTACTTCTCATTAGCGCTACCAGGAAGCCGATCCGTCTCACCCGGTGTCGGTAATACTTCAACTATTCGGATATCCGTCCGAATATCTCCACGATATACTGTTGGTACCATCAGACGGGGTAGGCCCCCAGTGTTAACCTTGACGTCACGAGCCGGTTTCCCCCAAGTTAACGTAACACCACGGTTATCCGCGTGCGTGGTTACGGGTACGACTTTCCCATCAATGCTCACCTGTAACGGTAACTGCCATTGCCCCAAGGTACGCGGATCATTCACCAGCTCAGCGGGGTGTTGCACCCAAACAATGTCATTCTCCCCCCGGCTTGAGCCAGAGACTAAATCGGCGCGCTCAATTAGCACCTGTGTAATGCTCGGCTGCGTTTCCTCAACGTCATAGCGAAACAAGGGGCGTCCCGATAAAGTAGGATTCAGCTCAGTCAACACACCACGCTGCATCACACTGCCATTAATCACCCCCAGCGTTTCGATGTTTTCCTCCACTGCACTCATAACCACCGAACTGAACATGAGAGACAACAACGCCCCCATCCATCCGCATCGACAAAATAGGTCTAGCTTTCGAAAATAGTCCATATAGCGCTCCTTTTGTTCTTCTGTGAGCGTTACGGGGTAGTCGAATTGGTGACTGGCCCAGTGCCTTTTATCTCATGAGTGCCCGCATACCCTAAGTCATCCAGTGCCACCACACTTTTCGCCATACTACCTACAGGCAATGTCACGGTTTCACCCGGTGCAAACATTGCTAGTTGTTTATGGGTCATGTCATCCAACGCCACTGGCACTTCTTTCGCATCTAACACATCTGCAATCGCAAAAATGTACGGAGTGGTATTCATTAATACCGGCTTACCGCCTTTGCTTATGAGCGACAAACCTGTTTCTGCATTTTTACGTCCCTCTACCAGATTGGCTGGTCGATACAATAGTTTGACTTTAGTCCGTAGGGCTACCGATAATCCGCCTTCTTTATTAACAGGTGGAATTTCTTGTAAATTCACCCAGTAAATCGATTCTTTATCTTCTGGCATCTCATCCAGCGCTTTAATCACACGCAGCACTTGTTTACCATCACCTGTGATTTTAAAAAATGGGGGCGTCACCACGAATGTTGGGCGAGTATCCGTTTCTTTGATATTCTCAATCCAAGTCTGCCCGCCGTAGGTTTTCTTCTCTGCATTTTTCACCACGATGGAGATAGCGTCTTTATTACCCTCAAAAATGTAACGCGTCTTGTCCATAGACAAAGCGGCCATCGAGGAGGCAGACATCGTCAATGAAAGCACTGCTAATAAACCCGTAAAGAGAGGTGTCAATTTCATAATGTGGTTACCCTTACTTTTAGAATGTTCTTTGTGTAAATATCAACGCATACGATCGGCTGACCGATTGAGAGCTATCGAACGCCCCTTCACGTTACAACGCCTCGCACGTCACTTCCTGTAAAACGGCAGATTCACTTAAAGCCTCTTCTGGTACCTGACAATCAGGGAACACAATGGTCCCTAGCGCATCTACACTGTTAATCAGCAGTACGCCATGCGCACCGACAAACCCCAGTGGTACGCCACTTTCTGACGTTGCCCAAAGCCCTGGTGACATCAATTCACCATCGACACGCCGCACTTGCAGTAGATAACGTTTAATTGTCACCGACTCAAAGGGGACGTATGTCACTGATGTTCCGGTTGGTTTGATTTTTTGGCTGGTGATGCTCAGTTCGGTATTTGCAGGTAACGTACTTGCATCCAACGTTAACGTATTGGTGCGATAGCTGTTCATTGGTACGATCAAATTACCATTGCGGTCAGTTTCATCTAGGCGCCCCATTAAACTGACGCCAGAAGCGTCTTTCACATTCACGACAGCCACTGTGTCAGAGATATTTTTACCGAAAATAACACTGTTATTGGCGGGTAAATACATCATCGACCCCGACAGTGAACCTGACCCCGTCGTGCCATAGTCAGTTCGGCTCATTTGGCCATTCAATTGGGCTAATGAACCGCTATAGGCGCTCCATAAGTTCGTTTGGCGACTCATCGAGCTGTCACTGCCCCAACTTTCGCTGGCTGAGACAGACCAACGGTCAGTTAGATTAGTTGAAGCCCCCGCAGAATAGCTGTTCCCTGTATTTTTCCCCGTCGACATCGATGCAAACGTATTGACGTTATTCCCAAACACCGAGAATGGAATAGATACTGACGTTGAAATACTGTATTGATCATCACGAGCAGTTTTGTAATAAGAAGCGGAGACCGATAAGTTGACCGCGCTCAAGCGGGTTGAAAAACTGCTATTTAGCCCTCTTTGTGACCCATCTTGGTTCCAATACCAACGTTCCCATCCCCCCACTGAAAAACTACTGCCTTGCCAAAGAGGCTGGCTAATACCAATGTTAAGATCTCTTTTTAATCGTTGACGCTCAGACAAACGGTCATACTCTAAATCGTTATATTCACCCAACGTATCGTACGACTGGCTCATTTGATTGGTCGTCAATCGAATCGACGTTCCCATATCAAAGGTTTTAGCGTAAGTTAACGTACTCTTTTGGCCTTGACGGTTCCCCCCACTGTAGCGTGATTGAGTACCCGATAAACCAGCTGAAACAGAGCCAATTCCCCATAGCGGAGTCGTAATGCTGCCCGTTACTCCAGTAAACTTATTGGCAACCAACGCCACTGTCCGCAACGAAAGATCACCAAAACCGTACCCATAATTAAATGCGGCAATGCCACCGGAAGGGGTTCCTTTAGCGTTATTGTTATCAGTCACCCCGAATGATACAGAGTACTCATGCTCCCCAGGAGAAAGCTGACCATTAATCAACGTAATGGGGAAAATTTGCTGCGTTTGTGAACCATCATTTTCCGTAACGGTCATAACCACATCGCCTCCGGTGAGTACCGTTACATCATTAATTTCAAACGGCCCTGGTGGCACCAACTCGCTGTACAACGTGGTATTGCCTTGTCGCAAGGTTACCCGCGCGGTACTAGTGGCAACCCCACTAAATACTGGCGTATACCCTGACATCTGCCGACGCATAGTATTATTACTACTCAGCGTCATGCCATAGGTCGATAAGCCACCTAAATCACCACTACTCACGGATGTTTTGCCTATCACGATATCTGACTGAAGCTCTAATAACGCCTTGGAGACGGTAAACATCGCTACGGATGAGTCATCTTGGCTTAATGAAGCACTACCCCGCGCCACCCACTCATCGATATTGGCCAGCAAGGAGGTTGAGCCGTAATAATTCACCCCATCACGGTACTTATTCGCATTGAGGTTGTAATTAAGTCGTAATGCATTATTGCCAAAGCCCCAATCCAGTGAGGTATCTTCCTTAGTCAACCCTGCTTGCGGGATTGTTAGTGTCAAAGTTTGTGATGCTGCATCAAAACTGACTTCGGTATTAGCTTGTTCACCAAGAGCATAACAACCCGAGTTTTCCTCGGAACCCGTCCGAAACGTTTGGATAAAAAAACCCGGCCGCAAATACACCTCAACACTCGCCAACCACGCAGGTGTAAAGCATAATTGGTGTTTCTCCTCAGGGGTCACGGTTAACAGCCTCTTCCCCTTCCCGAACCCATTAATACTCACATCGACGAAATAGCGCCCTGGATAATATTGCGCATTCGGGTCTAAGAAATCAGCGGATTTCGCGGTGTCTCCGCCTTGCAAAAAACTCCAATTAAGCTCATCATTCGCCCACCCCGCATGCGGCAAAAAAAATGCCACAGCCAACGCCATCCCCAAAGAAGAAAAACGCTGACAGGGCAAACGCGTGGGGATTAAAGAAATTTCCCCACAAGAGAAAGGCAATAGCACGTTCGTTTGAATGTTCATTATTACCCCATTATTGATAAACAAGGGTTAATGTGAGTGTGCCAGTAAACTTACCTGGCTTTGCCTCATCTGCATTAACGAGACTGGCTAGAAAATCAAACTGCCCACGCGCTGCAAATTCCACCGGATACTGTACTTCTCGGTGACTTTGCGTAATAAAACCAGGCCCATCCACTGCCGTAAAACGCGCCTCAGGATTGGTAGGTGTGACACGAACGCGAAGTGGCGAGACGCTGCCGTCATCGTACCGAGTAACCACCCCCTGTTCATCCAGCTGATGGTTACTTAAATCACCAAACGTGATGGTGGCAAAAACATTCGTTCGCGCATACACCTCGAAAGCGCTGCACCCAATGTCCCCCCCATCATATTCACTTAACATTAAAGAAAAGGTTTCAACAGGCGTCTCACGCAACCTGGGGTTTATCACCCCAAAATCAATCATCCCCGTTATGCCACGCTGCCCATTTGCCACGATAGAACCTTGACAACTGGAGGCCACAACAGTGGCGGTGATACGTGTCGTGGTTTCAGCCAACACAACTGTGGGCAGTAATAATCCCCCTGTTAGCATTAAAAAACGGTAAGTCGTTAACATGTTCCCTTCCCTTTAAGCGTTATGCTGTTATGCCGTCGAGCCTATCAACCATTATTCGCTGAGATGCGTTGCTATGTGAATTTAGTGTTGCTGTGTGTATTTAACGCCCTGATTGAATACACAACTAAGACACCATAATGGCGCCTCAGTGGTGGTGATATTTTTTTACTTTTAATTAAAACCGTACAATAAGATAGAAATAGAAAAGGATATTCTCGGGGTTTTCCCTTCCTATTTTATTATCAAAAAAATGAATTTTTGACGCCTCTGTTATTTTTAATCTAATTACCGATAAAAATTAAAAATTCAGGTTTGTTTTTTTAGCAACTAAACTACAAGAGTCCCCCATTACTAAACACCTACCTTCTTAACTCTTAATCCTTTCCTAGGTATTTCAAAATAAAAGTTATCACGAGTTACCTGGAATAAAACAGAGTTCCAATTGAAATTAAGTGAAATTAAAAAATAAAGTTATGTTCGGTTTTTTCTTATTGTTATGGATTAATTGCCATCAGTCAGCCCAATTCACAACCTTAATACGTTGAGTTAATTCTATTTTAAAAACAGACTCATTATTTGATATAACTCGTATGTATCAATACATTTATACAAAAGCAATCACAATATGAGTCACCAGATAACCCCATTTTAAAACTTAGTAAGTATCGCTATTTTCTTTCATACTTAATATAAACACACCCTAAATAATTGTAAAAATGTTTATACCATTTAAATTAGCCAATCCGATAGATAAAAACTATTGATAAAAAAACAACAATCGCTACAACCAATTAAAACACGTAAAAAGATATTAAATGAAAAACAATAAATCCATTACCTTACAAGTGGTTATCGCGTATTACGTGTATCAAGCTATTTGATAAGTTATATGCAACAAAAAAAACAAAACACGTAATCCGATAATTTACACATCTACGTTTTATTTGAATTTTTATTTAATATAACTCGGTCAATCAATAAATGAATATATAATTAAACATTAAAATCCAACCACCTAATTATGAAATAAAAAACAAATAACAAAAAAGAAAGAAAACCAATAAAACTACTGCATAAAGCCAAATTATAAGATAATTTCGTTTGCAAAAATAGATTTTCACCCCCCCGCACATACAATAAAAAATAACTTATTCATATCAATTTAATTAAATAACATCAAAAAAAAATGTTATAAAAAAGCAATTAAGATTAATAAAAGTAAATATAAAAAACACTCTCCCTTAATAAAAATAAATCACCCCTATTCTTAATATCCTTAACACCTAATTTTTCCATTTGCGTTAACACATAAAATAATATTAAAAATATAATCACACATCATTAATAATGTAATAAAATAATAACCATGAACCCCAAAAATAATAAAAAACGCTTTGCTCATCTCAATAATATATTCATCTGCCTATCGGTATCATACGTTATATTGGTTCTGTTTTTTAGCGTTACGTTATGCCGTAAGTCGGATTATGACCTATACTTTTACACATTAGAGACTCGTACCAGAGCTCCTAATCCCGTCTCGATGCCACTTTCTATCCACAGCAAATTCCCCTTGAGATGATACAGTGACGAGCTCGTTTATGACTTGAGGAGAGAATTAGAAGCCCCCGATATTTGTTATTAATCTTATCTGGTCATAAATGGCGATACGCTAAAGGTGACGAGGGTTTAGACAGCGTAATTTGCTTGTCTGTAGCTTGGGGAAACGAATAGTGGTTACTATTTTTGCGCAGAAAACAGCACAGCAAGGTGGTAGGTATTACAAATGCAATCGCCCCCAATATGGGGGCGATTGCATTTAACTTTGTTTCACTCCCTACATGTTAAGGCCAGATGACTCGGAGTTCTCCTGTCCCAGACGCCTCACCAGCTCGTGCATTCGGCTTCATGCACGCGAAGAACGAGAGCTTATAGTTATAATTATCTTTGTTGCCCACAGTGTCTCGGGTCCCACCTGGCACTTCGTATTCGGTGGACCCCATCGTTCCCCACCGTACCTGTCCAGCTTTTCCTGTCATACCGCACGTGACGGCACCAGAGTTATTGTTGATAGCGATGACATTTCCAATCACGATATTGGCTGCAGTAATCCTCAGGTCAGGCCCTAAATACGCATTCCCAGGGCGCGCGGCCCAAGTGGCGTTAGCATAAACTTTCGGACGGTACTCATCTTTTTCGGCTTCAGGTACGACATCGCAGCTGATGTTTAAATTATTCGGTCCTATAAATGGAATGGCGTCATCCCCTAAGTGCCCAGTCCCGGTGATCGTAGAGACATGGTTCTGTACTTGGCAGGTACGCGGTTTGGGTTTTACGATCACGCGACCAGCAGGGGCGATGTTCACGCGCCAGCCAGTAATTTCATCTACAATTTGAAATCCTGGCATTTCATATACCCCCGGCTTAACGTTGGGCCCCACTATGATGGTCGGTCGTCCTTTGATATCCATCAATTCAGGTGCTTTGTAATCCTTCGCCGATGCCAATGCCCCTACCTTATTTGGCCCAACCTTACCCACTCCCGTTGCGGATACTTTACTGCTTTGTTTACCCATCGTTTTTTGGCCGTTTAAGATACTGGGACAAGTGTGGTCTATTTGAAAACTTGTGGTTGTACTTGGATAGAAGGCCGGATGAGCGTACTGCCCTGACAGTATGTTTCCTACTGTTAAGAGGGAATTTGGGATCCCTTGCATAAACCAGTATTGCGTTGCCGCCTCCCCTTCGGGGAACGATTGCCTTGGGAAGTGTGAGCAGCCCGCATTACCATAACATTCGGTCACATACCATGCTGCATTCCCCTGCGCACCGACACCCCATCCGACCGGTTGCGTTTGGCGAAGATTTGACGCTAATTGTGCGACACTATACTCTGCGCATGCTATCGGTTTCCAATGCTTCGCTATCATTACTCGATAATTACCATCTGGTATCAGCACACGCGGCCCCGCTGGATCCAGGACACCGTTACTCTTCAGGGTCACCACAGTGCCCTGAAAGGGCGCTGCTACAGCGGGGGCCCCACTATACACGTTCTCCCCAGCCTGTACATGCCTAAAAGCCCCAGAAGTACCAACACTAATCCCCGCACAGTTGGAAGCTCCTTCCCCTGGCCCAACACATAACTGCGCATTGGAATGAGTCGGATCCCTCATTAATATTACGCTGGCCGAGCCAGCGGGAAGAGTGTGGCTAAGTGAGTTGTTGGCCGGATCCGGTCGTACGAGTTTCAAATCACTCGGGAAGGAATTTGTGTTATACGGCTTGTAGTCCCGGGTGACGATCTGGTATGTAAGATCAGTCGATGAAATTTTTGTGACGCTGACAGCCGGTAGCTGGGTATTGGATCCCACGTTTACTTCATAATCTGCGGCCAACGCATTCCCCCCAACCAAGGCCATAGCCCATATTAGCCACTGTTTATGATATGCTTTCACTTGTTTATTTTTATCGTCATATTGACTCATCATACATTTCTACCTTAATGACTTAACCTTTAATTTAGGTGCTCATACCCAATTATTGGTAAAATTTATTTTTCCCATCGAACCCAACGGGTTATTCACATTTAACGCTAATTTGACGAATATCGGTGAGTGCGTTCTCTGGCTGTGACGAAACCGTAAATGGTGCTGAACATTGCTGGTCTGGAGCACTGCCCCATTTGGCTTCAATGACGCCACTTTCAGGTAGGCCTGATAAATATACCTGCCCGTCATCACCAACTATTCCACTAATTGACTCTAAATCATTTTGCCCTTGATAGGAGGCAACCCCCCCGAATGGCACATAGCCATCGCCTTTTTGCAGTGAAACCAATAATTGATAACCAACGCGGGTGGCAAACTTGACCTTGACGACCGCCCCTTGGGTCGGGTAAATACTCTCGTTGGTCTTAACAATATCCACGCCTTCTGGAAGCGTTGTTGGGTCAATCCCTACACTATTAAATTGGTAAGGTGTGAGTTGCGTCATTACGCCATAACCCCAACGGTTAATATCACTGCGTCCGTCAGTTAATTTCAGCCCTTTAGCTTCAGGGGCTTCAACTAACGCCATGGTTTCACCTAACGTATTAGCAAAAACAGCCCCACGGCTATGCAGTAGTACCCCACCGCTTAGGCTGGTATTAAATGATTGCGAATCTTTGGAGTAGTTATAACCCGTGTTCACATACCCTTTGGTCCCTTGGTAACCCAAGTTTAGGTTGGTATTGCTAATTTGTTGTTGGTTACCCCAACTTTGCATTGCACTATACGAAACGTCACCGTTCAATAAACTGCCCCTCACCCCCGCGTTATGGGAGGTTCGCCCTTTGTTATCGTGAGTCATCGAATAGTTGGAATAAACGCTTTGGTAGCCTGGCGCATAACTAAAAATAGAGAACGGTACGCTAACATTTAAGCTTAACTGTTTGTTTTCCGGCCAGTTTCCTTGGTCATCTTTCATCCGGTCTATATTATAGTTAATTGAATAACCTACCCCTTTATAGGAGCTACTGAAGCCTACCGACCCCCCTATTAACGTTCGGTTAGTCCCCCAGAATTCATCTCGGTTAGCACGCAGATAAATACTGCCTAACGTGCCTATCGTTTGGCTTAACATGCCTTGGATACTACTACGTCGTTTTTGCATGCTCCATGGGTTAACATCGTCTTTTAGGCGATAGCCCTGAGTATTATATTCACTGAAACTAAAGTAGTTTTCGGTTGAATAGCGCAGTGCTACAAGGTCTACAGCCGTACCTGTGGCTAACACAGACTTAGAATAGCGTAAGCGATACGACTGCCCTGACTTACTGCCTACATCATCGAATTTCGATTCTGACAAGGTAACGTCAGCAGAGATAGCACCAAATGACCCTAATGAAACCCCAGTTCCCAACGTACCAGATTGGTAGTTTTGCGACCCCACGACCCCACCGAATAAGGTGAAATTCTGCATAAAACCATACGCTAGGGTCCCTAAAATAAACTTATCTTTACGGGAGCCTACCGTTGAGCCACCATTATATTCACCCGCGGCAACTTCGTAATTCCAACGCCCAGGGCGTAACATAACGGCAATAGAAGAATACGGGACAATAAATTTACGTTCGCTACCGTCGGACTCCGTCACCGTGACATCTAAGTCACCGGAAACACCTGCCTGTTGAATATCACGGATATCAAAAGGCCCCGGTGCAACATACGTTTCATACACAACGTTACCGTTCTGCCGAATAGTAACCCGCGCATTACTGTTGGCGACCCCACTAACAGCAGGGGCATAACCACGCATTTGTTGCGGTAGCATTTGCTCATTGGTACGTATAGATGCCCCTTTAAAAGGGATGCCGTCAAAAATATCATTCCCCGTGCTGTACTCACCAATAAAAATCGTCGATAGCAACGGAATAATATCGCGAGTCACATAAGTATTATTAAAATCCGTATTGGTGTATTTCTGGTTACCGGATTCGCTATGGCTATAATTAAAGTTTGTTTTGACTCGCCAAGCACCAAGCGATAATACCGAACGGACTGAGGCATAAAAGTTTTTGCTGCGCGTGTTGCCCGCATTTCCGCTAGTTTTCGTGGTCCCATAGCTCATGTTATAGTTATTACTTAATGCAGGGATACCGTCATCCCACAGATCAGGGGAAATATACCCACGGAAATTCGGGGTCATCGCGATTTGGGGAACGCTGATATCGACCTTTAATTGGGATAAGTCTAACCGAGTGCTTGCATTGGGAATATATTCGCGTATATCGTCAATTTCTGCGTCTTCTGCGACACCTTTAAATTTTTCAATTTGCGGTATATTTACCCCTATTGATTGTAAATACGCAGGGGTCAGTACGGCCGAAAGGTTACCGTCTGGTAAGCGACGAAATAATACTGACTTTTGTCCAATAACTTGGTTATTAATAATCACAGTGACCAAGTATTCCCCTTCAACTGCTCCCCCTTCTTTAGAAAATACAGAAAGGTCGACATTTTCGGCATCAACACCTAAAAAGCCAGATTCAAAGTAATCATCCCCATAGGCGGGTAAACAAGCCGTTATTAAAGCAAGAAATATAGGGCTAAACCGGAACGTACTTTGTTTGACCCTACTTTGTTTTGGTTGAATCGCGTTCATGATTGCCCCATATCCTTATTCAATTTTTTTAATTTAGAAATTTAGAAATTTAGAATGCAATAGCCCCGTAACGCTTAATGTAAGCATTACTTATTCGGTTATTTAATATTGCATTTGTAATTTAATTAACGATTATTTTTATTTCTTCATTTCTATTTATTCCTTCATTTCCATTAATGAAATTTTAATTTAGCTTCAGCTGTTTTTGGGATGTGCTCATACCTATTTCATTAATTAAGCTCCAAGTCACCTCAATATTATTTGTTAAGGTTGTTGGATACCGTTTTTGACTAAAAGGAGGGATCATCTCATATAATATGTCATCCTTGACCTTATTCCCTCCCATAGAAAGCGAGTTAAAAGTGATGTAATACGGTGTTGGGTTAGACGCAACGATATCTTTGCCTTGCAAGGTGAATTGCAGCTTGTCATTTATTTGTTCGTAAGTTAATTTCTCTATTCCTGCTGGCCGATAATACAGTTTTAATACATTGGTTAATGCAAAAGTAAGTGTGCTTGATTGTTCTGTTTCATCCTTACTGTTGACCGTTTTACTCGGAATGGCTTTTAGGCTTAACCCTAAAACTGATTCTCTGTCGGTTGGTAAGCTTGAGCTATCGACTAAACGTACACGTACAGTCAGCGTTTCCCCCCCTTTAAATAACTGTAACGGTGGGAGAACAATAAAAGGAACCTTACTTGGTTGTGCGTCACTCGCTGTTGTATTTTGTTTCTCCAATTGAACAATTTGGCTTTGTAACAAATAAGGTTCACCCATATTATTTGTCAACGTATAACCTGCACCACCTTTTCCCTCTTGGTTATAAAAAGCCCGAGTATTATTTAAGATAATGCCCTCTGCCGCATTTGGTGCAGCATAGGCACTACCCATCAATAAGGAAATACTGTTGATGCATAAAAAAAAGCCAACTAAATAGTTTTTTTGCAGACCATAACCACATAAAGCGGCTTTATTCCTTACATTAGAAGCACCACGGCTCTTTTTAGCTAGCATATTAATTTCCTATCGTACTAGTAAAGACTTTGGTCACATCACCAAGATCGGTAATCCCTTGCCATGTGACTGTGGTTGCAGTGCCAATTTCGTGCTTAAACGTTTTTTGCTCAAATGGCGCAACCATAGCCCCTACATTGTCCACCTCAACGACTTTGTTACCCACTTTTAACTCAGAAAACGTGACATGGTAAGGAGTAGGGTTATTGACTTTCACGCCACCAGCTACACGTTGAAATGTCAGTTTGCTCGGAGCCTCTGCGGGTAGCTCAGTTAGCCCTTCTGGACGATAAAATAATTTGATAATTAATTGCAGCCCGACGGTCATTTTCCCTGCCACCATGCCTTCAGAGTCCTGCTCATTTTTCCCTGAGCTCGGAATTGCCAAAAAGCTTAAGTAATACACAGACTCACGATCTTTCGGTAATGTTTTACCCGGTTGGCGAAGAATACGCAGCGCATTTTCACTATTCGCCTCTAAACGCGCAATTGGCGGGGTCAAGATAAAAGGTGAATTATTAGCATTCGAAGCGGTCTCATCTAATGTTGTTAATACATCAGATTTAACGAGGTAAGGTGCATCCCCGTTATTACGTACCGTTGTTAACGCACTCTTATCACCTTCGTTAAAAATAACGCGGGTTTGTAATACTTGCACTCCACCGGCAGCATTTGCCAAGCCCGTTGAAAATAAAGTTAATAACAGTATTGCGCGGATTTTTTTTAATAAAATAAACATATTACAGTTACTCATATAGAAATTGGTAAGTGATAGTGGCATTAACCGTGCCGGCTTTTAGCCCTGTCCCTTCTTGACATGTGCCGCATGAAAGTGCCGCTTCTAATTTTAAATCAGTTAATTTATTTGGCTGCCCAGCAACTGGGGTAAGGCTGATCACGCTACCATTAGCTAAAACAGCACCGTTCACTTTATCTTCTTTTAGTCGCACACCAAACCCCACTGAGCCTGTTGTGACATTATTCCTAAATAGCGTTGTCGTTCCCTGTGTAATCGTCGTGCCGACCACTCTCAATTTTGGGGTTATCCCAGGCCCCGCACAACTTTTCCCTGAAAACATAATAGAGAATTTTTGCGGAGTGACCCCACTATCGGCTGCCTTTACAATATCTTTCCATATTGTATCTGCGAAAATAATTGAGGGTTTTGAAATCGAAATATCGCAAGTTCCCCTTTGTAGGGTTAATTTGAAATTTAATGGAAGAGTCTGTGAACCCGCTAAGAGGGGGAAAGGGCTATAGCCTAAGCACAAACTCAATAATGCTGTAGTTAAAAAGCAGGTTGTATTTTTTTTAGTGTATTTTTGCATCATAAGTGCTCCCTGCTAGTTAGTGGAAAATTGAAAAACGATGGTGGCACTCACTTTCCCCATAGAGGCACCAGAAGAGGCGGTTGACCTAACTAAACCCGCGGTATATAAGTCTGTTCCTTTCATTATGTTATAAGTCGCATTAGGCTGGTACGCACCCGCTATATTAAAGAAATTGTCTAGGTTATAACTATGAGTTCGCCGGAGCATCACACCAAAATTTTTGGCACCCGTAGCGCTAGCTTCGGTATCTGAAAATATTTTATTCTCCCCCGATGCTATTGGGGTCGCTGATAGTCTCATTCTGACACCGCTCACTGAGGATGATTCACAATCAGATTTAATGGTAAATTTCACTAAGTCTGCGGTTGACCCAGGTTTGACGCTATCAATACTGACCGATTTAAACGTAAAATTATTCCCTTCAACAATAGAAAAATCACAACTTGGGGGCAATATGAGCCCAGAAAACTCTTGATTTATATTATCAACGGCATAAACAGACGACGACCCGATAGCAATACAAGCCACGGCGAATAATGCTTGTTTTATGTATGTTTGTATGGCCATTTATCACCTCTTATTAGCCCAATGACTGCATCTTATGACTTATCCATCTCGAACAATAAAACGATTAAAGCGGGGCAAAAAGCGAATTACGGTGTGCCCCTGAATAATTACTTAAATTCAGCAGAAAATGTAACTAAAGCCTCAACTGTACCTATTCTTGGGGTGAGATTCCCACTTGCCCTAACCATCCCAACAGTCCATTCTTTGGTAGACCCCGCCGCTGCCCCTCCTGTTGTCAAACCATGAGACACACTGCTATAGTTTAAAACCGCAGAGTCTTCATCATAAAAAGTCGCTGCGGTTACACCTGCTACCTTTGGCCTGATCATAAAACCATATTGATTTGATGTTGACGACGTAGTCCTAAAAATCATATTTTTACCAGTAAGGAAGGCACCTGATATTCTCACGACAGGCGTATTCGTTGTCGCACAGGTAATTTTGGTTGTTAGATCTTGAATTTCGGATGCTTTACCTGCCGCAAGGTTATCAATAGAGACTTTTGCAAATGTAAAACTCGCCCCTTGCGGAATAGAAATATCGCAGGTCCCCGCTGTGACTTCCCCTCCAAAATTAACAATTTGGCTAGCAGCCCCCCAAGCAGCCTGACTACTGATTAATGCACACGTGGCACCGATTAATGCCATATTCAATTTATTCATTCTATCCCTCTACTTCTCTCTTGTTTCCCATCATAAGCGGCATAAACAAACGATGGCCCGATAGCAATACAAGCCACAGCGAATAATGTTTGTTTTACATGTGTTTGCATGAACATGTATCACCCCTTATTAGCCCAATAACAGCATCTTATGACTTATCCATCTCGAACAATAAAACGACTAAAGCGGGGCAAAAAACGAATTTCGCTGTGCCCCGTAATAATTACTTAAATAAGGCAAGAAATGTCACTGAAGCTTGAACTGAGCCTATGCTTGGAGCAGTTGATCCTGCTGCCCTAACCATCCCTACAGTCCACTCCTTGGTAGAGCCTGCCACTGCCCCCCCCGTTGTTAAACCATGAGACGTAATAGCATTGTTTTTAATAGCGGTGTTTTCATCATAAAAAGTCGCAGCGGTTACCCCAGTAGTCTTTGGCCTGATCATAAAGCCATAATCTTTTGACTCTGACGACGCATCTCTAAATATCATCGTCTTTGCAGAAGGAGTACTAAGGACAGTCCCATAAATTCTCAGATCAGGCGTATTCGTTGTCGCACAATTAATTTTTGATGTTAGATCTTTAATTTCGGATGCTTTGCCTGCCGCAAGGCTATCAACAGAAACTTTAGCAAATGTAAAAGTCGCCCCTTGTACAATAGAAATATCGCAGGTCCCCGCTGTAACTTCCCCGTTAAATTTAACGATTTGGCTAGTAGCCCCCCAAGCAGCCTGACTACTGATTAATGCACACGTGGCACCGATTAATGCCATATTGAATTTATTCATTCTATCCCTCTAATTTTATATTCTTTTAAAATGCTTTCTTGCAGTGTATTTAAAACCCTGAACATTGCATGGATGTATTACTTAAATGCCACGGAGAATTTAACTGATGCCTCAACATCACCCGCTTTAGCGGATGCTGCCGTACCATCTGCTCTTACCAGGCCTATCATCCATTTTTTCTCAGTTTCTGTACCGGCACCGACAGTACCATAATCAGTGGTACTCGCTGGGCTTACCGCATCCGTTTCACTGTAAAAATTCGCTGCTGTTAGGCCAGTTTTATCTTCCCTAACCATAAAACCAAATCCCTGGGCAGAATTGGCTTTAGCATCAAAGAAAATCATTCCTTTTGTCGGTAGCACAGTTCCTGAGAGTTTAATTTCAGGTTTATTTGCAGTGGCACATTTAACCACGGTGGTTAACGGTTTAATTTCAGTCGCCTTTCCCTCAGCTGTTGCATCAATAGACTTAGATGAAAAAGACATCGGCATAGTTTCTTTAAATGAAATATCACAGGTACCAACCGTGATAGAGCTTTTAAATTGTGCCGTTGCATCACTGGCTGCTGATGCAGACCCCGTGGCTCCTAATATACAAATAACCGCAGCCAGAACTGGCTTTATTAAATTATGTTTACTCATACAACACCTCTATTGTTTTGTTTTAAAGTTTTTATTTATGGGCTCTTAATAAACCACCCTGCCTTAATCGTTATAATCAATACAATTAAATTGATAACTTATTTCGGCTATTTTATGGTTAACTTATAGTTATCTCGGCCGCCTAAGTCATTGTATATCTCTAACTCGGCTTCCCCATGGTTAGGAACTGACGGATAAGCTCTCTCGCCAAAGGGGGGAATTAAACTTTCGGGTTTCGCTTGGTCAAGCGTAATAGCTGTGTTATTTACTTTTAATTTTGAGAGAGACATATAATAAGGGCTATTATTAATTACTTTTATTCCCTTAGGTTGACTTTTAATAACTAAATTCTCTTTCGCAACTTGTGGTAAGACATTGAGTTTAGCTGGACGATAAAATAATTTAATAATTAAAACTGAGGCAACTTTTACTTGTCCCTCAACAACCACTTCATCACTCAGACCTTCACCTTTTTTCCCTGCCGGAATTGAGGTGGCTTTGAAATAGAAAACCGACTCCCTATCTTGCGGTAAATTAGGGTTATTGGCTAAAATAGCAATTGACTGTTTATTGTTTTTTTCAATTCTAAATAAGGATGGTGTCACCACAAATGGGGTTTTACCGCCTTCTTTTAATACTTCGGGTTCGACAACAGCTTGAACTAAATAAGGTGATGAGGCATTTTCTTTATTGACCACCACTATATTGGCTTTTTTATTTTCAGCTGAAAATATAATTCGGTTTCTCTCTAAATAGATACTGGCATTCGCCACCGAAGTAAAACTGCAAACCAATAGCGCCAAAAAATAGGCTATATATTTATTTCTCATCATCTCACCCTTTAAACATTATTAAATGGGATAAGGTTACCCCTATCCCATTACGGTCAATAAAACTTACTGAACAAATGCAACTTTGATTGGGCTTGACAGACCTTCAGCTTTAACTTTAGTTAAATCTGCAGTTGCAACGTTAACGTCATAATCTACTGATAATGGCGTTGCTGCTGGGATAGTGAATGTTTGTGAAGAAAGCGCAGCATTCTTAACGATAGCTGGTGCAGTAAAGCCTGTTTTTTCTTTAATTAAGAAACCAGTATAGGCATTAGCATCCCTGCCAACGAATAACGTTTGGTTTGCATCGTGTGTTGAAGTTTGGCCAGTGATCACTAAAGAACCTGTTTGATCAGCTGCTGAACCTGCACAATCAACTTTAACTGGTAAAATCGCACCATTTGGTACTGGAGTCATAACTGGAACAGCTTTTACATCAGCAACAGAATAAGTACCAACGTCCAAAGTCGCATTGTTATTATTCACTTCGATATTACAAGTAGAGTCAGAAATAGTTGCCAGTAAAGTAACATCAGCGTTATTAGCAGCTTGTGCACCCATAGAAACACCAGCGATAGCAGCAAGTAAAGCAGTAGCTAAAAATTTAGATTTCATATTAATCTCTCATTTATTGAATTGTATAAAACTTCCATTAAAAACCCGTCTATTTATAGAAACGGATTGGGTATATCACTAGCGACCAATAACAAGGGTTGTTTTGGGCATACCTTACTAGTTGGCCAATAGTGTTATTCTTTTTTATTACAATTTTACTTTTAAATAATAAAACCGTAATTTTTATTACTCTATTTTTCGATAGACACAGAGTCTCTTAAACTCATTTGGAAAAATGAGCCTATTTTTTAAAATATATTTTAAATACAGTAAAAATATTTTACCTAACGTTACCAGACCTTCCCATAGCTATGGCCATCTGAAGGATGAGCATGGTGAATACCGAGGTCACTATCGAAACTAATCAGCTCCGAGTCAGGATAACGCTGATGTAATTCCGCATTTAAATACTTATAAAATTTACCTAACGGGATATCTAGTACAATGAGCAATTCCAACACCTGCCCAAGGGACATTTTATTTATACCACGTTCATAACGTGATATTTGCTGTTGACTAATCTTCAGTAGCTTGGCTAATTCGCTTCCCGTCATCGAGTGTTCTAATCTTATTTTTCGAATAAATTTGGCTACAATATCATTTCCTGAAGCTGCTACATTTATTTTATTAGAGGTGATTATCATATATAGTACCTTTTTAGTAACGCGGATTAATTTATTATATTCCCTTCACACGTTCATCTAATTTAGATTGAGTTTAGTTTTTACTCATTAGGTAGTACTTCCTTTCGATGAAACAATATTAATGTTTAATTTGATTCAGGGATAATTGTTTAAATCATTTAGTTCTTGCCATTTGATAGCTAGCAACTATCAAATGAAGATAACCGATCGTTATATACAATCAATAAAGGCACGATATGTTAAACATTTTAATAATATATTAAATAACAATAAGTTATAATGTTGAAAATAAAAGAGGATTTATAGAGTAATACAATAGGAATAAGATAAACGAACCCAAAAACCCATAAAAGGAGTATATCTAAAGGCAATATGTATTCATAGCTCAAAGTTTAATATATATTATAAGTTTATTTTTAAAACTCTAATTTTTATCCTTTTTAACTAATTCATTAATAATAGGCATGATGTCAAAACAAAAAAATAAAATATAACCAATTGAATTAAAAGCATTTTTAATTAAATATATTTTTATTATTAAAAATAAAAATATATTACAAATTGTATATTTCATTAAGTATCTGAGTGTACAGTCACATATTATCCCATCTAAGATTATTCTTAATTAAATAGATAAAAACATAAAAATCCAGATCTTAAAGAATATTTCACTAAACCTACCTTGCAGGTAAGTATATTTACTAATTTAAATTGGCTGTATTCTATGTGGAGTAAAAAAAATGAAACATATCGTAATATTTCCTGTTCATTTAATGATCAAAAATAATACAGTGGGTAAATTATTGGCGAATATTACATAATTATTACAATAAAACTAAAATTAACATCCGCCCTATAACTGAGAAGAAATTAGTTAAAACCTACGAAAACTACAGCTTATATTTACATTATTTCTAATTACCTATCGTTTATTACCTATTTTAAAGGTAATTAGTGTAGAGAGCGTTGCTTCTTGGTGTTTTTCTGTTTATCGCGAGATCTAGGTTATCAAAAATCATATTCACTAATGAGGAGTGAACACTCTTAGGAAGAAGTTTTATAAGGACAGGTATTGGCTTTCAAGTCGGTGCTGTATTCACCCCGTCACCAATATGAATAACAGAGTGTGCTCAAAAATAGGGCAGATACCTGTCGGAACCCCTCACTTTCACATTGAATCGATGATTGATAGTAGAGGAGTAAAGGTCTTTTTCTATAGGCCTGATTGACTTAACCCGCTCATCCCCGAGTAAAAATATTAAATTGTCTATTCTATATGCGCCCTTATCACTACTCGGTAACCAGCGTTTCTTAGAAAGACTGTAGTATAAAGCATACATAAAATGGTAGGGGAACAGTTCTTACTCATGCCCCTTATCCCATCTCAGATACCTTCTGTCGTGAAAAGACTTCGTATCCCCCCTTCCCCAAAAAAGTATTGCAATGATTTGTTAAAAGAGAAGTCTATACGCAGAGGGGGTGTATCACACCTTATTAAAAGAAGGCATTAATATCTTATTAAAAATTGATTTTGTTGGTAATTATAGGGGACTTAAAAAAGCTGGAACAGTAGTGTAATCGCCTATACAACTTTATATACCGAAATAAATACCGTTCAAGGCATTAATGGGGACGGTGTTGGGCTGCGACCATCATTAAATACTTGGCCAAAACGAGGATGACCTTGGTTCCACGCCTCAACAGCCTCGATAATTTCAGCTTTAGTACGCCCAATAAAATTCCACCACATTAATATAGTTTCATTTAAAGGTTCGCCCCCAAGTAATAAGATGTGGCTATTTGAAGCAAACCGCACAACAACTTCAGAATTGTTTTTGCCTAAATACACTAATTGATTCGTACCTACGTGTTGCCCATCAACAATCACAGCTCCTTCAATAACAAAAATACCGTATTCAAATTCAGACTGTAACGTTAAGCTATGTTCAACACTTTTTTGAGCAATAATATCGACTCCAACTAAAGGAGAAAAGCTCAACGTCGGCGCTTTATAAGCCCCGTATTCACCCACTAACAAGTGGAATTGGGTTTGCCCTTCAAGCCAATTCGGTAAAATAGGATAATGATCAAAACGAGGTATTGTATCTTTAACGGCTTCCGGCAATGCTATCCATAACTGCACTGCATGGAGTTTATGGTTTGCTCCATAAGTGTCTTCTGAATGGCTGATCCCATATCCTGCTGTCATTAAATTAACTTGCCGCGGCCGAATAACTTGCTCATAACCTAAGCTATCGCGGTGTAATACTTCCCCTTCTATCATCCAAGTGAAAGTTTGTAAGCCAGTATGAGGATGAGGAGCCACCTTCATTCCTTCGGAATTCCCTTTAAAAACAGTAGGACCTGCATGATCAAGAAAACACCATGCGCCAATTAACCTACGTTCTCTTGTAGGTAAAACCCGAGCGACAGGGATGCCCCCAACATCTTTGGAACGCGCTGTAATCAACTGCAATTCTGTTTTCTTATCATTGGATTCAATAGTCATGACTACCTCATCGGTCATTAAAGAATATTATTGTCGAATATCATTATATTCAGGAGTTCTATCAAATATCGCTTTCGCAAACGGGCACAGCGGGATAACTTTGCGCCTTTCTTTTCTCATACGCTCTACGACTTTAGCAACAAGCAATTTTGCGATCCCCTGTCCTTTTAAGCTTTCATCAACCAATGTGTGATCAATAATCGCTAATTCGTCTCCTGTATATACAAAGGTTATCTCTGCGAGACGAGTTTGCTTATCATCAGATAAAATAAAAAAGCTGTTGTGGTCAGATTGGATATTCATCATAAATAGCTCTTCTTAAAAACCTAACGTTAATCCAGAGTAAGCGACATAACCTGAAAAGACAACTGCCCACCTTTGTTGATATGATCCAAATATTTTGAAGTGAACAGAGTCAAAAAATACATGACCAATAGCAAAACTGATGTCGGCTATGACTGTCTGAATATTTTATGACTCCATAATTTAATGTGTAAGGGATGACAGGGTATTTTTGTGTTTAACGACTAAATTCTAATGGAAGCCCACTCGTATTATTATGTATATAAATTAAGGATAGTATGCAACCTGTAGCTGTAGATGTTTTTTAATGGATAATATTCTTATTTTAGCCGATGGTAACTACCGTATTATTTTTCGCTACATCAACAAACTCAGTACATAACGGCGAAAATTCAGTGGTTATTAAATAGTTATTTTTACTTACCATTACTATTCATCAACGCTAATCAATGATAAGTCTATCATTACGTCTATTGACTGAATCCCCCTGTACATAAGTGCTTTCTATCATAACAGCTTCGAGTAAATTACCCGTTATCCGTTTAATTTATCCGCTAGTATTTTAACTTTTCAATATATCAATTAAACTAATACAAACATATAGAACAGAGAAATATAACAATATCTATCTTATTAATTGTACTACTTGACTACTCACTGACAGGAATATGTAATGAAAGTACCATGCTTAAAAATATTATTATCACTTTCAACAATTTATATATGTAGTTCTTATAGCGATGAAAATTTGAATGCTGGTTACGCTAAGCTACTTGCACTTTCATTGACAGATGACATTAGCGCTTCAACACTTCATGCTGAGGGGTTTAACTACGAAAAATATTCTTTACCATATGAATTCAAAGACCTTTATCTAATAGATGATTACTCTTTTTCTATGCAATTGAAAGGTAATTACCTTAAAGTTAAATCGTCACTAGTTAATATTGACTCTTTAGGCAATCTACGCGCCCGTTGGGATATTTTTAGTCTATCTGCATCACCAAAAGTTTCCTACCAAATAAACGAAAAGTTCAGCCTAGAAAATGAGCTAGAATTAGGTTATGCAAATATGAGCAATAATTCCACCTTTCATGGTAGTCAACAAATGAAAGACGTATTGCGCGATGAAGGGTTATTAGATTGGAACGTAAATTCATTTCATATAACACCTAAACTTGGCCTGAGAAACACAAATATCCTAGACAATAATGATGAATTGAATCTATATGGCCATATATCCTATATGTTTACTAATGGTTTTGGAAAGACAAAAGGCCTAAACGTCAATAGCAGTACCGGAACATGGTCGATTGGTGGTGAATATGTTATGACGGAACTCATCAGTATAAATGACATTAACTTCAATCTAATCTTATCCAATGATATCGGCGGGTTCTATGGAAAGGACTATAGAGAATTGTCATTTGGTTTTATAAATAATACCTCTGTCGCATTAGAAACCCCCATTAATATCTATGATAACCAAGTAAAAGTAAAAGCTGGGATAGGCTACCTATCAAGCGATAACGCACATGGTATAGCCTTAACCTTGGGAATAAGGTAGGCGTTATTTCAATACGATGATTTAAATCGATAAACGTTAGGTTTTGGCATTATTGACCATAACGTTAATTTATCAACCGTTTTCCAATAGGCGATAGCAAACGTTGGAACCATGTAATTATGCAAGGAGAGCACTATATATAGCACTCATTATATTGTTATTAAATGATCATTTAATAACCTAACTTTCATTCTATTCGAATTTCTATATAACCAAGAACATGACTAGGCTATTTTTGATGCCTGTTTTTTCTTGGTTCAATGAGATGCTTAGACCGCATAAATATGCATTTATTATTAATTTTAACGCAGATAATAAAACACCAACTAGAGTAAAAGTGAAGCTTACCCTTTAACTATATAAAGTAAAAACTTGTTCCTCCTCACCCTCACTCCAACACGACCTTTTAGATTACAACCCAGTTTTGCACTTGTAACCAAATAGCAGTGGCTATTCACCCTAGTTTTTAATACTCCATGTTTTGCTATGACTGTAATGCTGTTCTATAGAGCGTACTTCCTCAAGGTCCAAAAAGAGCAGTCATTTTTATTGAGTACTCATCTATTTCTTTTCATAAAATAATTTCTAATCAAAAAGAGGATAGTCACACACTAAACGAGTAAATATTCTTATGAATCACTTTGTAATACTTTGAAAAAAAATATTACAAAAAGATTTAAATGACACTTTTTAATTATAAGCATAAAAACAACACACGTTAGATGTTGATATTATTGACTTTTAAATTTACAACCAAGATAACCCCAAAAAAACGTAGATTTCCCGTCACATTTATTGATAAGAAAAGTTGATTTATTGAATCAGTGAAGATATAAAGAAAATAATTACATAAGTTAAATGAATGGAATTCAATTGCAACCATTTAACAATACACAATTCAATATATTCACTAAAACTGAAGGAAATTTCACTCATGTCAGATAGCTTTCAAAATGAAGTCCCCAAAGCACGGGTCAATATTAAATTAGAACTGCACACGGGCGGCGCTCAGAAGAAAGTGGAATTGCCACTTAAGTTATTAGCGATGGGTGATTACAGTAACGGACAAGATAACCGCGCGTTGTCTGAGCGTGAAAAAGTAAATATCAATAAAAATAACTTTGATAGCGTCCTTAGTGAATTTACACCAACAGTTAACTTAACGGTAAAAAATACCCTTGCTGGTGATGGAAGTGACGAAAGCGTAAACCTCTCTTTCAAAAATATGAAAGACTTCGAACCTGAGCAAGTGGCTCGTCAAATCCCCCAACTTCGAGCCATGTTAGCCATGCGTAATCTGCTACGCGACCTGAAATCTAACCTCCTCGATAACGCTACGTTCCGCCGTGAATTGGAAAATATCCTTAAGGACCCAGCACTCAGTGATGAACTACGTGAAGAGCTAGCACAACTTGCACCGAAGAAAGATTAATTTGGATTATTAAAGGATTATGCTGATGTCTGTAAAAAATGAATCAACCCAAGGTGCAATGACTGTACTTGATGAAACCTCGAATCAAGGCGTTTATGCTTCTTTATTTGAAAAAATCAATTTAACCCCTGTTGCTACAATCAGTGATATTAACGCATTCCAAGATAATACTGCGCTAGCTGATGCAACTGCGGATGAACGAGTCACGGTTGCCGTTCAAGTATTTTTAGACCGTTTAAAATCTTCTGGTCAAAAAGTGGAGCGTTTAGACCGCAACCTGCTTGACCATCATATTGCTGAACTCGATAAGCAAATCAGCCAGCAATTAGATGAAGTGATGCACCATCAAGACTTCCAAAAAGTTGAATCTACTTGGCGTGGTTTAAAATTCCTTGTTGATCGCACTGATTTTCGTCAAAACGTAAAAATTGAGCTACTGGATATTGCCAAGGATGACTTGCGCCAAGATTTCGAAGATAGCCCGGAAATTATCCAAAGTGGTCTTTACCACCATACCTATATTGCAGAATATGACACCCCAGGTGGTGAGCCTATTGCAGCGATAATCTCTAACTATGAGTTTGACCGTAGCGCGCAAGATATCGCCTTATTACGCAGCATCTCTAAAGTCTCCGCGTCTGCCCATATGCCATTTATTGGGTCTGTTGGACCAAAATTCTTTGGCAAAGAGACCATGGAAGAAGTGGCTGCTATCAAAGATATTGGTAACTACTTTGACCGTGCTGAATACATTAAATGGAAAGCTTTCCGTGATTCGGATGATGCCCGCTATATTGGTTTAACCATGCCTCGTGTATTAGGCCGTTTACCTTATGGCCCTGATACTGTACCTGTTCGCAGCTTCAATTACGTTGAAGAAGTCAAAGGGCCAGATCATGAGAAATATTTGTGGACTAATGCCACATTTGCTTTCGCTGCCAACATGGTTAAAAGCTTTATCAACAACGGTTGGTGTGTGCAAATTCGTGGTCCGCAAGCAGGTGGAGCAGTTAAAGATTTACCTATTCATTTATTTGATTTAGGTACAGGTAGTCAGGTGAAAATCCCATCAGAAGTGATGATCCCTGAAACGCGCGAATTTGAATTCGCTAATCTTGGCTTTATCCCACTGTCGTACTACAAAAACCGCGATTATTCGTGCTTTTTCTCGGCTAATTCCACCCAAAAGCCCGCGCTGTATGACACTGCCGATGCGACAGCAAACAGCCGAATCAACGCGCGTTTACCCTATATTTTCCTACTCTCTCGCATTGCCCATTACCTGAAACTGATCCAACGTGAAAACATTGGTACCACCAAAGATAGACGCCTCCTTGAACTTGAACTCAACAACTGGGTTCGTGGTTTAGTCACTGAAATGACCGACCCGGGTGATGATTTACAAGCTTCTCATCCACTTCGCGATGCAAAAGTGGTTGTTGAAGACATTGAAGATAACCCAGGCTTCTTCCGCGTGAAACTGTATGCCGTCCCACACTTCCAAGTCGAAGGCATGGATGTGGATTTATCGTTGGTTTCGCAGATGCCTAAAGCCAAAGCCTAACGATTAGTAAAGGTCATTCAGGATGAAAATCTACCGTCCCTTATGGACAGACGGGGCCTTTTTGGCCCCTCAACAATTTCAACAACAAGCTCGTTGGGACAGCCATGTCGCTGAAGTCGTTGCTCAAATGGGTATTGCCTCAACGTGGGGTGTGATTAGTACTGAATTTGATGACAGTGCTTTAACCCTATCTCGAGTTAGCGCACAAAAGATGATTGTGCGTTTTCACGATGGCACACTTATTGACACGACTCTGTCTGATGCTCTTCCTCCGGTATTATCCCTTAATGACTACGCAGATCGTCAGTCATTAGACATCGTGCTAGCGTTACCTTTAATGCTAGCAAATGGCGGCAACTTGGCCCCTGAAACGGGTACAGATCGCCCTCGTCGGTTTAGCCAAGAATGGGTTAAAGTTCAAGACCTACTCGGGCATGAGCAAACGGATATTGCAGTATTACGTCATGTGGCAACGCTACGTTTTGCCCATGATGAGAATGAAGCCTATATGACTTGCCCAGTTGCACGGCTGATCCGCAATGCACAAGGGGCATGGGAATTTGATAAGCGTTTTATTCCCCCCTTGCTCGCTTGTCAGGGAAGTCTTGAACTACGCACGTTACTCTCTGAATTTATGCACCGCTTAGTCGCTAAACGCCGTCGACTGATGGCTCTGCGCCGCGAAAGCAATGAGAAAATGGCAGACTTCGTGGTTGCTGATGTCTCATTATTTTGGCTATTAAATTCACTGAACAGCGCCGAACCTGTACTCAATGAACTTAGCACGGCATTACATCGTCATCCTGAATTACTCTATCGAGAACTCGCCCGTTTAGCAGGGAGCTTATTAACTTTCTCTTTAGAAAGTAAATTGGAAGATATTCCGCAATACAAACATGAGCAACCGGAGCAGGTTTTCCCTCCTCTTTTTACGCTATTAAACACCCTGCTTGAAGCCAGCTTACCTTCACGTGTTATCAGTATTGAATTAGTAAAAGAAGGTCCTTTCTGGACAGGGCAGCTTCATGATGGCCGCTTACGTGAAGAGGCGGATTTCTATTTATCCGTACGCTCATCTTTACCCGCTCACCTACTCATTGCTCAATTTCCTTTGCTGTGTAAAGCAGGTAGTCGGGATGATGTTGCTGATGTGGTCAATGTGGCACTCAATGGTATCCCATTAAAACCGCTCAGCCATGTGCCAACCGCGGTTCCACTTCGTTTAGAAAATCAATACTTTGCGCTAGATATTGAAACACCTGCGGGTCAAGCCATGCTTTCTTCAGGGCAATGTGCCTTTTACGTCCCGAGTACATTAGGTGATATTCAATTAGAGCTGTTTGCGGTACTTCGCTCATGAAAAATACAATGTCACACCACACTATTGACATGATTTTTGCTCAAACTTGGTTAATGGTTTGTCAACTTCATCAGGGCACTGCCATCTCTCAGGGTGATAATTTTTACCACCGAGTTTGTCAGCTGATTGATGAAACGCGTCAAAAATTACTTGAACATGGTTATCCAGAAACTGCCATTGAACATATGCAATATGCCCAATGCGCATTAATTGATGAAAGCGTGATGAATCGCCAGCATCAACAAGATGATGGATACAACACTTGGATACAATCACCGTTGCAAGCCCGTTACTTCAATACATTGGAAGCGGGAGATAAACTGTGGGATCGCCTACGCAGTATTTTAAATGAAACGGCACCTAACCCAGATGTTTTGCTCTGTTTTCATCGCGTGCTCACCCTCGGGTTTGTTGGAAAATTTCGCCAGCAAAATGCGCCAGAACGCGAGCGTATCGTTGCTCAACTCAATGTTCAACTTCCTGATTATCTGATTTCATCAGACTTACCTCTTGTCGTAAAACCTAAATTACGTTTTAGCCGCCGCCGACTCTACTGGTTTGGTTGGATTGGTGGAGCTCTTGTGCTCGCTGCAATGTGGTGGGGCTTCAGTGCATCGTTAGAACACTTACTACAACAATGGATGACACAAGGATAGGCATGCAAAACCCAACCAAACAGTGTCTGACACTTTTTGCGACAGGCCTTTTTCTGTGGTTACTCTGGGGGTTTTGGTCCCTAGGGCAAACTGTCACTATTTTTGTATCGGTCTTAGTGCTGGCTCTTACCGGTGGGATGTTATTTTGGCAGTATAAGCAGCGCCGCCAAATGCTTTCTACTGAGCATGATTATGCGGGTGCATTGCCTGCCGATAACTACTCGGGTCCTGTTATCCTCGTTTGTGGTCAGTCTGATGCCCTATTTTTGAGTGACCAATTACACCGAGAAACTCGCCAAGGTTGGTATATTCGGGTATCTGCCCCCACTGAATTAGTTAAATTAGTGACTGCATTGATGGAACATGCCCCATCATTATCAGGGCAGACATCATTACTGTATATCGTCCTGCCGGAACAACTTACTCAGCAAGAAACACTCACTCAAGCATTGCTCAATTGGCGTCGAGCCATTGGTGAAAGCAACCAAAAAATAGGGTCAAAACTGCCATTTTGGGTCACAGTGTATCTCACTATGCCTCGCCAAACAGGTACAGACCTACACGTGGATGGCGAACACACTCCATGGATGACTTTACTCAGCCACCAAAATGAGTTTCAGGTAGAACAAGAAGGTTCTATGTCAGCCCCCTACTCTGTCTGGTTGCCCGCCCATATTGGGCACTCAGAGCAAAGCCTGCAATTTTCCCTGTGGTTAGATACCTTACAGAGTTGGCTCAACCAAGTTTTAGTCCCACAGTTCACCGTGTCTCAAGCAGGAGCACCAAAGCAAACTCCTTCAGCATGGGCTATTCAATGGATAGATATCACCAGCCAACCTAACAACTTATGGCAGCAATTTATCCAAGAAAAAACCATGCTGCCGCTATATTCATCAATTCAAACCACTGATTTGCTGCCTTTACCCGATGTGATGTTACGACGCTTACGCCATGATATTAGCTTAAGCCGCACAGAGAAAACCCTTGGGGCTATCGGAATTATTTTCGGGGTCTTCTTGGTAGGCGCATTAATCGGAAGTTACTACCATAACCAACAACTCATTCGTCACATTGGCGAAGATGTTGCTCGTTTTTCGCAACTTTCGGATACCCCTCTTGCACCAAAACAGACCGCTTATCTGCAATTGCAAGATGATGCAACTGAATTGGCACGTTGGGAACGCGAAGGGATACCAACCTCTCACTCTTTAGCGTTATATCAGGGAAATAGAATATTACCCTACTTGCACACGCTATTAGGTAGTTGGGCTCCCCCACCGCCACCGACGCCTATCATTGTTCAAAGTGCCCCTGAAATGGTCACCCTTGATAGCCTATCGTTGTTTGATGTAGGGCAATACACCCTCAAAACGGATGCAACTAAAGTTTTAGTCGATGCCTTGCTCAATATTAAAGCCAAACCCGGTTGGTTAATTGTCGTCTCCGGCTATACCGATAACACCGGAAACCCAGCATTAAACCAAACACTCTCATTAAAACGCGCCGAATCGGTCAGAGATTGGATGATAGAAACCAGTGATATCAGCCCTGCTTGTTTTGCTGTTCGAGGGGACGGGCAAAATAACCCAGTTGCTGATAATCAAACCGCTGAAGGCCGAGCAAAAAATCGACGCGTTGAAATACGACTCATCCCTCAAGCAGATGCTTGCCAGGGCGCAGATAATCAAACCGTGTCACCGATGGACGATGACACACATTCGACACAAAAGGAGAAGTAACCATGGCTATTCCTGTTTATTTATGGCTAAAAGATGACGGCGGCGCGGATATCAAGGGCTCTGTCAATGTACAAGACCGTGAAGGCAGTATTGAAGTGGTCGCACAAGACCATAACCTGTATATCCCAACCGATAACAATACCGGTAAATTAACGGGTACACGTATCCATACGCCATTTATTTTCGTGAAAGAAATTGATGCATCAAGCCCTTATTTATACAAAGCGGTGACCACGGGTCAAACTTTGAAAGAAGCTGAATTCAAATGGTACCGCATTGATGATGCTGGGCAAGAAGTGGAATATTTCAATACCAAGCTTGAAAACGTCAAAGTGGTCAAAGTCGCGCCAAAAATGCACGACATCAAAGACCCTAACAAAGAGAAGCACAACCATCTCGAAGAGATTGAACTGCGCTACGAAAAAATCACTTGGACCTATAAAGACGGCAATATCATTCATTCCGATTCTTGGAATGAGCGTGCAACCGCTTAATTAAAACAAGCAGGCGTTTCGGCGTCTGCTTTTTTTGTACGTATTCGTACACCGATGACACACAACACACAATTTATCTTGATACCTAATGAACCTCGGTTAACGGTTAGGGGCGGTAGCATTTCTTGCTGTCTCTAACCGTTTTCACCCCAATATATTTTTACCCCAATACGAGAGAAAGAATATGGACAATTCATCCGTGATGCTATTACGCCGCCTAAACCCTTACTGTGCCAACGCATTAGAAGCGGCGGCTTCACTTTGCCAAACACGAGCGCATGCGGAAATTACCATTGAACATTGGTTGCTCAAATTATTGGAAATGGGGGAAAGCGATATCACGGTGTTAGCTCGCCGCTATGAATGGGATATGTCAGCCCTTTGGCAAAGTTTACTGACAGATATCGACAACTTACCACGCTCCATTCACACGCGCCCGTCTTTATCAAAACCGCTGCTGAATCTCATTCAACAAGCTTGGGTGATTGCATCATTGGATGAAGATATCGAACATATTCGCAGCGTGCATTTATTATCTGCCATGGCTCAGCAACCGTCACTGGTGCCCAATGATAATTTGTGGCCATTAATGACATTAAGTACCACCCAACTTCAACGCTTAAGACCGATGCTTGATGCCCAATCCGATGAGCGCCCTGAAATACAACAACTCGCCACACATAATCAATCCTTATCCCATGAAACGCCATCTGACGCTAACCATGTAGAAACGGCGAAAAGCTCAAATGTGATTGGCAATACACTGAACGAAGCACTACTGGCCGTACTGAATAAATTCACCGTCGATGTCACTGAAAAAGCACGCGAAGGCGCGATTGACCCTGTCTTTGGACGTGATGACGAAATTCGCCAAATGGTGGATATTCTTTCTCGCCGTCGTAAAAACAACCCAATTCTCGTCGGCGAGCCGGGTGTCGGGAAAACAGCCTTGGTGGAAGGCTTGGCCTTACGCATTGTCGAAGGGAATGTGCCCGTTAGCCTGCAAACCACCGCCTTGCGCACTTTAGATTTGGGGCTACTGCAAGCGGGCGCTGGCGTTAAAGGCGAATTTGAGCAGCGCCTAAAAAACGTGATTGAGGCCGTACAACAATCCCCTACCCCGATTTTACTGTTTATCGATGAAGCCCATACCATCATTGGCGCAGGCAACCAAGCCGGTGGCGCCGATGCGGCGAACTTACTCAAACCCGCGCTAGCTCGCGGTGAATTGAGAACCATTGCAGCGACAACATGGTCTGAATACAAACAATATTTTGAACGCGATGCCGCCTTAGAGCGCCGCTTCCAAGTGGTCAAAGTCGATGAGCCAGACGACGAAAAAGCCTGTTTAATGCTGCGGGGGCTAAAACCACGCTATGCCAAATACCACGGTGTTCATATCACAGATGATGCAGTGAAAGCAGCGGTGACTTTGTCTCGCCGTTACTTAACGGGTCGTCAACTCCCCGATAAAGCCGTGGATTTACTCGATACCGCCAGCGCCCGTATCCGCATGAGCCTCGACACGCTCCCTGAAGAGCTGACCCGTTTAAAAGCCAAGCGCAATGCCTTAGAACTTGAGCAGCAAGCCATTCTTGATGACTTGGCGATTGGCAACACCACCAATCAATCCCTTCTAAACGAATTAGTCACTCAAGATGCGCAAATAGCGATACAACTGGCTGAGTTAGAACAGCGTTTTGAGCAAGAAAAAAACCTTATCAGCGAACTCTTAGAACAGCGCCGTCAATCCCAAGATGTGAGTGACATTCAAACCCAATTAGAACAAGTGCAGCAAAGCGAACCACTGATCACCCCTGATGTGGATATCAGAACCGTTGCCACCGTCATCGCAGATTGGACAGGCGTGCCATTATCCAGCCTATTAAAAGACGAACAAACCGAGCTGCTAGAGTTAGAAGATTCGCTTGGCAAACGTGTCGTGGGTCAAGAAAGCCCATTGATGGGGCTTGGGCAACGACTGCGCGCCGCTCGCACGGGTCTCGCCTCAGAAAATGGCCCGCAAGGGGTATTTTTACTGGTTGGCCCAAGTGGCGTAGGGAAAACGGAAACGGCTTTGGCCTTGGCAGATGTCCTGTTTGGTGGCGAAAAATCCTTAATTACCATCAACATGTCCGAGTATCAAGAAGCCCACACTGTCAGCCAATTAAAAGGCTCTCCCCCAGGCTATGTAGGTTATGGTCAAGGCGGTATTTTAACGGAAGCCGTTCGCAAGCGCCCTTACAGCGTCGTGTTACTTGATGAAGTGGAAAAAGCGCACCGCGATGTGCTCAACCTGTTTTATCAAGTGTTTGACCGTGGTTTTATGCGCGATGGCGAAGGCCGTGAAATCGATTTTCGCAATACCGTGATTTTAATGACAGCAAACTTGGGCAGTGACTTGCTGATGCAACAACTCGAAGCGTTCCCTGAGTCTACCGACGGCGAACTGCAAGAATTGCTGCGCCCAACCTTGCGCGACCACTTCCAACCTGCATTATTAGCGCGTTTCCAAACCCTGATTTATCGCCCATTAGGCCCTGTCGCACTGCGCCAAATTGTTGAAATGAAACTGGGCAGCGTGATTAAGCGTCTCTACACCCATTACAAACTCGAAGGGATTGTCGATGAAGCGCTGTACGACACCCTCGTGAGTGCCTGTTTATTACCTGACACCGGCGCCCGCAACATTGATAGCCTGCTTAACCAACAAATTTTACCGGTACTGAGCCAACAATTACTCATGCGCCAATCGAACCACCAGCAAGCGCAAAGCCTGACTTTGGGTTATAGCGAAGAAGATGGGATCACCCTGAGTTTCAGTGATATTGAGGAGATAAATCCATGAGCCTACTCGATACAGCCAAAAACTTACTTCAAGGCCAAAACCGCTATCGCCTAGAAGTCCAAGGCTGCTCAGATTTACTGGACGTTGAACATTTTACGGGGCGTGAAGCGGCTAGCGACACCTATCGCTACCAAATTACGTTTACCTGTTCCGCCCAAGACCTTTCTGCTCAACAATTATTACGCCGTAATGCCAGCCTGACCTTTTGTGCACCGATAAATAACTTAATGGGGCTCGCCACTCAACCGAGCGTTGCCAAGCGCGTTCATGGCGTGGTTACAGATTTTCGTCGCCTCTCCGGCTCTGCGGATGAAGCGCGCTATCAGTTAGTTATCGAACCTTTTTTTGCGCTACTTCGTCATCAAATTCGCAGCCACCGTTTCTTTATCAACCAATCTGTGCCGCAAGTAGTTGAACAAATTTTGCGGGAACATAATTTCAAAGGCTGGGAATTCGAATTTCATCTCGAAAAAGCCTACCCAAAACGCGAACAAATCAACCAAATTAATGAAAGCGACCGCCAATTTATTGAGCGTTTATTGAGTGAAGTGGGGATTTTTTATCGCTTTAGTTTACAAGATGAAACACAAACAGAAGTTCTGCATTTTACGGACAGCCAACGCGGTTATGTGTATGACAAAACGCTGCCATTAAATAGTCCGTCGGGGCTGAGCGATAACCATGCCGACAGTGTTTGGGGATTATCTTTACGTCATCAAGTGGTTGAAAGCACTGTTTTTGCCAAAGACTATAACCACCGACTGGCAGAAGATACGTTAATCTCCGCCGTTGCCGATATGACCCGCGGTGATGGGGAGAAAACCAATTACGGCGATGTTTATCACTATAAAGGCCGCCACCTCACCCGTGGAGATAAAATTCGCCCTGAAACTGAAACCGCTAACTTCTGGGCAAGACTCGACCACGAGCGCTTTTTAGCTCGTCAGACTTTACTACGCGGAGAAAGTAGCGCAGCAGACCTGACGCCATTATTAGTGCTAAGTATTCAAGATAACCCGCTCAGTTCGACGTTACCCAGCGTATTCAAATCACCAATTCTAATTATTCGCCTACGCTTTACCGCCAGCCGAGATAAAGCGCTAACTGTTCGCTTTGACGCGGTGCCTTACACCGAAGCACTGTGTTGGCGCCCTGCTCTAAAACCGCGCCCTGTGATTGCCGGAACATTAATGGCACGCGTCACCAGCGCAAAAGACCACGATATTTATGCCCACCAAAATGAACACGGCTTTTATTGGGTGAAATTCGATGCAGACCGTGATGATAAAACCAAGGGCTATGAAAGTATGCCTGTGCGCTTGGCGAAACCTTACGCCGGCGATACGTATGGGATGCATTTCCCGCTGATTCAAGGGACTGAAGTCGCTATCGCCTTCCATGAGGGCGACCCAGACCGCCCTTACATTGCTCATGCACTGCATGACTCCCGCCACCCCGACCACGTGACGGATAAAAATAACACCCGTAATATGATCCGCACACCTACGAATAACAAACTGCGCATGGAAGATAAACGCGGGCAAGAGCATATTAAGCTCAGCACCGAATATGGCGGAAAAACCCAGTTAAATCTGGGGCATTTGGTGAATGCCGAACGCGAACAGCGTGGTGACGGTTTTGAGTTACGTACAGATAGCTGGGGCGCGATCCGTGCGGGTAAAGGGTTGTTTATTACCACCGATAAGCAGGATAAAGCCGGTGGGGATGTGTTGGCGATGGAAGAGGCGGTAGCACAGTTAAAACAAGCACAGCAGTTAACGGAATCTCTCAAAGAAGCCGCTAACGTTGCAAAAGCTGAGCTGGCTGATTTACAAACACAGAAAGAACTCCTGTCTGAAACACTCAATGAACTTCAGCAATCCGCTCTGCTGGTTTCCTCACCCGAAGGTATTGCACAGACCACCCCCAAAAGCATTCAAACCTCGGCAGGTGAAAATATCATCAGTACTGCCCGTAAAAATGCAGATTTTAGTATTGCCAAAAAGTTCACCGTGGCTGCTGGCGAAATTATCAGCCTATTCGCCCAAAAGCTCGGGATCAAAATCTTTGCCAATCAAGGCAAAATCGCGATTGAGGCTCAACATGATGAAATGTTCTTAGATGCCTTAAAGGATATAAGCATTAGCAGCCATGATGGCAAAGTCATCATCAAAGCCAAAAAGGAAATTATTTTAACCAGTGGTGGTGGCTATATTCGTATTGCAGAGGGCACGGTGGAATGTGCCGCACCCGATAAAATCATCGAACGCGGTGCTGTTTGGCAAAAATTTGGCGGGCAAAGCATCAATGAAGCGATGCAGTCATGGGAAAGCTCAGAGTTCGCGGTTAAGCCCCAATTGGTTAATTTAGGCGATTTAGGCAGTCCTCATCTACCAAAGCCTGTTGGTATTTATGCCGAAGGCACAAAGAGTACCAGTGCGAGTGATGCCCAAGGAAATTTATCTGAGCGTAAGGGTTTAGGGCTAGATCAATTAGGTATTAAACTTGATAGAGAATAGTGCCAAGTTAGTGGTTAAGGAATTCAATTTAAGGATTTTTATGACAGATAAATCAGCAACACCTACCGAATGCCAACACATTTCTTATCACTTACCTCAGTGGGATGAAAATGGAAAATGTAGTTGGATTGACATTCAATTACAGCACAAATCCCTAAATGCCGAAGCGAAGTGTATAGTTCCACCAACTAAAGTAATTCCTGTTATTTTTATCCCTGGGATTATGGGGACGAACCTTAAAGATAAGAAAAATAAATCTATTTGGCGAGCAGATTTGGAAAATGGAGCAGATACTTTATATTTACTCTGGAAAAGTAGTAATGAAAGACGCAATCTCTTGAATGTGAAAACAACCTTAGTTGATGACCAAGGCAAGATTAAACCAAGTAGCCACACGTTTTTTTCTGATGATGGAAATTTGTTTCCAAGTCGAGCTAAGCGGAATTGGGGAGAAGCACTTTACTTAAGTTATGGTGAGTTCTTAGATATATTCCAAACAACCTTAATCGATGATTGGCAAAAAGACATATTGAATATAGTACTCAAGCATAAGCCGACATCCGCACAAGAATATGTAAGTCGTAAAGGTATTCTCAGCAACCTTGAAGGTCAATTACTTGGAGAGACTCAAGACACTCCTTTAACGCACAAGGAGCTAACACACTTCAAACATTTTCTATTTCCTGTACATGTTTTTGGCTATAACTGGCTGGTTGATAATGCTGAATCAGCGGCTCAGTTGGTTAAATATATTGGTAAGGTAATAGAAACTTACAAGCATAAACACGGATATGGTTTAGCAATAGAAAAAGTTATTATTGTCACTCACTCCATGGGGGGATTAATTGCTCGCTATGCGATGAATCCACCGGAAGGCTCGTTTCAAGGGTGCCAAGATAAAGTGTTAGGTATTGTGCATGGTGTTATTCCTGATTTGGGGTCACCTGCCGCATATCGACGTATGAAAACTGGTGCTGGAAAAGAGGGAATTCCAGGTCTCGTATTGGGTAAAAATGCGGAGGAACTCATGCCAGTATTGGCATTTGCACCAGCACCTCTGCAATTATTACCATCACCTAAATACCCCCCGAATTGGCTTAAGTTTGATGATGGGATAAGCTATCCTAAGATTGCCCCTTTTGAAGAAATCTATTTAAGAAACGATGTTTGGTGGCGGTTATATGAACCTGATATCTTGGATAAAGATGAAACAATAAGTCAAAGTAACTGGGATGCATATGACAGCCTTATGGATACAACCGTCAGAAATTTTATGGAAAAACTGGATGAAGGAATATACCATCCAAATACCTATGTATTCTATGGTAAAGAAGTCAAATCTGATGGTTTTTTAACATGGGTAAAAGAAAATAAAATATATCAGAATCCTTATACAGGGCAACCCGTTATTCCTCAACATACAACACATGATCGCCAAATTGTTCAATTGCCAAATGGCGAATATTGTGAATACCTATTAACCCAATCTAATACTGCGGGTGATGGCACAGTGCCAATTGAATCTTTAAATGAAATAAAAAAACACTCTTTACTTAGAGGATGGTTAGCAACAAATGTTGACCACCAAGATGCTTATGCTGTCAGTGGTACAGCCCCTAAGAACTACAGTGAAGCAATCAAATTTACATTACAATCAATAATTAAAATGGTGCAAGAGGTAGATATTCGTGCAGCGGATTAACTTATTGGTCAGTGGCGTATTAGGTGTTATTTTCATTTTAGCGGGGATTATTTGGTATTTATTACCATACCCACTCCCTGAATTAACCGACAAGGAAAAAATGGTGGTAGATAATTTATTTGAAAAAACCAAAACCCAGTGCATTAGTCGTTATATCATTGATGTTCCTGAATCGTTTAATAATCAGCTAAAAGATAATATTTACATTGATAATTTTAAGATTGAAAGCCAGTTTATCTACCCGCCATCGTTTAAACAACGTATTGAATTACGTGAGGCAGAATTGCGGGAATGGAAAACTAGCGCAGAAAATGCGCCCATGCTAAAAGAGGTTATTCAATTACCGGATGGTAAAGGTGTTATTTTTGATCGAAATAAACCCGCTACAGATGATGCATATCGAGTATTAGAAGCACATATCTATCTTAATCATATTGCATTTATTATTACTACTGATATCCGAGATTTCTCCGATAAAAAATACACAAAAAGAAAGGCTGAATATTTAGCTCGAGGTGGAAGTGAATTCCTGTCAAATCAGAAACCATCTCGATTAGTCGCTATGCGCTCTCTTATCTCCCGGTTAAGTGGCCGATTAGATGATGAAATTCCAACCGAAAAAGGTACCTGTATTCCGAATGGTTTTATTTTAGATGACACTGAAAAACATCAACAACAAGTGACTATCCTCTACGAAAATGCAGATTTTTTCTTATCATTGGAATTTGATAATCGTTACTTAGGCTCAAGTGATACTCTATTAAACCGAGATAATGAGATTATACCGATGCTCTATCAACAAGGATATCAGACGATAAAAAAAGGTGATCTAACACCTAATGGTATACCATCACAAGAGTGGCTAGTGGCAAAAAAACAAGAAGTTTATTCTGATACTGAGAATAGGCGAATACCTAACCTGCCGTATTATGATTTTCAATTTTTTGCTAATGAAGCAACGGCAACAAACACAATTCCTAAGTTAAATATTGGCATGCATAATCAAGATAAGTTCACTTCATATAGTGGTGCACAAATGGTCGAAATTTGGGATCGAATTGTCGGTTCTCTACGTTACAAACCGAATGCGTTTTGATCTATACAAGAGGGATAATAAATACCTAAACAGTAAGCCCCTTTTCTGATACGAATCCGAAAGGGGGCGATAAAATAACGGCTAAAAAACACTGAGTATTCTGGTGGTTCTGATAAAAATGGTTTTCCATTATCAATGACTGAACTTTTGCGTAAAGATAATAACGTTATTTCCAAAAAGTAGGTTCACAATGAAAGGATTTGTCTGTCTTGGTGACAAAAATACCCATGGAGGCCATGTGCTCTCGGCTTCATCCACAATGTACATTGATGATAAACAAGTTGCACTCGTTGGAGATCTTGTTTCCTGCCCCAAACACGGAAATAACACCATCATAGAAGGGGCTGATTCTGCTTTTGATAATGGCATTGCCATCGTAGTGGATCAGTGCCTATGTGCATGTGGGTGTCGTTAGGTATTGTGCATGGTGTTATTCCTGATTTGGGGTCACCTGCCGCATATCGACGTATGAAAACTGGTGCTGGAAAAGAGGGAATTCCAGGTCTCGTATTGGGTAAAAATGCGGAGGAACTCATGCCAGTATTGGCATTTGCACCAGCACCTCTGCAATTATTACCATCACCTAAATACCCCCCGAATTGGCTTAAGTTTGATGATGGGATAAGCTATCCTAAGATTGCCCCTTTTGAAGAAATCTATTTAAGAAACGATGTTTGGTGGCGGTTATATGAACCTGATATCTTGGATAAAGATGAAACAATAAGTCAAAGTAACTGGGATGCATATGACAGCCTTATGGATACAACCGTCAGAAATTTTATGGAAAAACTGGATGAAGGAATATACCATCCAAATACCTATGTATTCTATGGTAAAGAAGTCAAATCTGATGGTTTTTTAACATGAGTAAAAGAAAATAAAATATATCAGAATCCTTATACAGGGCAACCCGTTATTCCTCAACATACAACACATGATCGCCAAATTGTTCAATTGCCAAATGGCGAATATTGTGAATACCTATTAACCCAATCTAATACTGCGGGTGATGGCACAGTGCCAATTGAATCTTTAAATGAAATAAAAAAACACTCTTTACTTAGAGGATGGTTAGCAACAAATGTTGACCACCAAGATGCTTATGCTGTCAGTGGTACAGCCCCTAAGAACTACAGTGAAGCAATCAAATTTACATTACAATCAATAATTAAAATGGTGCAAGAGGTAGATATCCGTGCAGCTGACTAAAAAAAACCTCTATTGGGGCGTTATTACACTTATCGTGATAATGGTACTTGTGGGGCTTATTCTTTTTACGGAACAGCAAGCCCATACTCAACTGACTGACAAGGAAAAAGTGGTGATTGATACCTTATTTGAAAAAACTAAACCCCAATGCATTGGCCGTTATATTATTGATGTCCCTGATTCATTCAATAATCGGCTACATGATAGTGTGTATATTGGTGATTTTAAAATTGAAAGCAAGCTTATTTATCCTCCGGCATTTCGGCAACGTATTGAATTACGTGAGGCAGAATTACGGGAATGGAAAACTAGCGCAGAAAATGCGCCCATGCTAAAAGAGGTTATTCAATTACCGGATGGTAAAGGTGTTATTTTTGATAGAAATAAGCCGACATCAGATGATGCATATCGAATTTTAGAAGCTCATGTGTATGTGGATCATATAGCCTTCATTATTACTGCAAATATTGTTGATTTATCAGCTCCTAAATACGAGAAAGAAAAAAAATCCTATATCAATATATCTGGATTTACAGAAGCACAAACAAATACAAAACAAACTAAATTAGCCGCGATGCAATCATTGATTTCTCGATTACAAGGTCGTTTAGATCACGAAATTCCAATGGAAAAAGGCGCTTGTATTCCGAATGGTTTTATTTTAGATGATAACGAAGTCCCGAAACAGGATATTTCTTTTGTTTACGATCTAGGCGAGTTTATTTTATCGGTTGAGTCGGATAATCGTTTTGCTGGCTCTAATGATACCTTACTTAGCCGAAGTACTGAGATAAACGCAGCCATACGCCAACAAAATAGAGAAACCATTAAAAAAGGGAATTTATCACCCAGTGATATTCCATCACAACAATGGCTTGTGAAGGGGAAGCAAGAAGTTTATTCGAAATCGGAAAATAAAAAGATACCCGATTTACCGTATTATTTTTTTACGTTTCATTCTAATGAAGCAACGGGTTCTTTAACTGTTCCTAAATTACACATTCTTATGAACAATAGAAATAAATTCACGACTTACAGTGATGCTCAAATGATCGAAATTTGGGATAGGATTGTCGGCTCTCTACGTTATAAACCCAATGCGTTTTAATATTGGCAACAATACTAATTAAGTAGTTTAGAAAAAATGTCAGTATCATTGATGACAGCTTACCTAAAATAATTTTCATCTATTCTAAGGTAACCATAAAGAAAGACCGTAAGCTTACAGCCCATTCAGCATTAAAGACAAATCATATAATGTATATCCGCCCATACCCTGCCCTACATGGGTGACAGTTCTGCATTAAACTCACTTTAATTTTACTTCAAAGAACTATTATGAACGCCTATTTAAAGTTATTTACCCTATCTTCTTTAGTTATCAGTATCGCCGCCATTTCAGGCTGTGCTCCTAAAACAATGACCACTGAGCGAAATAAAAACATTACATTAGCAAACCCTTTTGGTGGCTCTACTGAAGGGCAATGCTATAAAATAATGGCAGAAAATAAAGATTATTATGGTCGTTTAGATAAAGACGGTCACCCTTTAGTGATACCTGAAATTGCTGATAAAGATATTTCGGTTAGTTTGTCCTTATTGTCAGACAACGATTGCAAAGAACAAGGCCTTTAATATTACCTAGGCTACTTTTTTAATTTTATTAATAACAAAAATTTAATTCTAGTTGGTTACTATGAAAGGATTTGTCTGTCTTGGTGACAAAAATACCCATGGAGGCCATGTGCTCTCGGCTTCATCCACAATGTACATTGATGGTAAACAAGTTGCACTCGTTGGAGATCTTGTTTCCTGTCCCAAACACGGAAATAACACCATTATAGAAGGGGCTGATTCCGCTTTTGATAATGGTATTGCCATTGTAGTGGATCAGTGCCTATGTGCATGCGGGTGTCGGGTGATCAGCTCCGAGCCCACAACCCATACAAAATAAGCAGATAAGGATATCGAATCAATGTATTGGAAAATTCCTACCATTCCCGATAAAACATTATTAACCAAACCTAATTATAAAATTGTAGTCGTATTTTTTACAACGTTAGCCGCTGCAATTTATATGTATGGAGCCACATTACCAACTGAGCAAAAAACACGTTTATTTCTTTTTTCATTGCCAGTAGTCGCACTGCTATTTTTTCTATCTATAAGTTTTTTGTATATCCGCTACCAACACGCGGTTATAACATTTGATAATTGGGAAAAAGAGAAAGAAATCACCAAACAGGAATGGCAAGCATGGTGTCAATCTTCAATTAGCTCTATCGCGAATGTTATTTATACCCCTGATAAAGACGGCACTGACGTGTTTTTGAAAGAAGCGGAAGCCATTCCGATGTTTCCTGATAAACCACGTCGTTTATTCAATAATCTGCAACTTGATGAAAATTTTATTACAGCCATCGACCTTCAACTCGAAAAACAGTGCCCTAATTATCGTTTTTATCTAACAACAATTTATATTTTAGATAATAATAGCGATGACAGTGATGTTCTAATTTATAATCAATGGCATCTTAAGCCTATTAAACCATCTCTATATAAAGATATTTTCTCTATTTATGAGAATAAAATAAATGATACATTTCTAGTTATTACTATCCAGTCAGCATCACAATTTAGTGAATTTATTTCAGCTCAACTATTTTCTAACGATGATAAACTAATTAACTCAAGTCGTGCTCGTATTGAGATAGAAAGGATAATGGAGTTTGATAATCAAGATATTGACAATGATATCGTGAAATACATTGATTACAGTGGAATATCAAAAAAAGATAAATTCCAAACATGGATAACTGAGAGTCAGCAAGATATCGTAGATAACGTTCTCATCACCTACACTGAAAAAAATATTGAGTTTGATAAAACTATTCCAATTCGTTCTTTAGCATTATCTTATTCAACACCACACCCCAATGCATTTTTAACATACCTTTCACTCGTAACTGAAATATCATTAAAAACAAAAACAGACCAAGTCCTCATTCACTCAAATCCTCATGGTGCCAATTACGCGGTTTATATTCGTAGGTCTTAATATGAAAAATAAAATATCTGCAAATTTTCCTCGTGGAAAATTATTTGCGATCCTTTTAATCTTACTACTGAGCTTTTCAGTTATTCTATTAGTAATTCATCAATATCAACCATTTAACTTAACACCTTACTATATCGGAATATCGACATTCAGTGTCATTGCTTTATTCGGTATTTATTTTTATCCTATAAAAAATAAATTTTCACAAAAGCAAGAGCAAAAAGCATTTAAGCCACAGAATAGATCCGTCGATTTAAATACGCCAATTAAACACATAAGCTTATTGCATGATGAAATTATTCAAGCACTACGTAACCAATACGGCACTTTCTGGCATTCCAAGGTCTCTATTCAACTCCTCCTCGGCTCCCACTCCGCCGTCGAAAAACTTGCTCCTAGCCTGACGCAAGAAATCTGGCAAGAATGTGATGGCACCCTGCTTATCTACGGTGGCGATATCGGGAGTTCTATCGATTCAGAGCGACTAGAAACCCTCAAACACCTGCGCCGACGTCGTCCGCTCGATGGTGTGATTTGGGTGACGGAAAACAGCATTTCATCCCAGCTTTTAGACAGCAACATTCACTTTACCAACCTGAATGCGGCCACTGCCCACAATGCAGGGCGTGCAATCCAAAACCTCTTTCAAGAACTCGGCTGGCGTGCGCCTGTTTGGGTATGGAGTGTCAGTGACCAACCCTCCCTCAGCGCAGTTGAAACGCCCGCTATCCTCTGTATGACTGAGCAAAATATGCCTGCCGAGGCGCTATCGCCTAGCTTATTAAGCCTGATCCCCGCACTTGTGATCAACGGAACCCAAGCGTTACTGCGTGAACAGAAACACACCTATCTGCTTGCTTTAGCCCAATTTTTACAAAACGGTGGCAGCCAACAACTCGCGACCGCATTAGCGCCACTTAATACCCCATCACGTACGCTGCCTTTTTCCGGCATCGCATTTAGCCCGTCTATCAATCCGTTAAATCAGCAACGTTTGCCAAATAGTTGGCACCCCGATACCCGCTGGCAAAGCTGGTTAAACCTGCAATCTGAACTGGCATCCGGTTTACAGCCGGCCGCTTTAGGCTTTGATAAAAAACGTCTCGTTCAATACGGCGCAGCCACCGCCATGACCTTGTGGGGCATAGGCATGATTGTCTCTTACTTCGCCAATCGCCAACTCATCGAAGACAGCTACCAAAGTGCGAGTGTCGCCGCTAACCACCAATTACCGGAAACGGAACGCCTTCAAGCCCAATACGACTTTCAGCAAACTCTGGGGCTGTTAACGCATCGCGAACAGAGCTCCGTCCCTGTTTGGCTGCATTTTGGCTTGAATAGCAATCAGCCACTATTAGCCCATTTATGGCCGCTGTATCAACAAACGGTACTCCCTCCTCTGCAAGATAATCTCCGTCAGCAACTTGAGCAACGGTTACAAGCTTATGCACAATTATCGCCAAATAGTGATGAACGCCGCCAAGCCACCCAAAGTGCGTATCAAGATTTAAAAACTTACCTCATGATGAGTACGCCAGAGCGTATGGAGCCTGCTTTTTTCACCAATCACGTTCTGACTGCCCTTTCTGTCCCGCAAGGAATGAACGAAGGCGAATGGCACACTCTCGGCAAAGAGTTACTCATGTTCTATGCCCAACAGCTACCGACGCACCCTGAATGGCAATTAAACGCCAACAATAACCTGATTAATCAAAGCCGTACCTTACTCACGCGGCAAATTGGTCAACGCAGCGAAAGTGCCACACTGTATCAAGAAGTGTTACGACAAGCGCAACATCAGTTCCCCGATATGACCTTAGATGATATGACGGGCGATACCGATGCCCACTTTTTATTGACGACAGAAGAGTTTGTACCGGGTATTTTTACCCGCAAAGCGTGGGAAGAATCGATCCAACCCGCCATCAAAAAAGTGGTTGAATCGCGCCGTCATGAAATTGACTGGGTATTGAGTGATAGCCAGCATGAACTTAGCCAAGATATTTCGCCTGATGCGCTCAAACAGCAGCTTACTGAACGCTATTTTGCTGACTTTGCTAATAGCTGGTTAAACTTCCTCAATAGCCTGCAATGGCGCCATACTGAAAGCTTATCCGATACTATCGACCAATTATCCTTAATGAGCGATGTGCGCCAGTCCCCCGTCATTGCACTGCTAAATACCCTCGCCTACCAAGGGAAAACCGGGCGTCAGGCAGAAAAACTGGCCGACTCGTTTGTTAACTCGGCGAAAGAACTGCTCAACAAAGAACAAAAACCCGTGATTAGCCAAAAAGCCGATTTTACGGGACCATTGGAAGACACTTTTGGCCCGGTCCTGAACTTTGTTGACCCTCAAGCCGCCTCACAAACTGGCGATAATCTGAGTTTACAAGCCTATTTAACCCGTATTACTCGTGTGCGCTTAAAACTTCAGCAAGTGGTCAATGCCCCCGACCCGCAAGCCATGTCCCAAACCTTCGCCCAAAGTATTTTAGACGGTAAAAATGTCGATTTTGCCCAAACGCGTGACATGGGCAGTTTAATTGCCGCCAGTTTTGGGCAAGAGTGGCAACCTTTTGGCGATGCACTGTTAGTGGAGCCGATGACGCAGGCGTGGCAACAATTGCTCACCCCAACCGCTCAGGGGATCAATAGCGAATGGCAAAATGCCATTGTCAATGAATGGAACAACGCCTTTGGCGGACGCTACCCCTTGAAAGACACGCAAAGTGATATTTCTTTGCCTCTGATGGCGCAGTATCTTCGCCCTGATAACGGACGTATTCAACGTTTCTTAGAAACCCGTCTGCAAGGGGTTTTACGCAAAGAAGGTCATCACTGGGTACCGAATAGTGCTAATGCGCAAGGATTACGCTTTAACCCTGAGTTTATTCAGGCGATGAATACCTTGAGTGAGCTAGGCGATGTGGCCTTCGCCAATGGAGAGGCTCGCCTGTACTTCGAAATGCGCCCGGGAACCAGTAAACAGGTGATGCAGACGGTACTGGTGGTCGATAAGCAAAATCTCACTTACGATAACCAATTCCCTGAGTGGCAACGTTTTGTGTGGCCTGCCGACACTATCGCTTCAGGCGCCTCATTGACTTGGATGACCACCTCCACTGGCACCCGCCTCTATCGAGATCATCGAGGTGTTTGGGGGTTAATCCGCTTACTTGAAGCGGCTCAAGTTACCCCTTATGCAGGAAGCACCAGTAGCTATACCGTGTCGTGGACCACCTCCGATGGCAATACACTCAATTACCAGCTGCGCACCGAAATGGGCCAAGGCCCACTGGCGCTGTTAAAACTACGCAACTTTGTGCTACCTGAAAAAATCTTCTTGGATGACTAGATCATCATTGATAGTTATTTTCGGTTTGACGTTTTTCGTATATTAAAGACGCCCTCTAACATCACTCACTAAATAAAAATGGGTTTTTGTTGAAATATTTCATTCATTATGCAACCCAAAATGAACGATGACAGTTCAAAAACTGATATAAAACTTCAAGATAGATATTTGTAGAGTCTTAGAATCATTTTGATGATATTTAATGTGTAGTATTGAACATTAAACTCACCAGTTTGACATTGTCGCTCTTATCAGTACCAAAGAATCGAACATCGCAAAAGAAAACATCAAAGGAACATACGTCATGTCAGAGAAAAAGACTCCTGAAATCGGCGAATGCCAACACGTTTCATATTATCACCCTCAATGGGATGAAAAAGGAAAATGCCATTGGAAAGGGGTTGAACTTCAACACGAATCCCTTAATGCGGAAGCCAAATGCGTGGTTCCTCCAACCAAAATTATTCCAGTCATTTTTTTACCAGGGGTGATGGGCAGTAATTTAAAGTCATCCGGTGGTGAGATTAAAGAGGGAGAACAGATTTGGCGAGGGGATAATGATATTGAAGTCTATTTGGACTGGGCGAATTTGAAAGGAGTGAAGAGACGAGAGTTATTGGATCCTAAGACCACAACTGTCGATAATGACGGTGTTATTAATTCAAAAGTTTACTCGTTAATTACGGATGATGGTCAGGGGGATTGTGGAACCTTACTTCAACCGAGAAAAGAGCGGGGTTGGGGCGAAATTCTCAATTTTAGCTATGGGAATACATTGAGCGTGCTTCAAGGCGCGTTGTTAGATGATTGGCAAAAAGCTGCCAGACGGCGTGCTGATGGTAAAGCGGGTATCAGCGACAATCCGAAAGAAAATGGCATAGTGCGTCAGTTATGCAATATCCCATTAGGCACTGAGGATAAAAATGAAGATTACCTGACTGAAAAAGAAGCAGATCATTTTTTGAATTTTCTCTATCCTTTGCATGTGTTTGGCTATAACTGGTTGGAAGATAATGCCATCTCCGCGTCTAAACTGGTTGAATATATTGATAAAACCCTCCGATATTACCAAAGACAAGATGGACACGGCCATGGTCTCGCGATTGAAAAAGTGATTTTAGTCACCCACTCCATGGGGGGATTAGTGGCTCGTTATGCCATGAATCCACCAGATGATGCAGAATTTAAAGGTTGCCAGGATAAGGTGTTAGGCGTTGTTCATGGTGTGATTCCGGACTTAGGGTCACCCGCCGCTTATCGGCGAATGAAAGTCGGCGGAAAACAAGAAGGACTGGCAGGCATTGTTATGGGGAAATCGGCTGAAGAATTGATGCCAGTATTAGCACGCGCCCCTGCACCCTTGCAGTTATTACCTGCGCCAAATTACACCAGTAATGCCCATGGAATGGCGTGGTTTAGTGTTGAAAAAGGGAGTGCTGATGGCAGTGATTTAGTCTTACCCCAAAAAGGTGACCCGTTTGGGGAAATTTACCTGAATAAAACCTTATGGTGGCGGCTGTATGAGTCCGATATCATCGATAAAGCAGAGGTGGTTAGCCAAAATAACTGGAAAGAGTATTTCGACCTTATGAAAGATAAGGTTAAATCTTTTATTTCATCGTTAAATGTCGCTGGTTATCATCCCAATACCTATGCATTTTATGGGCACACAAGGCCGTCGGATGGCTCAGTGAAATGGCATATCACGTCAATCACGTACCCGAAAGATATGCATGACGGCGATAAAAAAATTCCCAATAACTACCGTGAAGTGCCTTTGCCGTTTAACCGCTCCCGTCTTTATGAATTAAAATCCTCAAAATCTGCGGGAGATGGTACGGTTCCTGCGGAGTCCTTTAAGACAATCCAACATCAAAATGGGCAGTCCATTAAAAGTGTGTTAGCAACGGATGTCGACCATCAAGGCGCTTATGAAGTCAAAAACCTCGAGGATATTCATCAACGCCCTGCACTGCAATTTACCCTGAGAGCCATCGCTAAAATGGTCCAAGAGGTACCCGCATGTTAATGAAGACCTCGTTGCGCTCAATCTGCTTTTCTTTAGGCCTAGTGCTTTTTACGCCAACGTTGTATGCAAATCCCATTGTTAAAAAGGACGCTGTTATGGTTGAACCGTTATTTTCAAAAACAAAACCGCAATGTGCGGGTATTTATGTGGTGGATGTTCCTGAGTCTTTTAATAATGGTACGCATAAAGCCACGTATGATGACTTTGATATCGAAAGTCAATTTATTTACCCGCCCGCATTCAAACAACGTATTGCATTGCGTGAAGAAGCGCTTAGGAATCAAAAAACCAGTCAGAAAAATGCCCCTGCGTTGAAAGAAGTCATTCAGCTTCCTGATAATCAAGGGGTGATATTTGATAAAAATAAATCAGGATCGCAAGATTCTTATCGAACGTTAGAAGCTCATGTGTATCTCAATCATATTGCTTTTATTATTACGATAAATATTAGAGATTTGTCTGCCGCTAGATACGCGGATGAAAGAAAATCTTATTTAGAAGCTGGTTTTACTGAAATGGAATTAAACGATAAACCCACTAAATTAGCGGCCATGCGCTCATTGATTTCGCGATTAAGCGGTCGATTAGATCATGATATTCCAGCCGATAAAGGGTGGTGTATTCCGAATGGGTTTATTGCGGATGATGGAGGGCAACATAAGATAGTGACTGGCTTTAGTTATAAAACCGTCGATTTTCAGTTTGATGTGAACACCTATAATACTTTTACCGCTAATGGTGATTCATTGTTTAAGCGCAGTGCTGCGATGAATGATGAAATAAAAAATTTCCACTTAAAAATCTTAAAAAAAGAAGCCTTAGAGGTTAATGGAATACCAACTGAAGCCTTATTTTTTAAAGGTATTCAGGAATATGATAAAAAAAGTTTACAAGTCTATGATTTTTTTCTCATTGGCAATGAAAAAATTGCAAGTAAAACCAAACCGATAGTAAAGCTTGAAATCGATAGTCAATATTTACAAACGCGCTATAGCGAAGCTCAAATGGTCGAGATTTGGGATCGGATTGTTGACTCTCTGCGTTATAAGCCTAATTCATTTTAATGTTACCCAGAGTGACAGTGATTATGTTGTTATCGCTTAAATTTCACCTAAAATTGTTTACTTTAGCCCCCGCCACTTAAGTACTAAAAGCACATAGGGTCTAATAAATGAGTCAAAAAATTACCTAAGTTTTTTCAACGCCAGATGGCAATACACTCAACTACCAGCTGCGCACCGAAATGGGTCAAGGCCCACTGGCGCTGTTAAAACTACGCAACTTTGTGCTACCTGAAAAAATCTTCTTGGATTAGACCCAATAGGACATCACCTATGCCTTTATTAACTGCCTTACGCACAGCCTGTTTTACCGGAAACCCGCTTGCTGCTAATCAATTAGTAGAACAACAAGTCGTGTTATGGGAACGCTGGCTATTGCCAATTACGGCTGAAAATCCGGTTGGGGAAGACCCCAGCTATGACGATGACTTCGAACGAATGAAAGAAGAAGTCAACAAGTTATCAGGCTCAGATACGGAGTTAATCTGTACGCTCGCCGAAAATCTCTTAACTCATGTATGTAAAGACGCACGCGTGATCACTTACTATGTTTGGGCGCGCTTACATCGAGAAGGTGAAACGGGCTTAGCTGATGGATTAGGATTACTGGCAGGATTACTCCATCGTTACCACGATGGCCTACTACCAAATCGCCCAAATAGCCGAAAATCAGCCATTGAATGGTTGGCAGGTCAGCGAGTTATCGACAGTTTATCCCTTTATCCTGAAGTTGATAGCAACGAATTTGCACGTATTGTGGCGCTACTGAGTTCGATTATGGATGAGTTTAGTGCATGGGATGAGGCAAACCGCCCTAATCTTGCACCACTACTACGCGCACTAGAAAATCGACTTGCGCAATCTGGCGGTGCGAATAGTGTTGTTCCACAAAATATTAAATCAACAGAAAGTATATCAACGAAGCAAACATCAACCGGTATCAGCCCTATCGCCCCTATTCAGTCTGGTCGAGAATTACTTGACCAAGCCAAAGTGCTCGCCAATTATCTGCGTAATCAGCCTAATGGTTGGTTATCGGGTCATCGGCTGATGAAATCCGTACGTTGGGATACGCTACACCAAGCTCCCCCACAAAATCAGCAAGGTTGTACTCGATTAGCCCCACCACGCTCAGATGCCAAAGCCCAGCTAAAACGTTTATATCTGCAACAAAATTGGCTCGAACTCACTGAACAAGCAGATCGATTGTTTGCAGAAGGGGTTAACCATTTTTGGTTAGATGTGCAATGGTACTTGCACCAAGCATTGAGTAAATCCCCTGCGCCATGGGATGGCTGGGCAGAAGTGATTGCCTCTGATTTAAAGCAGTTCTTACTTCGCTTACCAGGTTTAGAAAATCTCGCTTGGGAAGATGGCACACCTTTCGCAGATGAAGTCACCTTAGCGTGGATCAAACAGCATATTCTGGAAGAGAATATTCAGTCTCTCAATCACATCCCTGTTCAAGGCGCAAGTGATGATGATAACGACTCAATATTCGCGTTAGAACAAGAAGCGTTAACTCAAGCTGACACCGAAGGCGTTGAAGCCGCATTAGCATGGCTAATGTCACGCCCGAATATCCAAACTTCCCGTCAAAAATGGTTACTGCAATTAGTGATGGCAAGAGTGGCTGAACAATTTGCTCGTCATGATTTGGCACTGAATTTACTTCGTGAATTAGACCGTAGTGCTGAACAGATGCGCCTCGCGGATTGGGAACCTCATTCGCTGTTTGAAGTTAAAGCCCGCCAGTTGCAATTGTTACGAGGTAAAACGCAGCGTAATACGCCAGACAAAACTGAACTGCACCATCAAATGTCTGAGTTACTGGCTCAGCTAACTCGATTAGACCCTGTGCGAGCGTTAGTGCTCTATCCCTAAATTAATCAACGAGAACCATACTAATGGATGATTTAACCCTTCGCTATTATGATGCGGAGATGCGATATCTGCGTGAGGCAGCCAAAGAGTTCGCTCAAGCTCACCCCGATCGAGCAGCATTATTAGATTTAGACAAAGCGGGCATTCCTGACCCTTTTGTAGAACGGCTTTTTGAAGGTTTTGCCTTCTCCATGGGGCAATTGCGCCAAAAAATTGATGATGATTTACCCGAGTTAACAGAAGGATTAGTCAGCCTACTTTGGCCTCATTACCTACAAACCATTCCCTCACTTTCTGTGGTTGAACTCGCGCCGGATATTCATGATATGAAAATCTCATCAGTGATCCCCGCTAACTTTGAAGTACTTTCACGCCCTATTGGACCTAAAAAGACCGTCTGCCGCTATCGCACAACTCGAGACTTAACACTCAACCCCATTGTGCTATCAACGGTTAATTTAACCACAGAGCCTGATGGCCGTTCCGTAATTCGCTTGCAGTTCGATTGTGCGAAGCTTGCTGACTGGAAACAAATCTCACTTAATGCTCTCTCCTTTTATCTGGCTGGTGATGTTCCAACTACCTATGCACTACATTTAGCGCTGACTAAGCAAGTTGCAGCCACCTATATTCGGCTGCCATCGTCCCCTGACCGTATTCGTTTACCACTTTGGTTTTCCCCTGGTGGATTTGCTGAAGAAGACCAACTGTGGCCTAAAGGAGATAGCACCTTCAGCGGCTACCAACTATTACTGGAGTATTTTTCTTTTCGTGAAAAGTTTTTCTTCGTCAACTTAAACGGACTTGATGAGATTCAATTACCCGAAGGATTAAGTCATTTTGAGCTAGAAATTGTGCTTGATACGCTCTGGGACAGCGATATTCCATTAAGTACTGATAACCTAAAACTACACAGTGTCCCAGTGATCAACTTATTCAACATTGAAGCTGACCCACTTACTGTTAATGGGTTAGAAAGTGAATATTTACTGCGCCCTCGGCGCTTACAAGATGGACACACCGAAATTTATGCGGTCGATACAGTTCATGGTACGCGACGCGATGAACAAATTCACTATGTGCCATTCAGTAGTTTTCGCCACCGAGGCGGAATGCTCCGCCACAATGCCCCTGAACATTACTATCACACACGAATTAAACGTGGTGTCAGCGGCCTACATGATACATGGCTAATTTTAGGGGGAGAGCACGAGCAACCAACCGCATCTCTTGAAAGTGAAACGCTATCTCTACAATTAACCGGGACTAACGGGCAGCTCCCTCGCAAAGCGTTACAAAGTACATTGCTGGACAGAACTGAAGAGACCTTGCAGACACAGTTACGGGTTCGTAACTTATGCAAACCTACGCTACCTTGCTACCCCCCTGCTGAAGATAGATTTCATTGGCGCGTACTCAGCCACCTTGGTGCCAGCTTCCTGAATATGATGGATAACGTAGAGGTATTACGAGGAACGCTAGCACTTTATGACTGGCGGGAAGATGACCTGAACAGCCGCAAACTCGATGCCATGATCCACGTTGAGCAACACCTTATCGAACGCTTTGAAAAAGGCTTTTTACAGCGAGGTATTGCCATCGACATTACCCTCGATAGCCACGGCTTTAACGGTGAGGGCGACATTCATCTATTTGGCGAAATGCTCAACCGTTTTTTTGCCCTCTATACCGATGTACATCTGTTTAACCAATTGACTTTACATATTTTACCGACAGGAAATAGCCTTACATGGACCGAAAATCATCCTCAGTAAATCCGCTTTTTGATGCGCTTGGGGAGCGTCTTCCGCTGGTAAACTTCTATCGGTTTTGCCAGCTGCTAGAACAAAGTAATGCACAGAGCCCGCCGCTCGGTAGTACCCAAGACCCCAAAACAGACGCTATTCGTTTTCGCCCCCACCGTGGAATGGGCTTTCCCGTCACCGAAATTAAAGGGTTGGATATTGACGATAGATACCGCGATAGCACAACCCCTAGCATTCGAACCACTTTTTTAGGGTTATATGGTGTCACTTCTCCACTACCGACAACCTACCTTGATGATATTGCACAGCGACGAGAAGGAACCGAGTCTCTTACCGATTTTTTAGATATTTTTAACCACCGACTGACGACGCAGTTTTATCGTATTTGGCGAAAATACTCTTACCCCGCAACATTTTCAGCAGGGGGGAAAGACGAAACGTCACAATATTTATATGGATTAATTGGCTTAGGTATACCTGGCACGGCGCAACATATACAAGCGCCGTTATCCCGATTTCTCGCATTACTAGGTACGCTACGTTTTCCGACTCGTACCGCCGAAGGGGTTATATCTTTAGTCAAATTACTGGCGCCTGATACGCAAGTTAAAATCAAGTCCCATGACCCAAGACGCATCGAGCAAGTCACTCAAACAGGGTTATCCTGCAGAACACCGATGACATTAGCCAACAAACCCGTATTAGGTCAGTACGCCACCGATGTTAATAGCCAAATTTTGATTATCTTACAAACCAATAACCTTGAAGAAGCTCGGAACTGGTTGCCTGATGGGTTGCTGTATCAAGATTTAATGGCGCTATTGCATGTTTATCTCGGATCACGCGTCAATGCTCGCCTTAACTTAAAGTTACCAAGAAAGTTACTACCCAATGCAGCGTTAAGCACCCAATCACATCAAGGTGTTCAATTGGGTCGTACCGCAGCAATGGGAACACTCAGCCCACAAACTGTGCGCCAAGAACATATTATCACGTTAAATTTAGGGCGTTACCAACGATTAACGACGTCATCACAGAATACGTCTCCCCAACATTATGCTAATTATCGATTTTAATTTTGAGAATCATTTATGAAACAACTACCTTTATTACCATTTTGTGGCAAAACGTTAGTGCTCCTCTGCGCACTAAATCTATCGGGCTGTGGCCTTACTCAGATGGTCGGTGATGGTACTCGCAATGTTGCAAGCTCCATCTTTTATAAACAAGTGAAAGTCGTACACTTAGATTTTGTCGCACGTGAAGCATTAAATACCGATGATACTGGCGCATCGTTATCAACAATTATCCGTGTTTACCAACTAAAAAACTTTGAAAGCTTTGTAGAAAGCGACTATGCCACTCTTTTCGCTAAAGATAGCCAAGTACTCAAATCCTCGTTAGTCGCACAAAAAGACCTACGAATTCGCCCAGGAGAATCAATTTCGCTTGATATGCCTCTCGAAGAAGGGGCTGAATTTGTTGCTATCGCCGTGATGTTTCACGACCCAGACCTTATCACCGATAATTGGCGTGTGGTGATCCCCAAAAAACGCTTATTACCTGATGACCCACGTTTATTAACTCTCACGGATAACGCTATGACACTAAAACCACTGGGAGAAAAATAACATGTCCCAGCCTTCGTTATATGAAATGTTGACGGGGTATTTTGCTGGAGGATTAAATATTGATGATATTCCAGAACATGACCAAGTGATAGTTTCCGTCATGGACAATATCCGCCGTATTCTCAGCGCCAGAGCGGGGAGCATCGAACATATTCCGGATTATGGGCTTCCCGATATGAGTAAAATGATCCAAGGTCTCCCCGGCACTGCTCACAATATGATGACCATTTTATCGGCAACATTGCTCAAGTATGAGCCCCGCATCAAATCTCTCTCTTTAGTGTTATTACCGCAAAATAGCTTTGGGACACTCCATTATGCCCTTGAGGTTGAATTACACGAACAAGGTTTGATCCGCTATGGCACTGAATTTATGCCTGATGGTCGCATTTTATTGCATCATCTAAAAAAACAATTCGATACGATTTAAACCGACAATTGCTTGAGACAATTATGAACCCAGATTTAAATACATTACGCCTTGGCGGCGACCCTCGCACACTGGCTGATTTTGCAGCCCTTAAAGACGAATTAAACAAACGCTTCCACCCTGCACGCCCTGATGTTGACTGGGCTCGAGCCCATGGCTTATGTTTATCCTTATTTAATCAAAATGGTGCAGACCTACAAACTTGTGCATGGTTTACCCTGATCCGCCAGCATCAAAATGGCATAGCGGGATTAAATGAAGGGTTATCGTTGCTCCAGCATTTACTCAGTCACCACTGGCAAGGGCTTTGGCCCCAACAGACCCATGCTCGCGTCGAAATTATCGCCACATTAAGCCAACAATTGGTGACAGGATTACGTGCACATGCTCCCATTTATGCCGATCTTCCTGCCCTTTACCAAACTGAAACCAAGCTTAGTCAAATTGCACAACAGTTACAAACATTAGAGCTCAAACACCTGACTCAGCTAGAGCGCTTACAAAATTTACTTGCATCTCAGGCAAGGCAATTAGAGAGTACAGATGCTCCAGATAGCGGTTTTATTCCGCCTACACCACCGCAACTTCCGAAAACTTCGCCATCGACATTTCAAGCTCGTACTGCAGTCCCCCCAATTTCCATCAAAGCCAATGCCACCATCAGCACTCCAGCACCTACTCAACCTTCTTACCGCAAAGGCATTTGTGTCGGTCTAGCTTTAGGTATTGTACTCACAGGAGCGATATGTGCAGGAACCTTGTATGCATTACACCCACAAATCAATAATCATGCTTTAGCACAGGTACTCCCACAATTACCTGAATTTACACCAAATATTGCAGCAATAATTGAGCAGCAATTACAACCGAACCCAACTCAATCTAGCCGTATTTCTGCTGAAAAACTCAATGTGATTGATAACTACCTTGTGGAATTAGAGTCTATATCCCCTATTTGGGCTCAGCAATATGGGATTAGTATGGCGAATTACCTCACCAAACATTATGGGGAACGACAAGAAATAACAGCGTTTAACGATAAATGGCAGCAAAATATGCAAATTAATGCGTCATCTAACGATAAACTACAACAATGGTCTGAAGGTATGACGTTATTAAATAACCTAAGTACGCGCTTAGATAGCCTTGATGGGAAACCCCGCAGCTATATAACAGGCTCTGAGCTAAAAACGATTATTTTTAATGCACGTCAACATTTTAATCAAGGTATGCCACTTGAGGAAGAACTACGCCAGCTAGAGCAATTACAGGCGCAAGGCACCGTACCTGAATCAGAATATCAACGTATCGATACCCACTTTAAGCAACTACTGAATCGATATGCATTGATTCAACAAAATAAATAACACCACCAGCCCCGAAATTCTCGCTCTTAGTTAAAGAAAAAAGAAAGGGATTACATTGACTTTTTGAAAGTAAGTGGCATGGTTTGAGCTTTAAATAAGGGATGGATAAAGAAAGACATGTTTTAAAATATGTTTCAGTTTGGTTAATTGCGCCCGCTTTCTCTGCTTTTCTGGCTTCACTTGGATTAATACCATTGGCAACCTGTTTTCGTGCCTCATCTCTTTTCGCTCTTGCTTCATTGAGAGTGACAACAGGATAAATACCTAACGATATCATTTTGGTTTTTCCAGCGAATTGATAGCGATAACGCCAGCCTTTGGAACCGTTAGTTTCAGCTAATAAAGCTAGCCCGTTACCATCCGCCAGCGTGTCGGTTTTTTCTTTTAGCTTGGCACGCTTGATTGCCATATCTGTTAGCTTTATAAATCACCAATATTGTATAGGAAAATTGTAGAGGGAATTTCTATACAAAAACTAGGCAACAAATTGTAAGGATTTAGAAAGATGATAGTAGGCTTCGATAGTGTGAGATTTCGCTGGAATGCTTGATTTACTTGGGATTGGAAGACGTTGCTAGAAGTGAAGATGGCGGAGGAGGAGAGATTCGAACTCTCGGATGGTTGCCCATCGGCGGTTTTCAAGACCGCTGCCTTCAGCCGCTCGGCCACCCCTCCGCAATGACGAGCACTATAAACATCCTCTGATTGGATGTAAACCCCTAATTTAATCATTCGCTTTAAAAATATACGCATTTCATACTGTTGGGCGAAAATATCAACATTCTAACGACTTTACTTGGGTTATTTCTCTATTTTTGTTAAATTCATACTCTAATTTTATTTGGATTAAAAATGAGTATGTTGGTTTTTAACAATCAAGAAATTAAAACAGACCCGCAGGGCTACCTGCTTGATAGCCAACAATGGAGTGAAGACCTCATCCCTCTACTTGCGCAGCAGGAAGGTATTGAACTCACCAATGAGCATTTAGAAATTATCCGTTTTGTGAGAAATTTCTACTTGGAATTCAATACCTCACCGGCCATTCGTATGTTGGTGAAAGCGGTTTCTCAGAAATTTGGCGAAGAAAAAGGCAATAGCCGCTATTTATATCGGTTATTTCCTAAAGGGCCCGCAAAGCAAGCGACAAAACTCGCAGGCCTACCAAAGCCAGTAAAGTGCATTTAATTTCTTCCTAATAGCGGACGGAAAAGTCCGCTATTGGCTCAGTTTGCCAACTTTCAGTAAAGAAATGGTCGATATTAGCCCCCGGAGGCCCACCTGCTTTAAGCCATTCATCTACAAATTCAATATCTTGCTCTGAACCATAAATGGCCAGCCTAACACTGCCGTCATCTCGATTACACACAAAACCTTTTATGCCATTTTGGTTAGCCCAATGATAGGTTTGATAACGAAACCCAACGCCTTGAACACGCCCATAAATGTAAAAATTGCGACCTGATGCAGTCATATAAGCCTCCATTGTCAGAGCATAATATATAGATACCTTTTTTTAGCAGTTGTTTTTTATTCATTGAACAGATAATCTGCTAAATGAGGCACTGCTTTTCATAGTTGCGTATAAAGACAGTGTATTGCGTTATTGATAATTGTCCATACTTCGCTTGAAAACGCACAACACTGCCCATATATAAATTGAAGTACAAGCAAGGCTTTTAGGAGGTCGCTATGATGATCACCAGTAAATATGGAATCGGGCAACAAGTCAGGCACAAGCTTCTCGGCTACCTAGGTGTCGTTGTTGATGTAGATGCTGAATATTCGCTCGAACAACCACATGATGATGATATTGCCGCAAACAGCACACTACGCGATCTGCCTTGGTATCATGTTGTAATGGAAGATGACAACGGGGATGCTGTTCATACCTATTTGGCTGAAGCTCAAATCACTTACGAGACTGCTGATGACCACCCAGAACAACCTTCTATGGATGAACTGGCAGAATCAATAAGGTCTCAGTTATTAGCGCCACGTCTGCGTAACTAACGGCTTTATCATTCATGAACGCTCCGTAAAGCAGCTCACATGCTGCTTTACTTTTATCATCAATGAAAGGCTACTTTTCAAGCCCTAAAGCGGGTATTTCCTGTTTTGGGCATTTATCCATAACAAATTGTAACCCTGCCTGCAACGCAATACTTTTAGCTTCTTCGCTAATAACCCCTTGTTGCAACCATAATACTTTCGCTTTAACTTGCACTGCTTCTTTAGCGACACCAACAGCGGCTTCTGCATTGCGGAACACATCAACCATATCAATGGGTTGAGGTATATCACTAAGCTTTTCATACACTAACTGACCTAATAACTGTTGGCCAGCCAATTTAGGACTAACAGGAATAACGGTATAACCTTGATGTAAGAGATATTCCATGACTTCATAACTTGGCCTATTGGCTTTATCACTAGCCCCAACTAAAGCGATGGTATTGACACTCTTTAAAATTTCAGCAATTTCTTGATCTCTCATCAAAATATCTCCTAAAATCAGTAAACTATTCATTAGCATTATGGTATATGTTGTACTTCTTTGCTCACACAGTTTTAAAGATGCCTATCTCACATCTTATTTAAGGGAACCTCATGGAATCAACAACCCGTAAAATTGCTGCATCAAAAAATATCGCCTTGGTTGCCCATGACCACTGCAAACCCTCGTTATTATCTTGGACAAAAAAGAATAATGAGCGACTTAAAGCGCATAAATTATATGCCACAGGGACTACTGGTTCATTAATTAGCCAACATACAGGGTTACCCGTCACCAGTATGATGAGTGGCCCAATGGGCGGAGACCAACAAATTGGCGCGATGATTGCGGAAAAAAAAATCGACCTATTGATTTTTTTCTGGGACCCACTTAATGCTGTACCGCATGATCCTGATGTTAAAGCATTATTACGTTTAGCTACCGTATGGAATATTCCCGTAGCCACCAACCCAGCAACCGCTGATTTTTTAATCACATCACCTTATTTTGATGACAATATAGAAATCGTGATCCCTGACTACCAAAACTACCTAACAAAACGCACTAACTAGTTTACTGGGCATGTTCGCATGCCCATCCCCCTAAGGCTTTTTCTGTTTTGGGACACCTAATTGTTTAAGTTCTTCAACAAATTCTGATGGTAATTCGGGGTTATATAATAACCAAACTTGCTGTTTAGCCCTTGTTAAGGCCACATACAGTAACCGCCTTTCTTCTGCATGCTCAAAATCTTCAGGTTGTGGCAACAGTGCTTGCTCAATAATTGACTCCCTTGCCGGCGCAGGGAAACCATCCTTACCACTGTTTAAGCCACAAATAATCACATAATCTGCTTGCTGCCCTTTTGATGCATGTACCGTCATAAATTCAATCGTCAATTTTGGCCAACGGGTATGCGCTTTATTCAAAATTTCAGGTTTTAAATAATGATAACGTGCCAGTACTAATATCCTTTCATCATCAAGTACATAGCCGCTCATTTTATCCAATAACCGTTCCAATGCTTGTTCATATAGAAGAACAACTGATTTTTTACTACCTTTAGTTAAGCTATTTAATGGCTTATGAAGCTGAATTGGATTTTGTAAAATAAACCGATTCGCAATATCGCCAATACGTTCATTGAAGCGATAGGTTGTATCCAAAGCACAAAGCTCCCCTTCCCCAAAATTATTTTCAAATGAGGTGGTCAGGTCTAATTCAGCGCCACTAAAACGGTAAATAGCTTGCCAATCATCACCCACTGCAAACAACGTTGTTTGCTTATTTTGTTGACGTAACGCTTGAAGCAATTTGGCTCTAAGAGGTGAAATATCTTGGAATTCATCAACTAAAATATGTTTCCATGGGCTAATAAAGCGCCCTTTTTCTAAAATATTCACCGCCTGATGAATTAACCCAGAAAAATCAACCGCACCTTCCTCTTTTAGCGCACTTTTCCATGCTTTTAATAATGGTGCCATCAAACGAATGCGTTTTTGGAAAAGATCTTTAATTTCATCATTGACCTTATCTACCATATCCTTTTGGCTACCACCATGCATACGCATTAAGCTTAACCAACGTTCTAAACGCGCAGCAACTTTATGGCTTATTTTGTCATCATTCCAAAACTCACCATCGGGAATTTCCCATTGGAGCTCTTCAGCCAGCCACTCTCGCCAACCTTTCGCTTGAGCCTTTTTCGTTGAACATTGCTCTCGCCATTCTGTTAATAACAATGTTTGACGTTTTTGACTGTTGGTTTCGAGTTCACTGATAACCGGTGATTTTTTACTACCTTCCCGAATAATATGCAGAGCAAGCGCATGAAATGTTTTCGCTTCGATATCCTGCTGTAAACGTAGCTGAATGCGCTGATTCATTTCATCAGCAGCTTTGCGACCAAATGCCAGCAATAAAATTTGCTTTGGTTCTGCCAGCCCTCTTAGTATTAGCCAGCCTGCTCTGGCGACTAAAACCGACGTTTTCCCACTACCAGCACCTGCCAGCACTAACACATTATCTTCGCCGTTAATGACAGATAGTGATTGTGAGTAATTTAATGGTGAAGATTCAACTTGTTGGAAAAAATCGTGATAACGCACCAAAACAGACTCGCACCACTTTTCATTAATTTGCTTGCGACATTTTTCACTGTTATTCAACCACTTAAGGCAAAATTGATACTGAGATGCACAATTTTCAAACGATGGAATACGTACTAACGGTAAAGGAAGTGATGAAAAGTTCTGAGTAATTTTGTCTTTGATGCTGCTAACTTGACGTAAACCAAGCCAATGATCTTGTTTTATCAGTTGTTCAATGGTTTTCACCAATTCAGTCAATACTTGCGCACTGACTTGGCTCATTTCGGCACTCCATTGTTGCCATTTTTCATACAAATAATGGTAAAAACGTTGAGTTTGTTTCCACTCTGTACCGTGTAAACGCACAACTTGTTCGTTCACAATTTCAAATTCTAATTCCCCCCAAACAATGCCCCTCTTACAACGAAGGTCAATAAGTTCATTGAATGGGATAAGATATTGGTGGTTTTCACCACTGACTTCGATACCTGCGTTGAGTAAGCGAACCCGATTGTAGGGATGCTGAGCCAGACGCTGTCCAATCTGTGTTGATTTCAGTTCCATACGTCCTGCACCTGAAAAAAATCAATGACAAAATACGGTTGGCTTGATTCCAAACGGTTTTTTATTCCCTGCAAACACGCTATCCTATATAAACTAGAGCTTGTCTTACCTCTGAGGTACTTTGTGTTAACACTGCTTACCAGTTATCGCCGCGTGCTATATAACAGCCATATTTTATATTATATCCGAATCTTTATAGCCCTGACAGGCGCAACATTAGTGCCGTGGCTTTTAGGGCAAGACCCTAAAGTGACTATCCCACTGACATTAGGCGTGGTTGCCGCAGCCTTGACTGACTTAGATGATAGGCTAACTGGCAGAATAAAAAATTTAATTATTACCCTTTTTTGTTTTTTTGTTGCCTCAGTTTCAATTGAGTTACTCTTCCCATACCCACTATTTTTCTTTTTTGGCCTCGCTTTTTCGACTTGTGGGTTCATCTTACTTGGTGCTTTAGGGCAACGTTATGCCACCATTGCATTTGGCGCCTTACTGATAGCCATTTATACCATGCTAGGTGTACCCATTTTTGATACTTGGTATCAACAACCTGTGTTATTACTTACAGGGGCCATTTGGTATAATATTCTAACATTAATTGGCCATATTTTGTTTCCCGTCAGGCCATTACAAGATGCCATCACTCAATGCTACCAGCAACTTTCCGCCTACCTAGACGCAAAAGCTAACTTATTTGACCCTGATCTTGAAGATGATTATCAACAATCAGTTTATGATTTAGCTTTAGTAAACAGTAATTTAGTCAACACAATGAACCAAGCGAAAATTGCTTTATTGAGCCGACTTAAAGGTGATAGAGGCCAAAAAGGGACTCGTAATACGCTGCATTACTATTTTGTTGCACAAGATATCCATGAACGTGCTAGCTCGTCTCACATTCAGTATCAACAACTTAGTCGCACCTTACGCCATTATGATATCTTATTTCGTTTTCAACGCTTACTAACCATGCAAGCAAGAGCCTGCCAGCAAGTTGCTCAATCCGTATTGCTACGTAAACAATATCAACATAATCCACGCTTTGAACGAACTTTCAGCTACCTTGAAAACTCACTATTATTACTTAAGCAGCAATCCCCTGAATTACATGCAATAAAAGCACTGCATAATTTACTCAAAAATTTAAAGGGAATTGATGTTCAACTTAAAGGGCTAAGCCTTGAGCAAAGCTCATGGCAACAAAATAATAAACAAGTAGAACAATTGTCTGACGAATCATTATCAGGCTTTAATGATATTATTACACGGGTTAAGCATCATTTAACCCCAAAATCATCGTTGTTTCGCCATGCAGTTAGGATGTCAATACTTCTTTGTACTGGTTACGCGATTATCCAACTATTTGATATGGAAAGAGGGTATTGGATATTACTCACTAGTTTATTTGTCTGCCAACCTAACTACAGTGCCACTAAACGCCGTTTAGCACTGCGTATCATCGGGACTATCGTTGGTATCCTAATCGGGTTACCATTACTTAATTTAATCCCATCAATTGAAGGCCAGCTTACCCTTATTGTGATCTCTGGCTTACTGTTCTTTATGTTCCGTAGTAGCCAATATGCACAAGCTACCCTTTTTATCACTTTGTTAGTGCTTTTTTGCTTTAACTTATTAGGAGAAGGGTTTGATGTCGCATTACCTCGGATTATTGACACCCTTATCGGCTGTTTTATCGCACTACTTGCTGTAAGTTTTATTTGGCCTGATTGGAAATTTCGCCAACTTCCTCAGGTCATTCAAAAAACAATGGACAGTAATTGTAGGTACCTTGATGCCATTTTACTGCAATACTACCAAGGTAAAGATAATAGCCTTGAATACCGTGTTGCACGCCGTGATGCACATAATAATGATGCAGAATTTGCTTCTATTGTCTCCAATATGGCATCAGACCCCAAATCTTACCGGATCACCCAAGAACAAGCTTTCAGACTTTTATGTTTAAACCATACACTACTTAGCTATATTTCCGCGTTAGGTGCGCACCGTGAAAAAATCCATAATGAGGATAACTTGGCACTGTTAAATGATGCAATTTGCTATGTTGAATCTGCCTTGCAAACCAACATACTAAACTCTCAAATTATCGATGAAAAATCTGATAGGCTGCGCCAAAACTTATTACAGCGAATCGATAACATTGCAAAAAGTGACGATGAAAAAACATTACTCATCATGGAACAAACTAAGCTTTTACTTGAACTTGTACCTGAAATAAAGCAAATGATCCGAAAAATCAGTGCATAATAAACATACCGATGAGCGGGTATTAAAATATATAAATATCCTTTCTACCCGCTTATTCTTCTCATATTAGTATTGTCTGGTTTTGAGGTAGCCTGCTATAAGTTTCCTTTGATTTATATTAGGCAATCACCTCGATGCGAGTTCAAAACTGTTATACCAAGTAATCAATTCTTGCTTAGTATTCTTTGGCAATACAGCACTATGACAGCCTTCTATTGCCGCTGCTAGGCCAATTAATAATTTAATACTCGGGTCATGCCGCCCATGTTGCTTAAGTTTGATAAAACACGCTTTTGCGCCCATCGTACGTAAATCATCTACATGAGAAATTCCAATTTTCCCCAATGCCCTCTCAACTGACATATTCATATTTGGCAAATCTTTGATACGCATTGTGATGGACTGTTTTTGTTTTAATTCTTCAATTGCAGAACGATAAGCGAGTTCAATATATTGGAGACACAAGACTTCATCGCCCCAAATTTGTTCAGAAAGTTGGTAATATCGCATTTCCAAAGGTATGCCTTTCTTACTATAAACAAGCCGATTAAGCCCTGAAGCCTCAAAATGGCTTCTAGCTACTAGACACCCTCGTAAATAATATTTCCCATCCAGCACTAACCCTACAATGGCATTATCAACTAATAGGCAAAAACCGCCGAAGTGATTTTTACGCTTTAACTCTCCGAATTGACCTAACAAACGAGATAAATTAAAAAATTTTTCTTCTTCTAATAACATATACCTTAACTCCTTTTTGGGTATGTTTCATTTTTATCCTTGAGAGAATCAATTTTATAATTTCTTGCTTTACAAACAATTACACCTAGCCAATTTTGAGAGTTTCAATAAAAAATGCCAAGAAGAATGCAGCGGAAAACAACAAAGTTGCGAAGCGCTTTGAAAAAATAGGCTTGATATTGGATAAATATACAGTTACTGTATGTTCATACAGCATTGTAACGAGGTTAATAATTATGAGCATCTATTCTTGGAACAACACAACAGAACATTCTCTTAATAATTACGCACAGTCCATCCCATCCATTGAGCTTGCGAGTAACTCTACACAACAAGGTATGGTGAGCGAACTCGTTTACGATGAAAAACATCCAATCATGGACTATATTTTGCTTCCAATGCTCCGCCAGTTTGGGGCTCAATCACGTTGGTTGCTCTGGCTAAGCCCAAATAAAAAACTGAGTAAACACTGGTTAGAACAAGCAGGCATCCCTACGAATAAGGTCATGCAACTAAGTCACATGGAAACCATAACAACCATAGATGCAATGGAAAAAGCCTTAAAAAGTGGTAACTATAGTGTCGTTTTAGGCTGGTTGCCTGAACTGAACGAACAAGATTTTGTTCGTTTACAATATGCGGCTCAAGAAGGTCATTCTATTGGCTTTATTATGCGCCCACAAAAAACATATAATATGGTAAGTATGCAATCAGGACAGTCAAACCACCTAAAAATTCACTCAAATCATTATCACTAGCCAAGATTAAGAATTTTCTTACTAAATTTAACCTTTAGAAATATTTATCTCTAAAGTGAAATGAAAAGTATTGCAGATCAATTAGATAGACAAAAAACAATCATAATACAAAATATACATATCTCCCTGATTTATACACTAAAAAAATACTTTTTTTAACGTTTATTGCTCACTCTACTTGTATCTTTTTAAGTTCGTTGTAGACTTTAGCTTGTTAAGCTTATGGCATTATTTTTTACTTTTATTATTTTTTTGTAGATAATGTCAGCGAAACCTAGCAAGTAAATTGAACCAATGGCACATAATAAGGCTCAGCGAAGCCAAGCCAATATTGGATGATAACGAGGCGTAAAATGAAAAAAACAGCTATCGCAGTAGCAGTGGCAGTAGCAGCTTTTGCAACCGTTGCACAAGCAGCTCCAAAAGATAACACTTGGTATACCGGTGCTAAATTAGGTTGGTCTCACTATGAAGATACTAGCCTAAACCCAGCTAAAACTGGTACAGACTATGCAGGTTGGGGTACAGTTGGTAATTCAACTGACCGTGATACTATTGGTGCTGGTGCATATGCTGGTTACCAATACAACCAATATATGGGTTTTGAACTGGGTTATGACTGGTTCGGTAAAATGAAATACAAAGGCGCTGGTAACAGCGGTGACCTGAAATCTATGGGTGTTTCATTAACTACCAAATTAAGCTATCCAATCATGGATGACTTAGACGTTTACACTCGCTTAGGTGGTATGGTTTACCGTACTGAAGCTAAAGCTCACCAAAATGGCGAACGTTTCAAAGAAACTGATACTGGTGTTGCACCTGTATACGCATTGGGTCTTGAGTATGCAATCACTCCAGAGTGGGCAACTCGTTTAGACTACCAATGGGTTAGCAACTTAGGTGATAAAGACAATATCGGTACTCGTCCAGACAACGGCATGCTGAGCGTTGGTGTTGCATACCGCTTTGGTCAAGAAGATACTCCAGTTGTTGCTCCAGCTCCAGTTGTTGAGCCAGCTCCAGTTGTTGAAAACAAACGTTTCACACTACGTTCAGACGTTCTGTTTAACTTCAACAAAGCTAGCCTGAAACCAGAAGGTCAGCAAGCTCTGAACGAACTGTATAACGAACTGAGCAGCATCGATCCAACTCAAGGTCGCGTACTGGTAGTTGGTTTCACTGACCGTATCGGTTCACAAAACTACAACCTGCCACTGTCACAAAAACGTGCTCAGTCTGTAGTTGACTACTTAGTATCTAAAGGCGTTCCAGCAAGCGCAATCGCTGCTGAAGGTCGTGGTAAAGAAGATCCAGTAACTGGTAACAAATGTGACGCAGTTAAAGGCCGTGCAGCTCTGATCGAGTGCTTAGCGCCAGACCGTCGCGTTGAAATCGAAATTCAAGGTACAACTGAAGTTGTAACTCAACCAGGCGCTTAATTCTTAGCCCTAGTTTGAATTTTGAACTGAAAAAAAAACCCCAATTATTATTGGGGTTTTTTTATTCTTATAAAAACTAATATAACGAATATAGACCGTTTGTTATTTAGTGTTTAATCTACTTTTCGCTTCCCATTACACTTAATAGCAAGAACAACAACCATAAAGATCTTTTCAGATAGCCTAGCTGCCATCTCCTTTCGACGCCCCTAAAATCGCTTGTAGATCCTGCTTCAATGAGCTCATTTGGCTCTCGTATTTATCTTTATGCTCAGCATCTTCGATCAACTGGATAATCGTTTCAGAAAGTGTTTTATTACGTTTTACTGCTAAATTAGACAGACGCTGCCAAACCGAAAAGGTTAGATCTATCGATTTTTTGCGAGTATGTGGGTGCTCAGCATTGAAATGACGTTTACGCCTTGCACGAATGCTTTGTTTCATTCGGTTATCAAGCTCAGGATTCATATGTAATGAAATCCACTTGAGCACATCAATCGGTCTATTTTCCATTTTTAACAGCAAATCTATCGCTTCTTTTTCTGCGCTTCGTTCTATATAGCGGGTAATCGCTTCGCCACCTCGTGCTTTATTGACGAGGTACTCCCATTTCCAGCCACATTCAAGATTTTCAAGCTGCTGATATTTCATAATTTTTCCTGAAGAAAACCGAACCTATCTTTATATTAGCAATATTATAAACAAAATGCTCAAGCAGACGTTCGATTTAGTGAAATATTCGTTTCTGCAATAAAGAAAGTAACCTGTCTTTGTAAAAATAGTGTACAATCCGCCCCCATCTGTTAACAAATTAATAAAACTGCATGTCCACTTTTGAAAATATACTCGTCATCTATGGGATTGTCGGTGTATGCGCTATGCTATTCACCCTACTCGTCACAAAAGACCCTAATTGTTTTATGCGCTTACTTAGCGCCATATTAATTGGTTTCACTTGGCCAATGACATTACCTATTGTGTTTATGTTTTCGTTATTCTAGTCAATAATTCAACAATTCTTGCTGCAAGATTGCCTATCAAAGGCTAATATAGCAGGCTTGCCCACTGGGTAATTAACAGGCCTGAAAATTGTTTATAAAACAAACGATGTTATTTGGCAAATTATTAAATAAACCAAATTCAGGCACATGCGCCCAGCTCATTGGCAGGCATTTTATTTATAACCCTATTAATAGCAGATAATTATAGTGATCAGTCAAGAACTAACATGGCAAGGCCTCATTCCTAACTTATCGTCATTCCAGACGAAATTTGTATCCTCAGAAACGTTGTCCCCAACAACACTGTCAGACATTCAGCCTAGATTGTCCGATGGAATACAACATTTTGTCGATGAATTTGCCCAAACACGCTTTATGTTTATCAAGTCTGATGAAAGTGAGGAATACCTTAGCACTTACGCTAATGCAATTGGCCCATTGCTTGTAGATATCAACACTATTGATGGCGACTACCAATTATCTGAAGATAAACATTCCTTTCAATGGAAACATGGCATTAAAAGCCGTTTTTCATCTCGCACAGCGATTGCATACCGTAATTGGATAGAGCCAGAGCAACTATTTGGTCATGTAACCCCATCTTTGACCCTTGTCCCTGGCCTATTACATCAGCTTAATGGGGGCATATTAGTGATTGCAGCTAATGCACTCATTAGCCAACCTTTAATGTGGAATCGCTTAAAAGATATGGTTATTCGTCGGCAATTAGAATGGTTACCCTATTCTGATAGTCAACCTTTACCTATAGAAATCGAGCCACAACCTCTTGAACTTAAAGTTATTATTGTTGGTGATAGGCTTGCTTTAGAAGAGTTTGAATATACTTCACCAGAAATATTTGAAAGTGCAATTTATGGTGAATATGAGCCAGTCATGTTCTTTGAGGATGAACAACAATTAACATTATGGATGCGTTATATTAAATCCATCATTGATTCCAATAAATTACCAAATATCTCAGTTGATGGTTGGTTACCTTTGGTTCATCAAGCAACCCGCTATTGTGAAGATAAATTTACTCTTCCCCTTGATATTCCATGGCTTACAAGGCGCTTAATGGACGCGGTTCATTACCAAGAAAATAACTTATTAACTCAAAATTCATTTAATCAAGCGGTCGAAAACCGCCTATGGCGCCACAACTTCCTCATGGAAAGAACGCAAGATGATATTTTGCAAGAGCAAATCTTCGTTAAAACTGAAGGGGAAGTCATTGGGCAAGTGAATGGGTTATCCGTTTTACAATACCCTGGTCACCCTGAAGCGATTGGAGAACCCTCACGTATCACTTGTGTGGCTCATCTAGGTGATGGGGAATTTACCGACGTAGAACGTAAAGCTGAATTAGGTGGCAATATTCATGCAAAAGGCATGATGATTATGCAAGCCTATTTAAACTATGAGCTTAAATTAGAGCAACCACAGCCCTTCTCAGCCTCAATTGTCTTTGAGCAATCCTACGGTGAGGTTGATGGTGATAGCGCCTCACTGGCTGAGCTATGTGCGTTAATTAGTGCTTTATCATTACAACCAATTGATCAACAAATTGCTATTACAGGTGCAGTTGACCAATTTGGCTACGTCCAGCCGATTGGTGGCGTCAATGAAAAAATTGAAGGCTTCTTTGATATTTGTGCCAAACGGGGCTTAACCGGTGAGCAAGGTGTTATTATTCCAATGGCGAATATCCGTCATTTATGCACTAAAGCTGAAGTCGTTAGCGCGGTACAAGAAGGGCAATTCCACATTTGGCCTGTTGAACATGTCGCTCAAGCTATTACATTATTGACTAAGCAACCTTACTTTGAGCAGCAAGCTGAAGAAGAAAACGTACACCTGTTAGCTTTAATTCAAGAGCGTATTAACCAAGCAAACGCACCGGATAAAGCAAGGCTTCCTTGGTTCTTAAAATGGATGAGTTAAGTAAAGATTGCGTAAAAAATAGCAGATCGGAGTTGTTCAGCGTACAAGTGTAAGCTATCCTGTGCCCCTACATTTAATAAAGGCTATCTGAAGAACATGGTTGAGAAACGCGGATCCTACACAAAAGATGATTTAATTGCTTCTGGAAAAGGCGAGTTATTTGGGGAAAATGGTCCTCCACTCCCATCAGGAAACATGTTGATGATGGATCGTATCGTCAGCATGACTGAAGACGGTGGTACATATAATAAAGGCTATGTTGAAGCTGAGCTGGATATCAATCCAGACCTTTGGTTCTTTGATTGCCACTTTGTCAATGATCCTGTCATGCCAGGCTGCTTAGGGCTTGATGCAATGTGGCAATTAGTTGGTTTCTATCTGGGCTGGCTTGGCGGTGAAGGTAGAGGCCGTGCATTAGGTGTTGGCGAAGTAAAATTTACTGGCCAAGTCCTACCCACTGCAAAAAAAGTCACTTACCGTATTAGCTTTAAACGTGTAATTAACCGTAAGCTGATCATGGGGCTAGCAGATGGTGAAGTTTTAGTTGATGGTAAATCAATTTATACCGCAACGGACTTAAAAGTTGGCTTATTCAAAGATACAAGCGCATTCTAATTTTTAGAAGCCTAAGCTATGAGCTAATTAATGCAAACCTCCGCAATGGCGGAGGTTCTTAAATTGATTAGTATCTTTAAGTTAAAAACCCTAAATATAAAAAAATGACAGGTTATTTAACCTTAAAAATGAGATAAATTCTGGATTACACAACCGCTACGGTTCGATCCTCCATCGCCTTTCGCCAACCACCTAGCCAATGCGAACGAGCATCTACTGCTTGATATGGGCAGAGCTCTTTAGAACGCCCTGCTAAACCTGCTTGATAACCTCTTGATAAAGCTCTTTCTAAACGATCTCGCTTCTGTCTTTTCATGCCTTACTTCCCTCATCATTAAAAATGGAAAAGAAAACAGCACCTACTATTTATTAATAGGTACCTTATAGAAATAACGCCCACAGATAAGAAAATCAAGTAAAGATTTTCATATATTTGTCATAAATAGCATAAATGTGACTTAGATATGGCAATTAATATAATCATTTGATTTTACTATGAAATATTTTACTTTATTTATCATGACATTAGAGCATATAAGGTAACTATTATTAACTACATATAAGTTTATTAAATATATTTACTTATTGAAGATAAAAAAAATACACCTCAGAAATTTATATTTACCATATATATCTGAGGTGTATTTAATTAGTTAACTAGGTAATAACTAATACTTTGCAATTTCTTTAGCAATATTATCAGCAACTTGTTGCCAGCCTAGTGACAATGTACGAACCAAGTCCGGATACCCATCTTGTTGTTGGTCTAACTGCACATCAAAATTACGACGAATGACTTTATCACCATGGGAAAGCGTCCAAAAACCTTGAATAAGCACTTTTCCATCGTATCGACCATTAAATGCCGTCAAAGTGATATCCAGTGTATCTGGAGAATTCTGTAATGGCTGTAAAGACACTAGCTTATCCGGTAATGCGGCGGATAATTCACTCACCATTGATTGCCCGAGCTGTTGTTCCAATGGGCTAGCCCAAAGATGTGTGCTCGCATTTGTATAACTCACATCGGTTGTTTGGTAAGTAATACCGTTGGAAGTTAATACATCAGACAACATAATACGCTGTAGCCAAACTTGGCCTTTATCCATCACTGCCGCTGATTGTTCCTGAGGAGTTTTTATTGGCAATTGATAATACTTTTTTTCTGGCGTACTACTACACGCTGCCAACAATAAAACAAATACTGATAATAAATATCGCATTATTTTTTCACTCCTTTCGGCTCTACATCCTTAGTCGGCTCCGCTTCAAACACTAATGCATTACTCTTGTTGTTTAATGTACGTAAAAGCGGCTGAACTTCTCTCAATACTTGGTCTAAACGCTGCATGTTATCCACCATTTTATTATAAGCAGGTGAACCCGGTTGGAAACCTTGCATTGCACGGTTCATTTCTTGCAGTGTTTTTTGTAAGTCATGAGGCAAGTTTTGGAACTCTTTACTTCCCATGACTTTGTTTAATTCCACCAACATGGCATTGGCTTCTTTAACCACTTTTTGCCCTTCGGCTAATGTTTGTGTCGTTTGATTAAGCATTGGCTCAATTGGCATGTTATTGATCTTATCCAACACCGCGATAACTTTTTGTTGGATTTGCGCTAAGCCACCACTGGTCGTTGGGATAATTTTATATCCAGCCACTACCGTAGGCCCTTTATAAGGCTCAGCATTAGGGTCAAAATCTAAATCAACAAACAAGGCACCTGTTAAAAAGTTACCCGATTTTAACGATGCTCTTAATCCGTCTTTCATGGCCAATTTTAATTCATTTTTTAAATTAAAATTCGCACCAACATCTTTTGAAAAACGCTCTGGCTCGATATGAATTAGAACAGGAATTCTAAAGTCATTATCCAAAGATTGGTCAAGCCCCTCGGTATAGAAAGGCACTTGTGCCACTGTGCCTAAACGAATACCACGGAATTCCACTGGTGCCCCAGGCTGTAACCCACGAATAGAATCAGAGAAGAACAAGACAAAATCTTGGTATTCTGTATACAGTGAATTTTGAATACTGTTTTGGTTATCAAAGAGTCGGAACTCTGTATTTTCCTTAACACTCGTACCTGGAACCCACCCCGTAGGCACATCAAAACTCACACCACCTGTCAGTAATGTCGCAATAGACCCCATTTCAACATGAACACCTTGGGATGACATGTCGAATGCAATTCCACTGTCTTTCCAGAAACGCACATTGGAGCTGATCAGCTTATCATAAGGAGCATTGATAAATAATTGGTAGCGCATATCACGCTTGTCCATATCAAAATTACTAGTTTCAACTGACCCAACACGATAACCACGGAATAATACTGGGTCACCAGGGTTTAATTGCCCTGCTTTATCGCTGACTAATGCTACTCGTATCCCTTTTGCATCCGGTGATGCAAGAGGAGGTGTGTCCAATAAAGTAAATTCAAAGTTTTCTTTGGCCTCTACCCCAGGCTGAAGTTCAATATAAGCCCCTGAAAGTAAAGTACCTAACCCTGTCACACCATCACGCCCGATTGTAGGCTTAACAATCCAGAATGATGAATCAGCACGTAGTAAATCCTTCATGTCATTATTTAAGCGCGCTTTTATTAACACCCGACTAAAATTATCATCAAGAGTGACGCTTTCAACGACGCCAATATCGACGCTACGACTTTTAATTTTCGTTTTACCTGCTTCTATTCCCTCAGCATTGTAAGTGATTAGCGTCACTTCCGGGCCTTGGTTGCTAAAATGGTAAAATAATACCCAAGCACCAATTAAGACAGTTACTATTGGGATCACCCAAACTGGTGACCAACTTTTTAACTTACTAACTTTGGCATTGGCCTGTGATGTTTCTTGTGAGGTCACCCGACGACTCCTTCTTGTTCAACAGCATTCGTGTTTACTGCGTTTTTCCTTTCACAACGATCCCAAGTTAACCTTGGGTCAAACGTCATCGCTGCAAACATTGTGAGAATAACAACAACACCAAAGAAAATAATCCCCATTGCTGGCACGATACTCATCAACTGGCCCATTTGAACCAAAGAGGCTAAAATCGTGATCACAAATACATCAATCATTGACCAACGCCCCACATATTCCACTAGCTCATAAATAAAATGCATCCGATGAGGGTCTCGATTGCCATATCCTTGTGAATCAAGGCAAAGCCATGCAATACCAATCATTTTTAACGTAGGTACCATGATACTGGCAATAAAAATGACCATAGCAACAGGATAAGAACCATCCTCCCACAATAGAATAACCCCATCAATAATGGTTGAATTTAATGCGCTGCCCAGTGTATATGTCGTCATCATGGGTAACACATTAGCGGGAATATACAGCATGATTGAAGTAACGAGCAGTGCTAATGTCCACTGCAAACTTTGGTGTTTACGTACACTTCCACGGGAAAAACACCGTGGGCACTGTGATTGTTCCGCTGGTAAAATAGCCGTGCAAACAAGGCATAAACGTACGTTTTGCTTAATACCTGTTTGACCTACTTTTAATGGTAGCTCTAGTTTTGGCGGTGCTTCAATACGGTTCCAAAGCCAATGGCGGTCTAAACATTGAAATGCCCTTACCTGCAACATGCAAAACAAACAGTAAGGTAAAAAACTTAAGCCTATTCCGATATCACCATAAGCAATCAGTTTCACAAAGCTAACTAAAACCCCAGCTAAAAATATTTCCGCCATGCACCAAGCTTTCATTTGGAATAAAATGCGAGTGCTCACGACCTTTAATCCCTTAGGAATATGAACTTGCAACCCTAAGAGAATAATTGTGATCATGCAAAATGCTGGGATAATCAAAGAAAAAAACAAAAAAAATAACGCCAACCCACTATAGCGGGTAGCCGATATAATTTCGATTATCTGAAATAACGATATTTCATTTTCAATTCCTGCCGCCCCCATTTTCACAAAAGGGAACAAGCAAGCAACAAACAGCATAATTAATGCACTAAATGCATATGCTGCTGGTTGCTTATATGGATACCGCCACTTTGAGACTAATGTAGTCTCGCAGCGCGGACATGTTGCTTTGCTCCCTTGTTCCAACTCAGGGACTGCAACCAACATGTCACACTGAGGGCAAAGAACATGTTCATGAGACTCATGGGTACACAAAGTGTATTTGCTCCTCTAATTAAAGCTAACTTAGCCGTTTTTAAGTAATTCAAGCTCTTGCCAACGGTCAAAGGCCTGTTCTAATTCAGACTCTTTAGCCGCTAAATTAGTCAACGCTTTTTCAGTGACTTCATGAGGCTGATTAAAGAAATCAGCATCACCAATCGTAGCTTGTAAAGCCTCAATTTCAGCTTCAAGTTGCTCAAGTTTCGCAGGTAACTGTTCCAGCTCACGCAATAAATTATAGCTTAATTTATTTGCACGCTTTACAGCTTCTTTTGGTTTAGCCACCTTATCTTGGGCAGCTACTTTACTCGTTTGTTCAACTTTTAAACTCACGGTTTGTGCTCTTTGTTTCTGAGCATCAAAATACCCACCCACATACCGGTTGATGACACCGTTACCTTCAAAAATCCAGCACTCAGTTACACTGTTATCAACGAACTCTCGGTCATGGCTGACGAGCAAGACTGTACCTTGATAGCCATCAACAAGTTCTTCAAGTAACTCAAGCGTTTCTACATCCAAGTCATTTGTTGGTTCATCGAGAATTAATAAATTACTTGGTTTTAAGAATAAGCGAGCTAATAACAAGCGGTTACGTTCCCCACCTGAAAGAGCTCTAACCGGTGTCATTGCACGTTTAGGAGGGAACATAAAGTCCTGTAAATACCCTAATACGTGGCGTGGCTTACCGTTAACCATCACTTCTTGCTTGCCTTCTGCCAAGTTATCCATAACCGTTTTATCAGGGTCTAATGCAGCACGGTGCTGGTCAAAATACGCCACTTCCAATTTGGTTCCACAGTGCACACGCCCACTATTTGCCTGTAAATCGCCAAGCATTAAGCGCAATAACGTGGTTTTACCACAACCATTTGGCCCTACTAATGCGATTTTATCACCACGCATAACTTGAGCAGAAAAGTCTTTGACCAGGACTTTATTGTCAACTTGATAGTTAACATTTTCCATTTCAAAAACAATTTTCCCAGAGCGAGAAGCTTCACCGACTTGCATTTTCGCCGTGCCCATAACCTCACGGCGCTGTGAGCGTTCAACACGTAACGCTTTCAAGGCACGAACCCGCCCTTCGTTACGCGTACGTCTTGCTTTGATCCCTTGACGGATCCACGTCTCTTCTTGCGCTAATTTGCGGTCAAACTCTGCATTTTGCATCTCTTCAACACGCAAAGCTTCTTCTTTACTGACCAAGTAATCATCATAATTGCCCGGCCAAGACGCTAATTGTCCACGATCTAAATCGATAATACGGGTTGCCATATTGCGGATAAAAGAACGGTCGTGCGAAATGAAAACAATACTACCTTGGAAATCCTTTAAGAAAGTTTCCAACCAGAGGATCGTTTCAATATCTAAATGGTTAGTCGGCTCATCTAAAAACAAGACCCGCGGGTTGCTCACTAAAGCACGACCTAAAGCCGCTTTACGTAGCCAACCACCCGATAATGAGGATAGTTCTGCATCCGCAGGTAAACCGAGTTTTTTCAGCACATCACTGATACGAGAGTCTAATAACCATAAATTACGGTTATCTAACACTTCTTGTAATTCAGATAATTTATTTAAATTTTTCTCACTAGGGTCATGTTCAACCAATTTAGCGACATGATGATAATCTTTCAGGTATTGAGCTTGTTCAGCAACGCCTTCAGCAACAAAATCAAAAATAGTCCCTTCGATATTACGTGGTGGGTCTTGTTGTAAACGAGCAACAATTAAGTCCTGCTCATAAATAAGTTGCCCATCATCCAGTGGCTGTTCTTTGGTTAACACTCGCATAAGTGTTGATTTACCCGCGCCATTGCGCCCAACCAGACAAACGCGTTCGTTATCTTCAATGTGAATTTCAGTATTATCAAGTAACGGAGCATCACTAAAAGCAAGGTATGCACCCGATAAATTAATTAAAGCCATTGATTCTATCCTTTACTCTGCGTGGCGAATTAACCAGCAGTTATGTATTTGACGGTTACGAGCAAAATCTTCTGAAAGTGTTTTAGCAGTAATTTCCTGCGCTTGTAACCCTAATTCTTGCATCGCTTCAATATCCATTTTGAAACCGCGTTTGTTATTAGAGAACATCACAGTTCCACCACGACGCAGTAACCGTTTTAAATGTGTAATTAATTGCACATGGTCGCGTTGTACATCAAATGTACCATCCATGCGTTTTGAATTTGAAAATGTAGGGGGATCGATAAAGATCAGATCAAATTGCTCAGTACTATTGGCTAACCAACTCAAACAATCAGCTTGGATTAAGCGATGTTGGCGACCCGTTAACCCGTTTGCTTGCAGGTTTTTCTCTGCCCACTCAAGGTAAGTCCTCGACATATCAACGGAAGTCGTACTTTTTGCCCCACCTAAACCTGCGTGTACAGTTGCAGAGCCGGTGTAACAGAATAAGTTTAGGAAATCCGCGTCTTTACTCATTTGCCCTAACATTTTACGGGCAATACGATGGTCAAGGAATAACCCAGTATCAAGATAATCAGTTAAGTTAACCAACAGTTTTGCGTTGTATTCTTGCACTAAAAAGAAATCATCTTTTTGGGCTAATTTTTCATATTGCTGCTTGCCTTTTTGGCGTTGACGCGTTTTCAATACTAACTGATTAGAGGTAAGCTCAAGCACATTCATTGTCGCCGTGATCACATCAAATAACCGCTGGCGAGCCTTACGTTCATCCACGGTTTTTGGTGGTGCGTATTCTTGAATCACCACTTTGCTACCATAAATATCAACCGCCACGTTGTACTCGGGTAAATCCGCATCATAAATACGGTAACTATCAATACCTTGCTGTTTTGCCCACTTACTTAACTTTTTCAAATTTTTACGTAAGCGGTTAGCGAAATCAGGTGAAATTTCAGCCACGGTTTCTGATGGCGTAGCAGCTAATTGATAGTTCTTTTGCACACAGTCTAAAGGGCCATTTTTGGCTTTAAATTCACGTTCTGAACGCAATTGCAAGCAGCTAAGTAACTCAGGAGAAGCACTAAAAATCGATAAACGCCAACCTGGGAAACGGGCCTTCACGATACGCCCTAACTGGCTATGCAGTGCAATTAAGGCAGGCTCACTTTCTAAACGCTCACCATAAGGCGGGTTACTGATAATTGCCCCTACCGTATCAGTGTTAACTGGGTTTTCCAATGCAGCGGCATCACCTTGTTTAAAGGTGATTAAGTCTTGTAGCCCCGCACGGCGCGCGTTAGCACGCGCCATTTCTAGTACACGCTTATCGATATCAAAACCATAAAAACGTGATGTCGTTTCTTTCAAGCCTTGACGAAAACGCACTTGTGCTTCCGTCGTTAACTCGCGCCATAATTCAGCGTTAAATTTCGACCATGCATAAAAACCCCAATGGGTACGGTGTAAACCCGGGGCTTTGTCTGTTGCCATCATTGCGGCTTCAATTAACAAGGTTCCTGAACCGCACATTGGGTCAACTAATGGAGTCCCTTGCTGCCACCCTGAGCGATTAATAATAGCTGCTGCAAGGGTCTCTTTCAGCGGTGCTTGCCCAGCAAGGTCACGATAACCACGGATATGCAAAGAATCGCCGCTTAAATCAAGAGCAACACTGGCTCTTTCTTTATTCAAATAAACATTAATACGAATATCTGCTTGCTGGCGAGCAACATCCGGCCGTTGGTCTAATTTGCGCACGAAGCTATCAACAATTGCATCTTTCACCTTTAATGCACCATATTGGCTATTGCGGATCTCTTCGTTGGTGCCTGTAAAATGCACCACAAAAGTGTCATTAACTGAAAAAATCTCAGTCCAATCGATAGCTTGCACACCAAGGTATAAGTCTAAGTCACTGTAGACATCAAAATCATTCAGTGGCAATAAAATACGCGATGCCAAACGACTCCACAGCAGGCTTTGGTACATGCCTCGTTCATCGGCCTGAAAGTAGACACCCCCTTGCGCAATTTTGCACTGGCTAGCGCCAAGCGCTTCCAATTCCGTTTTCAGTAGTTCTTCTAGGCCACGAGCTGTGCTGGCAAACAGAGAATTCATAGTATTTATTACCGATTTTGATGAAAAATTGTTGCGCATTATAGCTAATCTTATGCAGTTGTCATAAAGTTGCTGCGCAACAATTATAAGGATTAAAAAATGATTACGCTTTCGCGCCTTTATACACACCCAGTTAAATCTATGCGAGGGGTACGTTTATCACATGCCTTCGCAGATACTAGCGGTTTGACTTTTGATCGTAATTTTATGGTAACCACGCTGGAAGGTAAATTTATTACGGCAAGAAAATACCCGCAAATGTTACTGTTTACACCCGTTATGCTTAACAATGGGTTACACCTACAAGCACCTAATGGCGAAAGTGCAACGGTATTGTATCAGGACTTTGATGATAAACAGAGCCCTACTGAGGTTTGGGGAAATCATTTTCATGCACTGATTGCTCCCCAGCAGGTAAATAGCTGGTTAAGTACCTTTTTTGATGAGCCAGTACAACTACGTTGGCTCAGCACTCAATTGTCTAGAAGAGTGAAAAATCATCAAGATGTTCCCGTATCTTTTGCTGATGGTTACCCTTTTCTACTCATTAATGAAGCATCCGTTCAAGAACTCCAAGGCCGTTGCCCTGCCAGTATTAAGCTAGAACAATTTCGTGGCAACCTAATTATTACTGGCGCTAAACCTTTTGAAGAAGATACTTGGAAAACCATTCAAATCGGTGATGTTATCTTTACTCTAGATAAACCATGCAGTCGTTGTATTTTAACCACTGTCAGCCCCGAGAAAGGGATAAAACACCCTAATAGTGAACCATTAGCCACGTTGCAAACCTTCCGTACTGATGAAAATGGTGACGTGGATTTTGGCCAAAATGTTATGGCTAAAAATACGGGGATTATTCGTGTTGGTGATACGCTAACAGTATTAGAAACCAAACCAGCTAAACAATATATAACGCAAAAAAGAGAAGCTGAAAGCCCAAGCCCAAGCTTAAATTCTACAGTCGACAATGTCAGTTTAATTTTTGAAGAAACAGAATATCAAGGTGATAACCAAAATGTGGTCCTCGAACAACTGGAATCTCACGGTTTATCCATTCCCTATTCCTGCCGAGCGGGTATTTGTGGACGCTGTAAAATTAAGCTTATTTCTGGTGAGGTCACACCGCTAAAACAAAGTGCAATTAAAGAAAACGGCTATATATTGTCCTGTAGCTGTATTCCAAAAACTTCGCTCAAATTAGCACTTAACTAAACGTTTATTATAGCTCATTAACACCATCAGCAATTTTATATTATGATGGTGTTAGAATACCTATAACTACATTAGTTATCTAAGTCGGACATTTAGTTTTTATTCATTTTCTTTTTATTTGATCACTGACGATCAACTAAATAACGTTGCCATATAACTGCCGCTTCGTCTTTGATGAATACTCAAGCATACGATCGTTCATGATCTTAATTGGATCACAAAACCTTAAAGTACGATCGGGTAATTCTAAAACTGGTTCAGCTAATAAACACAAGCTTGCTGAAGGGCCCGCTTCTGCAATAATAAATGAAAAATAACGACTGGTATTTTCTAAACACACCTGAATTATTTGCCCCTGTTTAGGCGCATTAATATAATGAAAAGAAGAAAAATACCAACTTTTCGGCATCTGTGGTTTTAGAAAACGAAAAGCAACCAAGCTATTTAAGACTAATTCCGCTCTTTCTTCTTGCGTAATATTTAGTCTCTTTGCTTGCTCATCAAATAAATAATATTCCCCTGCATCTTCAATGCTAAATGGCATTTCACTACGAGCAAATGCAGTTAACATTTTAGCGGGAAAACATGAACGAAATATCATGCCGTTGGCGAGATCTAACATCACCCTGTCATGGTCATGATCAAAATACCAACGCCAATGATCATCAGGTTTAATATTCATAAACGATCCTTCAGCGATTTATCGGTAAATATATAATAGGAACGATCATCATAATGATCTTCCCTAAATTTACTCTGCGGCAATTTTTATAGATTAAATTTTCACAAATTAAGCTTTCATAGATTAAGTCATGTCGTTTTAATTGCAACTGGATATTACATTGTCTAAACAACAAATTTACTGAAAATTGATATCAATTTGATATAAAAATAGCCACTATTAGCAATATAGTTTAAAAGGGGGAATAAAGAAACCCCCTTGTTAAGTAAATTTACAATTTATTAGATATGATTGACAATATCTTTAATTAATTTTGGTCCATGGTAAATAAAACCAGAATAAATTTGAATTAATGAAGCGCCTGCTTCCATTTTTTCACGCGCCGCTGTAAGCGAATCAATTCCACCCACACCAATTATTGGTAACTTACCATTTAATTCACGTGAAATAAGTTTAATAACTTGCGTACTTTTTAATTGTACAGGCCGCCCACTCAACCCACCCGTTTCATTGCAATGGTTTAACCCCTGAACGAGGGAGCGATCTAGCGTTGTATTTGTAGCAATCACCCCATCTATATTATGCCTCACTAAGCTATCTGTAACTTGAATAATTTCTTCTTCAGATAAATCAGGCGCTACTTTCACCGCAACTGGCACATATTTTTGATGTAATGATTGCAACTCAAGTTGCTTCGCTTTTATACCACTCAATAAATCATCGAGAGCCTCACCGTATTGTAATGTACGTAAGCCCGGTGTATTTGGTGAGGAAATATTAATCGCAATATAGCCTGCATGGGCATATACCTTATCCATGCAAATTAAATAATCATCTTTACCTTGTTCTACCGGTGTATCTTTATTCTTACCAATATTGATACCAATAATTCCACCGTAATTAGCCTTTTTGACATTCTCTACGAGGTTATCAACACCTTTATTATTAAAGCCCATTCGGTTGATTAAACCCTCAGCTTCAACGAGTCGGAATAACCTTGGCTTATCATTACCAGATTGAGGACGGGGAGTTACAGTCCCTATTTCAATAAACCCAAACCCCATTGCGCCAAACGCATCGATACATTCACCATCTTTATCGAGACCAGCAGCGAGGCCAAGGGGGTTTTTAAAAGAAAGCCCCATGCATTGAACTGGTTTGGTAGCAACAGATTGACGAATAAGGCATTGAAAAGGGGAATGGTTCAAACGTTGAAGCTGGCGAAAAGTCAATTCATGTGCTTTTTCGGGGTCGAACTGGAATAGTGCCTTTCGGGCAAGATGATATAGCATATCCAATAACCTATTTTCTGCTAGTGCGTTTCAATAAAATAGACATCATACCGCGCATGCTAAAACCCCCACCAAAGGGTTCTTGTTGAGTTTTAACTGTGCGAACTATTTTTCGTCGGATAAAACGCGCAATAGACTACCCTATTTAGGGGCAACTTTACTATGAAAAGATCAATATATTCTGTTTTGTGCCTCTAATAACAACAAATAATAAAGGGCTCTTTAATTCACTCAAACTCTGGGGAAACAACCACCCCATCAAAAATGCTTATATCGTATTGATTTATAATTAAATTATTCATCTAACTATTTGTTGGATGGAAAGCTTATAGCAACACACCAGCAGGGGGAAGAAACTATGTCATCACGACTGAAAATTATGAGTTACCACTCAACGTCTACCGAGCCCCTTATGACTAAAATAAGGGAAAACGCCCATCTAAGTTAAAAGCTTGCCGAGCTAAAAACCATATCATCGCTTAGTTTTTACAGTTCACATTATTAAACTGATAAACCATAGCAAAATCAAAAATTAAAAAGGGGAAGACGGTTAATCTTCCCCTTTAGTTCTAAACCAAAAGCCTATTTTTACTTTCTTATCGCCTCTGAGTAGCGCTCATTAGCCCATCATATAAAAATAGTGTAATGGCGTAATAATTAGCTTTCTAATGCTTTGGTGATTTTCTCAAATAAATCACCAGAAAGGTTATCTAGGGCTTTCAATTGTTCAAGCACTTTACGCATTTGAGCCTGACGCTTTTCGTCATAACGTTTTAAACGGATCAATGGTTCGATCAACCTTGATGCAACCTGCGGATTACGCGTGTTCAGATCAACCAAGATCTCATATAGGAACTGATAACCGCTGCTATCTTCCGCATGGAAATTAACTGGGTTCCCCGCGGCAAATGCCCCTACTAGCGACCTTACTCGATTTGGGTTACTCATGCTAAATGAACGGTGATTTAACAGCTCACGCACATGCGATAGCACCTCTTTCGATGGGTTTGCCCCTTGTAATGTAAACCACTTATCCATCACCAAGCCATCATGATGCCAGCGTTCATCAAAATCAGCCATTAGCTGTGCTTTACACGGTAACTGAGATTCATTCGCTGCCGTTAATGCAGCAAGAGAATCGGTCATATTATCCGCAGATTGGTATTGTTCTTGCACTAACTTATTCGCTAGTTCAATGTCATCACCCGCAGCCAAATATTGGAGGCAAATATTACGTAATGCACGTTTGGCAATGTCCTGATGATCAACGCGATAACCCGTGATATTGACCGAATGGTAAACAGCCAATAACTCATCCTGCATGTCTACCGCAAGTTTATGGTGGATAAAGTTCAGCACCTCGTGAATGGCGACAGGGTCAATAATGGCAAACAGTTCAGCAAGTTCGCTTTCTGATGGTAATGTCAAGATCAACGCTGCTAACGCAGGGTCAATTGATTCACTCAATAACACCGCTCTAAATGCATCAACGACAGATTCAGGTAAAACTAACTCTTCCCCTTTCTGATAGTTAGCGACATTAATTTTTACGTAGTTATTAATCAGTTGCTGAGCAGCATCCCAACGGGAAAACTCGTTATTGGCATATTGCATCAAGAATGCAAGTTGCTCATCGGTATAGTTATAATCCAGTTTTACTGGAGCAGAAAACTCCCGTAATAATGAAGGAACCGGACGGCTTGCCACTTCATCAAATACAAATGTTTGTGACTCTTGAGTAATATTTAAAACAGAGTTAACAGCACTACCATCACGTTTTAACGCAATCACGCTACCATCTTCAGCATATAGCTCAATATCTAAAGGGATATGTAATGGCAATTTTTCAGTTTGGTCAGCCGTTGGCGGCGTCATTTGCTTCACATGCAGGGTATACTGTTGTTTTTCTGCTGAATATTCATCTCGTACCGTAAGTATTGGTGTACCTGATTGGCTGTACCAACGGCGAAATAGTGATAAATCGACATTTGAAGCATCTTCCATTGCTTGTACAAAATCATCACAAGTTGCTGCACTACCATCATGGCGATGAATATAAAGTTGCATACCGGCTTGGAACATTTCTTCGCCCAACAGGGTATGGATCATACGGATCACTTCGGAGCCCTTTTCGTACACAGTCAACGTATAGAAATTATTCATTTCGATCACTTTGTCTGGGCGAATTGGGTGCGCCATTGGGCTTGAATCTTCAGCGAATTGGGCTGATCGCATCACTTTTACATTGTTAATGCGGTTAACAGAGCGGGAACCTAAGTCAGAACTAAATTCTTGGTCACGGAAAACCGTTAACCCTTCTTTTAAGCTTAACTGGAACCAATCACGACAAGTGATTCGGTTACCTGTCCAATTATGGAAATATTCATGCCCAATGACTGACTCGATATTGAGATAATCTTTATCTGTTGCTGTCTCGCTTTTAGCTAATACATATTTAGAATTAAAAACGTTAAGACCTTTATTTTCCATTGCACCCATATTGAAGAAATCAACAGCAACAATCATATAGATATCAAGGTCATACTCTAAGCCAAAACGCTCTTCATCCCACTTCATTGCATTTTTCAGAGACTGCATTGCCCAAGGTGCGCGGTCTAAATTGCCTTTATCAACAAACAGTTCTAACGCCACTTCGCGGCCACTGCGCGTAATAAACACATCTTTTAAAACATCAAAATCACCGGCAACGACGGCAAATAAATAACTTGGTTTTGGGAAGGGATCTTCCCATTTAACCCAATGACGCCCGCCTTCTAATTCACCTTCTGCAATACGGTTACCATTTGAAAGTAAATAAGGGTAGCGAGACTTATCCGCAGTAATTGTTGTGGTATAGCGCGCTAAAACATCTGGTCGGTCTTGGTAATACGTAATATGGCGGAAACCTTCTGCTTCGCATTGGGTACATAAAGCATCACCAGAAACATACAAACCTTCTAATGCAGTATTTTTTTCAGGGCTAATTTCATTCACAATACGCAAGGTAAAAGATTCTGGTAGTGCTTCAATCACTAACTTACCATCAACTTCGTGATAGTTTTCCCATGCTTTACCCTCTATTTCGAGACTAATTAACGATAAGTTTTCACCATTGAGCTCAAGCGTTGATGACTGCGCATTAAGGCGTTTTACCTGACTAGTTGCTGTCACAACCGTCTTTACAGGGTCAAGATTAAAATCGAGGTCAATCGCTGTAATGGTATAATCGGGGGATTGATAATCTTGACGGTATTTCGCTTGTCTTAACTGGGTCATATGTAACCTTTTTAATTTGTTATATCCGATATCGTACTGCTTGGTTACTTCATACAATACTATAAGACACAATAATGTGAATGGATTTGAGAAACATTTTCATCATAATGTGTTATCCATTTTAATATTGATGTTACCTTTCTATTTCTCACCCTAGCTAATTTTGTTACACAATCGTTTGTTTGTTGGTGCTATAGCACTATCAAATATTTTATAGCATGTTAGTATCTTTTCGTGATTAATGCTTTTGTATGTAATGACGAGATACGGTATGACTGAAATGTATTTACCTGATTTAACTACTTTACATAAAAGCGAATGCGTGAATTGAGCTTGCGAATGCTCTCTTAAAACAGACAGGTAGAATAACGCTTCTATCTTTTGGTAAAGTGGGTATACTTTTGCAACTTTAACGATTTAGCTAATTGCTACGTGCTGTTTTATTTTGTTTTTTTAATGGGGTGAATTTCAAGTTTAAACTCTGTGAGTTATCCCTATAAAAACAAACAGCCTTAGTTATAAAGATAAGCTCCGCGAGGATGTCTGCGTGCCATGAACTTAGACGCTACACCAATTATTACATCACTGCTTGATACCGACGCTTATAAGCTTCATATGCAGCAGGCCGTTTTCCACCGTTATCATCAGGTACCGGTTGTCGCTGAGTTTCGCTGCCGTAGTAGCGATATATTAGGTAGCTACGCTACTGAAATCAGGCAACAAATCCAGCAGATGGCAAAACTATCACTGACTGATGATGAATTAAATTTTCTCCGCCGCTTACCTTTTTTCCATGAAGACTATCTTACATGGCTAAAATCATTTCGTTTTAACCCACAACAAGTGGTTGTTAGTGTGACTGACGAAGGGCAACTGGCAATACGCATTAGTGGCCCTTGGCGCGAAGTGATTATGTGGGAAGTTCCTCTTCTTGCCCTAGTAAGTGAAATCGTGCAACGAGATAGGCACCCAAACATCACAACTGATGATGCGGTCCAACAACTGAAAAAACTGTTAGATGTTTTTTACCAACAAGCTGACGAGCACCAACTTGACCTATCCGGCTTTAAGCTGATGGACTTTGGGACGCGGCGCCGCTTCTCATACGGTGTCCAATCAGCCATTGTGGCTATGTTGAAACAGGAATTCCCTTACCTTGTTGGCACCAGTAATTACAAGCTCGCACATGAGCTAGATCTTGCACCAGTAGGAACCCAAGCCCACGAATGGTTCCAAGCGCACCAGCAAATCAGCCCTGAGTTAGCAAATAGCCAGCGTGAGGCTTTGCAAATTTGGTTAGATGAATACCCTAATCACCTCGGGGTTGCCTTAACGGACTGCATCACGATGGATGCTTTCCTACGTGATTTTGATGCTAATTTCGCCAAACGCTATCAAGGGTTACGCCATGATTCAGGGGACCCTATCGAATGGGGCGAAAAAGCAATCGCTCATTATGAGAAGTTAGGTATTGACCCAATGAGTAAAACTTTGGTGTTTTCAGACAGCCTAGATCTACAAAAAGCACTGGAGTTATACCGCTATTTCCACAAGCGGGTTAATCTTGTATTTGGTATTGGTACGCGCCTAACCTGTAATATTCCCCATGTTACGCCACTGAATATCGTGATTAAATTAGTGGAATGTAACGGTAAACCGGTTGCTAAGTTATCTGATAGCCCAGGTAAAACGATTTGCGAAGATGATGAGTTCGTTAACCAACTGAGAAAAGCGTTTGACCTCCCTAAAGCCTGCTAATCACGTAACAACCTTAAAGCTCTGAATAAGAATTGGCATTTTTCTTATCGGGGCTTTAAAACCCCTTTTTCTTTTATTCACTTACTATTACTATAGCTTTTAAGCTCGATAAATCCTCATCACTTAAACAGAAATATTTTATCGTGATTTTTTACTTGTTTCCTAATAAATGGCAAGTAACATAGAGCTTTGGCCCCTGAAACATGGGATTTCGTAAGTATACCCCTACTTTACTGTTTTATTTATCATACACTGGTTGTTTTGCGCTTTAACTAACAACACCGCAATGCAATTAAAAAATGAATTTAATACAGCTTGAATGGCATCCTAAATAATTCGAGTTGTAGAAAGACGGCAAACAAATTGGGCCCTAAGAGGATACATAAGTATGTGACTAGGGTCAGTTTGTGAAGCCAACGCATCTACAGCTCGAAGTATGACGGATTGAGATAGTAAAGTAGATATTGTTAATATGAAGAGAGTGAATTATATGATAGTAGCGCCTGTAGTCGACGTACTGCAAGGCCGAGTGGCGGTAGGCACAGAAGTCACCGTTCAAGGCTGGGTACGTACAAGGAGAGATTCAAAAGCGGGTTTTTCTTTCCTCGCCGTTTATGACGGTTCTTGCTTTAATCCGTTACAGGCTATCATCAATAATAACTTACCTAATTATAATGATGAAGTCCTGCACCTAACTACGGGTTGTTCTGTTCAGGTTACGGGCGTTATAAAAGAGTCTCAAGGCCAAGGGCAGTCCTTTGAACTTGATGCAACCGCAGTCAAGGTGGTTGGTTGGGTTGAAGACCCTGAAACTTACCCTATGGCAGCGAAACGCCATAGCGTTGAATTCTTACGTGAAGCCGCACACCTACGCCCTCGAACCAATTTAATCGGTGCGGTTGCACGCGTGCGCCATACCTTAGCACAAGCGATACATCGTTTCTTTGATGAGCAAGGTTACTTCTGGGTTTCAACCCCAATCATTACTGCCTCTGATACCGAAGGCGCAGGTGAAATGTTCCGTGTCTCCACACTGGATTACAATAACTTGCCGCGTAATGACAAGGGCGAAGTCGATTTCAGTGAAGACTTTTTTGGCCGTGAAGCATTCTTAACGGTTTCAGGCCAGTTAAATGGTGAAGCCTATGCAACTGCACTGAGCAAAGTGTACACTTTTGGCCCAACCTTCCGTGCTGAAAACTCCAATACCAGCCGCCACTTAGCTGAGTTCTGGATGGTTGAACCTGAAGTTGCTTTCGCTAACTTAGATGATGTTGCAGGCCTAGCAGAAAAAATGCTGAAATTCGCCTTTAAAGCCGCGCTTGAAGAACGCCGTGACGACTTAGAGTTTTTTGCTCAACGTGTCGATAAAGACGTTATCACTCGCTTAGAAAGCTTTGTTAACTCTGATTTTGCCCAAGTTGATTACACCGACGCGATCAAAATCCTTGAAACCTGTGGTCAGAAATTCGAAAACCCAGTTTACTGGGGTGTCGATATGTCATCTGAACATGAGCGCTACTTAGCTGAACAGCACTTTAAAGCGCCTGTGGTAGTAAAAAACTATCCGAAAGACATCAAAGCTTTCTATATGCGCTTAAATGAAGACGGTAAAACTGTTGCTGCAATGGACGTTCTCGCACCGGGTATTGGTGAAATCATCGGTGGTTCACAACGTGAAGAACGCCTTGATATGCTTGATGCACGCCTTGAAGAAATGGGCATGAATAAAGAAGATTACTGGTGGTATCGTGATCTGCGCCGTTATGGCACTGTGCCTCACTCTGGTTTCGGCCTTGGCTTTGAGCGTTTAGTGGCTTATGTCACTGGTGTTGGTAACGTGCGTGAGGTGATCCCATTCCCTCGTACGCCTAGAAACGCTGCATTCTAATTGCGTTTTTTTGGTGCAATAATGATGTAAAAAGCGGACTAAACATATTTTGGTCCGCTTTTTTGTTCAATAATGCTTTCATTGGCTAATCATTCCGATACGTTACATTAAATTACAGTAAAATATTAAGTAGATCACAACTTTCCCCTTAATACCTTATAATTATCCGTAAAGTAACGCACTGCCTGCTACCGCTAAGAATAATCTGCTTTTTTATTATATTTTTGCTTTTTGCTAATCATAAATCTTCAACTTAACTGGCCTAAGTTGCTCAAAAAAAGCTCAAATTATCTTTTGAAAAAGTTCCCTCTTTTTTGTAATATTTTTTAAACTGGTACGATGAGTGGTTATTTTTCACTCTATTTTTTACATTTTGAAACACCTTGTTACCATTTGTTTCAGAAACTTTGATTTTGTAGCACTTTGAGGGTGGATAAATTTATTTAGCAATGGAACACTGGTCGCCGACATAGACGACACTAATCTCTCATAAATAGTTCCAATTATTTTTTGAGAATTATTTTTGGCAGTGGCAGGTGTCCGAATAACACCAATGAGGGTAATAATAATGATGAAACGCAATATTCTTGCAATGGTTATCCCAGCTCTGTTAGCTGCTGGTGCAGCAAACGCAGCTGAAGTATACAACAAAGACGGCAACAAATTAGACGTTTACGGTAAAGTTGACGTTCGTCACTACTTCGCAAAAGGCGATAGCGGCCAAGACGGTGATGATTCACGTGTTCGTTTAGGTTTTAAAGGTGATACTCAAATCACTGACCAACTGTCAGGTTTCGGTCGTTTCGAGTGGGAAACTAAAACTAACAAATCTGAAACTAGCAACGAAAACAAAAACCGTTTAGCGTATGCTGGTCTAAAATTTGCTGATTTCGGTTCAATCGACTACGGCCGTAACTACGGTGTGGTTTATGACACGAACGCATGGACCGACGTATTCCCATTATGGGGTGCGGACACTATGGCTCAAACAGATAACTTCATGACTAGCCGTAACCGTAACCTATTAACTTACCGTAACAACAACATGTTCGGTTATGTTGATGGCCTGAGCTTTGCTCTGCAATATCAAGGTAAAAACGGTGACGATAACCTTTCTGGCGCTGGTATGTCTAAAGACAACGGTGACGGTTTCGGTTTCTCAACTGCTTATGACTTAGGTTGGGGCGTAACTCTGGGTGGTGGTTATTCATCATCTTCTCGCACACCAAACCAAAAAGCTGGTAGTGTTGTAGTTGATTCTAGCACCACTCCTGTTACTTCTGCATATAGTGCAACTGGTAAGCGTGCTGAAGCATGGAACGTTGGTGGTAAATTCGACGCTAACAATGTTTATTTAGCAGCTATGTACGGTCAAACTCAAAACATGACTCGTTATAGTGAATATAACCTGATTGCAAACAAAACTGAAAACATTGAGTTAGTTGCGCAATACCTGTTCGATTTCGGTTTAAAACCATCTATCGGTTATAACCAATCTAAAGGTAAAAACTTAGGTAATGGTTTTGATAACCAAGATTTAGTTAAATATATCTCTGTTGGTTCTTACTACTACTTCAACAAAAACATGTCTGCAGTTGTTGATTACAAAATCAACCTGTTAAAAGACAACGACTTTACTGAAGCTGCTGGTATCAACACTGATAACGTAGTTGGTTTAGGTTTAGTTTACCAATTCTAATTATCAGTTAACTGATAAACTAGAAAACGGTAACATGTTTTTGCAAGCAGCGCTTCGGCGCTGCTTTTTTTTGCCTTTAAACGCTGACTAAATTTTTATAAATCAAACCACTATATCGACAAGACAGACTGATTCACCAACTTTATAGATATTTATGGTTAGATTACATGCAATTCCTACCTAGCTCACAAGATCTCGCCAATTTATCGCAAAACGGTTGGCAAAACGCCTTTCTCACGTTACCCTGATAACTCGACTCGTTCGACTAAACCCGTTTTCAGCTATACCCTTTATTTCAAGCAGTATGGGCTTTTTACAAGCAAGGATAGCCAAAAGCATTCTCACTTAATGCCTTCATACGCTATGAACTGTATTGGGTAACCACAACAGAGCTTTGGAATCGACAACATGTTTGAAAAAATTACTTCTGCCCCCGCTGACCCAATTTTAGGTCTTGCTGATAGTTTCCGTGCTGATCCCCGTGACAATAAAATCAACTTAGGTATTGGCGTCTATAAAGACGAATCAGGGAAAACCCCTGTGCTTGATACCGTAAAAAAAGCAGAAAAATTCCTGCTAGACAACGAAAACACCAAAAACTATCTTGCGATTAGCGGAATGCCAGAATTCGGCCGTGTAACACAAGAACTGTTATTCGGTGCACAACATGAAATTGTCACCTCAAAACGTGCCCGTACTGCACAAGCCCCTGGGGGCACTGGTGCCCTGCGTATTGCAGCTGACTTTATTGCTAAACAAACCAATGCAAAACGTGTTTGGATCAGCAACCCAACATGGCCTAACCATAAAAATATTTTTGAAGCCGCTGGCTTAGAAGTATTAACTTACAATTATTATGATGCAGCAAAACATGGCATGGATTTCGACGGCATGCTAAGTAGCTTATCCACTGCGGTTGCAGGGGATGTTATTGTCCTACATGGTTGCTGCCATAACCCAACAGGGATTGACCCAACTGCTGAGCAATGGTCGAAGCTGGCTAACTTGTGTGCAGAAAAAGGCTTATTACCTGTTTTCGACTTCGCCTATCAAGGTTTTGCTAAAGGGTTAGATGAAGACGCTGAAGGCTTACGCATTTTCACCCAAAATAACCCAGAAATGATTGTCGCCAGCTCATACTCTAAAAACTTCGGTTTATATAATGAGCGTGTCGGTGCTTGCACCATTATCGCTAAAGACAGCGACAACGCAGAGCGCGCATTTAGCCAAGCAAAAGCGGTTATTCGTGCAAACTACTCTAACCCACCCGCTCACGGTGCAGCAGTGGTTACCACTATCCTTTCTGACGATACCTTAAAAGCAGAATGGGTCCAAGAACTAACAGCAATGCGTGAACGTATTAAACGTATGCGTCAGTTACTGGTTAAAACATTGGAAGAGAAAGGCGCTAAACAAGACTTTAGCTTCATTATCAACCAAAACGGTATGTTCTCCTTCAGTGGTCTCACAAAAGAGCAAGTAGAGCGTCTACGCAGTGAATTTGGCATCTACGCCGTAAGTTCTGGCCGTATTAATGTTGCAGGCTTAACACTGGAAAACATGGTTCCACTGTGTGAAGCCATCGTAAAAGTACTGTAAAACTCATAAAGTACACCCCAAGTTAGCCCCATATTTTATTGGGTTCTAATTTTGGGGTGTTTTTTTAGGAGTATGGTTCACTTTGAAGAGGAATCGCTCATATTAAAGCTTATTCCTCTAATCATTTGAAAGCTAATTAGCGGCTGATACGCTCGTCCCCTCTAATAAACGGTTCATAAACGGTAGAGGGTCCCAACGGTTGCGTAGGTGGGCTGACATATTCGTTGCCTCAAAAGTACTTTCGTATTCAAAACGTGACTCAGCATAAAGCTGAATAAGCTTATCTACCGTTTTCTCAGCTTGCCCATTCCATTCGTCCCCATCACACTTACGGAACTTTATATCTGTTACATCTGTCATCGACATTAAATGGTTGCTATGATAAATCTCCACTTTTCGACCAGTATATGATTCATAGACACTGAGTGTTTTTGATGGATCTATTTGCTGTACCATCACTGGGGTCACATAAAAATTAACCAAAACAACCTGATTACGACCAGCCAAATCCTCAATCTTCACTGTTGTATTGCTTTCATAACCATTAACAAGATAAGTATCATTACCTAACCCACCAGACAAGGTGTCGTTGCCCGCAACGGAGATCAATAAATCTTTATCAACTCCCCCGGCGAGAATATCATTACCTTGACCACCAAAGAGGACGTTATTGCCCCCTAAAGTCACTATCCTATTATCTCCTTTACCCCCCTGAATTATCCGACCATGCCCAGTATGGTCCAAAACAACTAAGTTTCCTTCCTTAGTCTTAATTAACCAATGAGTTCGAGCATAATTTGGGTTTAAAATAGTCGGGCCATTAGTAGGTACATGTAATGACTCTAATAAAGCATCTGGCGTTCCATTTAGTAAATGAGTTAATGTATCTGCTAGTTTCCAATGACCTTTTTGCCCTGTTTTTTCAGCGGTGGAATAACTATCTGCAAAGTATTTAGCTAAAGGCTCCATCCCATCTTTTGTTAATTCCTGCAACTTATGCGGCAATTTAGGGTACATGTAGACCTGACATACAGCGTCTTTATTTTCTTGTAGAGATGGCTGTTTTATTTTAATAATTTTGCCTGATTTTGATATATAAATACGATAAAGAGCACCATTATCCACACCTTCAGTAATGTTTTCACAGTCAAAATTCAGTAAATGAATATTATTTTTCCCTTCAAGATCCTCGATATAAACAACCCCTCTATATCGACAATCAATTAAATAGTTATCATCGCCCTCCTTACCCATTAAAGTGTCGTAACCAAAATCAGAGAGTAATAAATCGTCCCCATCTCCGCCCGAGAGAAAATTCATTCCTGAGCCAGCATACAGCACATTATTACCTGAAACAGCTGCTATCGTATCATCACCTTCCCCACCGATCAGCACACGACTAAACCCACTATGGTCAAGAATAATATCATTTCCTGCTTGGCCGTTTATCAGTAATTTTTTACCAAGGTACCCCATTGGAATATTAATGGTATCATCGCCATCGGTGCTGTTTGCAATGGGATTTGAAGGGGCGATGACACTATTTTCACTCTTCAGGTCGATACAAAACATATTACTGTACTTATCTTGAATAAGTACCGCATTATTCATACCCCCATCGAAATTCTGAAAACGAAAGCTAAGTGTTGTCTTTTCGAACCTATCTTTGAGCAAAAGCTTTTGCCCATTCATTTCTAGTTGGTAGCCATTTACCGTAGGTAATAAAATAATAACCTTATCTTGATCTGTAAAATGGCCTTTGACATTAGCAAAATCAAATACAATATCTTCATTGTTATCGTCAAGTTTATTTATTTGATAACTATCTTGGCCCAATGTGACTTTTATATGGCTCCCCGATGCTATATGGGAGAGGATATTGTTTTTTTCACTTCCAGTATAAGTTAAATTCTTAGCTTTACCTATTGATACTAACCTTCCCCATTTAGGTGAGTTATATACTCGTGTTTTATTAACTTCAATCTCATCTTTACTTTCATCAATATAAACACTTTTTTCACCTGAATATAGCGTTTTATCATTATTTTGAACATATAACACATTGAATAGTTTTCCACGTATAGTATGTTCAGGATTATTTTCTTTTGGGAGGTCAACTAATTGACTAATTAAGGCAAAACCATCGTTAGTATTTAAGTTATAACTATGATTGCGTTTACGAACCCCATCTATATCACGATATACATTATTTAATTTTATGGTGACTTCACTCTTAACCTTATCAAATACATATTTATCTGTCTTATAATCATCAACCTGTATTTTAAGGTAAAGGTCGTTACCCTTGATATACATATCCTTAATTTCATTTAATGAGTATTCAAGATCAACCCAACTCACTGACTCGCTATTCTCTTCAATAATAACATTAGCTTGAAATCCTTTATTTTCCCCCTGATAAATAGGGTTGATATAATGTTCTTTTTCAACTCGGAATGCTTTTTTATTATATGACATTTTTGTTTTATAAAGATCATTTACATGAGAAGCCCATTCGAACCGTTTAATAAAGTAACTATCAATCCCACTGCCACCAATGGCTTTCCCTTTTGTTAGCGCTAATCGGTCATCTCCACCATATCCATATAGCGTATCTTCCCCTAACCCGCCATTGATATTATTATTTTCATCATCGCCATGGATAATATCATTAGTATTATCAATAAGAGTAATATTTTCAATATTTTTAGCATCAACAACATCAATAAATTGATGTTGATATTTAAATTTAGATTTAGACTCCTCGCTGCAGAAATACGAAACCTTATTTATCCTTAAATCGATATAAACATGATAGCCATTAGGCAAATTATCAATAAATAAAGTGTCGCTTCCTGATTGGCCATCTAGAAACTTCGTTACTTTGCCATCATTTGACTCCAATGATGTTAAACTATTATCCCTTAAGTAAAAATAATCTGACTTTGATCCTGTAGCAAAATACTTTTCACCCGATAACACCTGAAGAGCATACATTCTGTCGTCTCTTCCAATAAGATAATCAACACCATTTGCGAGATTAAAACTACTCCCCTTAGTCTCATCAATATCTATAATATTCGCAATTATACCAGGTTTATTCTCAATATATTCATTGGTGTTATCTGCATATTTACGGATAGTGAAATTTTTTTGCGCAGCAACCTCGGTTTGTTTAGAATAAAAACTTAATTGTTCATAATCCGAAGCTGTAAGCTGCTTTTCTATACTCTGTGTTAAATTACTTTTTTGAATTCCATGTTTTTCTAAAAATTTATCAAATAATGGGTTTTTATAGTTTGTGTTAAAACAATAGCCCTCATTAGACGCTACTGTCCCAGTACGGACAACATCAGTAACCTCCTTGAGAACTTTGCTAAATACAACTCTATCTTCTTGCCCAGTAGCTCTTTTCACCCTACCATCGGCTTGCAAAGAATAATTTTTAATTAAAAAATCAGCTTCACTGAAAGTAAATGAAGGGGCTCCACGTTTGGTATAACGATAAACATAATCCGAAAAACTTAAACGTACCCCCCACCACATACCACCAAAATAATTATTATTAGTATCTACAAGATAATAACGTTCTTCTGATTTATAAGTCGGCTTTTCAATTATACTCAAGTGATGATCAAAACCTGCTGGGACAAACCTTTTTTCAAACAGGTCTATATCCATCTCTACATCTAATTTTTTAAATGCTTTTATATAATGCACAATCGCCATTTCTTGCTGGCTACGCAGGGTAGGTTCAAAACCAAATGCACCACGAAGCCCTTCTTCCAGTTCCCTATCCCAGCTAATATCAATTACCTCTTTGATATTTTCAACTGCGCGGGCACCTTGATATACCAAACCAGAAACCAGTAAAACGCCCCCAACAACAAGGCCCACTACGGGAATAGTAGAAGAGCCAATTATGACACCAATAACGGTGATGCCATTTAACACACAACTGGCAATAGAAAAAGTCGCATTAACAATCAGATCTTGCCGCTGTTTTGGATCAGAAACACGGTCAAGTTTAGATAAACTGTCATATGCTTGGTAAGCGTCAAACCCCATTCCGACTAAATTAAATATAATCACGGTTCCTGCTGCAATTCTGCCGCGGATTAACGATGTTGCCCCCCCTTTACTGGCTATATTTAATAAAATAGGTTGTACAATCATGTCTCCATAATTAGCAATTGCTGAACCACAAATAAGGTAAAATTGTTTTTCTAACTCAGCACATTCCTCATCCGTTAAATCAGGGTTATCTAATTTTTTCAAGATTAAATGTATACTAATTAATGTTTGTACTGCACCAACTCCCCCCATTACTTGGCCAAACCGATTACCTATTTGTTGAAAACGCGGTAACTTAGTTCCTAACGTTCTTAAGTTCTCAATCATCTCCGGTGTCAATTTAGACACATTAGGGTCGATGTTTCTTGCAATATACTTCAACTGCTTTTTCAATACCGCGCTGTCTCGAAAACCAGTGTTATTATCTGTGATAGGAATATGATCTACGTCGCCTAATTGCTGATGAAGAATCCTGAGCAAAACAAGGTCCGATTCATTTCCATCAACTAATGTTAATTCAGCCGCAAGCTTTTCGGGATGAAATCGCACTTTTTTCTGCCAACCATTTTTTTTTGTATGATCTGCAGTAATAAGTTGACCATCAATAGTCACCCCTAAGTTTTGTAACCTTGCCAAGGCAATTTTTTCACCATTAAAATTCACCCAACTGTTTTTATCAGCAATAGCGACAGAATTAATAAGTGCAGTTACGTTCTTTCTATACTGCTCATAATCATGAGGTATACGCTTGATACTGTTATCATCAAGTGCAATAACCTGCATATCTGCCGAATAAAACTTACCATTTTTATCACTTTTCTCTCCAAAGCCTGCCTGTTGGCCCCGAGTTATAGTCTCTCCATTAAGTAAACTTACATTTTCGTTAAAATAACTATTGACTTGCTTCGCAAATAATTTTGCTGCTAAAGGGCGTTGTTCATTACGAATACAGAGTTGTAAACCATTAGGATCAAGTAAGCGGTATTCATGAATGTTACCTCGGGTGGTATATTGAATAGTATATGTTGTGTTCTTACCTTGAAGGAATAAAAGTGAACGCCCCCGAGAATGGTAAGAATTATTATTGGCTGATATAACATATTCAATAGATTGCCTCGCTTGTTTCTCTCCCTTATTATCAAACCCATCTACAATATTATTTGAATAACGCTTTATTTCATTAAGTAACTCGGTTTCCCCCTCGGTTAGGGCTCCATTATAACGTTTCTGTTCTAGCTTAATTTGCCACTCAATAAGATTTCTCGCCGAGTTTTCATCCCCTAACTGAGACTCAACGGTATAAATTAACCCCATCTTTCGGTCAAAACCTGCTGCATCTCCTTTACGTCTTAATCTATCATAGTTAATCATATTCACTTGGCTATCAGCAGACCACTTACGCATCTGATTACACAGTTCATTATATTGCTGTAACCGCTGATGACGCTCAACTTGATGTTTATGTAATGCCCCTGCAAATGAGAGCCCTTTTAATGGTGCATTTTCCCCATCAAAATTGTCCTTGTTAAGCCTTAAAAATGAATTAAGGTCCTCGGACATTAATGAAAATGCATTTACATCTTTAGCTAACGCAGTGACTTTGCCTCGATCGAAACCATTAATAGCAGGAAATACCGCTTTTAATTGTAACCGTGTTTTTTCGCTCAAATGATGCAATACAGATGGGTCATCCTGTATCGCATGCAAAATAGTAAGTGTATCTTTAGCTTGCTGTTGTAAATCCACAGGCAGGCGGGCCTCAAATAAATTGTCCCAGTGAGCTTTATTTTCAATTTTATCGTTACTGAGGTAATGGTTAACTTTTGGAGCTATTAATGGATCATATAGTGCTATTTTCAGCTTATCTGCACTAAATTGGCCGTACGCATCGTCAAAGTAACTCACTAAATAAGGGTGTTCTGCCAAACGAACATGCTCCAAACTGATATCTTTTGACGCTATTTTCTCTATTAAAGATTGAACTTGTTGATGATGTTTTGTATCTAAATAGTTTTTTACCGTTGGTGTCTCTTGGTGCATTACCCCCACTAGTTGCTCGGCAGCAGTCCCCTTTCGCTGATCAAGCTCTATAAATAAGCTACTCGTAATTTTTATTTTTTGTTTATTTATAGCGTGGAGCGACATACTCTCCTCTGCTATAAATGGATATTTTTCCTTTACCTCCGTAAGAACCGAGAACAAGCCATCGATTGGTTTATTCTTTACCCCATCATTAGCGATAATAACCCACTTTACTGCTTTACCGCTTTCTAGTAGTGAAGGAATATTATTTTCCCCGTATTCTACCGCCCAGATTTTATTATCTGTGTCCGCTTGCAAAATTAGTGTGTTTTCTGGGTTTTTACCTGCTAACCGCTCTGCTTGCACCTTTCCCTTTAGGTCCTCAGTAGCGCGCACAATAACAGAAAATGTTGAGGTGTCCTTCTGCAAATGAGATTGTAAATGTGCTTGATGCGCTATACTATCTCGATTAACCGTAGGCCATATAGGTGTTGATTTAATCCCTAAGTCATTTAATTTTTTAGTGAAGTGTGAATGAAAATCGCTAGGTAACTCCTGATTATGCTGTTTTAATTCATCAACAAAAAGTTGATAAGCTTGAGGGTTATAGATTATTTTTTTTATTAGAGAAAAATCTAAATCTTTGAATGATGAAAGCCTAAATATTTTCATTGGGTCTGGTTCAACATAGTTATTTAATTGCGATAGTTTTAATTCTCCTCGACGTAGCTCATTAATAAAATATAATGTACTAGATTTTCCATTTATTTTTACTTGCCCTGTATTAAGATCATATTGATATATAAATTTATAACCCTTAGTACTATTTCTAATGGAATTACGTTCCCCCTCCACAACCATTTTATGCCCATAATTATAATTGGTTATACTTCGATTATATGCAACTATTGGCATATTCATCTTATTATTAGCAAATAGATTTGTAGCCTTTAATGCAAAGTTTTCATATATTCCTCCCCTACCTAAATTGCACCCCATTAGTACTAGTTTATCGGGGACCGTATTTTTCAATACTTTCTTTTTCAAATAGACCATCGCATCTGTATATTTCTTTGCACTCCTTTCTGCATATAAGGTAGGTTCTCCATCATCAAAATAAGAACCATGCCCAATGGTTATCCAGCGTACTTTCCCTGTAGTTATTTTTTTTAGAGAGCCATATAATACCTTATGTTTTCGACTACCTAAATCGTATTGAATCACTGTACTATTGTCGGGGTGTTTTGAGAGAGCTTTAGCTACCACATCCGCTGAAACTTTATCCCCTTGTAATTGAATAATAACGTTATGGTCATATGCTGTAGGGTTTGCCTGTTTATTATCCCTAGATTCAATGTTAATTGCCGTTAATTTATGATACACCTTAATAGGGTCACACCAGGTATTAATTGAGTGCGCCTTTGAAGCCAAGTCACCAGCTAGAGACGCATGATGGCTACCATTAAAATTATTTTCATGTATATCAGAAAAGTCATTATCTAATCCAACAACCGCTTTTCCGAATACGCCTTCCATATACCTACGCCTATTAACAATTAGCGCCTTATCTACTTTGTTATCCGTTGAGCCTTGCTCATGATTATCTGAACTCGGTATTATTTTATCTGAGATTTGTTCGTTGTTATCTGAGCTTGGTATTATTTTATCTGAGGTTTGTTCACTGTTATCTGAGTTTGGTATTATTCTATCTGAGTTTGGTATTATTCTATCTGAGGTTTGTTCACTGTTATCTGAGTTTGGTATTATTCTATCTGAGGTTTGTTCACTGTTATCTAAATTCTGATCTATCTTATCATTAAATATTGATATGCTTTTTTTTCTTTTAATCTCACCATGGTTTACAATATACCCTTCCGATTTTTTTCTTTTAGGTTCAAATAACCTACCGTTCTCACCTTCGCTCCATTTTCTATTTAATGGTGCTCGATAGCCTTGATTAATTAACAACTGCTGAAAATTAGACAACTGTTCGACATCATTAATAATGATGGCACCATGAGGGTTCATCTCAAAATAAGTATCAATAGGTTGAGTTGTTCCCGACAACTTATTTTTCCCTTTTAAACTCTCAGGTAAAAAGAAGGTAATAGGGAAGTTATCCTTCATCACACTCACGGGGTTTGCATCATCAGAACCATGATGAACTAATTCAAAGCCCTCAGTTCTCCCTAGCTCTCTATTAAGCTGCCTATTAACCTCTTTTATTCTATTATTGATAATGCCATTTTCTTTCCCTTCTTTCTTATTATATTCTGCCTCATTATTATACAGTCTCTTTTGGGCTGGCGTTAACTCCTCATAATTTACACTCGCTTTCCATTCTTGCCAATCAGGCATTTCCGTAACTTTAACATAATGCTCTAACTCTGAAATTGGGAAGATAATGCTAAAAATATCATAATCAGCCGTCATTGCCTTACCCGTTTTAGGATCACCTATCACAAGAAAAGGTTTAATTTCATTATTTTCTTGATAAGAAACCTGCCAAATATTACCTTTTCCTGAAGGGCTTTTTTTTAATAAAAAGGTATGTTCTTCCCCATCAATAGTTGAGCTAGTTTTCTTGTAATCCCCATCATCTGTATCAATTAGTGGCGTGATGGTTTTATAGTTAATTAATTCATTAATCCGTTCCGAACTAATTTCAAGGGGAACCGCTATTGCATGCTTTTTATCAATAGACTGTTGCACATAGTCATTATATTTGCTTTGCTCATCTCGACCCGATTTCTTAGAGAACTGCTGCAAAACTGGAATAAAACCACTGTGTGGGCCCCAGTCAGAACTTTTACCTTTAATTGTTAATCCCTTACTACTGTATATACCTGATTCGATTAAACTAGCCGATTTATGGTCAACAGGCCGAATACCAATGGTAATATTATATTTATCCGCAACTTTATTAATCGCTTTTTGGTGGTTTTCTGGGACCCCCGTAGCTATGGTTGGTTGGTCACCCATACGTGGAATAAGGTGCAAATTGACACTTTTATAATCTCTATCACCCTCTTGTTGAGGTGGTGAAAAAGCATTTATATCAAATTGTTTACTTACTAAGTAAACTTGATAATCATCTTGGCTAATAAATTTATCACTATTAATTTTTGATAATGCATTTACATTATCCTCAATTATTTTAGTAAGCTCACCGCTATTTAAAATATCAGTATAAATGAATGATGTCTTTCCGTTCAGTGTAACCTTTAGTTTAGCTATTTGATTTTTTTGATTAAATTCCACATAGGTTAATTTACATTTTTGATCACTACTAATGTATGCCAATTTTCTTTTTACTAATAGCGTATTTTCCGTAATTAGTTTATCTCGGTTATTTAATTCCTTCAGTTGAAATGGCCTTCCGATACTGTCACTAGGGTTAAATGAAAATGTTCTAATTTTATAATCATTATTCTTAACCTTACTAAACCTATATTTATCTGCATTAATTTTTACAAATGTATCGATATAAGAAATAAAACTGTCTTTTTTGTTAAATGTCATGACTCCAGTATCAGGATCAAAGAATTTATATGTCCACACCTTTGTTTTTTGATCATAAATTATGGATATCGCCATTGCATGGCTAGCTGAACAAAACTTAATTAACAGTGGTTGATTGCTTGTATTTATATGTGAGTAGATTTTTTCTTTAAAGCGACTCAATGTGGTTTCATTAGCTAAGTGTGTCGTAAAGTTCTTACTATCAACTACCTGAACACCTTTACCATTCCTATTGTCTTCTAACTCTAAATAATTATCTCTTTGAATAACCTCTGATATTGTATTAATGAATATTTTGGCATCATCAGTAGTAAAACTCGATGCTAGACTTTTCCCCCCAATGCTAAGTTTATCTTTTAGCTTTATAAAAAGCTCATCTGATGCGATATCTTTCCCTGCCTTTGTTTTGAAAAAATCACTATCAGCATCAGCCAAAAGCGCATCTGTATAAATTTTAATTTTTAATTTTTGTAACTCTGCCAAATAATTATAATAATTAGCCTCTCTACCATACATACTTTTGCTAACAGCATAATTTGTATTGACAATATCATTAATATATTTAACAAAACTACGCCCATTAATCTCTTCATATTTAAAGTTATAAATATAATTATAATGACGTACTGATTTTATATATGAAAGCTGTTTTTTAATTACATCTGATACATGCTCATTAAATAATGATTTAGCATGTAACTTCAAGGCATCATTTCTAGCTTTATCTAACGGGGGTAAATTATCATCATTTGAATTTATAATAGAATAAAGTTCATTTAATTGCTCGATATATTTACCCCCTTGATTATTCATGCTGTAAACTAAAAATTCATCCGTTAGCCCATAGCCATACCCTGAGAAACTAGAATGAGATATACCATTATTATTTATTAACTTAATAAACAAATCATGATTTTCAGTATCATTAACATAGTCATATAATACATATTGATTAAAATTAACATCTGTATTTTCTACTTTCATAATAATTCCCTTTAATTAATAATTAATGTATGTTATTGAAATTAATATTTAAAGTAACAAAGTAATTTATTAATAACCATATCAATATGAAACATTCGGATAAAATGTTTCGGATAGTAAAAAATTAACATAGGGTAATTATCAATGATAATTAACTATAAAAAACATACCCAATTCTTAGGGTATGTTTTTAAATTAGGAAGGAATGACTATTTTTGTTAATTATCAAACAGGTAATTCATCTTGTAAGAAAGGGTTGGTTTTGCGTTCAAAACCTAAATTAGACATTGGCCCATGCCCCGGTATAAACTGGTAATCGTCACCTAAAGGCAGTACTTTAGTTTTAATTGATGAGATTAAATCTTGGTGATTACCACGAGGGAAGTCACTGCGACCTACCCCACCCTTAAATAACACATCACCCATTGAAATTAGCTTATCATTGTGATTCACAAAAATAATATGACCGGGTGTATGCCCTGGGCAATGCAACACATCAAATAAAATGCCACCACAAGTGACTGTATCCCCTTCTTCTAGCCAATAGTCAGGCGTAAAATCAGGACATTCCCCTATATAAAACATGGCATTTTGCTCAGCAAGATTTTCAATCCAAAACGCGTCTTCTTTTTGTGGCCCATAAATAGGCACAGAGAAATGTTTGGAAAGTATCGCTGAAGCACCGATATGGTCAGAATGACCGTGGGTAAGCAGAATTTTAGTTAACTTTAGCCCTCGACTTTCAATGGCAGAAATAATTTTTTCTGCCTCACCGCCGGGGTCAACCACAACCGCTTCTAACGTATTTTCATCCCAAATAACCTGACAGTTTTGCATAAATGGTGTTACTGGGATAATAGTATATTTCATCGGGCAATTACTCCGTAATCTGTGTCACCTATGCACAGATTACCACGTTCTTGCTGGCCCTGTATCAATATGTATAAAATTGCTTCTAGGATAATAGCCAACACCACCCGCTTTCATTTTCAGCGCGGCTTTACGAATGTTACTTAACTGTAAACCTTCGATATGGAAATCCATCGCTTGCCCGCGAGTATGGTAACTTTTCTTCGCGACTCCCGAACTTTTACTACGCAATTTATTATTCGTTTCTAAAGAGCGATAACCCGAAATAAGTTGAACTGGTTTGTTAGTTCCCATCATCATTTGTAATAAATAAATTTGGTCAAATAATTTAGGATCAATGGTTTTGACTTTATCGCAGCGGTAATCACGGAAAAAATGATTTAAACGTGCAAGTTCAGATTTGTTATAACGTTGACCGTCAAAAAATTCTGTTTTTAAAGACTCCCCCGTATTAATATTTTGAAAGCGTAAAATACGTGGGCGTGGGGTGGTCATTGCAGCAAATACATGGCTTGGTAATAAACTAAGGCCGACTGTAGCAGCCCCAATTCCCAGCCATTTTCTGCGGGATTGGTCAATAATATCCATAGGTGATAGCTCAGACTCTAATAATTTCAGTAATAATCGATAAAATTTTGACAACCTATTGAGTCTAGCAAAACATTCTTAATTTTAATGTATATTTATGTAAAGATATGCATACTTTAAGGGAATTTGGTTGCTATATTCGTCAAAAATAGCGCTTTGTCACTAAATTCACATGTAATAAGCGAATTACTACGCTTACTTTGCTGCCTTGGCTGATATGAATCGCGATCAGCTCTCTATTATTTACTGCATGATAATAATTAAATGCCTAAAAGCAACGGACCTAATAAGAAATTATGGGAGTTAAACAGAAATACTCGCAAAAAAGGGGGAAATCCCCCTTTCATATTTAAGCTAACATGATGATTAATGCAAAATCTTTTTCAACATTGGCAAATAGTTATCTGCATTATTAATGCTGTTATCATATTGATATATATCCGCTCGATATTGTGGTTGCTGGTCTTTATCAACCCAAGCGGTTTGATAATAAAGAAATACTGGGATCCTATCCGGTATATTCACATAACGGGTCGAACCTTCCTTAAGTGCACCATCAATGCGCTTCCTTTCCCAGCCCGCATCACCTAATAAAATACTTGCAAGCTCACTAGCTTTATTAACTCGTACACACCCAGAACTTATTGCGCGTGCGTTGCGATTAAATAGACTATGATTCGGTGTATCATGCAAATAAATTGCATCAGAACTTGGCATGTTAAATTTATAGCGCCCTAATGAATTAGTAGGGCCAGGAGCTTGACGAATTCGATAAGGGAAATTGGCAGGCGTAATATTTTCCCAATCAATGGCATACGGGTCGATTTCATAGGAATCTGCACCCCACCCCGAATAAACAGTATACCCTTTACGGCTAAAATAACTTGGATCTTGCTTTCCTCTCGGGGCAATATCTTTACGTGCCATGCTAGTCGGCACACTCCAAGGAGGGTTAATCACCACATTATTCAGTGCACTGCTCATGATCGGTGTTTTTCGATCAGCACGTCCAACAATCACTTTTGAGTCTAAAATAACCTCATCATTCAAATAAAAATCTAAGGAATAGCCTGGTATATTGACTAAAATCCCAGTTCCTTGACTTGCTGGAATAATACGCAAACGCTGAATATTTAATGCCATTAACCCTGCTTTTTGTTTTGGCTTCATATTCAGCCAAACACGCGTACCTTTACCGACAACACCATCCGCTTCTAAGCCATACTGTAATTGGAATTTTTTTACCGCATCAACAAGGTCTTGGCTATACACCTTTGATGCCTTACTTATTGGTGTCTCAGCTGTTTTTGCTGGTTCACTGGTTTGTTCAACCGCTTGCTCAGCAACTTGCGCCATCGTTTCAGGGGCTTCAACTTCGCTGCTCTCCATTACTGTTTCACCTTCCAGTAACCCTTCACGTTGCAGAATTTGGCGCAAAATAACCACGTCATCATTTGATTGACCTGGTTTTAATGTTTTAGTCCCCACGATTTCCAAGTCATCTTCAGGCATCGCCAATAACTTCAGCATTTCTTTGCGCATTGGCAAATACATTGGGTGGTTAGGGGCTTGCGATTTCACCCAATCACTTAAGCGATTACCTGCAATTGCATCTAACCATGGTTTCATTTGTGCAGAAGTCGGGGCAATAATTTTATAGGGGCGGCTACTATATAACCAATATTGCCCACTGCCTTCAACCGAAGATAAATAGTGTAAATACCCCAACATTGCATCGGACAAAATAACGTCACGACCAAGTTCATTTAATTGGTTATTTTCCAGTATCGCGAGCCACTCAGCAAATTGAGGTTGTACCCCCGCGAGTGCTAATTCGGCCAACTGTTGTTGGAATTGACTAATTGCTGTTTCATCTTGCCACAATAGCTGCATTTGCCGCTCAGCATATAATTTAGCTAATTGTGAAGCAAAAACAGGTTTCACCCCCGAAGGAAGCGAGACTGTTATTTTAGCCAAACTTTCTGCTGGTGTAACTGCCGCGGTAGCTTGTACTTCCTCGACACTTTGCTGCATATTTTCTTCATTTGAAAACGCAGGTATGTGTAATGCCATTAACCCACATATTACTGAGACTTGCAGAGCTTTCACACTTCTCTTTGCCATACATCCACCTTAAGTTACAACATGGATAACAATAGTTTTTATTATTAACGATTTTATTATAGTAAATTCTGGATACTCAAAGTATTCACACATTATACATGGTTAACAGTGCAGCATATCAACTTAAGCATCATTAAGTCAGTATGAACAATATAGGCAGGAATGTTATAGGAAAAAACTAATTCTGTGTTTATTTCTTCTGATTATCAATAAACGTAAGGTAACGATATAAACGGCTAAAACAAATAAAAACCAAGTGTGTTACCGCTTTTTATGCCCCATTTGAATATTTATTCAATTAAAGAATAAAAGGCAAAAAAACATAACATATGCTTTTTTGCCTTAAGTTAGATTAAAAGTGTAACCATTAGGGATTAACTAATGATTCCTATTACCATTCAAAGTTAACAGCGGCATTATAAGTCACGCCTTTAAAGTCATCAGTATTTGTTGCTACACCCGCTTTTACTGCCACACTTTCATCAATACGATAACCTGAACCTAGTGCAAGAGCTGTATTAGATTCATAACCACCTAACGCCATAGATAGGTTAAAGTACCCAACATTATAAGGTTGGAATAACCCTGATAAAGCAGCTTGCGAAGCCAACCCACGCTTTAATTCGTTATCTAATGAATCAACACGCTTATCTAACGATGTGACTCTGCTATCTAGCTGATTTAATCTGTTATCAACATTTTTATTGATCTGAGATTGGCGGTTATTAACAGCTATTTGGCTATTGTTGAAAGCCATTTGGTTTTTATTAAAAACAGTTTGTTTATTATTGGTTAATTTTTGGTCACTATTAACTTTAGCTTGGTTTTGGTTAATAACATCTTGCTTATCATTAACGACTTTTTGATTTTCATTTACTAATTTTTGGTTGCTATTAACTTTAGCTTGATTTTGGTTAATAACGTCTTGTTTATCATTAACGACTTTTTGATTTTCATTTACTACTTTTTGTTCTTTATTAATATTAGCTTGCTCAACGTTAGTTATTGCTTGCTTAGAATTAATATCAGCTTGGATTTGATTCAAAACACCCTGATTTTGGTTAATTTGAATCTGACCATTATTATATTTTGCTTGTTCCGCTTTATGAGCTTGCAAATCTGCATTAACGTTATTTACATTGTTAGCAAGAATATTTTGATTTTCTGCTGTTAGTGCTGTACTTGCATGTCCATTATCGCTGCCAATATTGTTATTCCAACCGGCCCAGCTAACATCCGCAACAGATACGTTGCTCATCATGGTTGCAGAAACCATAACGGCTAATAAGGTTAATTTATTCATTTTTTGTATTCCAAATTTATTGATTGGCATTAATTGGCCATCAGAATACAAGCTAACACCATTACAGAGTATTTCATTTTACATCATTTTTTATATCTAATTAATATACACAGCAAGGTATACTCTTAATTATCTCTTTCCCATCCAACTTTCTTTTATACAAAATCATTAATAATTAATGCGCTTAAAGAGTAAAAATAAAATGAACTGGCTAACCTTGACACTCAGGTTACACTTTCATGTTATTTAACATTAAGAAAAACCAAAACAAACAAATTAATCAATTAAAACACTAATTCAGAGTTTTTTTAATGCTCCATCAGTATAGATGAGAAATAAATAGTTAAAAAATTTTTCAATCCGTTGTAAAACTGCCAAATACCCCTATATAGAAACAGTTAATTATCCTTATCCATATTAGTTATTATATCTATATAACTATAAGTGTTTTTCATACAAAGTTTTACCTAAATTAAATTCATTATGAGGGTTAGTTATACTTCATTAATTTTTGTTACATTCTATATGCGTTAATCGTTAAAATAGACTTTCCCTAAGCAGTTTCTCTCGCTATCACTATTAAGCACCCCATTAAAACACTGTGCTTTTATGTTTAAAACACAGATATCCCTTCTTCTAACTGAAGGGACATCAAATACAAAAAAGCCGATACTTATTACTAAGTATCGGCTTTAAATGCATTTAAGTTATCTATTACTACAAGGCCTGTTCTTGAACACTAACATTGTCTTGGCCAAAACCTTTTAAGCCAACCACATGCACATGCTCATGATTGCCTATCACCTTACGAACCAGCTTATAAGTTGTCCCTTTCTCAGGGCTTATATTCTCTGGTGCTGCAATTATTAACTGCATTTCTAACCTATCACACAATTCGAATAGGGTTGCTATCGATTTAGCATCTAATCGAGCGGCTTCATCTAAGAATAATAGACGACAAGGAATAATATCTTTTGCACGTAAACGACGGGATTCTTCTTCCCAGCTTTGTACCACCATCACCAGAATTGACATCCCTGTACCAATAGCTTCACCCGTTGATAGCGCACCACTCTCTGCTTTCAGCCAGCCATCTGAGCCACGGTTAACCTCAACATCTAGCTCTAAATAATTACGATAATCGAGTAATTCCTCACCAATGGTTTGCGGTAAACGCTGGCCAACATCCACTTGTGGGTTAAGGCGTTGATACAGTTTTGCCATCGCTTCAGAGAATGTCAGGCGCTGGCTAGTAAATAAGTCTTGATGCATTTCACTTTCTTCAGACAGGACACTGAGTAACAGCGCATGGCTTTCACGAATATTTACATTAAGACGAACGCCTTTCACTTGGCCAAACGCAACAGCTTGTAACCCTTGGTTTAACATGCGGATACGATTTTGTTCGCGTTGGATTGTTTTGCGAATAATATTCGCCACACTTTTCGAGCTAATCGCTAATTTTTGTTCACGAGCGGTTAATTCTTCCGTTAAACGACCCAACTCAATTTCCATTTGCTCAATCGCATCAATCGGGTCATCTGTACGAATAATATCTTGGCGAATTCGTTCGCGTAAGTGTTGATACACTGCAATAAAGAACTTAATTTTGCGTTCTGGGTATTTTGGATCTTCAGATAAACGTAGCACATCACGTAAATGTTCGTTATCTGCCACCGCAAGGCGTAGCGCCCCTAATGCTTTATCCGACATAGAGCGTAAACTGTCACCATCAGTATAAGCAAGTTCACGGCGGTGCAAACGGCGCTCAACACCATTGTCTTTCACCAAACGCATTACAGCACACCAACCTGCTTTCGCAGAAACCACTTGTTCACGTAATAGATAATAATCTTTTTCTAACTTACGTAGGCGTTTTTGTAAGTTATCCATTTCAGCTTCACATAAGGTTAGCTGTTTTTCTAACTGATTAATACGGCTACGGTTCTCCATCACTCGTTGGTGTAATTCATCACGACGAATGCGTGCACGCTCTTGTGCGTCAGGGTCAGCTTTTACACCAATCTCCTGCATTTCGGCTTCTAGCTCTTTCAGCATTTCTTGCTTAGTTTCAAAAGAGCTACGTAACGAAGCCAATACTTGATGGTATTGCGCACTCTGCGATTGCTGCTGACGTAGTTGCTCACGGGCTCGAGCTCGCTCGGTTTCTGCCTGTTCCAAACGCTGGCGCAATTTTTCATTCAAATCACTATTTTCACTAACCATCCCCGTAGAGTCACTGTAACTAAAGTGAGCCCGACGTTGAACCACTTCAACCAATGCAAAAGCCTGCTGTTTTGCATTCTGTTGAGTGTGCTTCGCGAGTTCGTAATCTTTGCGTAGCTGGTCATGTTGCTCAGGGTCACTGAGTAATACCGTTACAATCGGCTCTAATTTTTCTAATGTACTTCCATGTTTATTGAGGAAATGCGCCGCTTCTTCAGCTTCTGATAGTTCCTCATTGATTTCTTCAACCCTATCCACCAGCGTTTCATCAAGTAACAAGCCCATCTGCGGTAACAAACGGTTAAGTGCCGTTAAACTTTCTTTTCCTTGAGCAAATTGTTGGCGCTGTTGTTGGGTTTGTTCTTCAAATTGCGCTAAAGCTCTTTCTAGTTCTGTTCGTTTTTGATTAAGTGTACGGATTTCAGCTTCTGGGTCTGCCTCGAAAGCGACAGAAATGTGCTGACCGATAAAACGACTGAATGCTTGATGTGAACGTTGAATTTTTTGTACATCAAATGACAATGTCGCATAGCGTTCGGCGAGCTCATCACGCTCAGCTGATAATGACTCTAAATGGCTTTCACGCGCTGCTCGCCCAAATAAAGGAAGCTCAGGATAACGCGAATAACGCCACTGCCGCTCAGAAGAGCGAACTAATACGGCTTGTTCAAATTCTTGGGCATCAAAAACGCTATCATCAAAGGAAGAAGGGTCCCCTTCGATAAAATACACATCATCAGGGCAGTCTTGTAAAGTTTCTAACTGGCTACGAACAACTGATAAATCCTGTACGACAATACCATGACGAGCAGGACCATATAATGCTGAGAAATAAGCCGCATCTTCAATAGTAATGTCATCATAAATTTCAGACAGTAATACCCCGTTGAAACGTTCCGCCAATGCAAGCATCCGGCTATCTTCTGCACCACTTGGCTGACTTAAACGCTCTATTTGTTTCTCAAGGTCGCGCCGCTGCGCTGCAATCTCATCGCGCTCAACCGTGATTTCCCTTTCTTGTTCAAGCAACTGCTGCATAAATTCAGTTACAGCAGTACTCGATGCAAAAACTTCACCTGATTGTTCATTCAATTGAGTTAATGCTTCTTGAGCAATGATCCATGCAGGTGCTTTAGAAGATAACTGTTGGATACGCTGGCGAATTTGTTCCAATTCTTGGCGCATTTGCATGCGCCTTTCGCCACTTTCGTTTACACCAACACTTAATTCTTCTTGTTGCGCTTCTAACTCAGCCATTAACGCATCAAGTTCATCAGGCTCATAGCTTTGACCGTGGCGTTTACAAAACTCTGCCAACATACGCTCTGCATTCTGCTGGCTATTTAGGCGTTGTTGTAATTCAGAGAGTTGCATGCGTAACGGTTGTACACGTTCAGCTAAATGCTGTTGTGATGACCAATCCCGTAATAGAGCACGTGCTTGTTGGTATGCATCACTGCGACTTACCTCACCTACCATATTTTTAACTAATTGATAGGCTTGCTCAAATTGGCTATGTGCTGCATCAGCAACACTCATTTTTTGTTCAAGGGCCAATAACGACTCTGTCGCTTGCTGTTCCCGAGCCTCAAATGTATCTAACCATTCATCTGCATTATCAATTGATAATTCAGGAAGCTGACACAAATCACGAGCTCGAGTTAATGCATGTAACGCTTGTTGGTATTGGATAGCACGAGTTTGCTGTACATCTAATGCTTGTTGGTAGTCCGCTAATTGGTTTTTTAGCTCATCAACCTCTATCTCAGCGGCTTGGGCACGAGCTTCATATTCGTCTTGTGTTTCTGTTGCTTCTGCAACAACTTCGCTTTGCTCTTCAAGGCGATAAGTCAGCTCTTCAATATCAGCTTGATAACGGTCTATTTTTTCTTGCTGACGTAGCGCTGCTTGCACTAAATTCAAATGGTCATTGGCCGCTTGGTAATCAGCTTCCAATTCTGTTGAAGCGCTATTTTGCTCATTTAGTTCGCGTGCCATTTCTACACTACGAACTTGCTCTATACGCAGTTGTTTACGACTAGCGAATAACTCATTACGTGCAGCTAAAGCGGCATCTAAATGGATACGCCTTTCATTGGAATGACGCATATAATCCGCTGATACATAATCCGTTGCTTGGCTAATTAAATGTTTAAACAAGTCGCGGTCAGATTGTGTAACGCGAATGGCTTCCAACGTTAAGCGGTTTTCACGCAATGCAGCTTCCATATCTTGGAAGGCTTTACGAACGCCACCATTTTCAGGCAATAAGTAATCACGCAATGAACGCGTAATCGCGCTGGAAATCCCACCGTATAATGACGCTTCAATAAGCCGATAATATTTGCTTCGATCACTCGCTGAGCGTAAACGTTTTGGCAAGACACCTAATTCAAATAGAACCGAATGGTAATCTGTAATTGAGTTAAATTGCTTGAACAAAATCCCTTCTTGCTCTTCAAGGCGTTCTTTTAACTCATTCAGTGGGATCACTTTGGCTTGGCGACCATCAATCACTTCTGTCAATATTTCAGTCGGAACCGTTGCCAATGGAATGCCTTGCACCATGAAAGGCTTAATATCAACTTTTTTATCACGCCCAGCAACTTGCTGTAAGCGCACACCCACCATGACGCGCTGATGTTTAGAGTTTAAAACATCTAAAATGGCATAGCAGACTCCAGGACGTAATTTCCCATGTAACCCTTTGTCCCGTGACCCTGAGGTAGCACCGGCTTCGGTGGTATTACGGAAGTGGAGTAAGGTTAAATCTGGGATCATGGCAGTAATAAAAGCAGCCATCGTTGTCGATTTACCCGCACCATTACCACCAGATAAAGTGGTGACTAACTCGTCAAGGTCAAAAGTACGAGCAAAAAAACCGTTCCAATTCACCAGCGTCAGTGAGCGAAATTTTCCGCGTTCAATCATTATTCTTCATCCTCATCACTTTCTGCCGGTTCTTGACTATCTTCGACATTCTCTTCTTCACTGTCTTTTAGTGAGAGTTCACCTTCGAGAGAGATAGCTTCGCCATCACGGATCATACGTAACTGAGCGTCTTGCGGGTTATCACCACTGCGTACATCTGCACCGAAACGGAACACAGATTCACTAATAATAAATTTACTCGGGTCATTTTGCAGAAAATGCACCATCCCTAAACGACGTAGACGGTTTAATGATGTTCTTAATTTTTCCTGCAATTTTTGTTTATCAAGGTCAGAACCCGTGGAACGCTGATTAACAAATTTAAGCAGTTTATTTTCATCCGCTAAAGAGAGTAATTCTTCAAAAAGCTCTTGAGAGGTAAAGATACCTTGATTACTTAAACGCTCAGGGCTGAGGTAGAGATAACACAGAATTTTGCCAACCATCATATCCAATTCAGATAGGACTGAGCGTGGGATCAACGTGGTCGAACGCGGGCGTAAATAGAAAAACCCTTCAGGTGCACGAATTAGCTCAACATTATACCGTGAGTAAAATTGCTCCAATGCTTCCTGAAAATCCATCAAAAATGCGTGGTTATCAAGGTCATCAATACTAATATGCCGACCTGAACGCAATTGGCTGTCTAGCTCTGGGAAAATAGGGTTAGCTAATGCTTGAGCCAGTTTTACTGGCATAAATTGTTCAATATTTGTCGATGACATGTGCCTGTACCTTGGCTCCGTAATCATTAATAGCTTGCCATTCTGCCGGTAACCCCGCCAAATCAGCCTCTGCAATGCCTAGTCTTACCGCCTGATCAATAATAATTCGAGCGACATCAAAATGACGTTTTTGTGGATATTGCTGCAAGTACCCCTGCAATACACGACCAACGTCTAATGGACGCTGTTCTGTTTTATAGATGGCAAGTTCCACTTCCATTAACTCGGCTAGTTTATCATTGAGCTCACTAAACTCTTCAAATTCAAGCTCTGGAGGCAATTCACCCGTTACCTCTTCATCATGTAATGTGAGCTCTTCATCTCGCATATCGAATAACCGGTCTGCGTTGGTATAAGTAAGAGCCCAAGGGCTATCGAGATAATGTTGAACGGACTGACGTAACCGTTGTGAAAAGATCCTGTTTTTATCCATATCTATCGCTGTACGGATAAATTTATGGACGTGACGGTCATAGCCTATCCATAAATCGATAGATTGCTGCCCCCAACTGACGATACGGTCTAATTTATTTTGTAAGTCAAAAACCAGTCTATCCACCATTTCAGAAAAAGCAGGTGCATTCATATTCGCTTCTTGAATACGCAATAAATTGGCTTGTAGTTTATCCCCTGCGGCTTCTAACGTGTCTTGCAGCTCACGCAAAGTACCGGATGTTTCTGATAATAATTGCTCACAGTTTGCGATGGCCGCCTGCCAATCTTGGTTTAACAAGGCAGCAATATCTTCTTTAACGGTATTTTGCTGCTCATCCATGATACGTTGGGATAAATCGATGCTATCAAAAATTTCAGCGACTGAATATTTTAATGGAGCAAAAACATAACGATGCCAATAAAATTCATCACCGCCTTCTTCTGCTGCTTCAGCCGCTCTTTGCAGCTCACTGGCAACTATCGAAAGCTGCATGGAAAGTCTTAATGTGGAAAATTCTCGCTGGCGTATATAATAATCGCTGATGCCAATCCCCAATGGGGTCAGACGATAAATGGCATTGCCTTCAACAATATCACTGGCGAAACGGTTAAATATCTTTTGGCGCACCATATCATTGATGGCATTATTTGCCCTCACCGCCAAAGATTCCGTTGTCTGTTCAAAACCTTTGCAAACTTCACGAAAGGCGTCAACCAGTTCCCCTTCACTCATTTCGCCATTCACTCTTTCACTGTTTAATACTGCCACCGCCAGCAAAAATGCCAAACGCTCAGCAGGGAGTGAAATCGCAAAATCATTTTTTCGTGCCCAAGACACAAGTTCAGGGACGGTCTGGGAAAAATCACTCATAAATCGTCCTTTTGTATTTGTTTGCGTGCCATGACATGAATATAACGCCCCATACTAAGATAGGGTTCTTCACGACAATATTGTTGCTCTAACGCTAACAATGCAGGAAAATCTTTTTGCTGTAATTGCCTACTTTGCAGATAGTCATGGAAAACTCTGACGCCACTTTTAGCTAAGATGCCCATACCACACCCCCTTAACCACTCATCAACTTGCTGAGGAAATAAAGGTTTCTGTGGCGATAACGAGCGTTTACGACGCCGCTGAATATGCGGGGTTGCCAAATGAAAGTTCCCCAAAATCGCATTACGCATGACTAAGCCATTTGCATTATAGAACATGACAGAAAATACGCCTTCTGGTCTGATTATATCTGCCAGTTGTTCAATTGCATATTTTTGATCGCTAATCCATTCAAGAACAGCATGGAACAAAACAAGGTCAACGGGCTCATTAATATGTTGGGAAATATCTTGCACCGCGCAGTGAACAAAGCGAATGTTATCGCTAATCCCTTGTTCTTTTGCAAGCTCACTGGCTCGTTCCAACATTTCTTCGGATAAATCGCAAAGTATAACTTGATGGCCCATAGCAGCAAGTTTACGTGAAAAATGCCCTTCACCTCCACCTGCATCAAGTATTTTTAAGGTTTTCCCCTTAAATTGGCTATCTAATATATGCGTTAAATCTTGCCAAACCACCGCTTCACGTATTTTTCCTTTTGTCGTGCCGTAGATATTTTTTGCAAATTTATCGACAATATCATCAAAGTTGCGGTCTGCCATGTGCTATCCGGTTGCCTATCATTGTTCATTAACTAAGTTTTATGGGCCAATTAGTCGCAAAAACCGCCAATGTAGTCTATTTTCATCTTGAACTTAATGAAATTAAGCTAAATTGAGAATACTATCACTGAGTATTGTGCTTATCACACCAGATGTGGGCGACAATTGAAACATGAATTATAACAGATAATAGCGATATTTTTGCATTGTACTTTATTTTGCTCAGTGAATTTCATTTTGACATCATTGAAGGCGATTTTCGCTATTTTTATGTTGAAAAAGTGGTTATATGACGCTTTTTCAAGGGTAGTTCCACAACCAAAATTGATTGATAACCCTTAAGAATAGGCTTAGTTATGTTATTTTTTTTAAAAAAATATATTGGTTCCCTTTTGATGCCACTGCCATTATTGCTCATCATTGGGTTTATCGGGTTAATTTTACTCTGGTTCACTCGCTGGCAACGGTGCGGAAAAACATTTACTAGCCTGAGCTTAATACTCCTAGCAGTACTCGGATTACAGCCTGTTTCAGATAGCTTGCTCGCGCCTGTAGAAGGCCAATATAATAAGCGATATGAATTGATCACTGAAACACCACCGCAAAATATACAGTATATCGTGGTATTAGGAGGTGGGTTTACTTACAACCCAGATTGGAGCCCAAGCTCTAACTTATTGAATAACAGCCTACCAAGAGTAACTGAAGGCGTCCGATTATATTTAAAACACCCAGGCAGTAAGCTTATCTTTACTGGAGGGAAAGCGAGCAGCACCATAAGCAGTGCAGAAGTTGCGGCACAAGTAGCTCAGTCTTTAGGTGTACCCGCACAAGATACAATCCCTCTTACAGAGCCTAAAGATACCCAAGAAGAAGCCTTTGAGGTTGAGAAAATTATTGGGAAATCGCCTTTCTTATTAGTCACTTCAGCCAACCATTTGCCTCGGGCGATAACCATGTTTACAGACAGAGGCATGCAACCATTCCCTGCTCCCGCAAATCAACTTGTTATTACTAGCGGCATTAACCCATGGGAGAAATACATCCCTTCAGCATATTACTTCGGTCACAGTGAACGAGCGTGGTATGAATTTCTTGGGACGATTTGGTGGCACCTAAAGCCTGATAATACACAATCAATAGACTCCTCGTTGCCAACTCCAGAAGCAACCGTCGCCGAATGAAAACAAAAAGGTGTAACCTATACAGATTGCACCTTTTGTTGAATACCAAGAGAACAAACAAGATGCTACCTCTTGGGCTTACTGAATAATATTTTAATTACAATAGAAATTGCTTTCTGACAGCATCAAGATCTGCTTGGGTATCAACACCCGCCCCTGGTGTTGTTTTAGCTACATCCACATGAATTTTCTCACCATACCAAAGCACCCGAAGCTGCTCAAGCATCTCGATTTTTTCTAATGGACTAGCTTCCCAACTAACATAACGGCGGATAAACCCAGCGCGATAGGCGTAAATACCAATATGACGTAAAAACGTGTCACCAATGACATCATGACTTTTAGCAAAACCGTCTCTGTCCCAAGGAATAGTTGCACGAGAAAAGTACAACGCATAGCCACCTTGATCAGTAACCACTTTCACTGCATTGGGGTTAAACGCCTCATGAGCATCACGAATAGGCACGGCCAGCGTACCCATTCCAGCTTGACTTCCCTTAAGATTATTTGCTACTTGGCTAATAATTTCAGGTGGAATTAAAGGCTCATCCCCTTGCACATTCACAATAATTTCATCATCAGAAAAGCCGTAAGTATCGATAACTTCTGCTAACCGCTCAGTGCCAGACTGGTGCTCGGGGTTGGTCATACAAGCCTCACCCCCAGCTTCAATCACAGCTTTAGCCACATCAGGATGATCTGTCGCCACAATGACTCGACTAGCCCCTGATTTAATCGCTTGTTCCATCACCCTAACGACCATTGGCTTGCCATGAATATCAGCTAAAGGTTTACCCGGCAAACGGGTCGATGCATAACGAGCAGGAATAATAACCGTAAACATGGCGATTATTTTCCTTCATCTAATGAGACTTGGCGTGCTTCATTTTCGAGTAATACAGGGATGCCATCACGAATTGGATAGGCTAAGTGATCAAACTTGCAGATAAGCTCGAGGTTTTCTTTGTTATAGCTTAATTTGCCATGACATATAGGGCAGGCAATGATTTCAAGTAAACGGTGATCCATGTTTTCTCCCGAATGGATTTTAACTCACTTGGAGTCAGGATATCACATGCAGATATCACCGTTAACTTTAATCTTTCTGAATAAGATCTCCTGCGTGAGATGAGAGGATAAAAGCAGGAGAATTTGTTCTGTTAATTGTTTAGTAATTACTTCTAGTAAGCAATAACGTCTGCTGCCGTTATGCCATCCGAATTACGAGTAACAGAGAACTCAACGTTTTGACCTTCAAATAATGATTTGATTTTTTTATTAGCGATTGATTTTGTTGTCACAAATACATCATCTCCACCATTGAATGGTGAAATAAAACCGTAACCTTCTTTTGCGTCAAACCATTTAACTCGACCCATATGTAATTGAAAATTCATATTAAAACTCCTTTTGTTCTGAGAACAATATTTTTTTTATCTTTGTATCATTACTCTTTCTTGCGTCCCATTTATAAATTGCCGATCTATTAATACATCAAAGAGTAAATACACTTTTACCAATTTATGCACATAAATAATTGTGCATTTACTATAACGCCCGTAAATATAGATTTCAGATATCACTCATCCACTGTGAAGTTAACAGCCTAATTTGACATTATGATGACAAAACTTAGAAGTAACGACCCAATAATGTAGATTGTGCGAGGATATGAAGACTAACTAAAGAACGCGGCGTGAAATTCAAGCTAGTATAAAATCCAATTATTAATGTATTGCATCTAGATACATAATAAGTAGATCTATATCACATTGGCGATATTATTATCATAGTGAAACGTTAGTGGCAAGTTTTTTTGTTATTTGTGATAAGTTTTTTTATTTCGCTTAAAATTTTATCTGCACCACGATGTTGGAGCTGAGCTTGAACAGGAAGGAACCACCAGTTAGGTTGAGCAAATTCGCGGCATTTTACTGCATCTTTCTCCGTCATTAATAAAGACTGATGGGGTTTAACTAAAGACATTAACTGTTGTTTTTCATACGATTGGTGATCGGCAAAAGCTTGGCTTCCCTCTAATACAACCCCTTTACCCTGTAAAGAATTAAAAAAACGTGTGGGGTGACCAATTCCTGCCATTGCCACTACCGACTCTAGCTCCGTAACGGGTTGTTTTTTTAAGCTCACAAGGTTAATTGCGCTATCCCCCTCTAGGGTCATTAGCACTTCATTTCCTTGGGGATTACCACCATTAACTATAGATGCATTAACAGTTTTTAAACGCCCAATTCTTTCACGCATAGGCCCAGCAGGAAGCCACCAGCCATTACCAAAACGACGTTGCCCATCAATAACGACTATCTCATAGTCACGTTGCAGTGCGTAGTGTTGTAGCCCGTCATCGGTGATGATGACATCTAATTCGTATGCCTGAAGCAGGGCTTTAACTGCATCGCTACGCTTAGGGGCTACAGCAACAGGCGCCTTTGTGCGATGAAATATCAATACAGGTTCATCCCCTGCAACTTGTGTGGTAGTCGCCTCATTAAGTACTAATGGGTAATTCTCTGACTTACCGCCATAGCCCCTAGAAACGACCCCCACCCGATAACCTGCATTAGTTAATGATTCAACTAACCAAATGACTACGGGCGTTTTACCATTTCCACCCGCAGTTAGGTTCCCAACTACGACCACCGGAACCGGTGCTTTCCATGAACGAAATAGCCCAACTTTATATGCCATATGCCGAATTACTGTTATCAGCCCATAAAGGAAAGATAACGGCAATAACAAAATATATAGCCAAGATTTGCCAGACCAAATACGCTCTATCATTGTTTAAATTGGATTCTATGTAATTGAGAATACGCGCCATCTTGCGCTAATAAAGATGCATGATTACCACGCTCAATAATCTTGCCATCTTGTACCACTAAGATTTCATCGGCGTTCTCTATCGTTGATAACCTATGAGCAATCACTAAAGATGTCCTATTCTTTTGTAGTTCATCAAGTGCAGCTTGAATTGCACGTTCAGACTCAGTATCTAAAGCAGAGGTTGCTTCATCAAGAATAAGGATTGGGGCATCACGTAACAATGCGCGAGCTATCGCTATCCGCTGGCGCTGACCACCTGAAAGCATGACCCCATTTTCACCGATAACCGTATCTAAGCCTTTATCAAGCTTGGCAATAAAGTCCATTGCGTAAGCCATCTCTGCTGCTTTTTCAATTTGCTCACGGCTGTAGTTGCCATCTGTTGCATAGGCAATATTATTGGCTATCGTATCGTTAAATAAGTAAACATGCTGTGAAACTAAAGCAACTTGGTTCCGTAACGAAGCTAAGGTGTATTCGCGAATGTCATGACCATCTATCTGGATCGTTCCTTCATCAATGTCATAAAAACGCGTAATTAAATTAGCAATTGTAGACTTACCTGAACCTGAACGCCCGACCAGAGCAACTGATTTCCCCGCAGGTAACGTAAATGAAATATCGTCTAACGCAGGATGCTCTTTGGTTTCATAGGTAAAAGTAACATGTTCAAATTTGATGTCACCTTTTACCTCTTTTAATACTTTCGTCCCATTATCTTTTTCTTGTTCAGTATCTAAGATAGCAAACAAGGTTTGGCAAGCAGCCATACCGCGCTGAAATTGAGAGTTAACATTAGTGAGGGATTTTAAAGGCCGCATTAATGCAAACATAGATGAAAATACAACGGCAATGGTACCTGATGTTAATTCATCGCGAATTTCGGGAAAGCTCGCAGCGTACAATACAAATGCCAATGCGAATGAAGCAATAAGTTGAACAATCGGGTCTGAAATTGCTGATGCGGTTACCATTTTCATATTTTGGCGACGCATGTTATTGCTTACCTTGTTAAAACGCTCAGTTTCAACTTTCTGCCCACCAAAAATTAAAACTTCTTTATGCCCTTTTAACATTTGCTCTGCGCTAGCAGTAACATGCCCCATCCCCGTTTGCATATTTTTACTGATTTTACGAAAACGTTTAGAGACAATGCGAATAGTCACAGAAACAACTGGGGCAATAACAATTAATATCAGAGATAGTTGCCAGCTGTAATAAAACATCATGGCAAACAACCCGATAATATAGGCGCTTTCACGTATAATAGTAATTAATGCACCTGAGGAAGAGGAAGCAACCTGCTCTGAGTCATAAGTAATTCTCGATAATAATGTCCCTGTTGACTGCTGGTCAAAAAAGCTAACAGGCATTCCCATCATATGACCAAACAATTTACGGCGCATATTCATAACGACTTTGCCCGCGACCCATGAAACACAATAGGTTGAAACAAAGCTAGAACTACCACGAACGACCATAAGACCTAACACCGCAAGCGGAAGCCATTTTAAAACATCGTTGTCGGCTTTATCGAAGCCTTCATCTAACAAGGGTTTTAACAAAGAAATCATAAACGCATCACCTGCGGCGTTAATGATAAGTGCTATTGCTGCTACAATTAAACCCGCTTTAAAAGGCGCAATAATTGGCCACAAGCGGCGAAAAGTTTGTTTTGTCGAAAGGTCTTTATCATTCATACTTTTAATTACCAGACTTAATGTAAGCGCACTATTCTACTCGGGAAATAGCGGCAAGCCAAACCACAGATGATACCAACGGGGTTGAATTTCATAGCGATAACGTAAAATTTTAATATTTTCTTTTTTAAACCATAAAGTTATCTGACCATTCTCTGCTGTGTTTAACCATTTAACGCCACTACTTTTATACCTAGAATAGACTTTTTGTGATGGAATTTTCCACGCACTGTACCTTGCAGAAGAAACTAATGCCAATGATGGTTTAACATTCCTTAACAATAAGGCGGTTGAGGATGTGCTACTTCCATGGTGAGGCGCAAATAAAATGTTAGAATGAAGTCTTGATTTATACATTTCAACAATTGATCTTTCACCTTGTTTTTCTAAATCTCCCGTCAATAAGATTTTATGGTACCCATCAGTTAATTGAATAACACAAGAATCATTGTTATGCGATATTTTTGATGATTTTTCAGGCCACAACACTTCAAATGTTAAAATCCCCCATTGCCACTTTTGCCCTTTGAAGCAAGGAAGATGCTGAATACGCTGTCTTTTCTTTAACTTATTATATTCATTAGAGTAATTACCAAAACTACTACGTATGCTTATCCACGGGTATTGCTGACTTAAATCTTTAACGCCCCCAGTATGATCCAGATGATTATGACTGAGAATAACAGTTAACGGTGTAATATTATGATGTTTAAGAAAGGGGATAACCTGCTTTTTTGCACTGCTGCTCCCTTTCCATATATTTCCTGTATCATATAAGAATGCTAGATTATTTTGTTCTATAACGACTGCTAAACCGTGGCCAATATCGAGTACAGTTAAGCTCCAATCCTTTTTTGGTGATTTACTATTCCCTCTTTCAGTTAGTATTAATATGAGGACACAGCCGCATAGCCCTAAGTAATTTTTGTACCACCGGTAAAGGATCACTAAAGCAATAAGCCAACAGCTTACCAAAGCATAATAAGGCACATGACGTAATTCAAACCAAAAGCGGCTGAAGAATGGAATTGGCTTCACCCCCCATTCAATTACCTGATCAATAGCAAGTAAAATAACATTTTGTATCTCAGGAATTGGTAGTAAAAATAAGACAAATATAGCAGGAACTACTAACCAAGAAATAATAGGAACAAACCAAAGATTTGCAAAAAAACTCATTAGATTAATGCCATTAAACATTATAAGTTGCATGGGAATAAGTAGAATAAGTAAACCTATCTGTAAATGAGTTAATATAATAATTTTCCCTATTACTTTTTGTTGCGCAAGATGAGGAGATAAAGGTAAAACACTGGACCAATAGAGTATGGCTAAAACCGCAAAGCTCGATAGCCAAAAACTATCTGATAAAATTGATAACGGGTCTAATACTAAGATACCTGCAATGCTCCATAACGCCCATTGCCAAGAAAAATAATGAGATGTTTTTTTTCGAATATAAACCCATAACAATAAAGCAAAAAATGCCCGAGTTGCAGGGATTGCAAAATCAGAAACCCAAGCATAAAGAACAGCCAAACATACCCCCGACAATATTGGGATACTTTCATTTAAAAATGATATAGGTAATAAATATTGAATCCCCCTTACAATCAAATAACCAAATAAATAGGCTAAACCTATATGTAAACCAGATATCGCAATTAAATGAGTTAACCCTGTATTCTGTAATAGTAGAGAATGCTGTGGGGTCAATAGCCCCCTTTCCCCAAACATAAGCGCATAAATAACACCTGCATTATTTAATGGTGATATTTGCTGTGAATAATAGTTAATAAGCTTTTGTCTAATAGAACATTGAGAGTCTAATATTTTTTGTTGCTGACTCTTCAGTAAACCAATTTGCCTTTTTGCTAATAGATAACGCTGTTGATTAAAACCCCCTTCATTTAAAGAACTATGTAAAGGCTTAAGCTTTCCTACAATTTGCCATGACTGCCCCGCGCATAATGGCGCCTTAGTCTTCCATAAAGCATATAATGGAGGAAAAATAATTTTAGAGTTTATTCTATCAATACGTACCTTATGCTTATATTCTTTTCCTGCTAACGGAATACTTATAACGGTAAGGTCAATTTTGTGGTTTTTCTCAGATAGAAAATACATTTTGTTTTTAATATCAATATAATGCCAGTTTCCCCAAATAAACGATATGATAACCAATGAGATAAACTTCCCCACCTTATTAGTCATATAAAAGATTAAAAATAAAGTAATGATAAAAATACAAGTAATTGTAACGTTTAAACTTATAAGTTCAGGAATAAATAATAAAGGTAATACCCCAGTAATTACCGCTAATGCTGCCAATGATAATGATAGTGATTTTTTATATTTACCTAGCCAATAATGAATAGTGTGATTAATAGCCCAGTTCTTCCCCCCTCCCTGTCCTTTCATATTTGGCTCCTTTTACCCATAATCTAGAGCCCAATCTAAAACTTAACTATTTATTCAATAAGTAGTTAAGATAGGTTTTGAGTCGCGCTTCGTAATAAGTTATTCAGGAAAAATACAGTATTCATTAAAGTGGGAAGCGCCTCGCAATTTATTTCAATACTTATCAATACTTGTCGTGTTTAAGCCTACATCTACATTTATAATCCCATCTAGACCGATTGATTTCTTTTTCCATTTTTCAATGAGCGAAAGCTATGAGGTCAAGTATTTGATTCCCAGTGTTAGGTGTTGGGTGTTGGGTGTTGGGTGTTGGGTGTTGGGTGTTGGGTGTTGAGACTGTAATTTAAATTGTGTATTTGCCTACTTTTGATATGTTAACTCCAACTAAAAAGTAGGCAGATTATGGACGAGAAAAAACTTAAAGCACTTGCGGCTGAGTTCGCAAAAGGAATTAAAACC